>CALKHT010000030.1 GCA_937988825.1 uncultured Phycisphaeraceae bacterium
GAAAGCCCAGCCACTCCGTGGCTGGGAAAGGAAGGCGAGAAGATCATCGTTTGGAGAAGCTTTCGGTGACGCTTCCCCCCGCTCATGGCATCCTCCCCCCCAATCGGCTAGAATCCTCACCCATCAGGACGGACGCACAGACACCCTCGGTTCAAACTGCCCATGAAGCTCGCATTCAGCACCGTTGCCTGTCCGGAATGGACGTTGGAAGAAGTTGCCGCGAAGGCGGCCCAGATGGGGTATCAGGGCGTGGAACTGCGCACGCTCGGTCCCGGCAACACGCAACTGGCGTGCGAACCGGCTCAGAGTGACCCAGCCAAGATCCGCCGCATCTTCGCCGACGCGGGCGTTGAACCGATCTGCCTGAGCACCTCCTGGGCACTGCACCACAAGGACCCGGGTAAGCTGCACGAAGCACGCACCGGCATCACGGAAGCGATCGAGGCAGCCGCCGAAATGGGCTGCTCCTTCGTGCGCATCTTCCCGTTGCAGGTGGGCGTGGGAGAGGACCGTCGTACGGTCGTCCAGCGCATCGCCTCCAGTGTCCCGGCCCTGGCGGATACGGCGGGGGAGCACGGCATCCAACTGCTCTTTGAAAACGCCGGCAGCTTCTGCTCCTCCAAGGAATGGTGGTGGCTGCTCGATCTGATCGAGCACCCGATGGCGGGCCTGCTGTGGAACATCGCCAACGCCGCCGCCGCAGACCCCAACGATCGTGGCGGATGGGTCAGCGTCTCCACGCTCAACACCCGCATTCGTCTGGCCAAGCTCAAGGATGCCCCCCTGAGCCAGGGCGCCGGCTTCTGCCAGCTCGGCGACGGCGAGGTCGGCATCCGCAAGTTCATCCAGCGTCTCATGGGCATCGGCTATACGGGCTATCTCACCGTCGAGTGGGATCGTGCCTGGTTCCCCAGCCTCACCCCCGCGGAGGAGTTCCTCCCCGAAGCGCACCAGCGACTGACAACCTGGCTGGACGAACTCACCACCGCCCGCGAAACGAATATCAAGGCCCTGGAAAAGAACGCCAGCCGTAACGCCCCACGATCCCGCGCCGAAATCAAAGCCGAACTCGAAAAGAAGCGCGCCAAAGCCACCGCCGCGCAGGCATAATCACGCGCTAACACACCGAAGCCCAGCCACACAATGGCTGGGGGGCTGGGTACAACCCATTTCCCGACCGCCACCCCATGCGCCATCCCTATGGCTGCCTGATGGCCGTTCTGATTACCATGGCGATCCTGATCGCCACCGTGATCCATCCAATTCTTGCCTACATATCCTTTGGGTCGTTTCTTCTCGTCGCGTTCGTCCTCGGCATCATCCGCTGGCGTGCCAACCCGCCCTACACCGTCGCCTGGCGCTGCAGCAAGTGCAGCTACCCTCTCTTCGGTGCAACCAAACCCGTCTGTCCCGAATGCGGCCACCCCATCAGCGAAGCACAAATCAAAAAAGCCCCGCCGGGCATCTATCGATTTGGCAAAGAAAAAGAGATAAGAGACCAGGAGACTGAAGGACCAGGGGACTAAATGCCCCCCAAAGTATGGACCTGCTCACGAAGCGACGCGAGATGTCGCGTGACGGCTACCCCAACGGTACCAACCGCAGCAGATCCTCCCGCAGCACCATCACGATCACTGCCGCCGCGGCGAGGTACGGCCCGTACGGGATCACACGCAGCTTCCCCTTGAGCACCTCGCTGAAGTTCGACACCAGTGCCACCGCCAACCCCAGGAACGGTGCCACGAAAAATACCAGCGTCACATCGATCGGCCCCAGCACCGCCCCGATCGCACCCAACAGGTGCACATCCCCCAACCCCATCGCCTCCTTGCCAAAGCCCAGCGTGCCCAGTACGCGGATGCCCCACACCAGCGCCCCGCCCACCAGATAGCCCATCGCCACCCCGCCGAACACCTGCACCGCCGGTGTCAGCCATTCTGGTGGCGGGGGCGCGGTTGTGGGCAACAGCAGACTCGGCGACGGCTGCGGCGCATCCGACGCCAGCAGTATCCACCCCACCACCGCCCCCAGCACCGGCAGCGCCAGGAACAGACACTCCTTGAGCACCTCCCGTCGCGGATGCGGATGCACGGGCCAGTCCTCCGGGTTCGTCGAGAGATCCTGCTCCTGCTGCTCCGCGATCGACTCGCTGTGCACCGCCCCGTCGTCCAGCTCCGCAAAACTCTGCGGCAGAATGCCCCGTTTCAGCAGCAGCACCGCTGCCCCCAGTCCGAGCAGCCCACCCCCTGCTGCGCCAAAGCCCGCCTCGCCAACGGTGAAGGTCACCGCGGTGGTCTGATCGCTCCACAGCGTGGCCACCGGCAGCGTGATCGCTGCGATGAGCGTCGCCGTCCAGGGGATAGGCAGCGGAATGATGTACATCCGGGCGTCGATCACCGTCGCTGCCACCAGCGACGCCACCAGTGCCAGCTGCACCGCCAGTACGGGCCATGTCTCGGCAAGCCCCGCCTCGGCGAACTCTGGCCGAAGATCCGTTTTGTAATAGACCAGCATCACCAGGCCGAACAGTGCTGCCGTCACCGCCTCGATGATCGGGTACTGCACGCTGATCGGCTCACTACAGTACCGGCATTTGCCCCGCAGCCGCAGCCAGCCCAGCACAGGCACATTGTCATACCACGCCAGCCGATGCCCGCACTTCGGGCACGAAGAAGGCGGATGCCACAGGCTCTTGCCTGCCGGCAGTCGGTAGATCACCACGTTGAGGAAGCTGCCGATGCAAGCGCCGTATACCACGACCAGAATGAAATAAAACCAGAATTGCATGGGGGATAAAGTCTATCGGCATCCCGCCACAAGAGCGAACAGTAACTGAATCGACGCGATGACGCGTCAAGTCGAGGAGAGCAACATTGCAAACGAAAGCCCAAACGAAAGCCCAGCCACTCTGTGGCTGGGTCTCTTCCAAACACCCCCACATCATCCCTCCCCAGCCGCGGGAGCGGCTGGACTTTCTCTCGCGCTCCACGTTTTCTCCCCCTCCGTACTCCCTCAACCCCGTGCTTTCCGGTCCGTACTCTCAAAAATCTTGTCCGCGCTCTTCGCGACGAAACCTTCGAAGCGTGTCCCATCCGGTTTGTTGTACCGTTTGGCAAACTCGTAGTAGCAGCACGGCACCTGCCGCGGACCATCGGTGAAATCACACATCGCCAGGTCCGCCAGCGTCGAGGACTGTTCCAGCAGATCAGCGGGCGACCCCTTGATCTCACCGCCGCTGCTGTTCAATTTAAACCCCACCTCCTTCAGGAACGCATTGAACTGCTCCAGTGAATCGAACGTCTTAAGCGCCCCGACGTCCACTGTGAAGTGGTTCGCCCGAAACCCCCACGCCGCCATCCACCCGGCGTACTCGCTCTCCGCCGCCAGCTTCTCATACTCCGCGAACGACACCTTCCATGGCCGGCCACTCACCGGGAAATCCTCTCGCTGTGGCAGCGACGGATCCATCTGATCGATCAGTCCCCGCACCATCGCCTGAAGCTCCGGCGAACACTCCGCCAGTTTCAGCTCACTGATGAACACCTTGGGCCGGCCCGGCTCAGCGTGCTCGAAATGCTTGGCCCGCAGCTTCTTGGCCGGGAAGGTGTAATCCTCCATCGCTCGATACCCCAGCCGCTCAAACGGCCGCGCCAGCGCCGTCAGCCCTACCCGCGGATCATCAAATGTCCGCAGCGCGATGTGATCGTTGATGATCCGCTCCCCCCGCTGTTCCAGCAACGCATGAATCGCCTTCGCCTGCGGATTCAACGCCGCATAGTCGTCCCACAACCGTTGCAACAACTGATCAAGCGTCAACATTGCAACACCCCTTTCGCCGCTTATGTGGATTTGCTCGGCTCGCTGAATTGTTCGATATGGCGTCGGGCAAGTCAATGAAATGCGCAAATCCGAAATCGCAAGCCCCAAATCCGAAGCGGATCCAAAGGTTCAATGTCCAATAAAAGCCGTTTGTGGCTTCACCGAAATGGTTTTGCAAGTCCGCGGGCGGGTATTCGTTATCGCGCCGGCCCGACAACTGCTTCCGCTGCTTTCAGGATCGCTTCCGGTTCGGACATGCGGCCGAGGCCTTTGGTGCGGCAGGCCTGCCAGCCTTCTTCGGGGCCGACCATGTGGTAGCCAAGCAGGTCTCGGACGGTCTGGATGTTGCGCTGGATGGCGGGGTTGGCCCACATGTCGCTGTTCATCGCCGGGGCGAGCAGAACGGGGGTGCCCTGTGGGACGGCAGCGAGGGTGAGGCTGACGATGTCATCGCACAGGCCGTGGGCAAATTTGGCGATGGCGTTGGCGGTGGCGGGGGCGACGATGACCAGGTGCGCCCAGCGTGCCAGGCCGATGTGCTGGCTTTCGGGCTGGTCGTCGACCTGCCAGATGGAGGTCAGGACGGGCCGACCGGTGAGCGACTGGAAAGTAAGCGGGCCGATGAAGCGCGTGGCGGCCTCGGTCATGATGACGCGCACGGCAGCGCCCGCCTGAATGAGGCGGCTGACCAGCGTGGCGGATTTATAGCATGCGATGCCGCCGGTGACGGCAACCAGGACGTTGCGGCCGGACCAGATGGAATCGGCCGCGGACGCATCAGGGGCCGGGGTGTCGGCCATGCACTCAGTCCTGCAGATCGGTGTCGTGCGACTCCGACTCGGCGGGCTGGTCCTCGGCGGGCAGTTCGACGGTGATCTTGCCCTCAACGATCTCCTGCACCGCGACTTCAAAGTCGCTGCGGCCGCGACGCTCCACCAACGGACGGGCCCCATCCATCAGCTCCCGCATCCGGTGCTGCGTCAGGGCAGTGAACTTGAACCGTCCACCAACCTTCTGAAAGATCTGGTCGTCCTTAAGGGCTTCGATCATGGGCGTGACGCTCCGAGGGAAGAACGAATCGAGCGGAAGATTATACCCGGATGAGGAAAAGCGGCAAGGATGGGGAGGCGAAATCAGTAATCAATAATCATTAATCAGTTGTCAATTAAACAATTGGAGGATGCGGCGAACAGCGGCGCGGGGTGACCGGTTGCGGCAGTGGTGCGCAGCCGGATGATCTGAACTGGCAACTGATTCATGATTATTGCTTATTGAATTTGATATGCTTGCTGCCGCATGAACCGCACGCACGTGATTCTGGATGGGCTGGGCGATCCATCGCTGGGGCAGGAGCTGTCGCAGCGGTGGGCAGAGGCGGGGTTTGACAACGCGGTGGATGTGGCGGGCCAGTCGGCGTGGGTGGCGCTGAAGAAGGCAGGTGATGAGCCGGCCCCGCCGCTGACCGAAGCGGAGGCTGACCGGGCAGCGGGAATCGCGCGCATCGTGGCGCTGGAAATTCGTGACCGGGTGGGCGAATCGTTCAACCCGGCCAACGATCTGGGGCGCCTGTACGAGCGGATGGAGTACGAGTACCGCTCGCGGCTGGCAACCGCGCTGATGTTCGGGCTGCCCGGGCTGGTGCTGCACTACCTCGCACCAGTGCTTGCCAGCGGGGGCGGGGCGCACGTGCAGGGAATGTTCTTCCCGTGGCTTTTTGAGGCGCTGCTGATCGGCTGGACGTGCATCGCTGCAGCGTGGCCCATTCTTTTTCAGGGTGGACTGGCGCTGATCACGCTGCGCGCGACGCCGGATCTGCTGACCAGCCTCATCGTGCTGGCGGCGTACGTGCCCTCGCTGGTGGGCGTGCTGGGGATGATCGCGGGGTTTGAACCATTTTTCGGCACGGCCGGTCCGACGTTCCACGCCGCGGGGTTCGCGGTGATTCTGGCGGTCGCCCAGCGATGGCTGGTATATCGGCGGATTGAGCGGTTGCGCGGCCGGGGGATGCTCATGCTGGTGCGGTTCAGCCAACTTGTTGGCGCATGGATCATCGGAGCGGGGGTGTTGTGGCTGGTGGCGGGCTGGCGGATGTCGCTGGCGTTCGCCCTGCTGCTGCCGCCGATGGCGTCGCTGGGAGCGATCAACCCGTGGAACCCTGGCTGGGCGTCGATGTTGCCCACCTTCGCCTTCGCCCTGCTGGTCGTGCTGGACCCGAAAGTGAGCGATTACGCGCTGACAAACGTGCGAATCGAGGTGGCTGCAGGATTCGCCCTGCTGCAAACCCTCGTCATGGCCGCGGGCTGGCGTAGGATTAGGAAGGCGGAGGGATAGAAAGTGATTGACGCGGGTGAATCGCCCTCACCCCAGCCCTCTCCCAGAGGAGAAGGCGTAAGAAGGTTTGCCCCCCCTCCCTCTGAGAGAGGTTGAGTGAGGGCGAACGTTCGTAGGAGCACGCACTGACCGCGACAGTCGAATCCATCGCCCTGCCGTGACCGACAAACCTTCCCGGGAGATCGACCATGTCACGACTCCTCGCACTGGTGCTCACAGGCGTTTTGTTGACGGTCGTCCCGGGTCAGGTGGCTCCGCCAGGCGATGCGCCTTCTGATCAGCAACAAGTTCCTCCGGCCGCGGACAACGGTGCCGGACAGGAAGTGGATGAACTTGCCGAGAATGAAGCGCCGCAAACGATCGACCCGCGTGTGGCGTGGGATGCGTTCGAGCTGGCGCAGATAGAGTTCAACGGCGTCGTGCTCCATTTCGAACTGGGACTGGCGAACCAGGTCGGGGCCGTGCGACGGACGATCGAATCGCATCTGACATTCGAGCGATCGCAGCAGCAGACGAGCGACCAATTAATCGTGCGGGCGGATGATCTGGTGCGTGAGCTTCACGCGGTGGTGGGCATCGAGTCGACGCCACAGGCGGTGGAGGATCACGCGGCAGTGCTGGTCGAAGTGCTGGATTCCACCCCGCGATTGTTGAACATACCGCCCCCGCTGCACATCTACCTCGTGCGGCAGACCACGGTGAAGGAGGCGCTGCGACGTGGCGCGGAACTGCCCGGGTTCAGCTACGACCCGCGCACGGACACGGCTGAGTATTACTTCGGTGTGATTCTGGGCGGGCCGGCGGATGATCCGGTAGCGGTGCTGCCCCTGCCAATTTCAGATACGGAACCAGCGGCAGCGCAGGTGAATGCACTTCTGGATGCCCTGCGCATCGCGCAGCGGGCGGCTTACGGTCAGGCGTTCCACGACACAACACAGGTAATGATTCTCTCGCGCATCGAGCCGCGCGACCCCTATTATCGCTGGTTCGTCGAAGGCTTCTCGACGGTGACCGCCCTGGAGATGACGCGTCGTTTCGTGAACGATGAGGCGGTGACCGCTTTTCACCCCGATGCCAGCCTCTACAACAACCTCGTGAACAAAACGAACCTGTATTACTGGATGGACCCGGGGTACGAGGTTGCCACACCACTTGCGTCGGAGTCGGAACTGACGGCAGCTCGCTGGGCGCTGGCGGTGGAAGAGGCGACAGGGCTGACACAACGATACGGGCCTGGCGTGCTACGGGCGATTCTCGATGCGATCGTCGCGATGGACGATGGCAATGGTTTTCGTCGGCTGGATACCGCCATCGCGCAGGTGACGGGTGAGGATATCGCGACACGTTTTCGCCGCTACCAGACGTTCGCAACACCTCAGGATGGCATCAAGGTCTACATGCAGCATGCCACCCAGGCGCAGGCGCGGGAGGACTGGGAAGGCGTGTTGGTCGCAACACTTCGGCTGATGGAACTGGCGGAGCGCTACCAGCCGACGGATTACGCCAATGCCGCATCGCTGCTCTATCGCATGGGGTATGAGGAGCTGGCGGACGATGTGTTCGCCAAGCAGCTCGCCCTGTTGCAGGCGACGGGTCAGGCGGACCTGCTGCACGAGATGCGAAAGCTGCACGTGGCCTACGCACTGCACACCAACGAAGTGTGGAAGGCGTACACAACGGCGGCCCAGGTACTCCAGCGCGATGCGGACAATCTGCCAGCCCTGACGGTGCAGATGCAGGCGTATCTGGACGAGGACGATCTGGACAACGCGGGGCTGAACGCCCAGCGGATTCTGGCGCTCGACACCAATGAGCAGAGCCCCTACCGCAGGGTGGCCCAGGAGCTTTTGAACCAGTTGGAGCCGGTGGAGCAGTGAACGCGGCAGGTCGCATCACTTCGTGGCGGGTGCGACTCGGTACACTATGGGGTTTGTGGCCCCGCCAGCGGAGTTGCGGGGCCTACCGCACCCCCTGCTGAAACGACGCCATGACCGCCACCGCTTCTTCCAGCGCCACGACCGCCACGCAAGCCATCATCGACCGGCATGACCGGTACATGTCGATCAACTACGGCCGCTATCCGATCGCGATTGTTCGGGGCGCGGGCTGTGAGATATTCGACGCCGAGGGCAAGCGCTATCTCGACCTCTTCGCCGGTTTCGGCGGCCCCATCCTCGGGCACTGTCACCCCGAACTCGTCAAAGCGCTGACCGAGCAGGCGCAGAAGCTGTGGCACGTGGGCAACCTCTTCCATACCGAACCGCAGACACGTCTGGCGGAGGCGATCGCCAAACACGGGTTCGACGGCCGATCGTTCTTCTGTCACAGCGGCGCGGACGCCAACGAGGCAGCGATCAAGCTGGCACGGCTGTACGGCCAGGGCAAACGCTATAAGATCATCACCACGACCAACAGCTTCCACGGTCGCAGCATGGCGACCATGATGGCGACCGGGCAATCCAAGGTGCGCGAAGGCTTCCAACCCTGGCTGGCCGGGTTCAGCCATGTGCCCTTCAACGATCTGGCGGCGATGCGCGACGCGATCGACGATGAAACGGTCGCGATCATGATCGAGCCAATCCAGGGTGAGGGTGGTATCAACGTGCCCAGCGATGACTACCTGCCCGGGCTGCGTCAGCTTTGCGATGAGCGGGATCTTCTGCTCATCTGCGATGAGGTGTGGACGGGTGTGGGGCGCACGGGCCGCTGGTTTGCACATCAGCACTGGGGCATTGAGCCTGACATCATGACGCTGGCCAAGGGTGTGGGCGGCGGGCTGGCGGTGGGCGTGATGTGCGCCAAGGAGCGCGTGGCTGACTTCTACAACGTGCGCAAGCAAGGGGTGGTGCGACATGCGACGACGCTGGGCGGCAACTGTGTGTCGATGGCGGTGAGCGCCGCGATCTTCAACGTGATCGAACGCGAGAAGCTGCACGAACGGGCGACGGAACTGGGCGAATACGCGCAGGGCCGACTGCGTGAAATGGCGGGCCGGCAGCGCGTCATCAAACAGGTGCGTGGCAAGGGCCTGTTCATCGGTGTGGAGCTGGATGTGAATGCCGGTGGCTGGTTCAAGTCGGCCACCGATGTCGTCAACCGCTGCCTCGAACGCGGACTGCTCATCAACGGCACACAGAACACGGTGCTGCGCATCGCCCCTGCCCTGGTGGTGACGCGTGAGCAACTGGATGAGGGATTTGACCTGCTGGAACAGGTGCTGGCTGGATGACACACGGCGGGTCACAGCGAAGATGGACGGGGCTGCTGGTGGCCGTGCTGCTGGCGGGCGGCTGCGTTACCGAGCAACAGGAGGGTGTTGGGGGCACCGCCGCCCTGCCGACGCTCGATGCGATCCGCCGTCCCCGATCGGTCGAGGTCATCGAGTCCGGCCGGCGACCTGCGCTGAGGGCACATGTGCTGCGCGTCGAGCTGCCTCTGGATGCGCCGGTTGAGGCGGCGTGGGAGGATGTCGATGTCGACGCGATCGATCCGACGATCCGCGACGCCTGGTTGCGCAACGGCATCCACATCGGCGTCCTGAACGCAGACGCGATCGATGCCTTCATCCAGCATGTACCACCTGCACTGGCGACGCGTAACTCGCTGGTACTGACGGATCGGCCTGACCCGATCGCGCTGTACCGTTCGCCGCCGCTGGAAAAACGCATCTGGGTCGACCTGACCATTCCACCCCTGTCGCCCACTCGCACGGTGCTGCGCAACGGGCATGCGCAACTGCTGGGGCGGATCGTGCGCGAGGAACCGCTGGCCACGGCACTGGAAGCGGAGGCGGACGATTCGTCATCCGCCGATCGCGCGAACGAGGAATTCGATCTGGAGCTGCAGCTTCATCATCATCTGGAGAAGCCGACACTGCAACCACGATTGCCGCAGGAGAAGCTGCTGGATGGCCGCATCTTCCACGAACTGACGATCAACCTGCGGCTGCGACCCGATCAGCGCATTGTGGTGGGACTGCACCGTGTGCCGGCTGCCGAGGAAACACCCCCGGAAGAAGCAGCGGAGCAGCAACCCGACACAGATCGAATAACCGATGCGGACGCCGTCGACAAAACTCCGGCGGCACCGGCTGAGGAGGAAGCAGCCGATGCCGCCGACGATGTGGACCAGTCCGAAACGGACGATTCAAGGGAAACCATGCCCAGCAAACCGCGTTACGAACCGCTGCCATCCCACTTCGGCAGGCAACTGCTCACAGGGCGACGGCTCGGTCGCAACGTGCAGGTGTTGCTGATCATCACCTTCGACCCGTAAGCACGCGATCAGCCGCACTGCTTCTTCATTATCCTTCTTCCTCGACAATCTCATAGATCGTGTCATCGAGCAGAATCTGCACGTTTCGGCCGACCGAAAGCCAGTTGGCCACCTGCGGCTGCCGTTCGAGCAGTTCATAGTATTCCGGTGAATCGAAGACAACGCGCACGACCCTGCTGTTGGGGCGTTCCGCAACGCGGGCATCCACCCATTGCGATGCGTTCTTATAGAACGCTCGTCCCTGTACATGTCGCACGGTCTGCTGTGGCAGGCCCGCGTTCTGGTGATCGAGCTGCGCGAAAGCCTGAGCCTGCTGGAAGTCGGAGAGCTTGCCCGCATTACGCAGGACCTGGTTGGATGTTGCCCCAGCCACACCAGCTTCGCCACCGCGTGCCATTTTCATACGATTGAAGGATTCACTCAGTGCCGCCTGTTCGACAGGCGCGGCAGCCGCGGGCGCGGCCCTGCGTGCCATCGGCACCCCGCGCTGTTCCTCATCCTCGACGATCAGATACGAGGTGTAGGGTGTCACAATACCGTATCGCCGGGCAAGGCGTGTCACCTCCTCACGCAGTTCCTTGTTGTCCTTGCTCAGACGAATCTCATCGAGCAGAAATCCCACACGACGTGTCGCCCAGAGTTGCGGAATAAAGCGATGTTCGGTGTCGCGGCGCGGGAACGTTGCCTTGTGTTCAAAGCGCATTGGCTTGCCGTTCACCTGGCCCTGCAGCACCAGCATGGCATCGCCCTGCCCCCGGTAGCGCCCCAGCACCACAAGCTGCTGGCCTGTGAAAAGATCGGGCAGCGGGCTGGGATGCATCTGGTGCAATCGCACATCGCCTTCCACGCGCAGTTCCACCTGGGCCAGCACCGGCTCACTGATGCGGGCATAGAAGCTGGAAACCTTGATCTCGATGTCTTCCTTGGGCAGCACGTACTGCGTGATGGCGTTTGTCTTCTCGGAGAGTTTGTCGAGCAGGTGTGTGTTGACGTCGAATCCCACACCAAACGAGAAGATGCGCACATTTTTTCGGCCCAGGCGATCGGTGACATTCCGAACGATGGTGTTCTCATCTCTTGCACCCACGGTGGGCTGACCGTCCGTCAGAAAAATCACCGTGCAGGGACGATCCGCACCACGACGATCGCCCGCCACCTTCACCGCTTCTGCAAGCGCACTATCAATGGCGGTACCACCCGCCGCCCGGAATCGATCGACGAAGCTGATCGCCTTTTCGCGATTGGCCTTCGTCGCATCGACCAGGCCATCGAACAGCGACTCCACATCGGTCGAAAACCGCAACACCTGGAATCGGTCGCCCTCGTTCAGGCTGTGGATGCAGTAATGGAGCGCTCCCTGCACCTGCCTGATCTTCTCCCCCGCCATGGAGCCGGAGGTGTCGACGACGAAGATGACATCCTTGTCGATGACTTCGCCGCGCGTGAATGCCCCGGGTGATGCCAGCAGCAGGAAGAATCCGCCCTCCTCATCCTCCGCCGGATCATTGAACGTCATCAGATTGACGCCGATAGGCGCGTCCGTGTGCTCCACACCGTAAATCAACTGGAAATCGACATCCGACCTGAGCCTGTTCGCTTCGAAACCGGCGACCACCTCGTGATCGCCCTTCCGCTTCACATCGATATCGTGCGTGGGTGAATAGACTGATTTGATCGCCTGCCTGCTTTCAATTGCCACGCGAATGCTGACGTTCTGCGTCGGCTCAGCGCGATGTTTCTCCGTGTTGAGCGGATAGGTGTATGTAATCAGCCCGTTGTCGTTGCGCAGTACCTGCGTGTAGCGCAGCGTGATGCGCTTCTTTTCATTCGGCTGGAACGGGAAGATGCGGCAGGTGAGCAGTTGCGTTCCCGCGTACTCCAACAGCGCCGGATCGCGCATCTGCCGTACAATGTTCTGATAGATCTGCCGCGCCTTGTCCGCATCGAGCAGTTCCGCCTCCACCTTTTCGCCGTTCACCTCCATGGTAAAACGGTCGATGTTCGCCCCGGCAGGCAAGGGAAAGAGAAACGTCCCCTCGACCACACGCGAAGCCGGGTTGTGGAACACCTGCTCCACCGTGGTCGTCGCGACCTGGTCGCGAACCGTGACGTCGATCCGATGCTCCAGTGTGCGAATCGGGGCGAAGCGGATCGGCTGGGGCTGCGGCTGGGGAAGCGGAATGGGGCGACGAAAATCCTCCAGCCGTCCATCAACGATCAACATGCCCCGTGCCGCGCTGCCCCCCAGGAAAGTCAGCACCATCAACACCGCCATCAGCCACACACTGTTTCGCTGCAACATGGTCTGTTCTCCATGAGGGGACTTTCCCCACAGGGAATTGGACGCAGGAGCGCACGGAAAGTTCCATCCTCCCGGGTCGAAAAATTTGCCACGATTGACACATATGGAAGGTTTGGCCAGAGTAGCCGCAGCAGGAAGATTGTCTGATGAATCATTGCGCAGCGAAACTGGTTGTCGCAGCAAGCCTGGCTGCCGCACCGGCGACATGTACTCAGGTGAACGAACTACCCGTGCGGATCACCTGATCTTTTCACGATTGGGTTACTTCATTCGGCCGGGCAAGCATGACATGACCGCCACCGAGAGGAAGGCATGGATGGATTTCGCAGACATCCACCTCCGCGCCTCGGATACGGACGGCAGCACCGAAAAGAAGTAAGCAAGTCACGACTCGCGAACCGATGTGCCCTCATCGGGGCGGACCGGTTCATCTACGGCAATCTGTTCATCCGCGATCGACCGCAATGCACGAGCAGCGATCACGGTCAGTAACGTCACCAGACCGATCGTCGCGGCCAATCCCGCCAGCCAGGTCCAGCCCGGTGACACCTGCGCTTCACGCCAGTGCGCGACCCCGGCCGCAGCATAGACCACCACCCCCACGCGCGGCGCCAGCCCAAGCGCGGTTCCCAGCAGGAATGCGCCACGGCTGACGCCCACCCCGGTCATGATGACGTTGACGATGGCGAACGGTGTGGCGGGTGCCATGCGCACCAGTGCGACCAGCGCGGTTGTCTGCCAGAAGCTGCGACCGACCAGTGCCCGGCGGATCGCGCGCCAGCGTGGTCGATCGTCGAGCGCGTGCATCGCCCCTGGCGCCGCCCGGCGGACCAGCTCATGCGCCAGCCAGGCCGCCCCGACGAACCCCATCATCGCGGCTGGGAAACCGATCGTGAACCCGAAGGCCCATCCCCCCAGGATCGCCTGCGCGTAGGTGGGCAGAAGCGCCAGCCCCGCCAGCAGGATGAAGCCCAGGATGTAAACAACGACACCAATCTCCGGCTGCCCCGACAGCCAGGGCCCCACCACATCGAGCGTGCCCAGCACCAGCAGCGCCCCCAGCGGCGGCATTATCGTCGCCCCACCAACCAGCGTACCCAGACGCCCGATGGCACCACGAACCGGTTCCTCATCGCGCTCCATACACATGTCTGCCAGAAGCGTAGCGACCGAATCCATCAAAGGCACGTCCGCGGCCGGCGGGACGGGTCCGTCAATTCGTCGAAGGCAGCCCCCCCCTCCCCCCGCCGCAACTTTCATTTGCCGGTCCGCCGCAGCTTCGGATACCCTATGGCGATTCCCAATCTGTTGGCAATAGGCGAAATGCGGTAACGAAAGGGAGATGCCGTGCTCATCCTGATCGCCGTGAAGGGCCCGGATCGAGGCACCGTTTTTGAGCTGGCACAGGACCAGATACACCTGATTGGCCGCCAGAGCGACACGGTACGCATGCGCGACCGCAAGCTGTCACGTCGTCATGCCGACATCTATTTCAGCGACGGCGCGTGGTACATCCGCGACGTCGGCTCGACCAACGGCACGCGTGTCAACGGCAAGCGCATCGATTCGGCCACGAAGCTCAACGATGGCGACCGCATCCAGCTGGGGCGCACCATCTTTGTGGTCGGCCGGCTCAATGCCGACGCCCAGCCGCTGCACGCCACAGCCGCACCGGAACTGGATGCCGCCATGCGACTGCACGATTCAGAGCAGGATTTCCAGTTCGTTCAGGATGATGCGGCTGAGGAACTGGACCGCGTTGTCGCAGAAGAACAGCGTGCCAGCAGCGCCTCGCGTCATGATGCACTGAGTGGCAGCAGCGCAGCAGAAGCTTCGCGCAGTTCAGCCGGATCGCGCGCCCGTACCCATCGGTCGGATGCGCAGCAGTCCACCCGCTCGCGTGTTTCCCGCCGCAACGCTTCGTCCATCGACCGGCCGATGCGGCTGACCAACGGCCCGATCCATCCGAAATTCGCCTCCGTCCCCCCCAGCAACGCCCGCGCCATCTGGGCGCTTGCCGCCGGGCTGGTCATCGTCATCGGTCTGCTGGGCGTGCTGCACCTGCGGTTGACTGAACAGGCACGCTCGCTGGAGGCGCTCACCCCCGAGGCGGCACTGCAGGAGCAGCAGCGGCTCAACCAGCAGTTGATCGCCCAGTCGCAGGAAACACAGCAGCGGATCGAGCGGATCGCCAGCCTCATCCAGTCGCAGGCCGATCAGCAGACCGAATCACTTAACCAGCTTCAGGAGACGGTCATCGCCGCCAGCGCGACGCAGGCCAATGCCAACGAAGCGCTGGTCGGGAAGGTGCTCGAAGAGCTGCACCGCCTGCCGCAGATGACCGGCGATCAAATGGCCGAGCGCGTGGCCCGGGAGGTGCGGTCGGTCCTGCAGGCTCAGCCCAAACCGATCGATGATGCCGTGATGCAGGAAGTGCTGGCGGAACTGCGTCGCCGCCCGGTCGAGGCGAGCAACAACATGGCCTCGCAGGTGATCCAGGCGATGCGTTCACACGCACAGGAGCAGACCGACGCTCTACTGGCGGCCATCGCGGACCAGCCCAAAGCTGACACCGCCGATGTAGTGAAGCAGGTGCTCGCCGAGCTCCGTGCCGAGCCACAGCCCGACACCGCCGCCCTGGCGCGGGAGTTCGCTGCCGCGGTCGAAGCCCAGACGAGCCGACAAACCGCCGCCCTGCTGGAGCAGATGCAAAAGGCACTGGCGGAGAATCGGCCGACCGACGACGAAGCGGCCGTGCGGGAGCTGATTGCCGCACTGCGCGAACAGAAGCAGCCCTCCCCGGCAGAGCTGGCGCAACAGGTCGCCGCTGCGGTGGAAAAGGAATATCGCGAGCATAACGCCGCCCTTCTGAAGGAGTTGCGCACCGCCCTGGCGACGGCGACTGAGCAGGCACGCCAATCCACCCCGACTCAGCCCGCCGTCGACACCGATGCGCTGGTCGAACGCATTGCCGATGCCCTGCAGGCCCAGACCGAATCGTTCCGGGATGAACTGCTCGCCGAGATGCGCGTAACGCTGGCGACCCAGCCGCAACCGGTGACCGAGCAGACGATGAAGCAGTTGCTCGTGCGCGTGCAGGCCCAGGCGGCGGAGCACAATCAGGCGGTGCTGACGCAACTGCGGGAACAACTGCAACTTGAGAATCAAGCCCTTTTGGAGGAACTGCTGGCGAGCCTGCAGCAGTCCAGTCAGGCGCGGCTGGCGGATGCCGGCACATCCCGGCTGCTGAGTCACATGCGGCAGCTTCCGCCCGGCCCTGTGTCGCTGGAGCGCCAGCGGGCCGAGCAGCACGAAACCTTCGCCATGCGTCAACTGGGGCCGGTCTCGACCGATTCACCTCGCTCCGGTGCTGCACTGCTTGCTGCGGCGGAACTGTTCAACCCCGAGGTGCCCGGCGAAGACAAGCCGGTCCAGCTTCCCAACGCGGTCTCCGCTGAGGCTCCGAAGGTCGGCCAGGAGATTCGCACCGCCACCGGGCTGCGTTTCATCATCACGCAGGCCGGCGAGGGTGAAACCGCCCAGACCGGCGACACCGTGCTGGTCCATTACACCGGCTACCTGACCGATGGCACCGTCTTTGACTCCTCCCGCACCCGCAACAAGCCCTTTGGCTTCCAGCTTGGGGCTGGCGCGGTCATCAAGGGCTGGGAGGAAGGCATCGTGGGCATGAAACAGGGCGAAAAACGCACGCTGCATGTCCCGGCCGAACTGGCTTACGGCTCCCGCGGTGCCGGTCGCAGCATCCCCCCCAATGCTGATCTCACCTTCGAAATCGAACTGCTGACGGTGATCAAGGGCAACGAGACGGCAGCGAGGTGAGGGAGGGGGTCAAAGTTCAAGGTTCAAGGTGCTAAGTTCAAAGTTGGAGGTACGGGTAAGACGCATATCGCGGGCAGTGCGATACGTCCCTGTTGGCCGTCCCGTGTGTGATGAAGTCGTTCGTTCTGTCCCATCGACGTCAACGAAACAAAGTGGCACGAACGTGACCAACCTTAAACCCTGAACTTTGAACCTTGGACCTCTTCCCCTCACTTTGCATTTTGAACTTTGCACTCAAACAAAAACCCGCCGACTTTCGCCGGCGGGTTCTTTGTTTCTTACATCTGTTGCCGCTTTCACGCCTGATCAGCGTTCGCTGCGGTGACCGGTTCCTCGGTGGCGGCAACCTTGTCGCGGAAGAAGGCGAAGAAGATGAACGCCACCACTGCCGCAGCGATGCAGGGGATGAGCCAGATCATCTGCCAGTCCATCAGCGCGTTGGCCTTGCTGGCAAGCTCGTTCGCCTGATCGAAAAGCAGCTTGGCGGCTTCGGGATCGGTGATGCTGAACGCCTGTTTCGTCAGCGCCGTCGACTGATCCTTGAGCGCCGCGGCCTCGGCCGGGGTGTACGCCCCGACAATGCTGCCCATGATCTGAGCCCCCAGTCCCAGTCCCAGCCCCTGAGTCACCAGCACGAGCATACCCTGGGCCTGTCCACGGATATCCTTGGAGCATTTCTTGTCGGTGTAGATGAAGCCGGTCACGAAGAAGAAGTCGTAGCAGATGCCGTGCAGCAGAATACCGATGAGCACCATCCAGCGAATGTTGGCGTCATCCGCCCCCGCGAAGAGGCCGTAACGCGCCACCCAGGCAAGCATGCCCACCAGCAGCATCCACTTCACGCCCAGCCGGGCGAAGAACAGCGGCATGGCGAGCATGAAGACGATCTCGGAAACCTGGCCGAACGACATGATGAAGCCCGGGTTTCCATAGCCCACCTTGCCGGTGTAGACCGGGGCGAATGCGTAGTAGGCCGCCAGCGGGATACAGATCAGGAACGAGCTGATCAGGAAGACGGCGAACGAAGGTTCCTTCATGAGCGCCCAGGCGTCCAGACCGATGATCTCGCGGACGGAAACCTTCTTGCCCTTGGCGGGCGGCGGGGTATGCGGCAGGGCAAGGCTGAACACGCCAAGTGCCAGACACGCCACACCGGTCACATAGAACTGCGTGGCGGTAAAGTCAGCGTTGAAGCCCTTGCTGACAACCCAGCCGGCCGCGATCCAACCGATCGTGCCGAACACACGGATGATGGGGAATTCCTTTTCCTGATCCTTGATGTTGTGGAATGCCAGCGTGTTGGTCAGCCCCAGCGTGGGCATATAGCACAGCATGTGGATCAGCAGGACGACGATGAAGGCAGTGGGGCTGATGCCCGCGGCGGCCGGGGCGGCGAGCATGGCCAGCCCGCCGACTAGGTGCATGACGCTGAGCACCCGTTCAGTTGCAAATAACCGGTCAGCGATCATCCCAAGGAAAAACGGCGAGACGATCGCGGCAATCGGCCCAACCGTGTACGCCCAGGCCACCTGATCGAACATCCCGTGGGCGCTCATGTAGTTCCCCACGGTGACGTACCAGGCGCCCCAGATAAAGAATTGCAGAAACATCATGACTGACAATCGGGCAGTTACGCTATTCATCTCGTGGTCCTTGGGTGTTAACCATCACGGGGAAAAATAGTTGGGGCCCATGGTATCGTGAATCGCGGGCGGCGTCACCCCGGGATATCTGCACCTCACCGTCAAATCCGGGGGCGCTTCCGGGGGAACATCCCGATGATGACGGACGTGGACCGAGGTTATCTTCCTTGCGAAAGGCAACGGGTGGCGGCGCTGCCGGGGACGGTTCCATCCGGTTGCCCAAAGTACCCAGACCACCGTATCCGAGGAGGGTAATCCCCAATCCCTTGGGTTTTCAGAGTGAGTTTGTCCACAACTATTTGCATTGCCGTGAGGAGAGGGTCTATAATGATTCCACCAACGAATTACGAAGGTGAGGGATCGGTTCTGCCGATAATCGCATTATCCCACGAGGGTGGGTTCCACGTCAGCTTGAGTTTGATCTGAACGTGGCGGCCCAGCCACAGGGTTGAGAGAGTCCGATTTCATCGGGGTCACACGTTCGGGCCGCAACCGCCCGGTGCGTTGTTACAGGCATGTTGCCTGGGGAACGCGCACCCGGCTGGTTCAGGACGGGCGGCTTCGGACAGGTATGGAGACCTGACGACCATCGAACACCCGGTCAATGAGCAGCCGAAGTTGCGCCTGCGCGGGCATCGCCCAGGGGTCGCAGCGATTCGTCAGCCGCCGCCCGCCCTTGTCACCCGGGGGCAGGTTCTTCGGCGACAAGGCTTTGTGCCATGGCTTCGAACCGACAATTTGGCCGCGGCGACATCGTCGTTCATCCCCGACGCCCCGAGTGGGGACACGGCGTCGTCGTCCAGGCGACCAACATCAAACACCAGGGTCAGGATGCCCAGCGACTGGTGCTGGACTTCGCCAACCATGGAAGAGTGACCATCAATACCGCGGTTGCCCCACTGCAACCCAAGGAGACAGGAATTGCCACGATGAGTGCCACACGAACAACCGGACATGCCTCCAGCGGCGGCTGGCTGGCGTCCCTCGAACGCAACGGATCAGCCCACGATGAGCTGACCCGCCTGCCCGATCGGCTTTCCGATCCGTTCGAGAGCCTGGCCAACCGGCTCAATGCCACGCTGGACACCTACCGCTACTCCACCGAGGCGCGAAGCCTGCTGGAGTGGGCGATCGCTCAGACCGGTATGGAAGACCCACTGGCGCACTACACCCGCCACGATCTGGAACTGGCCTTCCCCAGTTTCGCCCGCGATCGCGACCAGCACCTCAAGCAGCTCGTGCAGCAGATCAAGCGTCAGGGACGGCAGGACCTGCTCCAGGATGCACTGCGCAACACCCGTATCCCCGCCGCACGCCAGGCGCTGCAGCGCGCGATTCGAGGCTGACCGCCACGCGTCACTTCTGCGATAGGCTTCCGGGTATTTGTTCCAGGGGGAGTTCCACGCAAAGACACGGGTGCTGACTTCGTCGCCTGATGCGGCAGCGCAATCGGTGCGCGCAGGCGGTTCTGGTAGGACAGCCCCCCCCTGCGCTGAGTCCTCAACGGAGTCGCAGGGATTGGCGAACTGTATAAAATCGCCGCCATGAAGGACGTGCGGCAGCGCATCGAGGAACTGCGTCGCGAGATCGAGCGGCACAACCGCCTCTATTACATCGAAGCGAAACCGGAGATTTCCGACCGCGAGTACGACCGGCTCTATCAGGAGCTGGTCGAGCTGGAGGCTGCCCATCCGGAGCTGGTGACGCCAGACTCGCCGACACAGCGGGTGGGCGGCGCACCGATCCCCGGCTTCCAGAGCGTCGAGCACACGGTGCCGATGCTCAGCATCGACAACACCTATAACCAGAACGACCTGAACGCCTGGTTCAACCGCGTGGAAAAGGGGCTGGGCGGTTCAGCGGTCTGCTACGTGGCTGAACCGAAGATCGACGGTGTGGCGGTGAGCCTGCGCTATGAAAAGGGTCGGCTGGCACTGGCGGCGACGCGCGGTGACGGGCGGCGCGGCGATGATATCACGCACAACGTCCGCACCATTCACGCCATACCGCTGGTGCTGCGCGAGCCGGAGGGCGGGCCGGCTGTCCCCGAGGTGCTGGAGGTGCGCGGCGAGATCTTCATGCCCGATGCCGAGTTCGCCCGCATCAATGAACTGCGGCACAAGGCGGGCGAGGAGCTGTTCGCCAATCCGCGCAACGCCACGGCCGGCACGCTCAAACAGCTCGATCCGCGCATCGTCGCCAAGCGGCGGTTGAGCTTCTACGCTCACGGTGCGGGTGAACTGTCGCCCAATCCCTTCCGCAGCTATCACGCCTATCTGGAAGCGCTGAAGGCCTGGAACATCCCGGTAAATCCGCGCGTGGCGATCTGCCGCACCCGCGAAGAGGTGTGGAAGTACATCGAGGAATTCGCGGAACTGCGTGCAAAGGTAGGCTATGGCGTCGACGGCGTGGTGGTGAAGGTTGACGACTTCGAGCAGCGCGAACAACTGGGCTACACGAGCAAGAGCCCGCGCTGGTGCATCGCCTATAAGTATGCCGCGGAGCAGGCCCCTACCCGGCTGCACACGATCTGGTGGTCGGTGGGCAAGGGTGGCACGGTGACGCCCGTTGCGGAACTGGAGCCGGTGCAGCTTTCGGGCACGACGGTTCGGCGTGCGGGGCTGCACAACATTGATGAGATTCGCCGCAAGGACATCCGCGAGGGCGACATCGTCATCGTGGAGAAGGCGGGCGAGATCATCCCGCAGGTGGTGGGTGTGGTAACGGAGGAGCGGCCTGCCAACAGTAAGCCAACGGAACCGCCAACGCACTGCCCCAGCTGCAACGAACCACTGGTGCGTGAGGAAGGCGAGGCGGCGATTCGCTGCGTGAATCCGGGCTGCCCCGCGCAGGTGCGAGAGCGATTGATCTGGTTCGCGGGTCGCGATCAGATGGACATCGAGGGGCTGGGTGACAAGATCGTGCACCAGCTTGTCGATGCTGGCCTGCTGCAAACCTTCGGCGACATCTACCGGCTGCACGAGCATCGTGACAAAATGCTGCAGCTTGAGCGGATGGGCGAGAAGAAGGTGGATAACCTGCTCGCCGGGATCGAGGCCTCCAAGCAGCGCGGGTTGGCACGGGTGCTGGCCGGGCTGGGCATTCGGCATGTTGGTGCGCGGGCGGCGACGCTGCTGGCACAGGCGTTCGGGTCGATCGATGCACTGGCAGCGGCGAGCGTGGACGAGATCGCCGCGGTACCCGAGATCGGGCCGATCACGGCAGCATCGGTGCATCAGTTCCTGACTGGCGAGACCGGCCGCAAGGTCATAGCGGACCTGAAGGCGGCTGGCGTGGACCTGACCGCCCCGCGCAAGGCTGCCCCTGTGGCAGACTCCCCCTTCGCGGGCAAGACGATCGTCCTGACCGGCACGCTCGCCAGCTTCGACCGCAAGACCCTCAGCGACAAGCTGGAAAGCCTGGGGGCGAAGGTGTCGGGCAGCGTCTCGAAAAAGACCGATCTGGTCATCGTGGGTGAAAGTGCCGGCAGCAAGCTGGATAAGGCCCGCGAACTGGGCATCGAGACGTGGGACGAGGCGAAACTGCTGGAGGCACTTGCCTCGATCGGCCAGCAATAGCGTGAGAAAAGCTCACACCACCACGTTTGGGCATCCTGCCACAAATCAGCATTTTCCTGAGCATTTGCCGGCAGCGTCGCCGGGGCGGCCCTAGTATCATGGGTTGTTCGGGCGCATGGCCCGGGCGACCCGTTTCGCGGGACGGTCCGGCGGCCCCCGATAACCGGGATGGAGGGACGGGAACACGACCTCTATGCGACAGTTTTTTTCGGGCAAGCGATTCCACCTCGTCAGCGGAGTGCTCGGTGCGGTGCTTTTCATCGTGGCGGGCGCGGTGCTCGTGAATGAGCTGTGGGACCTGAACTGGACGCAGGTGGGCGGTCAGTTGGCCGCCCTGCCGGGCTGGTCGATCGCGGCTGCGGTCGGGCTGACATTCCTGGCCTATCTGCTGATGTGCGGCTACGACATCCTGGCGGTGCGGTATGTCGTCCGCGAGGATGAGCCGCGCCTGAGCGTGCCGAAGATCGCCCTGACCGGCTTCCTCAGCTATGTCTTCAGCAACAACATCGGCCTGTCGATTGTCGGGGCGACGACACTACGGTTGCGGCTCTACTCGGCGTTCGGCCTGTCGCCGCTGACCATCCTCAAGATCATCGCCTTCAGCAGCTTCAGCTTCTGGGTGGGTGTCGTGGCTGTGGCGGGGGTGACACTGATGGTCTGGCCGTTCGCATGGCCGACGGAGCTGTCGCTGGGCATCGGGCTGGGAGGCCAGACGCCCAGCTGGCTGATCGGGTTACTGTTGACGGCCGGTGTGGCGGTGTACCTGCTGACGTGCCTGTTATGGCACAAACCAGTGACAATTCGAGGCTGGTGGTTTTCCCCGCCACCGGCTCGCTATGCGTTCCCACAGCCGATCGTCGGAATGTTTGACTTCGTCGCCTCGGCCAGTGTCTTTTACGTGCTGATTCTCGGTACGGGGGTGGACGCCCCGCCCTTTGGCACGTTACTGGCAATGTATGTGCTGGCGCTGACGGCCGGGCTGGTCAGTCACGTGCCCGGCGGGCTGGGCGTCTTCGACACGATCATGCTGCTGTTGCTCAAGCCCTACATGGGTACCGCGACGGTGATGAGCACGCTGGTGGCATACCGGCTGGCGTATTACCTGCTGCCACTGGCGGTCGCGACGCTGATGCTGGTGGTGTTTGAGTTTCAGCAGCATGGGCCGGTCCTGCAGCGGGCGAGCCTTTCGATGGGTCGACGCTTACGGCCGCATGTGCCAGCCCTTGCGGGGTGTGGCGTTTTCGTCACCGGAGCGATGCTCTTCTGGTCAGGTGTGCTGCCCACCGAGTGGCTGCAGCCGTACCTGGACAACCTGTCGGCCCGCGATCTGGAGGTGTCGCAGGTGCTCACGAGTGTGGCTGGGCTGGGCATGTTGCTGGCAGCCCGGTGGTTGCACCGCAGCTTCCGTTCGCTGCACCTGGCGACGGCAACGCTGCTGACCTTCGCCGTACTCGCCGCCGCCACACGTGGGTTCGACGGGACGGAGATGGGCATCCTCGCCCTGGCAGCCGTGACGCTCTACCCGGTCCGCCGACTGGTTTGACACGGCTCTTCTTTTGCGACGCACTGATCCCACACATCACGTTTGGCCGATCCTATAATCCGCCATTCCCCTGACGGAAAACTGCGACGTGACCACCACCACTGCGACCATTCGACCTGCCCTGACGGCTGATGTGCCCGCCTTTGGCCAGATCATCAACGACTGCGCCGAGTACGGGCTGATGCTGCACCGCTCGCTGGCCTACCTATACGAGCACGTGCGCGACTTTCTGGTGAAGGTCGACGAGGACGGCCAGGTGGTGGGCGTGTGCGGGCTGAAGATCGTCTGGGCGAACCTGGCGGAGGTGTACGCGCTGGCGGTGGCGCCGTCGCACAGGGGCCGGGGCATCGGCCGAGCGCTGGTCGAGGCGTGCGTGGAAGAGGCGCGGCGGCTGGGCATCCGCAAACTCATGACGCTGACCTACGAACGGGCGTTCTTCGAGAAGCTCGGCTTCGAGGTGGTCGACCGACAGAAACTGCCGCTGAAAGTCTGGAGCGAATGCCTGCGTTGCTCGAAGAACACGGCGTGCGATGAGATCGCAATGATCCGTGTGCTGGAGGATGTGCCGGATCTGGTTTCCCCCTCGCCACAGCCCCCCCCGGCGAGCGAGTACATCGTGCCGGTGCAATTGGGCATCCCGCGTCGGCCGCGCATGAACGAGCCGCAATAACGCGGTGGCATGAACCGATTAGAGAGAAGGCGGCAGATGAGGCAGGCCCGCGACGGGCGCCTGCCCGGATGGAGCATGACTGTTCGCGCCGCACAAGGCTGGCTGGATCGGATTGTCGAAGGGCCGTCGCTGACGGCGCTGTGTGCGCGGATCGAGCGCGCCGAAGGCGGCCGCGTGTCGGTCAACGGCTCGCGCGGGTCGAGCACAACGCTCGTGGCTGGCGCGGTGGTGCGACGGCTGAATCGCCCCGTGCTGCTGGTCACAGCCCATCTGGATGATGCCGACGACGCAATCGACGATCTGGAGCTTTTCGCACGCGGGGATGGGCCGGTGCTGCGTGCGGCACGATTTGGCGCGCTGGAGGTGCTGCCGGGCGAAACAAGCGTGAGCCTGGAACTGCTGGCCGAGCGACTGGGCGTCGTCTCATCGCTGAAGGACCTGGGCAGCGACCACGGGCCGCACATCATCGTCGCACCGGTGCAGGCACTGATGCAGGCGGTGCCGCTGCCCGATGCGATGGCGGACTTCACGCTGACGCTTGAGACCGGCATGGAGCTGTCGCCCGCGCGGCTGCTGGACTGGCTCGATGCGGCGGGTTACACGCGCGTCGATGCGATCGAACAACCCGGCGATTTCGCCACGCGCGGCGGCATCATCGACATCTTCCCCCCCGCCGGTTCCGCACAGCAGGCTGACACCGCAGGCGCTGAATCGGCGGCGGTCGGACCGATTCGCCTCGACTACTTCGGCGATGAGATCGAATCGATCGCGCTCATCGATGTGGACACGATGGGTTCGGGCCAACGGCTGCACAGCGTGCAGATCATTGGTGCACGGATGGAGCGCATCCAGAGCGATGACCGTACCACCAACCTCATCGACCTGCTGCCCGCCAGCACCGTCATCATCATGCACGAGATGCTGGAGCTGGCGGAACAGGCACGCGGCTACTTCGAACGGCTGACCAACCCGCGTGGCATCTACGCCCCCAACACGGTTTTCGCCAAGATCGCCCAGCGCACGCACGTCATCATCAACCAGTACAGCGACACGGGGAAAACTGATGACACCTTCGCCCTGCCCGTTGCCCCCCTGCCGACGTTCGACAGCGATGCCGGCCGCGCGGTGAATGAACTGGCACAACTGGCGCGACAGACGAACACACATGTTGTCGTGCCCTGCCAGAAGGAAGGCGAGCGCGACCGACTGCGTGAACTGATCGCGCAACACGCGCCCGATGCGGTGGATCTCATCCACACCGAGGTCGCATATCTGCACCGCGGTTTTATCTGGCGTTCGGAGGGTGATGCGAAAAACGGTGACCCGGAAAACACGCTCATCCTCGTTCCGCATCACGAGCTGTTCCACCGTTACGAAACACGCCGGCGCGTGCGGCGCATTACAAGTCACGCGCAGGCGAGCGACGCCTTCTTCGATCTGGACGTGGGCGATTATGTGGTGCACGTGGACCACGGCATTGCGATCTTCGTCGGGTTGAAATCGATGCGTCGCGGCGGCGTCACGGAGGAGTACCTGACGCTCGAGTTCGCCAAGGGGGCGCGGCTGCATGTGCCGGTCTCGCAGATCGACCTGGTGCAGAAGTATGTGGGCGGGTTTCAGGGCAGGCCGCCGCTGTCTTCGCTGGGCGGCAAGCGCTGGTCAAGGCAGAAGCAGCAGGTCGCCGAGGCGGTAAAGGATCTGGCGGCGGAGCTGTTGCGTGTGCAGGCGGCACGGGCGGCCCTGCCGGGCATCCGCTACCCCGAGGACACCGCGTGGCAGCGCGAGTTTGAAGCGTCGTTCCCGTATGAGGAGACCGAGGATCAGCTTGCCGCCATCGCCGCGGTGAAGCGTGACATGGCCAACAGCAAGCCGATGGATCGGCTGATCTGTGGCGACGTGGGCTTCGGCAAAACGGAAATCGCGGTGCGGGCTGCATTCAAGGCGGCGGAGTATGGCAAGCAGGTGGCAGTGCTCGTGCCCACGACCGTGCTGGCCGAACAGCACGAACGCACCTTCCGCAGCCGCATGGCCGATTACCCCTTCCGCATCGAATCGCTCAGCCGATTCAAGACCGATTCGGAACAGCAGAAGATTCTCAGGGAAGTGGCAGCCGGCCGCGTTGACATCATCATCGGCACACATCGGCTGCTCTCTCAGGATGTGAAGTTCGCCGACCTTGGGCTGGTCATCATCGACGAGGAACAGCGGTTTGGTGTGGAGCACAAGAATCGGCTGTTGCAGTTCCGCATGACGGCCGATGTGCTGACGCTGACGGCGACACCGATTCCGCGAACACTGCACATGGCGATGCTGGGATTGCGCGACATCAGTTCGTTGTCGACACCGCCGATGGATCGCCGCGCGATCGTGACCGAGGTGATTCCCTTCGATCGCGACCGCATCCGACAGGGCATCGTGCGCGAACTGAGCCGCGGCGGGCAGGTGTTCTTCGTTCACAACCGCATCCACGACATCCACAGTGTGGCAGATGACCTGCGCCGACTGGTGCCGGATGCCCGCATCATCGTGGGGCATGGCCAGATGTCGCCGCGCGAGCTGGAGCAGGTGATGCTCAAGTTCGTGCGCCGTGAGGCGGATGTGCTGGTGTCGACGACGATCATCGAATCGGGCATCGACATTCCCACCGCCAACACAATGTTCATCGATCAGGCGGACCATTTCGGGCTGGCGGAGCTGCACCAGTTGCGCGGCCGCGTGGGACGCTACAAGCATCGTGCCTACTGCTACCTATTGCTGCCGGAGGATCGTCCACTGACCGACACCGCGGCGAAGCGGCTCAAGGCAATCGAGCAGTACGCGATGCTCGGCGCCGGGTTCAAGATCGCGATGCGTGACCTGGAGATTCGCGGCGCGGGCAACCTGCTGGGGCCGGAACAGTCGGGCAATATCGCAGCGGTGGGTTATGAGATGTACTGCCACCTGCTGGAGCGTCAGACGCGATTGCTGCGCAACGAGACGATCATCGAGCCGGGCCGCACGCATCTGGAACTGCCCGTCAGCGGCCACCTGCCCCGCAACTACATCAGCAGCGCCAAGTATCGCATGGACGCCTACCGCCGCATCAGCCGGGCAACGACGCTGGACGAATTGGAGCGGGTCGGCCGCGACCTGACAGACGCCTACGGCCCGCTGCCGCCCGCGGCGCAAACGCTGTTGCAACTGGCGGAATTGCGCATCGCCGCAAGCACACACGCCATCGACTCGATCAAACTCGAAGGCCCCGACCTGATCTTCAAGACGAGCCACCTGCAACGACTCGATCCGCTTCTGCGCGACGCCCCCGGCCGGGCCAGCGTCATCGACGACTCAACCGTGTATTACCGTCCGCCCGCCAACTACCTGGAGCCCCCCAGCACGCTGCTGGCTGTGCTGCGCAAACTCCTGGTCCGCCCGTTGCGCAACACCGCGGTCGCGTGACGGTGCGGGCCGAATCGCGATGCCTGCTATAATGCGATGAAGGAAATACGATGGTTGCCTATCGAGGTGTTGTCCGCAACGGTGCGGTCGTTTTGAAAACGGGACGATTCCCGAGAACGGCAGGCGCGTCCGAATCGAAGTTATCACGGACAAAGCCTCCCCCTCGTTGGCTACACGACTGCTTCGGTTCACCGGTTGCGTGGAAGGGCCAGGCGATCTTGCAGAACAACACGACCATTACCTCTACGGGGCGCCCAAGCAATGAGTGCGAGTTTCGCTGACACCTCCTACTTCCTCGCGCTGCTGAATCGGGCCGACGCTTTACATGATGCACTGACCGCCGATCACCATTTCGTGCAGGCGGGCTTTCGTGCATCGATGCTCGAACCATGATGCATCTGGCGCTTTTCCAACCGCAGATTCCGCCGAACACCGGCAATGTGGCCCGGCAGTGTGTGGGTATGAACGCGGTGCTGCACATCATTGGTCCGCACACGTTTGATCTGTCCGATTCCGCGGCGCGACGGGCGGGGCTGGATTACTGGCCCTATCTCAAGCTCGTCGAACACGCCACACCCGAAGCATTCCTCGACTGGCTGGACGGCCGGGAACCGTGGCTGGTCACCAAGTATGCGACACTGCGATATGACCAGGCGGATTACCGTACCGGCGATGTGATCGTGCTGGGCAACGAACTGCGCGGGCTGCCCGAGGAGTGGCATGCGCGCTGGCCGCATCGTCGCGTGCGGATTCCGATCCTCGGCCCGGTGCGCAGCTACAACCTGGCCAACTCAGCCGCAATCGTGCTTGCACAGGCCTACAGCACAGCAGGACTCTTTGAAGAAACGCAGGTGCAAAGCGCGACGTGACGCCGCTGCATACAGCCGATCAGACGTTGCGTTCCGCACGACGGCGGCGCTCCGCTTCCACCCGTTCCACCGCCTCATCCACCGCACGCGACAGTTCATCGTTCACGATGAACACATCGTACACCCCGCTTTCGCGTGCCCGGTTGATCTCATCCCGCGCACGGGCAAAGCGACGCTGGATCACCGATTCATCCTCGCGTCCCCGGCGTCGCAGCCGTTCCAGCAGCTCCTCTTCTGAAGGCGGCAGCACGAAGATCGCGTAGGCGTCGGGCAGATTCCGCTTGATCTGGATCGCGCCCTGCACGTCGATCTCGCACAACACGAGCCGGCCCTGCTGCAACGCTTCAACCACCGGCTGTTTCGGCGTGCCGTAGTAATTGCCGAACACCTCGGCCCATTCAAGCAGTTCGCCGGTATCGCGGCGGCGCTCGAACTCGGCGCGGTCGACGAAGTGATAGTCGCGCCCGGGCACATCCGCTTCGGTCATCGGCCGGGTGGTGAGCGAGACGCTGAAGACACCGCCCAGCCGCTGCTCCACGTGATGCGTGATGGTCGTCTTGCCCACACCGGACGGCCCGGAAATGATCAGCAGCAATCCCGTCCGGGCGGCATCACCCAGCGCCTGCGGCTCCACGGGCTGAGAGTCGGCACGGCGTGAAGTCACGATCGCACTCCCGTCACCAGATACAACGTCGCCATGCGCACCGCCAGCCCGTGCGACACCTGTTGCAGAATGGCACTTTGCGGGCCATCTGCCACTGCCGAGTCGATTTCGATCCCGCGGTTGAGCGGGCCCGGGTGCATCACCAGCGCATCCCTGCGTGCCAGCTTCATGCGCTGCCTCGTCAGGCCGAACAGCGCCGCATACTCGCGCACACTCGGGAACGCCTGGCTGGTCAGTCGTTCAAACTGAATGCGCAACATGTTGATGACGTCCACCCGCGGCAGCACCTCATCGAGGTTGTGCGACAGCTCGCAGCCCATGTCGCGAAAACCACCCGGCAACAGCGTCGGCGGCCCCACCAGCACCACCTTCGCCCCCAGTTTCGTCAGCCCGTAAATGTTCGACCGTGCCACGCGGCTGTGAGCGATGTCGCCAACGATCGCCACCGTCAGCCCGGTCAGGTCAAAATCCTCATCACGCCTGAACCGCCGGGCGATGGTGTAGATATCCAGCAATCCCTGCGTTGGGTGCTCATGCTGACCATCACCGGCATTGACGACGCTGCAATTCACCGAGCGGGCAAGCTGATACGCAGCGCCGCTCAGGTGATGCCGGCACACGATCACATCGACCCCCATCGCCTCGATGTTGCGGGCCGTGTCGCGCAGGGTTTCGCCCTTGGAGACGCTCGACCCCTTGCCGGAAAAATCCAGCACGTCAGCGGAAAGACGGCTGGCGGCGAGGTTGAAGCTGGCACGCGTGCGCGTCGAATCCTCAAAGAAGAGATTCACCACCACCCGCCCGCGCAAGGCCGGCACCTTCTTCACGCTGCGCGTACTCACATCCTCAAACCCCAGCGCGGTGCGCAACAGGAAGCGGATGTCCTGGGCGGAGAGTTCCTCCAGTCCGAGCAGGTGTCTGTGCGGCCAGCGGTATTCCATAAGTCGGGAGTCTCAGAGGCTTGTCATCCGATTCAGCGTACCACGATCTGATCGGTTGGGTCGGTCGGCTTCAGGTGGACCTCGACACGTTCACCGGGCTGGATTGCGGCTGCCTCGTCACCGGCTTCCGGTCGCAGGTCCAGCGCCACGCAATCGGGGGCGATGGGCAGTTCGCGTCCCCCGCGATCGACGAGCACCGCCAGCCAGACACGGCGCGGCCGGCCCAGGTCCATCAGCGACTGCAACGCCGCCCGCACACTGCGCCCGGTCATCAGCACATCGTCCACCAGCACCACGTTCAGTCCATCCAGGCCGAACGGAATGTCACTGGTGCGCACCACCGGCTGGGGGCCGATCTCCGACAGATCGTCGCGGTAAAGCGTGATGTCCAGCGAGCCGACGTGGTCCGGTTGCAGGCGCTGGGCCAGTCGTTCGGCCAGAACATCACCCCGGCTGCGTATGCCGACCAGCGCCAGACCGCCCGGCTCCGACCGCCGCGACACCTGTCGCTCGATCTGCTCAGCCAACCGGTCCACCAGCTCTGCAACACGCTTGTGATCCGCGATTTGCCGCATCGGAAGCATGGTAGCGACGCGTCCGAAGCGGGCAAGTCGCTGACACTGCACCGCCCCTCCAACCGCAGCGTTTGAACAATGCCGCCCGCGTCATGAAGTCGTCCGACCATTCGGACGATGACGATTGCAACGTCTGTAACGTTCGGCACTGGCAGAAAGGTCCGAATATGACCACGTTCGCGATGACCCGGCGGCAGCAGCGTGAAGCGGAATACTACCGCCAGTTCATGGAGCGCAACCCGGTCGAGACGATCGATTTCGCGCCGGTGCTCAGCGACCAGCGGCGGCCGTGGAGCCCCTACTGGAGCCTGTGCCGACTCGTGCGCGACCTGCGCACCGATGAGCCGCAACGGCTGCTGGATTTCGGCTGCGGCTGGGGCGTCTCGGCGGTCTCGTTCGCGCGCCTGGGTTATCAGGTCGAGGGGTTCGACGTCGCCCCGGCGAATATCGCGGCTGCGGAAAAACTCGCCACCCGATACAACCTCGACCAGCAATGCCGCTTCCGGGTCATGCCCGCCGAGAAGCTGGACTACCCCGACAACCACTTCGACGTTGCGGTAGGGATCGACATCCTCCATCACGTGGAGCTGGCTCAGGCCCTGCCGGAGCTTGCCCGGGTGCTCAAGCCGAACGGTGTGGCGATTCTCAAGGAACCCTACGCCATCCCCCTGCTGGAATGGGTGCGGGAAACGCGGCTGCTCCAGGCGCTGGCCCCGCGCGAAACTTCCTTCGATAAGCACGTCCACATCACGGATGATGAACGCAAGCTCACGTGCGAGGACATTCGCCTCATCGAAAAGTACTTTCACATCGAAAGCGTGACCTGCTTTTCGTTGTTGAACCGGTTGTCGCGCTTCCTGCCCCAACACTACAGCAAACTGATGTGGCTGGATTACACGTTGTTCCGGCTCTGTCCACCGTTGCGTCGGCTGGGAGATGTGCGGTTGTACCAGTGCCGCCCGCGGAACAAATAGTTCTCTTTCACCTGCGGCGCCAGAACAGGCGGGACGGCTGTCCCCGGCTCATGCCGGATGTCACCCCCCCACCCCCTCACTTTCCGCCACAATCACATAAGTATTTGACGTTAAACGCCTTACATCTTTTCCGTCCATGTCACCCCCACGACAAACACGACATGACTGACGTCGACGCATCGCCCCAGCGTCGCGCCGTCACGTCACCGTATAATCCGGCGTATGCCCACGCTTCAGCAATCGGCGGTGACCTTGCAGGACATCCGTGATGCGGCGCAGCGCATTGCGGGGCAGGTTTACGTGTCGCCCTGCACCTGGTCCGAAGCACTTTCCCAAATCACCGGCTGCAACATCTACTGCAAACTCGAATACATGCAGCGCACCGGCTCTTTCAAGGAACGCGGGGCACGCAACGCGCTGATGCTGCTCGATGATGAACGCAAGCGGCGTGGCGTCATCGCAGCCTCGGCGGGCAACCACGCGCTGGCGCTCACCGAACATGCGCGGCTGCTGGGCATTCCGGTCACCGTCGTCATGCCCACCAGCGCTCCGCTCACCAAGATCGTCAACTGCCGCCAACGCGGCGCGACCGTGATTCTGCACGGCAGCCACATCGACGAGGCCCGGCAGCACGCCATGACGCTTGTCGAATCGCAGGGGCTGACCTACATCAATGGCTACGATGACCCGGCCATCATCGCCGGTCAGGGCACCATCGGACTGGAGATTCTCGAACAGGTGCCCGACGTCGACGCGGTGATCGTGCCCGTGGGCGGGGCGGGCCTGATCGCGGGGATCGCGCTGGCCATCAAGTCGCTCAAACCGCAGGTGAAGGTGTATGGTGTGGAGCCGAAGCGCGTCGCATCACTGACGGCGGCGCTGGCGGCAGGCCGGCCCGTCATGGCGGACATCAAGCCCACACTGGCGGACGGGCTTGCCGTGCCGAAGGTCGGCGAGCACGCCTTTGCCCTCGCCCGACAGCATGTCGACGCCGTTTATACCGTGGGCGAACGCGCCATCGCGCTGGCGGTGCTGCGGCTGATCGAGCTGGAAAAGAGCGTGGTCGAAGGTGCAGGGGCCGCGGGGCTGGCGGCGTGCATGCAGCAGCTCATCCCCGACATTCAGGGCAAAAACGTCGTCCTGCCGTTGTGTGGAGGCAACATCGACACGACGGTGATCGGCCGCATCATCGAACGCGGTCTGGTCGTTGACGGCCGACTGTGCCGCTTCGATGCCACCATCAGCGACCGGCCGGGCGGGTTGGCGCATTTCACCCGCGTCATCGCCGACACCGGTGCCAGCGTCAAGGATATTGCCCACGATCGTGCCTTTGCCGGCGAGGACCTCAACACCGTGGTCGTCCACTGCGTGCTGGAGACGCGGGATGCGGACCACATCAACGAGGTCCGCGATCGGCTGGAGCGGGAGGGGTTTGAGGTGAACTTCCGCGATCTGAGATAGCGGGAATCTGAAATCTGAAGCCCGAAATCCGAAGTGTCACGATGAGCGCGACGGATGGGGGCGAACCTTTCGTTGTGCAGCTACAATCCCGGCAATGGAACTGCCGATCGCTCCGCAGACCTATCAGCCCTCGGCGGATACGCTGGTTCGTGCGATGCAGCGTGTCGAGCTGCTGTTGGCGCGCACCGCGTGCGAGGAGACGCAGCTTGACGTCGCCACCGCCCTGACGCATCCCCAGCGACCGGGCGTCCCCTTCGCCAATTTCGCGCTGGATGTGCGGCTGCCCGCCGGTCGCACACCGGCACAGGTGCTGGACGCCATCGATGCGCTTTTCACCGAAGCGGGCGTCATCTGCCACCGATTGGTTCCCAGCGAGCGGCAATGGCCCTCCGCGCTTGCCGCCGAGGCGGAGTCGCGCGGCTACCGGCGGGTCGACCATACGCTTCTGCTCCTGCACGGCTATCGCCCCCCTGCCCAAACCAACACCGCGCTGCAGGTTCTGCCCGGCCGGGCTGTTTATCCGCAGCTTCGCGCCGCCTATGAGGAACTTGCCCGCGATGCCTGGCATCTGGATGAGCGCCGCGCCAGCGATACGGCTGCCATGCTCATCGATCATCTGGATGATCCGCGTATCGACATGTTCCTCGGTCGGCTCGACCGCCGTATCGCCGGCTGGGTCAACGTCATCACGCTGGGGCAGATCGGCGTGATCGACAAGGTGCAGACGTTGCCCCATGCCGCCGGTCAGGACGTTGCCGCCACGTTGCTGGGGCACGCGATCGAGCACTGCCGACGTGCCCTCTTCGAGCAGGTGATCGTGCAGATCCAATCGGACGATGAGCAGGCCCTGCGGCTGTATGAGGGGCTGGGGTTCAAGCCCGTGACGACAATCACCTGGTACGAACGTCCGACTGCATCATGAACGACACTGCCGTCCCACCCACGCGATATGAACCGCCATCGGCCGCGCTGCGCGGACTGATGCTGGCGATTGCACTGGCGGGGCTGATCCTCTCCATCGTGCTGCTGGTGCAGTCGCTGGGGGCGGATCTTCCCGGCTGCGGCGGTGGATCATCCTGCGATGCCGTGCTCACCAGCGCCTGGTCGAAGATCGGCCCCGTCCCGGTCGCAGCCCCTGCCGTGCTCGTCTATCTGGGCATCGGTTTCATGCTCACGCGCATCGGCCCGGGCCGGCCCCATGCCGTGCAACGTGCCGCGTGGGGCGCTTTGCTGCTGCTGGCGAGCATCGCAGCCATCGCCGCGGCGTGGTTCATTTATGTGCAGTTTCGCCACATCGGCCAGACCTGCATCTACTGCATGTCGACCCACGCATGCAGCCTCGCGCTGGCGGCGTTCATCTTCACAACAGCACCGATCGGCGCGACGAAAGTGATGCCGGATGATCCGGACGACCCGATGATGATCGCCCCGCCCAGGGCCATCGGGCTGTTCGCCGCGGCGGCACTGGCTGTCGCAGTGCTGGTGGGCCTGCAACACGCCCTTCCCGGCCGCACCAGCGCCGTCGTGGTCGATCCCGCCGCTGCTCTGCCGCCCGATACATCGGACGAAACCTATATCATCGTGCGCGGGGAAACCGAGCTGATCGTGCCGCTCAGGAAGGGTGATTACCCCATGCTCGGTTCACCCGACGCCCGTTACGTGCTGGTCTACCTCTTCGACTACACCTGCCCACACTGCCGCCAGTTGCATGGCGTGCTGGAGCAGGCGCTGGCCCGGTATGGTGAAGACCAACTGGCGGTGCTCACCCTGCCCACCCCCCTGAACGCGAGCTGCAACGAACACATCGAGGTCACCGAACCGCCCCATGAAGAAGCCTGCGATCTGGCCCGCTGGGCGCTTCGGGTGTGGAAGGCATCGCCTCAACACTTCGCCGAGTTCGACCGCTGGCTGTTCGAACCTGAAACACCCCGAACCGCTGCCGAAGCCGAGGCCTACGCCCGCCAGCTTCTGGGCCCCACCGCCTTCGCCATTGCCGCAAGCGACACCCGGGTCGACGATATCCTGACGGTGGGTGTTGACCTCTTCGGCCACTCCATCGACCAGCAACTGCCCAGGCTCTACCTGCGTCACCTTGAAATCCGCGGCCGCCCCACCGCCGACGCCCTGTTCGACTACCTCGAAACCAACCTCAAGCTCCAACCCTGACCCCCTCTCCCTCAGGGAAAGGGGCGGGGTAACGGCTCTGCTCGACGGCTCCCCATCCCCTGCCCGCATCATTGGCCTTTCTTCTTTCTCAGCCGTTGCGGTATAATCGCACGACCTTTCGTGTGTTCACCTCGGAATGAGAGAGTCATCATGTCGTCGATCGCTTCCGTTTCGATCAGGGACCATGCGCCGAGTCGACCATTGCGGATGGTGATGATGCTGTTGGCCGTCACGGCTGCAGCGCTCAGCGGCTATCTCACGTGGGTCACTCTGGAAGGCTCAACCGCGGCCGGCTGTGGCGAAGGTGGCTGCCGTGATGTGCTGGCCAGCCGCTGGTCATCCTGGCTGGGCATCCCCGTGTCGCTGGGGGGGCTTGTGGTGTACGGATCCATTCTCACCGCCCTGCTTTTCACCCATGCCGATGAACCGCCCCGCAAACAGCGTGCAGCCTGGCGCATCCTGCTGCCACTGGCGATGATGGCGCTGGCAGCCGCGGTATGGTTCCTCGCCATCCAGTTCGTCGCGATCGGGGAGCTTTGCGTCTACTGCCTGACGATCCACGGTTCGGGCATCCTTCTGGCGGGGATGATTCTTTTCAGCGCGCCGCTGGGTGTTCGCGCCGACGCCGCCAGCCGCGTGCACATTCCCACCGGCACGGCCGCCCTGCTGGCAGGCGGGGGCCTGGCCGCCTTCGCCGTGGTCATCGCGGGCCAGCTGCTCATGCCGCCTCAGTCAACGGCGCAGCTCGTCGAAACCCGGGGCTTCACCATTGACGCGACGCAAGCGGCCACCCTGCCGTCTGAGGTGGCGGGCCTGCCTCCGGCGCCAACCAACCCGGTCGGCGGCACCACCACGGCGATCACCACCACCACGACAAGCCGCATCGCCAGGCCCGAACGCCGCATCTACCCCTTCGACCCGCGCACCCCGATCAACACCTATGACGAACCGATCCTCGGCTCACCCGATGCCGAGCATGTCATTCTGGAGATGTTCGACTACGCCTGCGTCTACTGCCGACAGATGCACGAACATCTGGAGGCCGCCCGGCAGCGTTACGGCAGGCAGTTTGCGGTGATCGCCATTCCCGTGCCGCTCAACCGCCGATGCAATCAGCACGTGATCCGCACGGCGCGCGGCCACGAGGATTCGTGCGATCTGGCGCGCACCGCACTGGCGGTCTGGCTCAATCGGCCGCAGGACTTTGAAGCCTTCCACCACTGGTTGTTCACGGGTGACCGGCCGCGCACTGCCGATGAAGCCCGCGAGCACGCCGCCAAACTCTTTGGCAGCCAGCAGGAATTCGACGCCGCGTTCAATCAGCACGCCGTCACCGCCCGGCTGGTGCGATACGCTGACCTGTTCGACAAGGTGGGCAAGGGCGTGCTGCCCAAGCTCGTGCTGGGTCGATACACCTTCAACGGGGCCGCGCAGAACCCGGAGGAACTTTTCGTCAACATCGAGAAGGTATTGCGCATCCGTCCCGCCCAGTAACCCTGCTTTCGCTACAATGCCTCACGAGGGCCTCACGCCCGTCCTGAGCGAATCGAAGGGCGGGATCAGGGTCGGCATTGAACGCCGCGTGTGCCCTCGATCCGCCCGCGCCGATGCATTCGCGGGCAAATGCTGAACCTGTACTCATGAGGATTGCTCCGTGTCCATCGCCGCACCCGGCATCAAGACGCGACTGATGGTTGGCATGGAAGTGCACGTGGAACTGGCCACGCGCTCCAAAATGTTCACCAGCGCCCCCAACGTCGCCCATCCCGATTACTACGAAGCGGAACCCAACACGCTCACCGATCCCGTCGTGCTGGGCATGCCCGGCACGCTGCCCGTCATCAACAAGCGGGCGGTGGAGATGTCGATGCTCGTCGGGCTGGCACTGGGCTGCCAGATCGCCCGCTTCACCAAGTGGGACCGCAAGAGCTACTACTACCCCGACCTGCCCAAGAACTACCAGATCAGCCAGTACGACCTGCCGTTGTGCTTCGACGGTGCGATCGATATTCCCCTGAGCGACGAACCCAGCGCACCAACCAAGCGCATCGGCATCATTCGTGCGCACCTGGAGGAAGACGCGGGCAAGCTGCTGCATGAAGCGCCGGGTGGCATCCCGATCGACTACTCGATCGTCGATTTGAACCGCGCGGGTACGCCGCTGCTGGAAATCGTCACCGCGCCGGACTTCGAGTCGGCTGAGCAGTGCGTGATCTTCGCTCAGACGCTGCGCAACATCTGTCGCCATCTGGGCGTCTCCGAAGGCATCATGCAGCGCGGCCACATGCGCTTCGAGCCGAACATCAACGTCATCATCGAAAAGGATGGCCGGGAATACCGCACGCCCGTCGTCGAAATCAAGAACCTCAACAGCTTTAAGGCTCTCTACGGCGCGGTGCAGTACGAGTACGAGCGTCAGGTGGAGGAATGGCTGCAGACCGGCCGGGTGCAGGGACGCGGCGAAAAGCGCACGCGCGGCTGGGACGATGTGAAACAGGTCACCGTGCTGCAGCGTGAAAAGGAAGACGCCCACGAGTATCGCTACTTCCCCGACCCGGACCTGGTGCCCGTGGTCATCAGTGAGGAATGGCTTGAAAGCGTGCAGCAGCAGATGCCCGAACTGCCCACCGCACGCTTCCATCGCTACGTGCACGACCTTGGCCTCAAGCCCGTCGATGCCCGCACGATCATCGATGAACCCGCGGTGACCCGCTTCTTTGAAGAGGTGCTCGCCACCGGTATTGAACCGCGCCGCGCTGCTGCCATGCTGCTCAACTACGGTGCCAAGCGCGCCAACGAGCGGAACGTGCGCATCGATGAGCTGGGCATCACACCACAACAGATTGCCGGGATCGCCGCGCTGCAGGAGGCGGACAAGATCAGCTCATCGGCAGCGGATGAACTGTTCGGTTTGTGCTGCGAGGAAGCGCATCGCGGCGCGGCTGTGGAACAGCTGGCTCAGCAGCGCGGCCTGCTTCAGGTGAGCGACACCGCGGCGCTGGAAGCGTTCGTGGATGAAGTGCTCGCCAATGAAAAGAACGCCCGCGCCATCGCCGACATCAGGGGTGGCAAGGAGGCTGCCATCGGCGCGCTGATCGGCCAGGTCATGAAACTCTCCAAGGGCCAGGCCAACCCCAAACTCGTCACCCAACTGATCAAGCAGAAACTGGGCCAGTAATCGCGCGTGATCGCTTCAGCGACCCACGTAATTTTGGATTTTGCACTTTGCAGTTTGCACTTTGAACTTTGCACTCGACTCCATGACGCTTCACTACTACGGCTACGACAAGTGCTCCACCTGCCGCAAAGCCCGCCAGTGGCTCGATGAGCATGGTGTGCGCTATCAGGTGCACGACATCACCACCGATCCCCCCAGCCGCAGGGTGCTCAGGCAGATCGCCACATCAGGCGACTACGAACTCAAGGATCTGTTCAACCGCTCCGGTGTTCTCTATCGCGAGATGAACATCAAGGAGAAAGTGAAAACCGCCTCCGCGGATGAACTGCTCGATCTGCTCGCCGCCCACGGCAAACTGATCAAGCGGCCCATCCTCACCGATGGCAAACGTCACACCGTCGGCTTCGACCCGATCCGCTTCAAACAAACCTGGACCTGACTGTCGCCCCGCACCTACCCAGCGCCAGCCACACCAACCTATAATCGCTATCCCCCACGCCCCGGTAGCTCAGCTGGATAGAGCAGCGGACTTCTAATCCGCAGGTCAGAGGTTCGAATCCTCTCCGGGGTGTTGACTGTTCTCAGTCGATCGGTTGCAGGTCGACGCCATAGGCCCACCTGCTTTACCTTTCCCCGAACCGGGTTAAAATGCGGTGCTTTGCACCTTGACAGGAGTCTTATTCCCCGTGTCTCTTTCCGCCCCCAATGTTGCCATCGTCGGCGTCACCGGCGCCGTCGGGCAGGAGTTCCTCAAGGTCCTGGAGCAGCGTCAGTTTCCCATCGGGAAACTGAAAGTGCTCGCCAGCCCGCGCAGTGCGGGTAAAACGGTGACCTTCCGGGGCGAAACCTACACGGTGGAGCCGCTCGCCGAGGACAGCTTCAAAGGGGTGGACCTGGCGCTGTTCAGCGCTGGCGGGTCGATCAGCAGGCAGTACGCGCCGATCGCGTCCGATGCCGGGGCGACGGTGGTGGACAATTCCTCTGCGTTCCGCATGGCTGAGGGTGTTCCGCTGGTGGTGCCCGAGGTGAACCCGGAGGATGTCAGGGGCATCACGCTGGGCAAGGGTGGGATCATCGCCAACCCCAACTGCTCGACGATCATCATGCTGGTGCCGGTGACGCCGCTGCACCGCCGGGCGAAGATCAAGCGCATGGTGGTGAGCACCTATCAGGCAGCCAGCGGCGCGGGGGCCGCGGCGATGGCGGAACTGGAGCAGCAGACCCGCGAGGTGCTCGAAGGCAAGCCGCCGACCTGCAACATCTTCAAGCAGCAGTACGCCTTCAATCTCTTCTCGCACAACAGCGACCTGGGCCCGGAGGGCTACAACGCGGAAGAGATGAAGATGGTCAACGAGACGCGCAAGATGTGGCACTGCAACGGCTCGGACGGGCCGCGGATCACAGCCACCTGTGTGCGTGTGCCGGTGATGCGTGCTCATGCCGAGAGCATTAACCTGGAGTTCGAGCAGCCTCTGGATGCCGATGAAGCGCGGGAAATCCTGCGTCAGGCGCCCGGGGTGAAGATCATCGATGACCGGGCTGCCAACCGATTCCCGACGCCGCTGGACGCCTCGGGGCAGGATGAGATTTTCGTCGGTCGCATCCGCAACGATATTTCCCACAACGGTCAGGGCGGCAGCGCTATCGCCCTGTTCGTCTGCGGCGACCAGATCCGCAAGGGCGCAGCACTCAACGCGGTTCAGATCGCCGAACTGCTGCTGTAACGCCCGCCGTCACCTGCGGCGTCGCGCAGCGTTCCCCCGGAATTCCCCGGAATCACCCGGTAACCACCTGCCGGGTGGAACGTTTTCTCCGCGCACACTCGCCACAATTTCCTATGCCCCACCGCGCCCCGGTGTTAAGATGGCCATACCGCAATGAGGTGGCCTCGTTTCACTGAGCGTGGGAGGCGGGCATGTCGCGGTCACGGGGCAGCATCTATCCGGAGGAACGGACACGGGTCGCAGCCGCGCCTGTCGACGGTGCGACTGCAACCGTCTGGGAAGCCGATCGTCACCTGGCGCGATTGTTGCTGACACGCATGGGCCGGCCGCCGCTGCGGCTGGTGCTGTGGAACGGCGAAGCGATCGAGGTGACCAGCGCCCCGCCGCGCTGGACGGTGCGTCTGGCCGACCGGCTCACGCTGCTGCGGATCATGTGGCAGCCCGACCCCGCCTTTGGTGACGCCTACGCAGACGGCCGCGTGTGTGTCGAGGGCGATCTGGTCAGCCTGCTCGAGATGGCCTACCGCGTCACCACGACAACCCGGTCGGGCCTGCGACCACGAAGCCGCAACACCCAAGCGGGGTCTCGCCGCAACATCCATCACCACTACGACATCGGCAACGACTTCTACGCACGCTGGCTCGATGAGCAGATGCTCTACACCTGCGCGTACTTTCGCGACCCGGACATGTCGCTGGAGGCAGCGCAGGTGGCGAAGATGGACCACGTCTGCCGCAAGCTGCAGTTGCAGCCCGGGCAGCGCGTCATCGAAGCGGGCTGCGGCTGGGGCGCGCTGGCGCTGCACATGGCCCGGCATTACGGTGTCACGGTGCAGGCGTACAACATCTCACGCGAGCAGATTGCCTGCGCCCGACAGCGTGCTGAACGTGAGGGGATGACCGACCGTGTGCGGTTCATCGAGGATGACTACCGCAACATCACCGGCACGTGCGATGCGTTCGTCAGCGTGGGAATGCTCGAACATGTCGGGCTGGAACATTACCGCGAACTGGGCGGCGTGATCGATCGCTGCCTGACCGCTGAGGGACGCGGGCTGATTCACACGATCGGTCGTCACCGGCCGGCCCGGCTCAGCCGCTGGATCGAACGCAACATCTTCCCCGGCGCGGAACCGCCCACACTGCGGCAGATGATGGACATCTTCGAACCCTACGACCTGTGCGTGCTGGACGTGGAGAACCTTCGTCTGCACTACGCGCGAACGCTCGAACACTGGCTGCAGCGCTTTGAAGCAGCCCGACACGAAGTGGCCACGATGTTCGATGAACGCTTCGTGCGCATGTGGCGGCTGTACCTGGCGGGTTCCACAGCAGCCTTCACCACCGGCACGCTGCAGCTCTATCAGGTGGTATTCGCACGCCATGCGGACAACACGGTGCCCTGGACGAGGAGGCATGTGTACGAATGATGCGTGATTAAGCTTCCTGGTGTCAGCCATGATCGAAACCTTCGACGCCATCGTGATCGGCGGCGGGCCCGCGGGGTCGACCTGTGCGGCCCGGTTTGTTCGTGCGGGGCTGAATGTGCTGCTCCTGGATCGACGGACGTTTCCGCGCGACAAGACATGTGCGGGCTGGATCACGCCGGCTGTCGTGGAAACGCTGGGGCTGGACCTGGCCGAATATGCGGCGGCGAATGTGTTGCAGCCGATCACCGCGTTTCGTGTCAGCATGATGGGCGGACCGGAGCAGCGGCTGCGCTACGATGAGCCGGTGAGCTACGGGATTCGCCGATGCGAGTTCGATGCGTATCTGCTCGAACGCTGTGGTGCGACGCTGAAACTGGGCGAGCCGGTGCAGTCACTGCGGCGGGCGGACGGCCTATGGCACGTGAATGATGCTTACGCTGCTCCCCTGCTCATCGGTGCGGGTGGACACGCCTGTCCCGTCGCGCGGCACATCAACGGGGGTGAAGGATCGCGACGCGAGCGCGTGGTTGCAGCTCAGGAGATCGAGTTCCGTCTGACCGAATCACAACGGGCGGCCTGCGCCATTGCTTCGGAAGAACCGCAGCTTTTCTTCTGCCGCGACCTGGCAGGCTACGGCTGGTGCTTTCGCAAGGGTGACTATCTGAACGTGGGACTGGGCCGGGAGGATCCGCACCGGCTGGCGGCACACGTGCAGGCGTTCATGGAGGAACTGAAAGAACGCGGCCGCATCCCGCCCGACACGCCCACGCGAATGCACGGCCACTCGTACATTCTCTACGGCCACCAGCGGCGAAAGCGCATCGACGATGGCGTCCTGCTCATCGGCGACGCGGCGGGCATGGCCTACCCGCAAAGCGGCGAAGGCATCCGCACCGCGATCGAATCAGCCATCCTCGCAGCCCGCACGGCCATCGATGCGGCCGGCCGATACGACCGCAACCATCTGCAACCCTATGCAATCGCTCTCACGCAGCGCTTCGGCCCCGAACGCAACGGTGACGACATCCCCCTGCCCGCATGGCTGCGAACCGCTTTGGCAGCCTGTCTTATGCGGACCAGTTGGTTCGTGCGCCGCATCGTCGTCGAACGGTGGTTTCTGCATCGGGAAGTGCCGGCGCTGGTGAGTGGCTAGTTAGTGATGAGTTGAGAACGCGCCTCAGCCCTGCAACTTCTTCCCTTGGCTTCTCTTCCCGCCTTCGTGGCCCCCCGATTAGCCCCAAAAACAAAGCCCGCCCGGTCGGTTGGACACGGGCGGGCGAAGTCTGGTGGGCTGCGGTGCAGCACCGTCGAGCTGCTCAGAAGCGCAGCCCTCCGATACAGTCACTGGACACTGGACCACCTCCTTTCAGAAAGGGTTTGCTCCAGCCGTCGCGTCGAGCGAAATCGAAGGTGGTCGTCTGGCCGCCCGCGTTTCCGTCTTCGCCGCCGGACCTCTTCCGCCCCCCGGCGTCCCGGGGAGCACCACGCCCGCCGGAGGAGGAGACACCTCCGACGCTCGGCGAAGGCATCACCCGCCAGACGAGCGGGGTTTCCCCACCCGCTCAACGGGCAACACCAGTCGCACAATCATTATCGGCCGAATCAGGGGCGAGTCAATCAAAAGAAACGGGCAAATTTCACGGCGAAAGCCGTGGAACGCGACAAATCACGCCGCTCCATAAACCGCGGTACCCCGGTGACCAGGTGCCTTCGCACCTTGCCCCGTCAGTTGTTTTCCACTGCCTCGACCAGGCCCAGCACCAGCTTGTGCTTGCGCTTGATCAGGTCGACGATCTGTGACACGTCCGACGAGTTGCTCGGCGACCAGGTCGCCCAGTGCGTTTCCACGGCACACTTGGCGGCACGGATGCCTTCTCGCACAACCTTGCCCAGCCGCTTGAGGGGCAGTTGCTCGATCTGTTCACCGGTCAGGGGCACACAGACCAGCGGGCTTTCCGCCTTCGGGACGAGATAGCACAGCGTGCCGACCTCCCGGCCTGTGCCATCGTGCTGGGTGTAGTGCAGCGTCCACTTCCACGCATCACCGTACCAGGTCAGCTCCTGCCGCAGGTCCTGGCAGGACTCGATCTCCTCGATGAGCTGTTCGAATGGCTTCCTGTATGGTTCGCGAATCGGCTCCAGCAACTGGCTGAGGCTCGGCTGCGACCAGCGATCTTCCCAAGGTGAGCGATTCTTATACACTTGACGCGACATCCCTTCGTGTCCCCCAGGTCTGGCGGTCGCCGGCTCAAGCCGACGACCTGATGCGTGTCCGAATGCAAGCCCCATGTTCAAAAGCGCCCGGATGAACCACGGGCCGCAATTCCGCTCAAACGCAAACCTTACAGGCTATTGCCCGAACATCGACCGGAAACTGATTATACCCGATTTGCCGCCCGCAGGCAAATGGGCCATTCTTTCTAAATGTTTGCTTACGACACACTTACCGCCCGACAGGCCCGCCCATCCCCCGCCGCATCGCCGATGCAAGGTCGCCCCTGCGGAGGTGGACGCGACAGCCCGGACCGGGCTGATGTCGTTTGATACGTCCGAACTACCGCTCAGGTTCGCCCCGATGGCCCTCCCGACATGGAATCCTGGCCCGGGCGTCGACTCAGCCCCGTCGAACGTGTACCATCAGACACTTGGGGCGTTTTTTTCCCCGCATCAACCGCTGACGAAAACCGACAATGACCGCTGATTCCTCGCATCCCGCACCGACGACCAACCCGCCGCATGAGGTGGACATCAGCGATTCGCTGATCCTGATTGTCGATGACAACGAACAGAACCTGGAACTGCTGCAGGCGTATCTGGAGTCGCTGTCCTGCCGCACGGTGACCGCCCGCGATGGCATCGAGGCGATTCAGTACGTCGAGCAGGCCGTGGCTGGCAGGTATCCCCTGCCCGATCTGATCCTGCTGGACGTGATGATGCCGCGGATGTCCGGCTTCGAGGTCTGCCGCAAGATCAAGGAAGACCAGGCCACGCGCACCATCCCGATCATGATGGTGACCGCTCTGAACGAGCTGGGCGACATCGAGCGCGGCGTGGAATCGGGCACCGACGATTTCGTCACCAAGCCGGTGAACAAGCTGGAGCTGATCACGCGCGTCAAGTCGCTATTGCGGGTGCGTCACCTCAAACGCGAGCTGGACCGAACGATGGCGTACATCGAGGACATCGAGTCGCGAACGCGCGGCCACTGACGGGCGGCATGCCATTCATGGGGGATTCGCCATGGACGGGTCGACACGGGTATCGGGAGCCAGACGGCCACTGGTGGGCGCACTGCTCGCGGCGGCAATGGTACTGGTGCTCGGCACGATCTGGGCGATGAGGCGCTCCCCCGAGCCGGTGGAAGCCGCACCACGAACACCGCTGGCGAAGCTGGTGCGTACCGATCAGGCCGTGTGGCGTGCCCTGGAACCGCAGCCCCGGCCGGGCGATGGTTTTCACGATGAGCCGATGAAGCTGGTGCGCGGCCGGGCGGAGCTGGAACTGGCTGCCGGCACCCGTATCGTGCTGGAAGCCCCCGCGGAGTTCACCTTCACCGGCCCCAACAGCATCGACCTGCACCGCGGCAAGCTCGCTGCCACCGTTCCGCCCCAGGCGACCGGCTTCACCATCACCACCATGACCGCCCGCATCGTCGACCGGGGCACGCAGGTGGGCGTCTTCGCTAGCAAGGGCGGCAATTTCCAGATCGCCACCATCGAAGGCAAGGTCGAAGTCATCCCCCACGATGGCACACCGCCCATGCTTCTGGAAGCCGGCCAGTCCGCCATGCTCACCAACACGGGCCTGGCCCGCACGGAATACAACCCGTCGATCTACACGTTCACGCTCGAGGGGGCTGAGTAGAACGCGCGAAGCTGAATAGTGAATTATGAAACGCCGCGGCCGAGATGGGGGCGGAGCATCCAGAGAAAGACGGGGCCGCCCAGGAGCGCGGCGAAAGCGCCGATGGGCAGGATGCCGGTTTCAAAGGCGTTGTTCACCGCGATCGAAGCGCAGTTGGCCAGGATCAGCAGCGTCGCACCGATCAGAGCGGAGGCGATGAGCAGCGTGTCATGGCCGGGCCCCAGCAGCAGCCGCGCAATGTGCGGGCTGACCAGGCCGATGAACGCGATCGGGCCCGCCAGCACCACCGCACCAGCCGCCAGCACGCTCGACACCACGAACAGCGTTGTCCGCAACCGTCGCAGGTTCACGCCCATGCTGATCGCCTCGGCATCGGAGAAGCTGGCCACATCCATCGCAGGCGCGATCGCGAGCAGGATGCCCAGGCCCACCAGCCCCGTCGCACCGACGAAGCCGATCTGCGTGAGCGACAGGCTTTGCGTGAGATAACCCATCATCCACTGGCTGACGTTTTCCTTGATGCCGCCCGGCCCGACCCAGTAGTTGAGCAGCATGACCAGCGCCCCGTTGATGGTCATGAGCACGACGCCGGTGAGCAGCAGTCCCAGCGGGTCAATCACCCCGCGACGTCGGCCGGCGAGAAAGACCACCGCCATGGTCACCATCGCCCCGCCGATCGCGCCGAGGTGGTTGGCCCCGGCCGCCAGCCCCAGTTCCAGCCGAATGATCGCCTGCACCATGACGCCCAGTGCCGCCCCACTGGACAGGCCGAGGATGTAAGGCTCGGCCAGAGGATTCCGTAGAAGGGCCTGCAATCCGACACCGCTGACGGCGAGCATGAATCCCGCCGCGCCTGCCGCCATCACATCGGAGAGGCGCAGTGTCAGCAGCGTCGCATCGGGCAAGCCGAACGTTGCCCCCAGACACAGCCGTAACACCGCCGCGCCGAACATGGCAGCAAAAAGGGCCGCGATGATCGCCCCCGTGCGACCCGCGGGAATCGCCAACCGTTCAGGCGTGTGGGCAAGCTGCATGGACTACAGGATAGCCACACTTGGTGAAACAGGTGCTCCACCCCTGTTGTCTATTTCTTCTTCGCCGCGGCAGCATCGATCTGGCTGGCCAGGTCCGGGTGGACCGCCTTGGCCATCTCGACCACGACCTCCGGCAGCGACGTGCTGGGCAGTGCCGCCAGCGGATGGTTGATGAGGTGGATGCGGCCATTGCGCACCGCAGGGATGTCCAGCCCGCGCAGCTCCGCCAGTCGCGGGTCCTGATCGATGTCCTGCAGCGGAGCCGCGTTGGGCAGCAGCAGCAGGATCACCTCCGGCTTCAGCTCCAGCAGCCGCTCGCGGTCGTACACCGGAGCCGTGTTGGCGGCAAACTGGGCGGCGTTGTTCGCATAGACGAACTTTGTCAGCACCTCATCGTGCACCGTGCCCGGGCCGCTGGCCGTCAGCGGGTTGGTGCCGATCACCAGCAGCACGTTCTTCAGCTTCGCGTTGCTGGTGATGCTCGCCACCGCGTCCAGCCGATCCTGCAGCTTCTGCAGCAGATCGACGCCAACATCCTGCACGCCCAGCACGCTGGCAACGCTCGGGTCGCCGTCATAGGTGGGCGTCTGGCTGGTAATGGTGCGGATGACGAGCAGGTTGTAGACGTCGAACATGCCATTGGGGTAATCGAAGGCCGCCAGTGTAAAGCCGTGCGTGCGCGACAGTTCCTCCAGGCGGGCCGGCACGCCATCCTTATCGGTGAGCATGAGCACATGCGTGGGCCTGAGCTGAAGCAGTCGCTCGTAATCAATCTGCTGATAGGTGCCCAGCGTGACCGCCCCGGCGGGAGCAGCCGCATCATTGATCGCGACACCCACGATCTGATCGCCCAGCCCCAGATCGACCACCATCTGCGTGAGTGCCGGAGCAAGGCAGACGATCCGCCTGATCGTCCCGTTGCCGAAATTGTTCTGCGGGTTGTCGATCGGCGTGGCCAGGTCCCGCTCATCGCACCCCGCGACGGCGAGCAGCAGCCCTATCAGCACGAGCCAGAGGTGATTGCGCATAGGTTTCATCGTAAGCGCCTCGGACATGCTGTCAAAGGATTTGGGGCGAGGGTTTTTCAGGCGCTTCGCTGCAGGTGGCTGGAACGAATCCGGGCGACCACCGGCTCGCCGGCCTCCTCCTCACAGCCGACCAGCGTCATGGCCCGGGTGCGGACAGCGGCCCGGGCGCGGGCCATGCGACTGCGCCGCCAGCGCGACAGCAGATCACGCCCGCGTCGGCCATCCAGCATCAGCCCCACCAGCGCGACGTTGTACAGCAAGATGATTATCGCCAGCCCGTGCAGGGCAAACTCGTGGGGCTGGGCATCCAGCGCGTGGTGGAAGAAGAAGATGTCACCGATGCTGTGCAGCCAGGCTTCCAGTTGCCTGTCGCCCAGCGTGGCGGCGAAGGGCAGGCTGGGAAAGTCCTCACGGAAGATTCGCGGCAGATCGGGCACCAGCGCCCAGAAGCCTCCCAGCGTCATGGCCAGCGGCAACCATCGCATGCCACGCCGCCAAACGATCGCGATCGCGCCCGCCGCGGCGCCGCCACACATCATGCCGACGGCGAAATGCATGCTGGTCCAGGCCATGGATGGATGAATCTCCCGATGGGGTGTATCAAGCCGCTGAACCACCAGAAACATCTGGAGCACCCGCCGGACGCGGAACAGCGTGGTGTTCTCAGTTGTCTCCGGTGGTTCGCTCGGGGCTATTCTCCCAGTCCGCCCCGCCTCAGGCTGCTGGATTTTTCGGCAGTTTCGCCGCGCGGGTTTGGTCATACGCGGCAATTTTGATCGCATCATTTTGATGCACGTCCGCAAACATCAGAAGCTGTTGCGCAGCGTGGCGCCAGGTGTGATGACGCATCACCCATTGACGTGCCGCAGTCCGCAAATTCGCCGCTTCATCAGCATCGCGCCACAGCCGTTCAATCGTTTCACACCATGCGCCGGCAGCATCGCAGATTCGCATTGGCGCGGGCCCACCTGAAAGGCCCAGCCCGCGCACCGCACGCGACGATGCGACGATAGGAAGCCCCATCGCCGCCGCCTCGAGCAGTTTGTTCTTGATCCCACCGCCGCAGCGCATGGGCAGAATGGTGACCGACGTTTTTCGCGCCAGCAGACGGATATCATCAACCGGGCCGGTCACTTCGATGCCATCGATGGCTGCAAGTTGCCGCACCGCCTCCGCAGGATGCTTGCCGACGATGCGCCACATCGCATCAGGCTGCCGCTCTTTCAATCGAGGCCACACCTTGCGGGCAAACCAGCACACCGCATCCACGTTCGGCTCAAAATCCATACGGCCCCAGAAGATGAGCGAATGCGGCTGGACCGGCTCATCACTCGGTGCAAAGTAATCAAGATCAACCCCGTTGCGGATCGTCACCGTCCGACGCGCTCCGCCGATGCGTTCAAGCAGACGTGAATCAGTCGGGCTGACACCAATCGCCCCATCAAGCTGCGGCAGGAACAACCGTTCCACGAGCGCGTAAAGCGCGATCGACCGCGCCCGGTGTCGCAACTCGCGCATCGCACCGCTGCCCCATGTCATTCGTCGCAGACACGAAAGGTGAAAGTAGACCGGTTCATCCGCGGCGTACCAGATGCGCATCACATCCGAATCAAGCCCGCACAACATCAGCGGCGCGTGCTGGCCCAGACCGATGACCACCTCGGGACGATGTTGCTCCACAAGCGTGCGCACAGCCGCTAACCGGTCCGGGTCGATGCCCTGATGCGCAGCGATCCGTTCGCGCAGCCATCGCATCGGCCCGCCCCACCGCGCGATAAACGCACGCCGCTGGTCCGTATCCGCCTCGGGCCAGGCAATCTGCATCCGCCGCACATCACCGGGCAGATCCGCATCGGTACACGGCGTCATACTGGCGATGCCGACGCGCACGCCCTGGGCCGCCAGCGCCCGCGCCATGTTGCAGCCGTGTACGCGGTAGCCCTGATCGAGCGGCCAGATCGGCAGCTCGCACACCATCAGGATGTCCAGCTTCTCGACCGGCAAGGCCACGCCCTTCGTTCAGGCTGCCCGACGGATGCTGCGCCGCGACAGCGCGACTGCCTGTTCCACCGTCCACGCGAACCGATACGCGGTCGCCTCCCACGTGTACCGCTGACGCTGCTGCCTGCCACGGTTGATCAGTTCCTCACGGTAGCAGCGATCGTTCATCAACCGTCGCAACCCGTTCGCGATCGCGCAGGTGTCCATCGGGTCCACCAGATGGGCGGCATCGAGGGCAATCTCCGGGATGGCCGTCACGTTGCTCGCCAGCACCGCTGTATCCGTCTGCCATGCGTCGAGGATGGGTAGTCCGAACCCTTCAGACAGGCTGGGATAGGCCAGAATCTCGGCGATGGACAGCAGGGCCGGCACATCCGCCTCGTCGGCAAAACCATTCAGGTGGACACTCGTCGCAACGTTGAGCCGGTGCACCGTGCGGCGAAACTCCTGCATGGCCCCCTCGTCCAGCCCCACGATCAGCAGCTCCCAGCCCGCCCGCTGCGACTGCTTGAGCAGCGACCATGCCTCGATCACCCGCCGCGTGTTCTTGCGCAGCCCGGCACGGGAGTTGGCCCCGAAGTGCAGGATGACGCGCTTGTCGAGGTTGTAGCGGTGTCGCACCCACCGGCAGGTCTCCTCATCAATCAGCCGAACCGAGCGGTCGGCTGCCCAGGGGTTCACGGTGATACGGCTGGGGTCGGCGTCGAATTCGCTGACGAGACGATCGCGCGTGTAGGCACTGGGGCAGATGATCCAGGCCGCCCGCCGCGTCGCCGTCCGTACTGACTGGGTGAAGCGGTGGACGAAGTCCGTGGGATGCTGCTGGGGCATGTCCAGCGGGATCAGGTCGTGAATGGTCACGATGGTGAGCGTGGTCATCCAGTTGGGGCAGGTGTTGGCCGGGCAGTGCAGGATATCCACGCCGTCGCGCCACGCAGCCATGGGCAGACGGAACTGCTGCCAGGCATCGAAGCGGTCGCCGATCATCTCCACCGCCCGGGGCGTGACCGTATCCGCCGGCAGCAGCGGCTCCTGTGCAGCCCCGCCCCCTCGGTGGTAGGCAATGATGCGCCAGTCCGGCCGAACGGTCGCCAGCGTGCTGTACAGGTCGATCAGGTTTTTGCCCGTGCCCCGGCGGGATGGGCTGTAGATCGTGCGAGCGTCCAGTCCGATGAGCATGGCAAGCGTCCTGCGTCCGATACGGCGCCGTCGCGGCAACCGCGCCGCTGCGCCCACCACGCTTTATCGACCCGATCCCCACCCCAATTGACCGCACAACCGGCACAAACGACACAAACAGCAGGCCAGGGTTATGCCCGTTCTCTGAGCGCAGCGAAGGGCGGGGTCCGCTAGAATGAAATGCTCCAATGGCGTCTGCGATCCTCCAACAACTCGATACTTACGGTCCCCAGCGGTGCGAACGCCTTACCTACGATCAGGCCGCCCGCTACACCCGTGAACTGGCGGAATCGCACTACGAAAACTTCACCGTCGTCAGTTGGCTGCTGCCCGCCCGGCTGCGCGAGGACTTCCGCAACGTCTACGCCTTCTGCCGCTGGGCGGACGATCTGGGCGACGAAACGGGCGACCCGCAGCGATCGCTGGAGCTACTGGCGTGGTGGCGCCGGGAGATCGACGCCTGCTACGCCGGCGAGCCGCGTCACCCGGTGTTCGTCGCCCTGTCGCGCACCATCGCTGAACACGACATTCCACGTAAGCCCTTTGACGATCTGGTGGATGCGTTCATCCAGGACCAGACCGTCCGCCGTTATGACACCTTCGAGCAGGTGCTGGACTACTGCACGCGCAGCGCCAACCCGGTGGGTCGGCTGGTGCTCTATTTGTGCGGCTATCGCGATGAGGAGCGTCAGCGGCTGAGCGATGCCACCTGCACCGCCCTGCAACTGGCGAACTTCTGGCAGGATGTTCGCCGAGACATTCTTGAGCGCGACCGGGTTTACGTACCCGCCGACGTCGCCAGCCGCCACGGACTGGACATCAGCCTGATGGTCAAGGCGGTGCGGATCGACGAGGAGGCCGGCCCGCGCTGCAGCGCCTGCGGCCCGGATCGACAGACGCCCTCGGCGGGCATGAACGCCCTGCTGCCTGCCTACCGGGCCACCATCCGCGAACTGGTCGACCGGACCTGGCCCCTGTTTAAGGAAGGCCGGGCACTGTGGCCCATGGTGGCGCGCGATGTACGACTGGATATCAAGCTGTTCACGCTCGGCGGCGAGGCGATCCTGCGTATGATCGAGCGGTTGAACTACAACACGTTGATGACGCGACCGAGCCTGAGCAAGGGTGCCAAACTCGTGCTCTTCCTCCGCGCGGTCGCGGGCAAACTCACCGGAGGCTGGGCATGAGTACGAGCACCAGCACCGTACGGACGTTCACCGCATCGCCTCACGATGACCCCGTCCTGAACGCCTCGTTCCTGCACTGCCAGCGCATCAGCCGCTCGCAGGCGCACAACTTCTACTACGGCATGAAGTTGACGCCCGAACCCAAGCGGTCGGCAATGTATGCGATCTACGCCTGGATGCGCAAGGCGGACGACCTGGCGGATGGCACGGGCACACTGGAGGAAAAGACCGACCGCATCGAGGCCTTCCGTCGCCAGACCCACGCCGTGGTCGAATCGACCGGTCCCGTTCCCGATGACGACCCGATGTGGCCAGCTGTGCGACAGACCATCCGCCACTTCAATATCCCGCTGGCGTATCTGGACGACATGATCGCCGGCCAGCTGCTGGACCAGCGCAAGGACCGCTACGAAACCTTCGAAGAGCTGTACGACTACTGCTACAAGGTGGCTTCGGTGGTCGGACTGGTGTGCATCACCGTCTGGGGCTATCGCGGCGGTGAAGCGACGCGGAAGATGGCCGAGCACCGCGGTATCGCATTGCAACTGACCAACATCCTGCGCGACATCGCCGAGGACGCCTCGCGCGGCCGCATCTACCTGCCCGCCGAGGACCTGGCGACGTTTCACGTCAGCCCCGAGGACCTGGCCCGACGACGCACCGGCCCGGCCTTCGACCGGCTGATGCAGTTCCAGATCGAACGCGCCCGCCGCTACTACGAGCAATCGCAGGCGCTGGAGGAACATCTGGACGCAAGCTGTCGCGCCACGAGCTGGGCGATGATGCGGATCTATCAGCGGCTGCTGGAGAAGATCGCCGCAGAGCCTCGCCAGGTGCTACGACGCCGCATCCGGCTCAGCCGCCTGCAGAAACTATACATCGGGATGCGCGCCACCATGGGCGTGACCGACTGAGCATCAACCCTGCGAATCTTTGGACCCTCGAGTTGAACGCGACCAGACAGGTGATCGTGATCGGCGGCGGACTGGCGGGCATCGCCGCGGCGGTGCGGCTGGCGCAGGCCGGCGTGGCGGTCACGCTCATCGAAACACGCAAACGCCTGGGCGGACGCGCCACCAGCTTCGTTGACCCGACCACCGGGCATGTGCTGGATAACTGTCAGCACGTGCTGCTGGGCTGCTGCACCAACCTGATCGATCTCTACGAAAAGCTGGGGGTCGCCGATGCGATCGAATGGCATCGTCGGCTCTACTTCATCGGGCCGCCGGCGGGTCGACATCGTGCAACCGATTCATCCAACGGCCACGGTTCGCATGATGAGGATGTGCCGTGGGTCATTGACGAGCTGGAAGCGACCGACCTGGCAGCCCCGCTGCACATGACACGGCCGCTGATGGGCTTCGCCACACTGAGCCTGGCGGAGAAACTGATGATCGCGCGGGGAATGCTCGCCGTGATGCGCGCCGGGCGACAGGGCCGGGAGGCAGCCGACGACATCAGCTTCCGCGACTGGCTGCGCCAGCATCATCAGTCCGACAGTGTGATCGAGAAATTCTGGGGCGTCATCAGCATCAGCGCGCTGAATGAACTGCCTGAGCGATCATCCGCGCGCTATGCGCTGCAGGTGTTTCAGGATGGCTTTCTCGCCAATGAGCAGGCGTATGTGATGGGGTTGTCGCGCGTGCCGCTGGTGGCGTTGTACGCACAGGCGGAACGGGTGATCGAGCAAGCCGGCGGGCGGCTGATGCTGGGCACCGGCGCGGCGGGGTTCGAGTTTCATGCCCGCCGCGTCACGGGGCTGAGGCTGTCCAGTGGCGACACGCTCAGGGCGGACGCCTTCATCAGTGCCGTGCCGTTCGATCGCCTCGCCAAACTGGCGACTGCCGACATGGTGGCGGTCGACGAACGGCTGCATCACCTGGACGACCTGACCGTCAGCCCGATCCTCGGCATCCACCTGTGGTTCGATCAGCCCGTCATGGAGCTGCCGCACCTCATCTTCATGCAAAGCCCGCTGCAGTGGCTCTTCAACAAGGGCATGGCGTCGCCGGAGCACTACGGCCTGCCCGACGCGGCGACGATCCACCACAACGTGCAGCACCTGCACGGCGTCATCAGCGCAGCTCATGACCTGGTCGATCAGCCGGCCGAGCGCATCAGCGACCTGGTCGCCGCCGAAGTGAAAAAGGCCCTGCCCGCAGCGGCAGCCGCGAAACTGCTGCACACGCGCGTCGTCAAGGAGAAGCGTGCCACCTTCGCCGTACGACCGGGTGCGGATCGCTTCCGTCCCGCAGCGACCGGCACGATCGACAACCTCTATCTTGCCGGTGACTGGTGCGCTACCGGCTGGCCCGCGACAATGGAAGGTGCGGTGCGCAGCGGCTACCTTGCCGCCGCCGCCCTGCTGGGCAACACGGACAGCGCGATCCGCGACGACCTGCCCGACACGCCTCTCTACCGCCTCCTCGCTGCGCGCTGAACGATGATGAAACACCGCTACCTGTGATGATGTGACACGGCTTGTCACGTTCAAAAAAACAACCGGAGCAGTCTCACCGCGGCGCGCTGCGCCACGTCGAGACTGCTCCGGCGAAGGATCACGATATTTCGATGTACCGATGCGCTCAGGCTTCGGTCGCGGCTTCGGCGCCTTCGCCCGCAGCCGCCTGCTCGCCTTCATCCGCTTCCGTTTCCAGCGGCTGGTCGCGCACCACCCACAGCTTGATCTCGGTGTGCAGGTCCTTGGCAATCTGGATCGGAATCTCGTAGCTGTCCAGACGCTTGATCTGCTCACCGATGCGCACGTGGCGGTCCTCGATGGCAAAGCCCTCGGCCCGCAGCGCTTCAGCGATGTCATGCTGCGACACGCCGCCGAACAGCACACCCTGCTCGTTAGCCGCGCGCTCCATGGTCAGCTCGAAGCCCTCGAGCTTCTTGATGAGTTCCTCCTGCCGCAGGCGCTGCTGGCGCAGCTCCTCCTCGACCTGCTTGCGGCGTTCCGCCAGACGGGCGATCGCGCCGGGCGTCGGCCGCGTCGCCTTGGCCTGAGGCAGCAGGTAGTTGCGGGCATAACCCGGACGCACCTTCACGACATCGCCCACGATGCCAAGGTTGTCCACGTTCTCGGTCAAGAGCAGTTCGATCGTCTTCATGGTTCGTGTCTCGTGGTTTGGCGACCCAGGGCGCCGGTGCGATTGCGGTTCAGCCACTCGCCTCAGAAGGGAATATCACCTTCCTCGACAGCCTGATGCGGGTCGGGGTTGTATGTCGGTGGCGGAGGAGCGGAGGTACGGTTGGGCGCCGGTCGACGCTGCTGAGGCATCGGACCACCCGGGCCTTCACCATCACCCGCTCCGCGTGCATCGATGAACTGGAAGCCTTCGACCACGACCACCAGCTTCGAGCGGTTGTTGCCTTCCTTATCCTGCCATTGGTCCAGTCGCAGCCGTCCCTCGATGAAGACCGGTCGTCCCTTGCGCAGGTACTGGTTGAGCACCTCGGCGGTGCGGCCCCAGGCTTCGCAGTCGACGAACGTGGTCTCCTCCTGATCCTCGCCATGCTGGTTGCGCCAGCGGCGATTGACCGCCAGGCCCAGCCTGACGATGGCCGTGTTGTTGGGCGTGTAGCGCAACTCGGGGTCGCGCGTCAGGTTGCCCATCAGGAACACGCGGTTGAGGTTGGGCATGTCGTTCGACCTTCCAAACGTTCCCGGGACGGCGGGCGCTGACCACGCTCACCCGGCTGCCCCATCGTCGAATCGACGGGTTCAGTCCTCGCTGGCAACCGTCTCCGCCTCTTCAGTCTCGACATCGGCGGGTTCAGGTTCACTCTGCTCGCGCGCCGGCGCCGGACCACGCAGCTTGGCTTCCAGCGACAGATCCGCGTCACGGGCGGCCAGCTCCAGCTCCACATCGCCGATGTGGTCCGCCTTGATCATCATCACGCGCATGACCTTTTCCGACAGGTTCACGTCGCGTTCGATGTGGCTGATGGCCGACCCGGGCGCCCGGAAATAGGCCAGCAGGTACACGCCGCGCTTCTGGCCCTCGATTTCATAGGCGAGCCGGCGTTCATCCCATTTGCGCAGGACCAGCAGCTCCGCTCCGGCGCGTCGGAACATCTCGCGCACATGCTCGACCGCCGCCGGGAAGTCGCTGGACGTCGTGGCGGGGTTGAGCAGGAACAGGCCCTCGTAGAGGTTGACTTTGGTGTTCGCCATGGAACCACTCACTCCTTCCCTGCCCGGTGGTTCTGCCGATGGAACCGCTCCACCAGTCACCAGAACACCGGACCCGCAACGCGGGCCGGGCAGGTAAACCGATCATTTTAGCGAGATAAGGACACTTCGGCAAAAGCGGGCGCAAGGGCACCGCAGGCGGCGAAGCGAGCCATAAAGTGCCCCCCCCCAGCAGGCAATAACCAACAAATAATTGCCAATTACCAATTTAGGCCCTTCAGTTCCTTCTCTGGCGTGCTGACATTTTCTGGTCTTCGGGCGTTAACGCTTGGTGTTCCGGGGGGTTCATCTATACTGGCCGGGAACACATTTGGAAAGGAGCGCGATATGCCCACGCGGTCTGCCAGTGCGGAGTGGAAGGGGTCGCTGAAGGAGGGCAGCGGAACGATCCGGTGCGCCAGTGGCGAGATGGAGGTGCCCTACTCTTTCGGCAAGCGGTTCGGGGATGTACCCGGGACCAATCCCGAGGAGCTGGTCGGGGCGGCCCATGCCGGCTGCTTCTCGATGGCACTGGCGGCAGCGCTGGGCCGGGCCGGCTACACCCCCGAGTACATTCGCACCACCGCCAGGGTGCATCTGGAAAAGGTGGGCGAGGGGTTCGCCATCCCCCGCATCGACCTGACCACTCGTGCCAGGGTGCCCAACCTCGACGAAGCCACGTTTCAGGAACAGGCGCAGTCCGCCAAGGAGAACTGCCCCGTTTCCAAACTCTACAAGGGCGCGGAAATCACGCTCGATGCGGCTCTGGAGTAAGTTCTGATGCAGGTTCGCAGCGTCACGGCGGCGGATCGCGAGGCGGTAGCGAAACTCATCCACGCCTCGACGAATCACTGGTATGTTTCAAACGGGCGGCCGGCCATCTTCCGCGGTGATCCGCTGGATGCAGCCGTCTTCTTCGATGTCTATCAGGCGCTCGACCCCGATTGCGCGCTGGTCGTCGAGGAGGATGGTCAGATCATCGGCTCGTGCTTCTACCACCCGCGCGAAACGCACATGTCGCTGGGCATCATGAACGTACACGGCGACCACTTCGGCAAGGGCGTGGCGCGAAAACTGCTCAGCGAGATCATCGCACTGGCTGAGTCGCGCAGGCTGCCGCTGCGGCTGGTATCCAGCGCGATAAACCTGGACTCCTTCTCGCTCTACACGCGGGCCGGGTTCACCCCGCGATGCGCCTATCAGGACATGACCATCAGCGTCCCGGCCGAGGGGCTGCACGTACCTGCGGCCCTGAAGCAGGCAATCGCCGCTGCGAAACTAATACTGCGCAACGCGACGCCCGACGATGCCCCCGCAATGGCGGACCTGGAACGCGAGCTGATGGGCATTCGCCGGGAAAAGGACTACCGCTACTTCATCGCGAACGAGCCGGGGTTCTGGCACGTGTCGGTGTGCGAGGACGCGGCCGGGCAATTGCAGGGATTCTGCGCTTCATCGGCGCATCCGGCGTGCAACATGGTCGGGCCGGGCGTGGCAAGGACGCCCATCGCAGCGGCAGCGCTACTACTGCGCGAGCTGGATCACCAGCGAGGGCGCTCGCCCGTGTTTCTCGTACCCGTCGATCAGCGTGAACTGGTCGCGATGATGTACGCACTGGGAGCACGCAACTGCGAGCTGCACTTCACGCAGGTGCGCGGCGAGTGTCCCCCGATGCGCGGGGTGAACATGCCCACGTTTTTGCCCGAAAGCGGGTGAGGATCGCGAAGACGCAGGCGACGTTCGAGCACGCAGAGATGACGTACGAACGTCCCTTTGTACACCTCACTCACATCTTCTTCGCGCGGAAGACCACCTTGTATTCCCGCGACGGATCGCATTCGCGCGGGTTCGGGATCAGGATGAAGTCATCCGCGATGTGCGGGTTGAGGTCCGCACCTTCAAGCAGTTCGATATCGGTGATGCGGTGGTCCAGCAGCTGGACGATCGGCCGCCAGCCACGCTGGGCGCCGTTGGTGTTGATGGGCTTGAAGGAATCCGCCCCACGATTGGGAGTAATGGTGAGTGTGTAACGATCACCCTCGACGGTGAGCGTCTGCTCGTAGGCTTTGGGCCGATCCGCCATGCGGGCGACCCACGCCGGGTCGCCGTAGATGGCGACGACGTCACGGTCAAAGTGCAGGCCGATGACCTCGCGTGCCTGCACCCTGTCGCGCTGTGCGGCATCGGTGAGCCGGATTTCCCCGGCGGGCAGCATGCGTCCCACCGCCACATCCACGCTGGTCACGTTCGGAGCATACGTCTCCAGCCGGTGAATCAGCGCGTGATGGTTGGCGAAGAAGGCCTCGACGAAGGTGTATCGGCCTGGCTGCTCGACGAAGTAATCCAGGCAGCCCCAGCCCTGATAGCCGAACCACGTCGGCACCGTGTAGCCGATCATCTGCTTGACGCCCGCGCTCTGCATCCATGCCAGCGCCATCGCATCGAGGCTGTCGATGTGCCCCATCAGACAGTTGCCGATGGGCAGGTAGACCTTGGGGTTGTCGCTTTTGATGGGATAGCGGACGTTAGCGGTGTCCAGCCCGAACAGTTCGCCCCTGGCTGAACGGAACGTGCCGTTGCGATAGCGGTAGCCGATCTGCCAGTCACGCTCCGTGGCATGGCCGGAGGTGATGAAAAGGTCCGCGTGGTAGTCGTTGAGTGTGCTGACCAGTGCGGCGGTGGTATCGTCCGGCCCATGCAGCTGCATGACCCGGCCGTCCGCTTCCTTCTTCACCATGCGGTTTTTCACCAGCTCGCAGTACCAGACGCCCTCCTCGACCATGTCGGTGGCGAACTCGGTGCCCGAAGCAACACGGCGCACGGTCAGCGGCTCGGTGTGCTGCGCGATGGACAAGGCGTTGTCCGCATCGAAACCTGTCAGGATCGCCCAGTAGGTGTCGGTATAGGGATCATCATCGAGTTTACGGGTCAGGCGATGCACATCCGCGACGAACTGCCTGCCCGCCTCGTCCGGGGTGGCGACGAAGCAGGTGTAACGCGGGAACTGCTCACGCAGGGCAGTCAGAGCATCGTTGACGTGGCTCTCGTAGATGATGACCTGTGCCCCGTCATGCTTCTGCTTCAGCGCATCGACCACGCGCTTCCATGAAGCGTCATCGTGCGTGGCACGCGAGACGACGATGGCGTAGCTGTCCGCAGCCTGAAGCGTGGCGGGCAGAAGCAGCAGCGTGAGGCAGAGTGTGATGAGGCGATTCATGACAATGCTCGCTTTCAGAATGAAATCAGTAATGACCCCGGTCATTGCAGCCGCGTGGATCAGGCGCGGGCGTTCCGGAACGCGTTACGCAGCAGGGCCAGACTTTTGGGCACCGCCGTGCGATAATCTTCCTTCCCTTCAAACTCCAGCGAGACGTATCCGCGATAATGGTGGCGTACGAGCATCTTCGCGATGCGGTCGTAGTCCAGGTCGAGCGTGTACCAGACGCCCCCGCCGAAGTAGGTCTTGGCCTGCACGAACACCGTCTTGGGCGCGAGCATTTCCAGCCGATCGTAGGGATCCTCCAGGAAGTTGCCCGTGTCCATGGTGACGCGAAGCCAGGGCGAATCGATCGCATCGACAATGCGCAGCACGCCCTGCGGGGTCAGGCCCAGCCCCCAGTGGTTTTCCAGCCCCAGCACCACGCCACACTTCTCCGCCGTGGGCAGACACTTCTCGAACGCTTCGATCACCCAGGGGAAGGCATCTTCATCGGTGTAGCCTTCCAGCGGCGGTTCGACGCCTCGGTTGGCCATCAGCGTATTGAAGTCCTTGCTGGTGCCCCATCGGCCGGTGTTCACGCGGATCGTGGGGATGCCGAATTCGTACGCCAGTTCAATCTGGCTGATCGTCTTCTCGATGTTCTGTTGACGGATTTCCGGTTTGGGGCTGACGAAGCCCTGATGGGTCGACATGCCGCACAGCGCCAGGCCGTTGACGAACGCCCGCCGCTTGATGTTGCGGATGTTGTAGGGCTGCTTCTCCCCTTCCATCTGTACGAGCAGCAGTTCGACGGCATCGAAGCCCATCTCGGCCGCCAGGTCGATGCACTGCTCGGTCGTAATGCCCGAGTCGCGGCGGAACTGCCAGAAGGAGTAGGTCGACACGGCGATCGGGTTGGTCAGACGCGCCCCGCCGGCCTGCGTCGCGCTCGATTGATTCTGAACACCGCGGGCGACCTGGACGCCCGATGCCCCCAAAGCAGTGGCAGCGGTGGCGGCGACAAAATGGCGGCGATTCATCGTCATGCGGCACTCCTTCCACCCAGTAACATCACTGGACGACTCCCATGCTACTACGGATGCGCAGGCTCAACCAGCCTGATCTGTCCCCCATATCGCCCCCCTCTGCCTGGCATCAAGGATAAGATAAAGGCATGGACAATCCGCTGTTGTGGGCGATGTTGCTCTTCCTGCTGGCGATTGCCGCCCTGCTTGCCGAGCTGATGGTGCCTTCAGCCGGCCTGCTCACGCTCATCTCGGCGGCGGCAACCGTCGCAGCGCTCGTGATCATCTGGCGTTACGACAGCACGACCGGCATCATTGCGACGGTCGTCGTCATGCTGCTCATCCCCGTGGCGGTTGGGACGATGCTCTATCTCGCACCACGCACGTTCGTCGGGCGCAAGATGCGTCTCAAGAGCGAGCCACCCGCCCCCACTGTGGCCCAGTCACCCGTGAAGGTGGGCCAGACAGGTCAGGCCCTGACCGATCTGCGTCCGGTGGGCACCTGTTTGATCGACGGTCATCGCGTGGAATGCATCAGCGACACCGGCCTCATCCCCCGAGGCCGCACAGTACGCGTAACGAGTGTGCAGGGGATGGAGGTGTATGTGAGGGAGAAAGAGGGATAAGAGACTGAGGGACAAAGGGGAAGAGACACGAAGGGTTGCCACCTGCCTTCTTTAATTCGCGTTCATTCGCGGTTCTCATTCTCCCATCGCCTGCACGCGTTCCGCAGCGGTGCCGATGCTGGTAATGCGGATGCCGAAGTTTTCCCCGACCTTGACCGCCCGACCGTGACCGATGAGCTTGTTATTCACCATCAGGTCCAGGTCGTCCTCGGCCGGTTTCTCCAGTTCGATGATCGCACCCGGCCCCAGGGACAACACCTTCTCCATGGGCATCTCGCAATGCCCGATCTGCACCACCACCGGGACACGCAAACGCAAAATGGTGCTCAGTTCTGTCGGCATGGTCTACTTATCGGTCAGAAACGCGGTTCAACCGTAGTGAAACGATTGAACCGCTGATGAACGCTGATAGATGTAAAAAATTAACCTCTGTCGATCAATCCAGATCCGGCAGGGGTTGGCCGGGGCGCCACTGGAAGAGGCGGCCGTCGAATAGGCCGGTGCGACGGCGCATCTCGTCGGCCACGGCTTCACACGTCTGGCGACAGCGTGCGACCAGTTCGGGCGGATAGCCCCACCGCACCTGATGGGCCTCAAACTCATCCTCATCGTCGACCATCGGTTCACCGGCCTCGGCGGGCATGATGAGGTCCAGATCCAGATCGATCAGCCGCAGCGTGCCATCGGACCAGTCGGCCGGGCTGGCGATGTTGACGTAGTAGCGCTTCGGCCGCCAGTCCGGGTGGAACAGCGCCTCGACGTTGTAGTGGCGGTCGGTCCAGTAGAGGCCCAGGTAATGCGACGTGGCTCGCCGCACGCCGCGATAGCTTTCGAGCTGTTCCCCCGCGTGAATCCAGATCGCCAGCATGGTGTCACGCCGCTCGACCACGCTGACGGGAAAGCGGTAGTGCAGGCTGCCATCGAACTTGGTTGACGCGAATCGCATCCGCGGGAGCGTGGCTGCCACATCACTCGAAAGGACAACGCCGGACAACGGATCGGACATCGCGAACGCTCAACCCTCCGAACCGGTGACGAAGGCACGCTCCGCCAGCTCGATCGCCTTGGCGAGCGCCTTGGCCTTGTTCACCGTCTCCTGATGCTCGTTCTCGGGAATGGAATCAGCGACGATACCCGCACCCGCCTGAATGTGGACGCGCCAGGTGGGTTGCCCGCCCTGCTCACCGGGGATCACCACCATCGTGCGCAGGGCGATCGCCATATCCATGTTGCCCGCGAAGTCGGCGTAACCCACCGCGCCGGCATACGGGCCACGCTTCGTCGGCTCCAGTTCATCAATGATCTGCATCGCCCGCACCTTCGGCGCGCCGCTCACCGTGCCCACCGGCAGCGCGTAGCGCAGAGCATCCCAGCAGGTGCAGTCGTCACGCAGTCGACCCGTCACCGTCGAACTGATGTGCATCACGTGGCTGTAACGCTCCACCGTCAGCACCTCGGGAAGCTCGACCGTGCCCGGCTCTGCGACGCGGCCGACGTCGTTGCGCCCAAGGTCCACGAGCATGATGTGCTCCGCCCGCTCCTTGGGGTCAGCCAGCAGTTCCGCCTCCAGTGCCAGATCTTCCTGCTCGGTCGCGCCGCGCGGCCGGGTGCCCGCCAGCGGCCGATTGGTCACGATGCGATCCTGCACGCGGCAGAGAATCTCCGGGCTGGAACCGACCAGCATCCCACCCTCGATCTGCAGATAGAACATGTAGGGCGAGGGATTCACCACGCGCAGGGCGCGGTAGATGTCAAAGGGGTCCGCCTTCGTCGTGCGCTCAAAGCGCTGCGAGAGCACCACCTGGAAGATGTCGCCCGCAGCGATGTACCGCTTGCACTGCTCGACCGCCTGCTGGTATCGCCCCGCCGGCATGTTCCCCAGAGGCAGCGCCGGCGGCGGACTGTCCAGATCGACCACCCCCGCCGGCAGCGTGGACACCGGTGTCTCGATCCGGTCCACCAGTTCATCCAGCGCCTTCTGTCCCGCCGCGTAGGCTGCCTCGATCGACGGGTGCTCGTCCACCAGCACGTGGGTGATCGCCAGCAGGCACTTTTGCACGTGGTCGAACGCCACCACATCGCGGTAGAGCTGCATGTGCATGTCGGGCAGACCGCGATCATCCGGCGGCGGCGAGGGCAGCTTGTCGCCCTCCAGATAGCGCACCGTGTCGTAACCGGCGAATCCGACCCACCCCCCCGTGAAATCGGGCAACCCCGGTACACGTGCCAGGGTCCAGCCGGCCGTTACCCGGTCCATCTCGCGCAACGGGTCATCGCTGCGGAACCTGCGCGACCGCTCGGGCCGCAGGCTGTCGATGTATTCCACGTCATACCCGCGCGCGATGATCTGCGCCATCGGCTGGGCGCCCAGGAACGAATATCGCCCCACACGCGCTCCGCCAACCACCGACTCCAGCAGGAAGCTCGGCGCCATGCGGTCATCGGGCTGCACCAGCCGGCGGTACGCCAGCACGGGCGTCAATTGATCGCTCATCAGCCGACGAAACATCGGAATGAGCCGGGCTTTCCGGGCGAGCTGGGTGAACTGTCGCAAATCGGGAACGTCTGGCATGGTCGGTGGTTGGAATGGGGACGTCTGAGTACGGCCCCGTGTGGGATGATACGTCTTAATCGTCCAGCGATTCGGGATGCAGGCTGGCAGCCTCGCCTTTGGCCTTCTTTTCCTTGTACTTCTTCACCCACGTCTCCCAGCTCTTGCCCGCAGCGGTATCCCGGCCGGAAAAGACCAGCCGCACGATTTCGTTGTAGCGCACCGTCACCCGCTCATCGCTGTCGGTGGGAATGATGCGGACGCAGGCCTCGGCACCGGTGCCGCGCCGGTCGAAGACGTAGCCGACGATTTCCCGGCCGTCCGTCAGCGTGAGTGTCACATCGCCGCGATAGTCGAACGCCTGATTGAGGGCGGCCTCGCGTTCCTCCGGCGTCGCCAGCGAGGGGATCGTGCCCTGCAGCGTCTTGTTTTCTTCCGCGCTGGGGGCTTCGTTCTGCGTTTGCGATGGTTCGGTCATAGGGCCGATAGTCTAAGCGTCCGGCGACGACTTGACACCCCCGGCCCGTCACGCGACCGCGGGCAGCGCCTGGGACAGCGGTTCCTCGGCCTCGAATCGGTTGGCCTCATCCAGCGCCGCCACCAGCCCGACCGCGAACGCACTGAGAATCCAGCCCGTGCCGCCGGAGGAAATGAGCGGCAGTGCGATGCCCTTGGTGGGCACCACCACGGTAACGACGGCGATGTTGATCAGCGCCTGGAAGCCGATGGTCAGCAGCACGCCCAGTCCGACCAGCCGACCAAAGGTGTCGCGGCAGTCACGGACAATACCCAGTCCGACCCAGAGGATCGCCAGGTAGAGGCCGATGACCATCGCTGCCCCGGCCAGGCCCAGCTCTTCACAGATGATGGCGAAGATGAAGTCGGTGGTGTCCTCGGGCAGGTAGCCGAACTTCTGCACGCCATTGCCGATACCGCGTCCGGTGAGGCCGCCCTGCGCGAAGGCGAGCAGCGACTGAATCGAGTGGTAGCCCGTCCCACGCGGGTCTTCCCACGGGTTGAGGAAGGTCAGCAGCCGTTGCAGCCGGTAAGGACTGTGCCAGATGGCGGCGGCGATGCCGGCTGCGGCGGGCGGCACCATCAACGCCAACTGCCACAACCGTGCCCCACCCGCTACCAGCAGACATGCCATCACCAGCGCGATCAGCGCAGCCGTGCCCAAATCCTCGATTACGATCAACCCGCACGCCAACCCGATCAGCAGCAGCGCAGGCAGCAGCCCGTGGAAAAAGCTCGCCATCGCTGCCTGTCGCCGGGCACACCACCAGGCGATCACAACGATCAGCACCCACTTGACCACCTCGCTGGGCTGGAACGACAGTCCCCAGCTTTTGGGCCCCAGATACAGCCAGCGACTGGCGCCGTTCACCGATCGGCCCATACCCGGCACAAACGTCAGTGCCATCAGCACCAGCGAGAAGACCAGAATGTACGCCAGCGGGTTGGCCCAGCCCCGACTGTGCATCGCCTGACGGATGTTCAGCCGCGACGCCAGGAACATCACCACCACCGCGATGACGGCGTAGATCATCGTTCGGCTGGTCAGCATCCGCACGATGGCAGACTGCTCCGGCGCGCTCATCTCCGCCACAGCCTGGCCCCCCACCGTCATCCCGGCCGAGTGCACCATCACCACCGCCAGTGCCAGCAGCGCGACGACGCAGATTTGCAGGATGTGGGACGAGCGCAGCATGAAAAAGTTATCGGCGGGTCAGGGCGCAAGAGGTGAATTCCGCCTGCAAACCGCCCAGATTGACGTGCCGAACACCGTGAGCCCCGGCTCACCCCCCAAACAATTGCGTCCAGTGCCTGTCATGACGGCCCAGGCCCACCCGGCGGTGGTTGCCCATCATGTTCTTGTGGTGGCCCGGGCTGTGCCACCAGGCGCGGATTGCTGCCTCGCCGCTGGGCGACCCCGCGAAAATGTTCTCCCCACTGGCCGTCGTGCCGAAGTTACGGGCACGGTCCCAGGGTGTGGTCTTGCCCGGAATGGGCGATTCATGAGCGAAGAAGTTGTTCTCCTTCATGTCTTTGGAGTGGTCGCGGGCGGCATCGCACAGCTTCGGATCGATCGCCAGCGCCGGCAGCCCGATCCAGATGCGCATGAAATTGAGCTTGTGGATGCCCACCACTTCCTCGGCGTCCATCGATTCAGCGATCTTGAAGTTGGCAAGCATGACGCGGCGGTCGGCCGAGGACATCGGCGTCGCCATCATCGCCATCAGCTCCTCCTTCTCACGCAGCGCCTCCTCGAACCGGTCCGCATCCTCGACGACGGGCATCCGCTTCTGCTGCTCGGGACTCAGCCGTTCCATCGCCCGCTTCCAGTTGTTCACCTGCGCGAGCACTGTCTGACGGTCCATGGCCAGCTTCTCATCAGCCGCCAGCACCGCCTCACGGCTGACGGTCAGCCAACCCTGCAGCGCCTGCAGTGCGGGGTCCGCCTTGCTGGTGATCAATTCCTTTGTGAGGTTTTCCGCGGTCGAGACCGCCCGAATCTCCTCGCGCTTGGCGATCACCTGCTGCTCAACGTCGCGCGGCACCTGAGCGCGAATGAGCCGACCGGCCGCCTTCTCAAAATCCTTGAGATACCGGTCGTAACGGGAACGGGCATCGCGGCCGGACAGCATCGCCACCTGACTGGGGCCGTACTCGCCCAGGCTCAAAAGTTCCTCGACCGCCGCGACGGCCGATTCGGAGGTGGGATGGGAAAAGCGAATCTTCTCGACCAGGCCGCGCGCCCGTTCATAATCCTCGCGTGACAGGGTCTGGCGGGTGTCAGTCGCCTCGGGCTGAACGGTCGAGACTGGAGCCACCGCGCCCGCACACAACATCACACACAGCAGAGCAACCCATCTCATGACGATCCCCAGATGGTCCGGCGAGGGCTTGCGGCCGCCCCTACACCCGGGCCGCCACACAGCACTCCTATGATACCCCAACCCCCAGCACGGCTGGAGGGAATTTCCGTCCCGAAAGGTCATCGACCATCATCGGCTCGCAAATTGCTGCCGGTCGTAAACGAGCAGGTGTCGAAGGACCGCTTCCAGCCACTTCATCCGCTCGGGCGGCAGCGTCGAACCGACGTAAAAATCGCGTTTCCTGCCATCCAGTAATACGCCAAACGAAAAAGGACGGGGCCCATTGCGTCTTTGGACCGTCTGGATGCCAACATTGTGGACGTCGGTCGGGTCGAAGCGTCGCGTCCGGCCGAAGGGTCCCAGCGAGGCGCGGGCCGTCCCCTGCCTGTCAGCGATCCGGATGTCCAGATACCCAAAGCAGGCCAGCAGCACCGACACGATCATCCCCAGCCCGAGGATGACAAAGGGCGTCACGATGAACAGGGTGAAGATCGCCCCGCCCATCGGCAGGACATCATCAGATTCGGACACCGCACCGGCAAGATGGGCATAAAGCGACTTCAGCGCCAAAAGTGCCACCGACGCAGCCATACCAGTCCAGACCACGGCGATTGGCATCATCAGAAGAACCCGTCGGATCGATCGCAGCGAAACGCGGATGTGCGCTTCCTCTGCGTTGTCCTGAATCGCACATCCCCACGGCGGATCGTTGACCAGTTGGTCGATGGGAATGGTCGTCGCAACCACCTCAGCCAGTGATGACAGATGCCCACACCCACGACACAGCGCCACCCCCTGCGCGATGTTGATGTCGTCAGGTTTCAGCTCACCGCCACATCTGGGACAGTCTTTCGCCATGTTGCCCCCGTGGCTCGTCGTCAATGATCGCTGGCGAATCGTTCGCGGTTGTGGACGAGCAGGTGCAGCAGAATCGCCCGCAGCCAGTCGCGGCGATCTTCGGGCAGGCCGGAGCCGAAGCGGATTGTGCGTTTGCCCTCCAGGACAAGGCCGTCGGGCGTCGTACCGTTCTCGCCGGAATGCATGTGGATGGCGACGTTCTGGATGTCCGCCGGATTAAAGCGGCGCGTCCAGCCGAAAGGGCCAAGTGCGGTGCGGATGGAACCTTCGTTGTGCGCCAGACGAATGTCCAGATGGCCGCCGATCGCCAAAAGAAATGCCGCAATCAGGCTCAGACCAATGAGAATAAAAGGAATCATGAACAGCAGAACCCCCACGGCTATGCCCCGAGGCATTGTCGGCAGAGGAAAATCGGATGATTCGCCACTGGAACCCCCAAAGACAAGTGAAGCGAGCGCTCCCAGGACAAAGATGGAGGTGATGCCGTTCCAGAACATCATCACGAATGCCGTCATGAGCATCCGCCGAATCGAGCGCAGAGAGACAAGAATCTGCACGTCCCGGCCATAATCAATGAGCGTGCAGCCCTTGGGTGGATCGTCGATCAGGTGGTCAACCGGCACGGCTGTTTTGACCACCTCGGAAAGGGACGACAACCGACCACACGCGCGGCAAAGCGCCACGCCCTGGTCGATGTTGATATCGCCCAGATTCAGCTCACTGCCGCATTTGGGACAAACATCAGCCACGCGAACAGTTTACCCAGTGGATTGAAGATGATGAACCACCGGGGACACCAAGGCTAACGCCCGGAGACGAAGAGGCGCCAGACGGGAACCGATGGAAGAATTTGAATTGACGATTGCTGATTGCTTATTGGCTAGGCGGCGTTTTCAGTCACCCATCGGCGCATACTCACGCACCGGTGGCGGGGGCGACAGCGTCGCGGGCTGCTCATCCGATTTGACCAGACCCAACGAGCCATCACCTGTCACCGTCACGATCCAGCGGCCTTCGGTCAGCGAGCGATAGACCGCATTCCCATGACGCAGGCGAGGGTCGGACCAGTTCACATTCGCATGCTTCGGATCGATCACCAGCCCCTGGCCCGGCGGTGTGTCCTGATCGAAGACGCGCCGAATCCACAGCCGACCATCCAGGACCACGTAGTCGACGTAGATTTCCTTTGACGGATCGAAAGGCGTGGGAATCGTACGGTCCACCCCTTCAGCGGTGCGGATCGTCACGCACAGCGTGCCATCCTCGACCACCAATTCCGTGACGGCCGTCTTGGCGACCGCTTCGTTGTAGGTCTGGCGCAACTGCTCGTAACTCTGCCGCAGAGCATCGTGGGTCTGCTTCAGTTGTGTGTAGTCGCGTTCGAGCGATTCAACCTTGCGCTGCGCCTCTTCCAAACGGCGGCGGGTGGCTTCATCGCTGGAGGAACCCAGAAAGTACCAGGTCCACACGCCCAGCAGCAGCACGAACGCAGCGGCGATGATGGTTTGGGTCCAGCGCAGCATGACAGCGGCTCCGATTGTATCTGAATCGGAGGTTCACGACGCGGGGCTGGAAAGTTGCGTGCGGCTTTCGGCTTCGACGAAACGATGGGCGGGATGCCCGTCCCTCCGTGAGCTTACAGCACGATTTCGGTGCCGATGCCGCGGTCGGTGTAGACCTCGAGCATCAGGGCATGGGGGATGCGGCCATCGATGATGTGCGCCTTGGGCACACCGGCTTCCAGCGCGGTGAGACAGGCCTCGACCTTGGGCAGCATCCCGCCGGCAATGACGCCACTGGCAATCAGTTCATCGATTTCAGCGCGCGACAGGTGCGAGGCGAGGCTGGCCGGGTCGTCGCTGGTTCGAATGCCGTGCGTATCGGAAACGAGGACGAACTTTTCCGCCTTGACAGCCGCGGCGACGTGGCCGGCCACCGAATCGGCATTGACATTGAGCTTGCCTCCCGCCGCGTCACGCGCGATCGGCGCGATCACGGGGATGTACTCGGCCTCCACCAGAGCGCTGAGCAGTTCCGCGTTCACCCAGGTGGCGTTGCCGACCAGCCCGATGTCGATCTTGCGCGAGCCACCATCGGGCCGCTGCTCGGTCAGGAACAGCCGCTCGGCGAAAACAACACAGCTCGACAGGCTGTGCAGACCCATCGCCTTGTGACCGAGCTGCTTGATGCGGTCGACGATCCAGCGGTTGACCTCGTTGACCAGCACGTGCTCGGCGATTGCAAGCGTGCGATCATCGGTGTAGCGTCGGCCCTGGACGAACTGCGCTTCCAGGCCCGCCGCCTGCATCGCTGCCGTAATACTCTTGCCCCCGCCGTGCACAATGATCGGCCGCATGCCCACAGCGTCCATGAAGCACACGTCCATGACCAGGCTGCCCAGCGTGTCCGGGTCGTCCATGATCGACCCGCCCACCTTGACCACCACGGTCTTGTTCTCGAACCGGCGGATGTATTCATGCGCTTCGACGAGCGCCGCAGCCTTGTTGATCGCTTCTTGCATGGGGCACAAGTTTAGTGTGGGCCGCAACGGTGTAAAGGAAGGTGTGTCACGGCCATCTCACGTCCCGCCAGCGACCGGATCCACCCCCGCAACGCGGGTGATTCGGCTTGTTGCCGCTTGGGTGGCAGGCTCTATAATCGGCCCGCCGATCAACCCATGCCGCGCCACGCCATGACGTTACCTTCACACCAGTCGACCCGACGTCCCCGCCGTTGCCCAGACGCGCGCCAGCATGGCCACGCGGACGTCAGCCGGGGTGGGCGGATGGTGTTGGGCGTGCTGATTGCGCTGCTGGCCGTTCTGCACGTTCGGCTGTCGATCGTGTCAGCCCAGGAGGAAGAGGCAACTCCACCCACTCCCCTGCGTGCCGCGGCTGGCCGTGACCCCATTCTTGACAGCAACGCCATCCTTGAAGGACGCAGCGCCCTGAGCTGGCGCGAGGGTGATGTGCGCTGGGTGCTGCTGTCGCAGGATGTGCGGTTCTCGATCGGCACGTACGGCTTCCGAGGCGACCGCGCACTGGTGCGCATCGAGCCGGAGCGACGGCCGGGGCAGACGATCCATCATCTGGCGATCTATCTGGACAACGCCCGCTCGCTCGGTCGCGGCCGGGTGGATGCCGAAGCGCCGCGTCTGCTGGTCACGGTGAGCACACGGGGCCAGCTTGAGCTGTCGACGGACCTGTTCACCCCGGTGCAGCGTGCGCCGCAGGAACAGCCCTTCGTCGCTGATGGGCTTCAACGCATCAATCAGTACCTGGCGGCGCTTTCGCGGGAGCTGACGCCGCTGGAGCCCGCGCCGCGGTTGATCGAACCGGATGAGGTGCGTGAGGCTGAACGGGCGGAGATGGATCGGGTGCGTCGGGAGGTGCGTGAGCAGGTTCCCGGCGAGCAGCCCGGCCGCACGGCGCAGGAGCCACGTGAACCGCGCGGGCCACTGGAAGGCATGGCACGCGAACCGGAGCCCGCCCCGCTACCGCCCGACGCCCTGCCGCCACGGGGGCGCGGTATTGATCCCACAGTGGATACCGCTCCGGTGCGTCGCGGACCAATCGCCCCCGGTGTAGCGCGCGAACTGGGCGATCAGAGCATCCTGCCCACCCGTGGCATCGTCAGCTTCAACTACAGCCGCATCGAGTCTGCCCCCCTCGACGAGCACACGCGCTATGTCGCGCTGACAGGTGGCGTCGAGGTCATGTACCAGGATTTCCAGAACAACCGTGCAATGACGCTGACCGCAGAAAACGCGGTGATCTTCGTGAACATCGGCCGGGTGGATGAGCTTTTCGACGGTCGAACGCTCGCCGCGGAGGATGTCACAGGCGTCTATCTGGAAGACAACGTGGTGGTGAGCGACGGGCTGTATACCATTCGCGCCCCGCGTGTTTATATCGACCCGCGCGAGAATCGGGCAGCGGTGCTGGATGCGGTGGTTTACACCGTCGATGTGCATCGCCGCATCCCGCTGTATCTGCGGGCCGATCAGTTACGACAGGAATCACGCACGAGCTGGTCCGGCCGTAACGTCACGCTGACCACCAGCGAGTTCGCTGAACCGCACTTTGCGATTCGCAGCGGGCGGCTGACTTTCGAGCAGATCGCCGACCAGGAAACCGGCGTCGCGCGGCAGCGTTACGATGCGCAGGACAACGTCTTCACCGTGGGACCGCTGCCCGTTTTCTATTGGCCGCGTCTGGCGGGTGACGTCGGCAGTGCACCCCCGCTGGAACGCATTCGTGTGGGCTATCGCCGACGTGATGGCCACTTCGAGCCGGAAATTCAGACACGGTGGAATCTCTTCGCCCTGGCAGGATATGAACCGCCCGATGGCGTGGCGCTCAGCGGTGATCTGGACTATCGCGGCGACCACGGTGTGGGGCTGGGCCTGGCGCTGCGATACGACGTGCCCGACATGTTCGGCCGCGTCGACGGCTACCTCCTGCCCTACGACCACGGCACCGATCGCATCGGCAACCGCAACGATATCGACTTCGACGGCGACGTCCGCGGCTACCTCTCGCTCAGGCATCGCCAGTATCTGCGCAATGATCTGGAGCTTTCGCTGGAGCTGGGTTACGTCTCCGACCCGAGCTTCCTCGAGGAGTTCTTCCCCGACGAGGCCTACACCGCCAGGCCGTATGAAACGTCGATCTACTTCAAGCAGCAGCAGGACGATCGCGCGTTCACGTTACTGGCGAGGTATGACCTGAACGATTTCCTGCCGCAACTCGCGGAGTTGCAGGCACCGGGCTATTTCGTCGAAAAGCTGCCCGAACTCACCTACCGGCAGATCGGCACATCGCTGTTTGATAATCGCCTGACCTACTACACGGAAAACCGCCTCAGTCGACTGCGCATCCGCCCGGGTGATGACTCACCGCGGGAACGTGGCTTCGGACCGCGATACAGTCAGCTCTTCTTCGGCATCGCGCCCACCACAACCTTCAGCGATGCGATCACGATGGCGGGCATCCCGCGTGACTATCGACTGCGGTTCGACTCACGACATGAATTGCAGGCCCCGGCGCGACTGGGCATCTTCGATGTCGTGCCCTATGTGGCCGGCCGCATCACCGCCTACGATGATGACTTCGCGGAGTTTTCCGGCGAGGATGACAACTACCGCCTGTGGGGGCAGATCGGCACGCGCATCCACACACAGTTCGTCCAGTCGTTCGACAGCGTGGAAAGCCGCCTGTTCGACCTGCACCGTATGCGGCACATCATCGAACCCAGTGCCAACATCTTCTTCATCGCCTCGACGATCGACGCCCAGTCGCTGCCCATCTACGATCCCGACGTTGAAATGCTGGAAAAGGGCTTCGGCACGCGTCTGGGTGTCCGCAACACGTTCCAGACGCAGCGCGGCGGGCCGGGACGATGGCGCAGTGTCGACTGGCTCATCATCGACACCAACTACGTTTTCCGCAGCGACGATGTGGAGGTGCGCACCGACATCGCACGATTCTTCGACTACCGCCCCGAATACAGCATCGGCGGCGACCACCTGCAGAACGACATTCGCTGGGCGATCAGCGACAGCTTCGCCCTCGTGGCGGATGTGACCTACAGTTTCGAGGACAACGATGTGCCGCTGTGGCACGTGGGGACGCAGATTCAGCACACCCCGCGATTCAGCACATTCCTGGAGTATGGCGAAATCGATCTGATCGACAGTCGGCTGCTCACCTGGGGCATGAATTACATTCTCACGCCCAAATACAGCCTCAGCTATCGTCAGCGTCTGAACCTGGGTGAAAGTGAAACGCAGGACCTGACGCTGACGATTGAACGGCGGCTGCCGCAGTGGCGCATCCTGATCCAGTTCCGTCACGACGCCGTGGATGACGAGCAGACGGTTGGTGTCGCGCTGGTGCCCGAGCTTTTCGAGGGCCCCGCCCCCACGGCGAGCTTCGGCCCGTAAACCTTGCCCCTCCCCCATCCACCTAGCCCGCCATCGCCTCGATGATCGGCCGTGCCGGTGAGCCGTCATGCCGCAGCACACCGTCGTGCCGCAGTGAACCATCGTGCCGCACAAGCCTGCCGAACGGTTTGCCGTACTCCCACACGAAGAAATAAGGTGTGCCCGGCCGTTGCGATGCACGCAAACGGAACTCCCAGTAACCCGATCCAACCGGCGTCATGGGTGAGGCGGAGGTCGACCAGTTGTTGAACTCCCCAAGGAGGAATACCGCCTGGGCGCGGGGAAAGCGTGCTCGGATCGTCACGAAACCGTGATCGGTGCTGATCGTGCTCATGCGGAACTCCTGGTCTGCGAAGACAACGGAACAGTCAGGGGCCAGCCGCGATGTCGGCGTGCGATCGGTGACGCGGCGCGGCAGTCAGGCGTTCGCTGGGCATCCCGGTGACAGGCGCGCCGTGCAGGCCACGTGGCGAGCGCTCGGCCGGGGGATGCGTCAGCAACAGCTCGGCGGACAGCCAGAAGTTCAGATCAAGCCCCGGCGGGCGACCGGCAGCCACCCACATCTCGTGGGCGCGGCGGGCAATCTGCTCCCGGGTCACATGCGGTATCGTGGGTTCCCTCACGGTGTCGACCTGCTGCATCGGATAACGACTCCGCTCACATCGAACCGTCACCAACACATTCGCGCAACGTCACGATCAAACCAACGCGACACTAATCCGACAATGCGGGTGAACCGCATATCGGCCATCGGGAAGTTCACTATGCCCGTTGTCGGTTTTTGCGTGCGTTGCGCACGGAACCGCCGGATTGTGAATCGTCTGCGCATCATGCAACGGACGCGAACAAGGCGACATCAGTAAAAACCTGATGGCGCAAAACGGGTTTTTCCCGATGTGCCTCCGCGCCATGAGGAATCCTCCGAGGCATTTTTTCATTGTTCTCCTGTTCCCCCGAGACGGAAATTGACGGAGCTTCGCGACGACGACCACGGCTATCGTGGGAGGCCATCACGCAACCGTGTAAGGAGAACCAAGGTATGTTGCCAGCCACACGACGTTTTGACCCCATCACTTCGTTCCGCCGTGAAATGGATCGCCTTTTTGACCGGGCGTTCGGCCCGTTCTGGAGTTCGGACGACACGGAGACCGAGCCGGCCGTCGCCGCCTACCCGGTCGATATCCGCGAGGATGACAAGAACGTCTACGTCGACGCGGAAGTGCCCGGTTTCAAGAAGGATGAGATCCAGGTCACCTTCGACCAGGGTATGTTGCGGCTGTGTGCCGAACACCGCGAGGAGAAGAAACCCAAGGGCGATCGAACCCACCGGATCGAACGCCGCTATCGCTGCATCGAACGAACGCTGACGCTGCCGGAGTCCGTCGACATCAGCAAGGCGGAGGCGAAGCTGGAGGATGGCGTTCTGCATCTGACGCTTCCCAAGTCAGAGCAGCGCAAGTCCACCCGGATCGAGATTCGCTAACGGGGCGGAGGGCCTACGGGGATGCAGGTCGGCGTGGTCCATGCGGGGTAGAATGCCTCCATGCCGCGACCACAGGAATGGGCTGGGCTGGAGGGGCTGATCTTCGTCGCCAAACGGCTTGTGGAGGGTTTGTATGCCGGTGGGCATGCAACCCCCCAGGCCGGGCCCGGCATCGAATTCCACGACTACCGCAGCTACAGCCCGGGTGACGACCCGGCCAACATCGACTGGAAACTGTACGGCCGAACCGATCGGCTCTACCTTCGCCGCTTTCGCTGGTTCACCGACCTGCACGCGGCGGTGATGGTCGATTACTCGGCGTCGATGAACTTCTCGGGGCTGAACAGCCACGGCGAAACGGATGTCTCACGCAGCGCCATGACCAAGCTGCGTTACGCCCGCACGCTGGCGGCGGCGATCGCGTTCCTCACGGTCCGACAGGCCGACCGCGTGGGGCTGGGCATCTACGCCGACCGGCTCGTGAAGCACCTGCCGCTGGGGGGCACCTGGTCGCACCTGATGCAGGTGTGCCAGATGCTCGAGAAAACCCGGCCGGTGCAGGGCGTGGGTGATGCCGCAGCCGGGCTGCGCTACGCCCATGAACTCATGCGACGTAGCGGGCACAAACGCGGTCTGGTCGTGCTCATCAGCGATCTTCTGGAAGAACCAGCCCCCCTCTTCGACGGCCTGAACCGTCTGCGACACGACCGTTGCGATGTAATCGTTTTCCAGGTACTCACCCCGCAGGAACTGGACCTGTCAGGGCTGCACAGCAACGCCCGGCTGGCACTGGTGGATATGGAGACGCGCAAACAGGTACGCACGCACATCGGCCAGGTGCAGCGCCGCTACGCCGAAGTGATCGGCGAGCATCTGACCACCATCCGGCGAGGCTGCCTCAGTCGCGGCGTGGACTACAACCTGCTGACGACCGACCAGCCGGTGATCGAAGCGCTGCGTCGTTATGTGATGCGCCGTGCAGGCATGCGCGGTTGACCGTCGAACAGACATCCTCCGGGGGGACAGCCCGCCAGCATCTCAACCAGGCGTGTCAACCCGGGGCTTACCTGTTCGTCGCCAGCACGAGGTTGGTCATGATTCGGCGGGCCGATTCGTGGTCGTAGCCGAAGATGCCCCAGTGCCGCACGTTGAGCAGGCCCAGCGACAGGTCATCGGAGGAGAGGATGACCGCCGGTCGATCGTTGCGGTAGTACGCCGTGAGTCGCGGCCGGTTGCCTACGTTCATCTGCGACATGAAGAATCGTGTGTAGGAAACCTCGCTCACGTTGTATCCGCCGACCAGGTTCTGGCCAGAGATGATCGAGTCGGTTGGATCAAGTCGGACGGCGTTGGTCTTGAACAGTGCGTTGAGCCGCCCTTCGATGCCGCGGGTGAAGCCGCCCTGCCCACCGACGGTTTCGATGAAGAGCGTACCGCCCTTGTCGACGTACTTTTCGATCGCAGCCAGCTCATCATCCGACAGCGTGATGTCCTCCACGCCGTTGAGGATGATGAGCTTCAGGTCCGAATCGCCGATCGCCGCCAGGTCGATATCCTCAACTTTCAGTTCAACCGCTGCTCGGTTGAAAAGGTGGTTGCCGAGCATCTCCATCGCGCCCGGCTCGACGTTCCATGCGCCGCTGTGGCGGGCATGACCGATTGTGATGGTGCGCGTCGCTGTCACCCCCCGCCGCCGCGACTCGAACGCATCGACCAGCCGGTTGTTGAGCGTGCGGCGATCGGTCACCAGCACGAACACATTGGTCGCGATGCGCCAGGCCGGCTTGGTGCCCGGCGGGTCGTCCGCCTGCAGCGACATGCCGACATCCGAATCGAAAACGATCGCGATCTCCCGCGCGCCGTTGGAGATCGCCGAGACGGTCGCCCCACCAACGGGCGTCTGGTTCAGCTTGTGATGCACCTCATAGAGGATGTGGTTGCGCTCCAGACGGCGCATCTTCAGATTCGGGTACAGCTCCTTCATGAGCGATTCGAAGGAGATCGCCGCTGCCCGACCACCCTCTGAGTTCACCAGAACCGTCCCCCCCAGGTCGATGTAGCGCTTGAGGTTGGTTTTCTGCTTGTCGGTCAGTTCAAGCTTGGTGTCGGTGGAGATGTACGCCACCGGTGCCGAACGCCACATCTCAACCGGGTGATCGATGCTCAGCACCTGCCAGTTGATTTCGCGTTCGAACTGGTCAGACAGGTATTGCGTGAGGAAATAGATGTCGTTGGGACGGTTGTTCCAGTTCGCACCGGGGATGGCGATCTTACTCACCCACACGGGCACGCGGCCGCGCGACAGGAAGCCCAGAGCGAAGGCGGTGTCGACAACGTTGCCACCCACCGAGCCGTTGGCCTGCTTGGCGCGGAGCAGGTAGGTCGCGCCGGTCTCGAACCAGTCGCGGTTATTGAGCATCTTGACGCCGCTGGCCAGCGCCACACGTTCCAGGCCGTACAGCCAGTAGGTGTTCCACGCACCGCTGCCGGGGTTACTGCCGCCATCGAAGCGTTCATCCAGCCATTTGAGCCCACGGTTGATCGCCTCAGTGATGGCGGGGTCAGCCTTGTTCAGGTCACGACGGACCTGCTGCTGGGCGATGTAGAGCATGGTCAGCCCAGCCGTGGTCATGGAGCCGGTCGATGGCCCGGTCGAGGAATAAGCCCAGCCACCATCAGAGTTCTGCGTCGCCAGGAAGTGCCGGATCAGCGTCTCCCAGAAGGCAGCCGGCATCTGTCCGCCGCGCTTCACATATTCCCACAGCCCCAGCACGCCGTATTGTGTGACCGAATGGTCCACGCGATCGCCACGGTAGTTGCCGTAGTCGAAGAGCGAGCCGTTCTGGGCCCGTTTGAGCCAGTCGGCTTCGTTCTGAAGGAGCTTGCCATACCGTGGGGGCAACTGAGCCCAGACGTGGGCACGCAACCCCACGGCGTACGTGCCATTGCTCTCGTTCTCAGCCAGATACTTCAGGCCCTTGGCGATCTGGGGGTGGTGTTCGCTTTCACCGGCCGAAAGCAGCGCCTGTAGCACCAGCGCGGTGCGGCCGGTCGCCTGGCTGGCTTCATGCTGCCCCGGCGCCACGCCCTGATCCCAGCCGCCAGTTTTGGGGTCCTGCTGCGAATACAGGAACTTCTTCATCTGCTCGATCGCAGCCGCCACCTCTTCGTCGGTAATGGCCATAACCGCGGCGGGCCATAAGACCGCCAGCACCAGGCTCGCCAGGAGGGTATTGCGCATGAACTTCATTGTATTGGGCACCCCACTGAACGCAAGGATTACAGCTTCGCTGCCCACACACCAGTGAGTTCGGCGGGCGGTCAGGCAGGCCCCGGAACAAAAGGCGGGCAGCATGTATGCAAAGGCGGTACGGACAGCGGGTTAGACCCGTCCCACCGCAATTGGTCGCTTCATCAGCGCGTTGCCGGGCGTGGCATCAGCCCGGACTTGCCGTTGCCCTGGCGGATCATCTGCGCGATCGCCAGTTCCAGCCGGTCATACAGGTCCATCATCGACCGGGGACGGTCGCGCGGCTCCACCTGCACGCACTGCATGACCAGGCTCGAAAGCGCAAGGGGAACCGCCGGGTTCAACTCCACTGGCGGCGGGCATTCGCGCTGCTCGTTCAGGTCCTCACCCTTCTTCGGGATCAGCGTCGGAACGTGCTTGCGTGTCAGCATCCAATACATTGTAGCGCCCAGATTGAAAACGTCTGTCTGGGGCGTGATGGCCCGGCGAAGCACCTGCTCCGGGGCAATGTAGTCGGGGGTACCCTGGATCCGGTCCTTCACCGTGTCGATCCGGCAGCTCTGGCCGAAGTCGATGATCTTTACCTTGTCGTCATCCATGAACAGGATGTTGTTGGGCTTGATGTCCGCGTGCACGTAGCCTGCCTCGTGCATCGCGTGCAGCCCCAGGCACGTCTGCTGGAACAGACGGCACAGGTCGATCATCGTCTCCGGCTCGTAGTGCTCCAGGGACTGGCCGTCCACCATCTCCATCACCACCACCACCTCGTTGGTGCGGAGGAGCTGGCGGTTGCGGAAGAGCTTGTAGCTGCGGCGGAGGTTGGGGTGGTCGAGCTTGCTGGCGACCTCGTGCTCCAGGATCGCCTGTTCGATGAAGCGTTCGTCGGTGGGTGTCTTGCGGACGACGCGCTTGAGCGCGTAGACGTTGTTCTTGTCGTCCTTGACGGCAAAGATGGTGCTTCGCGCGCCGTAGCCGAGCGTCGCGATCACCTCGTACCCCATGATCTGATGCGGTTGCGCCATTACTACGGCCGCGTCAACGGGTAGTGCCGCCGCCGACCGCCCCCCAGGAGGGGCAGGCGACGTCTACCTTGATTCAGGATGTCGGATAACCGGATAAATAACGTACAGTGGCAGAGCTTATCGCCTTGCCGAGGTTCGCACAACTGCATAGGGTTGGGTTCCCAAGGCAGATATCGGCCCGCCGACGAAACGACTTGAAGCCCCTTGCTGGACAAGGAAAACTTCGGCCGGCCGACGACGGCATGTGCGGCCCCTGACGAGTTCGTATCATAACATAAAGGCACAAATCGGGAAACCACCCCCGCTTCCCGCGTCAACTGGTCTGGGGAAAACTCAGGCGGGACCGGGCCGGTCTCCAAACCCTTGGAATCACCCTCTCCGGAACAGCGAAGCATCGTGATTTAATCAGGGAACGGCCGGGTTCAGAAGCTGCGGCCGCAGCCAGGTGGTGGGAAACATCGGCCCGACGCCGCCACCGGTCTGGCGGGTCACGTCGAGGATGACGTTCTCAGCCGGGATGTTGAACTGCCGCTGCAGGCGGTGGATCAGCCACAGCAGGCTCTGCAGCTGGGCATCGGTGTAGGGCTGGCTGTCGCCGTCACCGATGAGACAGATCGAGATCGCGTGCTCGTTGAGCCAGGCTCCCGCCTCACCGCCGCTGTGGACACCGAACATCTGGCGTTCCCAGCGAAAGCCGATCTCGATGAGGCCGTCCTCCGCCCCCTGACCGTTGCCTATAACGAAGTGGTAGCCCAGCCCGCCACGGCCCTGCCGCTCGTGCAGGTTGGCCAGGCTGCGGGCGGAGCCGCCCGAGGTGCGGCTGTCGTGAATGACGATCGCCTGCCACCGGTTCCGCTCGATCGGGGTGGCTGTCCGAAAGAGAACTGCCTCACTGTTGTCGATGCGGTCGGTCGCACGCAGGCTCAGATCGGTCCAGGGCGCCACCGGCCGCGGCTCCAACAGCAGCAGCAGCCCGCTGGTGAGCGTCATCGCGCCCAGCAGGCTCGACAGCACAATGATCATGCGGCGCTCAGGCACGAAAAACTTCCTCGACCGAGTGCGAGCGACAGGTCCGATTACGTGCCGACGTCTGGCCGACTCGCCGATAACGTTCATCGGACAACCGCCGGTCGCACTTTGAACTTTCTCAAGCGAACCGTTCGCCAATCGAAAACCCCTGATCGGTCTGTTACGGTTCTAGCGGTTGCAGCCGTTCCCGGATGTTGCGCTGCACGATGCCGGTCGGCCCCTGCACCGTCAGCGGCCGCTCCCGTCCACGCAACGCCATGTAACGCTCATAGGGCGTCCGCGGCATGTCGCTGACGAAGGGCTGGCGCTGACAGCCGCCCAACCAGCTCACGCTCAGAATAGCGACAAACAAGATGAGGCAGCGCACCAACATCGCGAGCATTCTAAGACGATTGGGCCGGCCCACACAAATGGCCGCCACACTGTGAACAACCTGGTGGATTGATCGGGTATTCCGTGAACGATTGTGCAGATCCCGGGGAAGAGAGAAGTGATAAAAACCCCTCTCCCGCTGGGAGAGGCGAGGAGCGCCCGCCCCCCCGCGAGCAACATCACCACCCTCACCGCTCACCTTTCCGCACGTTACACTTTCTCGCGATGAGCCAGCACCCGCCCACGCCTCAGCACAACCCCGCGCGCCGCGCTGCGGTGAAGATCGCGCAGGTGCTCAACGAGGCTGGCCACACCGCCTATCTGGCTGGCGGGTGCGTCCGCGATGAACTGCTGGGTGTGGTGCCCACCGATTACGACGTCGCCACCGATGCGACGCCCGATAAGGTGCGTCAGCTTTTTCGCAACAGCAAATATGTCGGCGAAGCATTCGGCGTCGTACTGGTGAGGCTGATGGGGCAGGAGGTCGAGGTCGCCACCTTCCGCAGCGAATCGGGCTACAGCGACGGCCGACGACCCGATGAGGTCCGCTTCACCGATGCCCGCGAGGACGCCAAACGCCGCGATTTCACCATCAACGGCCTGTTCGAGGATCCGACGACCAACCAAGTGATCGACTTCGTCGGCGGGCAGGAGGACCTGCGTCTGGGGATCATCCGTGCGATCGGCAACCCGGAGGAGCGATTCGCCGAGGACTACCTTCGCATGTTGCGCGCGGTGCGCTTCGCCGCGCGTCTGGGGTTCACGATCGAGCCGGCGACGGCAGCGGCGATTCGCCAACACGCTCCCAAACTCGAGCGCATCAGCCGCGAACGCATCGGCCAGGAAGTTCACGGGATGCTCACCGGGCCACGACCGGCGCAGGCTGCGACCATGCTGCAGGACCTCACCCTCGATGCCCCGACGCTGCAGGAGCCGCACCGCTGCGTCGCGCTGCCCACACTGGTGGCACTGGGGCCGAACCTGCCCTACCCCTGCGCGCTGGCGGCTTGGATGATCGACCGCCATCTGGGCGAGCGCGTACGGGAAGGTGAACCCGGTTCGCTCGTGCCCGTATTGAGGGGTTGGCGTCGGGCACTATGCCTGAGCAACGACGAGCGCGACGCTGTGAAGGCCATGCTGTCGCAGTTTCCCGTGGCCCTGCGGTGGGATGGCCTGTCCGTTGCTCAGCGCAAGCGGCTCCTGGCGCACACGATCTGGCCGCAGTTGTGGCTGCTGCTGCGTGCACTGGGCCAGGCGTATGGTCTGGAGGAGCAGGTCAGCCGAATCAATCAGGACGCCGTGGCACTGCTGTCCGAGGGGGTCGCCCCCCCGCCACTGATCACCGGCGACGATCTGATCGCGATGGGCATGGAGCCGGGCCCCCGGTTTCGACAGATTCTGGATGCGGTATACGATGAACAACTTGAGGGTCGACTCCACAGCCGCGAGCAGGCGCTGCAATGGGTGAGCCAGCGGGAAATGTGAGCGTTCACCCGCGCTCGTGATCGCAAGGCGTTGTCGGTCCGCACGGACGTCCATGGAAGAACTGGTTCAACAAATTCTGGAAAGCGCCCCGTACATCGGCGTGTTCATCGTGCTGATGCTCACGGGGCTGGGCCTGCCGGTGCCCGAGGACGTGCCGCTGCTCATCAGTGGGTATCTGTGCCATCAGGGCCTTGCGAACCTGTGGATTATGCTCGCACTGACGCTGGTGTCGGTGCTGGGCAGCGACGCGGGCCTTTTCTGGATGGGCCGGCGCTGGGGGCATCACGTCACGCGTTTTCCCATGCTGCGTCATGTGCTGAGCGAATCCGCCCTGTTGCGCGCGGAAAAAGCATTTCACAAACACGGGGGCAAGACACTTTTCGTGATGCGTTTCGTGCCCGGCGTACGTGCGGCCGCGTTCTTCACCGCCGGCACCTTTAAGCTGCCCTTCTGGAAGCTGCTGGTGTTCGATGGTGCCGCGGCACTGATCAGCGTTCCGACGTGGGTGCTGCTGGGCTACTTCTTCGGCGACAACATCGACCAGGTGAAGAACTGGGGCCGCGAAGCGTCGGGACTGATCGGCATCGCCCTGGCCGTGGCGGTCGCGCTCTACCTGGCGTGGCATTTCTGGCGCAAGCGAAAAGCAGCCCAACAGACGCGTATCGTCAAACCGCAAAGCGACAAGGTGGCAGGCTGAAACGCACGGCTGGTTCACGTGCTCGCCTTGTCACTCGTATGCGCTCCGACTATCTTCAGGGCATGGCATCCATGCAGACTCCAGCAGGCAATCGTTTGCGCGATGCGTATCGGCGGGTGAACGATCAGATCGCCGAGGCAGCCGAGCGAAGCGGCCGTCGGCGTGAAGACGTGGTGCTCGTCGCGGTCACCAAGAACGCCAGCCCTGATCAGATTCGCGCCATCGTCGAGATGGGCCAGGTCGATCTGGGCGAGAACCGCGTGCAGCATCTGGCCCAGCGGGTCGCGCAGATGGAAGAGTTCCTGTCGCGCAAGCGCACGCTGGGCAGCGCCGCCACGCGTGCCGCATCGGAAAGCCCGCAGCACGTGCGCTGGCACATGATCGGCCACCTGCAGCGCAACAAGGTGAAAACCGTCGTCCCGCTGGTGCAGCTCATTCACAGCGTGGACAGCCTGCGCCTGGCAGAAGAACTGCACGCCTACGGCGCACGCCACGATGTGACCATCGACATTCTCCTGCAGGTGAACACCTCGGGCGAGACGTCCAAGTTTGGCGTGGCCGCCCCGGCCGCCATTCACCTGGCGGAACAGATCGACACGATGATGTACGTGCGTCTGCGTGGAATCATGACCATGGCGCCGTACAGCGAAAACCCCGAGGATTCGCGCCCCACCTTCGCCCGTGCGGCGGAAATCTTCGCCGAAATGCAGGCGGCCAGAATCGGCGGCAGCGATCTGAACATCCTCTCCATGGGCATGACCAACGATTTTCAGGTCGCGATCGAGGAAGGCGCCAACCTCGTGCGCATCGGCCGGGCGCTCTTCGGCGAAAACGAAAACGGCGAGTAACAGCCGCCCGGATTCGAGGGGGTCCTCATGCCTCAACGCTGCATCGGCTTCCCGCATGTCTTGGCGCGGGTGTTCCGCGTCGTGATGTGTGTGGCATTTTTGTCATGGGCGGCAATCGCCCTTCCCGTCCATGCCGCCGGACCGCGAACACACGCGCAGATGGGCTATCGTGCGCTTGAGCGTTACCTGGACGAAAGCGATGCGATGCTGCCGGGGCTCAAAGCCTTCTTCGCCGATGAAAAGACGCGGGCGGCGTTCTATTCCGGCTGCGCCTTTCCCGACTGGGGGTTCAGCAACGTCTATCACGATGCCGGCGAACACTCACACTGGCTGGCATTTCACAACGCGTATGAAGCGTATCTTCGTCGCACGTTTCCGCAGCCGTGGGACGCCCCGGCCCGCCGCGAAGTGGCCTTTTTCCTTGGGGCGATCAGTCACGGCATCACCGATGTGCCCTGGCATTTCAACCATGCCCAACCGCCGCACCGATCGCTGCTGGCGATGAGCCTGGCGCAGGATCAGGCTGATCACGCCACGACGGAGATTCTCGGTGACCTGTTCATCCACGCCAACACTTCGCTGGATATCGAGATGGCCGGCCGGTTCCACTGGCCTTATCAGTCAATCCTCGCCGCCTTCCACGCCAGCGGGTACGGTGATGTCACCCTGGAACATCTGAAGCGCGGTACGCACATTTTGGAGACGGGCTGGACGGCTGGCGCGCTCGTCGGCGCAGGCGCGGCGCACGGCTTTGCTGAAAAATACCCCTGGCTCACGAGCCACCTCCACGATTACTACTACGGTGGCGTCGAACACGGCGGCGCGGCCACCATCGTCTGGCTGCGCTACTACTACGCACGCCTGAGTGATGTCTACCTTTTCCAGCAAACGCCCGATTACTCCGCCCCCAGCCCGTTCTACACCTACAGAGGCTGTCGCGACGCCACCGTGATCGAGGCGCGACCGGATCACAACACCGGTGGCGAACCGTTGCTGGAAATCGGGCACGATGCTGATGGCCTGCGCAGTGCCGCCCTCGCCTTCGACCTTTCCGCCATTTCCCCGAACACAACGGTGCACCGCGCCATCCTCTGGCTCCATATCCACGACCATCGCGGTGAACGGCCTGCCGGGAAATTCGAACTGCGCATCCGTCCCCTGCTCGGCGGGTGGCAGGAAGGCGACGGCCAGACCGATGTGGTCAACGGCAGCGCCGGCAAGCCGCGAACCGACCAATCGCTCACCTGGAAAACGTTGCCCCGGACGGGCGAGGCGGTCGCCACGGTCAACATCGAGCGAACGGAGAACACCGGCCAGTGGGTCCAAATCGACGTCACCGCCGCCGTTCAGGCATGGGTGAACGATCCTGCCACGAACCATGGCATGCTCATCGAGGGCACTGCCGCCGACGGGTCGTCCGGCGTACTGCGGATCATTTCCAGCGACGCCATGCTCGATCAGGCCGACGGCTACTGTGGCGGCACGCGCATCGCCTATCGCCCGCTGCTGATCGTCGTTCCCCGGCTGCAATGACGCGGTGCAATCGGTCGGCTCGTCCACCTTTTCGTACAATGCCCCCAGAGACCTGACCGATCATTTTGGAGACGGAGCAACCTCCGTTTCGGGAGCGTCGATCGATGGACGAACATCAACTGCGTCAGCAGCTTTGCCAGGCAACCCATCAGCTCTGGACGCGCGGCATGGCGCCGGGCGATTCGGGCTCGGTCAGCGTCGAGTGCCACCGTCGACGTTATCTGGTGACCCCGCCCGGCCGCCGTCGCAGCAACCTGCACAATGAAGACCTGCTGGTGGTGGACATCGGCGGTGAAGCGGTGGAGGGGCATATCCTGCCAGCCAACTACTGGCGGCCGCACAGGATGGCGTATCAGAGCAACGGGCTGGCACAGACATCCGTCGGCCCGGGTATCCACGCCGCCATCGTCGTCCGTCCGCCGATGACGCTTGCGCTGCTGCGTCGCCGGGGCACGACCGATCGCATCGTCCTGCCGGGCACGGACCCGCTGGTGTGCGTGGGGCGTGAGGATGAAGCCGCCATCGCCGAGGCACTGCGTGAAACCACGGTCATCGCGCTGGACGCCGAACACGTTCTGGCGGTCGGCCCCGACCTGAACATCGCGCTGAACACACTGGAACGACTGGAACACGCCGCGACGATCGAACTCGCCGCCACGCGATGAGTCTGGCGGGACAGCCGTCGCGGCTGTTGTTGGCCCGAAGGGCCAGGCGAGCATCCATCTTTCACCTGCGGCAACACGACAGGCGGAACACCTGCCCCATCAAGTCTCAGATGGAGCTGAGGCGCCACTTCGCCGGATCACAACGGCTTACTCGACCGTGTACGTCTCACCCGCGTTGAAGAGCGCGGCCAGGTCACCTTCGCCCTTGCTGGCAATCGCGGCTCGCACCTGTTCGTCCAGCCGGTCCTCATAGCACGCATCCTGGACCTGGTAGAACACGCCCATCGGCTCGGGGAACTCGGGGTACTTCAGACGCGACAACGTGTAGGCGAGCTTCTCATCCGTCTCATCGTGGAAGAGCAGGTCGTCTTCCTTGATCCCGTTGCCCAGTTGCACCACCTCCGGCCGCGAGTTGTTCAGGCGGATGCCCTTGTCGCGGTTCTTACCGAAGATCAGCGGCTTGCCGTGCTCCAGGTAGATAACGTTGTCTTCCTTCGTGTCCTTATTGGTCGCGTACTCGAAGGCCTTGTGGTTGAAGATGTTGCAGTCCTGATAGATCTCGACGAAGGCTGAGCCGCGATGCTTGGCCGCCCGCTCCAGAATGTCGGGCAGGTTGCGGTCCACATCCACCGCCCGCGCCACGAAGCTGGCCTCAGCCGCTACCGCGATCGACAGGGGTGTAATCGGCAGATCAATCACGCCCATCGGGCTGGACTTGGTCTTCTTGCCCTCTTCGCTGGTCGGCGAATACTGGCCCTTGGTCAGACCGTAAATGCGGTTGTTGAACAGCAGGATCTTGCAGTTCACGTTGCGGCGAAGGATGTGCAGCAGGTGGTTGCCGCCGATCGACAGCGCATCGCCGTCACCGGTCACCAGCCACACGTCCAGATCCGGGTTGGCGATCTTCACACCGGTCGCAATGGCGGGTGCCCGGCCGTGGATCGAGTGGAACCCGTAGGTGTTCATGTAGTACGGGAACCGGCTGGAGCAGCCGATGCCCGAGACGAACACCGTGTTCTCGCGCTTGGCGCCGATCTTGGCCAGCACCTTGCGCATCTGGTTCAGAATTGCGTAGTCGCCGCAACCCGGGCACCAGCGAACATCCTGGTCGGAAGCGAAATCCTTGGCGGTCAGAACGGGAACTGCTGTGTCGGTGGGCATGGTGCAAACACCGTTGAATATGCGTGGGTCACACGCGTTGTTTCGAAGCCTCGGAAGAATGATTTCCTCCGAACTCCAGGTTCCAGAACGGCCTTAGGCCGTCACCTTATGCTGGCGCGGGCTGCGGGATTCCGCATCGCCCCACTTGTCCGTAATCATCAGTTCGATCGCCTGCTCCAGTTCATCAACGAGGAACGGCTTGCCCTGCACCTTGTTGAGGCCGCGGGCATCGACCAGGTATTTGGCGCGGATGAGCAGCCGCAACTGGCCGGTGTTCAGCTCGGGGATCAACACACGCTTGAAGCGACGCAGCACGTCGCCGAGGTTGCGCGGCATCGGGTTCAGGTGCCGCAGGTGGGCTGCCGAAACCTTGTAGCCCTTGCGGCGGGCACGATCCACCGCCGTGTAAATCGAGCCGAACGTTCCGCCCCAGCCCAGCACGAGCAGGTCGCCCGAAGCGTCGCCGTGCGGCTCCAGCGCGGGAATCTCGTCAGCAATCTTCTCCACCTTCAGCCGACGCAGGTCGGTCATCTTCTGGTGGTTTTCCGGATCGTAGCTCACGTTGCCCGTGATGTGCTGCTTTTCCAGACCACCGATGCGGTGCTCCAGCCCCGGCGTGCCGGGAATCGCCCAGGGGCGCACGTATCGTTCATCGCGGCTGTACACCTCAAACTGCGACGGATCGCTCGGGTGCTTCACCTCGATGCGGTCGAACGAATCCGGATCGGGGATACGCCACGGCTCGGCACCGTTGGCAAGGTAGCCGTCCGACAGAATGATGACCGGCACCATGTGCTGCAGGGCGATGCGCGTCGCTTCGATGGCGATGTCGAAGCAGTCGGCCGGCGACTGCGGCGCCAGCACGACCAGCGGGCTGTCACCGTTGCGGCCAAACATCGCCTGGAGCAGGTCAGCCTGTTCTGTCTTGGTGGGCAGACCGGTGGAAGGCCCGCCGCGCTGCACGTTCACGATCACCAGCGGCAGTTCGGTCATGACTGCCAGGTTGATCGCCTCGGCTTTGAGCGCCAGCCCCGGGCCGCTCGTGCCCGTCACGCCATACTGACCGGCGAACGATGCGCCGATCGCGGCACACACCGCGGCGATCTCATCCTCCGCCTGGAAGGTCTTGACGCCAAAGTTCCGCATCGCCGACAGGTTGTGCAGGATGTCGCTGGCCGGGGTGATCGGGTAGCTGCAGTAGACCAGCGTCTTGTCCGCCAGTTTCGCGCCGGTCACCAGGCCCATGGCGATGGCTTCGTTGCCGGTGATCTTGCGATACTTGCCCGGCGTGATCGTCGCCCGCGGCACGTGGTAACGCACCGGGAAGATTTCAGCCGTCTCACCAAAGTAATACCCCGACTTGAGCGCCTTGATGTTCGCCTCGGCGACCTGGGGCATCTTCTTCTTGACGCCGAAGTAGTCGTTCAGGTACTTGATCGTGGTGTCCAGCGGCCGGTCATACAGCCAGTAGATCAGCCCCAGCGACCACATGTTCTTGCAGCGGCCGATGTCCTTGGCGCCCATGCCGGTGTCCTTGAGCGCCTCCTCGTTCAGCCGGGTGATGGGCACCTTGTACAGCCGGTAGGCCTGGCTGTACTTCTCATCCTCCAGCGGGTTGTACCCTTCCGGATAGCCGGCCTTACGCAGGTTGACCTTGTCGAACTCGCTCTCGTTGACGATGACGATGCCGCCGGGCTCCACATTGCCGATGTGGGCCTTGAATGCGGCGGGGTTCATCGCGATGAGTGCGTTGACCTGGTCACCGGGCGTGAACACCTCGCTGGAGGCAAAGTGGACCTGGAAGCCTGAGACGCCCGGCACCGTGCCCGCTGGGGCGCGAATTTCCGCGGGGAAGTCGGGCAGGGTGGCGATGTCGTTGCCGAAAATCGCGGAGGTGTCGGTGAATTGAGTTCCGACAAGCTGCATGCCGTCGCCGGAGTCCCCGGCAAAGAACACGACAGCCGAGTCAATGGATTGCGTCTGCTTTTTAGTAGGGCTCTCTTCCGTCGTGCCGACACCCATGGCAAATTGGCTCCGATGAGGGATGGGATTCCTGCGTCACGCCAGGCGTCCGGAATCGGCGCCGGGCGATAACGTGATCGTGGAGGATGCGTGGTTCCACGCGGGTGGTCCGCGATTGTATCGACCGGCGCATCACCGGCTTCATAATTTTTCGGCTGATTGCGGTGCGAGCTTGCCTGAATGGCTGCGGTTGCCTGACCGGACCCTGTGTGCGGGCCACAGCCATGCCGCGACAAAATGCCCCGGGAGAGGCCAACCAGCTATCGAGTCGGGGAAACAACTCTCACCTCGGTGCCGCATCGTCTTTCGTGGAAAGACATGCAGCCAATAAGGTCAGCGGTTCGCAGTTCGGGCGATTGTATCGCTTAACCGCCGCAAGGCAAAAGCCCGGCAAGACAAAATTGCAGCCCACCGAATCCTGTAAACATGCCGGGGACATCCCCCCACCCACCAGAAACACTGTAAACCAATATCACAAAAAGAATTACGGCGTCCACAGCCGTCCCAGCGACCGCCACGTCGCCAAATAGCGCCGATCTCGCTAAAATCCAGTCCTGTCAGTTGCGCCACCATAGCTCAGTTGGTAGAGCAGCGGTTTTGTAAACCGCAGGTCGTCGGTTCGAGTCCGACTGGTGGCTTTCCCGTCGTGGCCGCGTGTGCGGCCGGGGTGAGTAAAGGCGCCAGGAAGACAACCATGAAACATCTCGCAGTTGTTGCGTGCGTGACCCTGCCCGTCGCGCTGGCTTCGGTCTCCACCCCTCTTCAGGCTGATGAACTACACCTCAGTTCCGGCGAAACGATTCGCGGCACAATTCTGGAATCGACCGACACGACGGTTCGCTTCGCCCACCCGGTGTTGGGCGAGCTGACGGTGCCGCGCGATCAGGTGACACGGCTGGTGCAGTCCGATGCCCCACCGGTGCAGCCGGAGGAAGTCGCCGTTCCCACCCCTGCGGCGGAACCAGCCAAACCCGTTACTCCCGGCCTCTTCGGCACCACCTTCCTGCAGGGCTGGAACCGCAGAATTGAACTGGCGGTCAACGGCAGTGAGGGCAACACTGAAACGTTCGACCTGCGTGCCGGCTTCGGCGCCGACTACGAGGACGAGCACGACCGCTGGCGTTTGTCCGCCCTCTATGCCCGAAGTGAAAACGACAACGAAACGAGCCGAAACGAGTTCACCGCCAACGTCACGAAGGACTGGCTGTTCCCCGATCGGCCCTACTTCATCTTCGGCACGGTCACTTACGAATACGACCAGCTGCAATCCTGGGAGCATCGGGTCAGCGCCTTCGGCGGTATCGGCTACACCTTCGTGCAACAGGAAAAGTGGGACCTGCGAGGCCGGGCCGGTATCGGTGGCAATTACCGCTTCGAAGGCGAGGAGCGTGGCTTCACTCCTGAAGCGATGCTTGGCCTGGAAACCGAGTACCGCTTCACTGACAAGCACAAGATCATCGGGTACACCAACTTCTTCCCCGCTCTGGAGTCGCCCTTCCAGTTCCGTAACGTCACCGGTGCGGCATGGCAGATGGAAATCGACCGTGATCTGGGCTTGTCGTTGAAGCTGGGCGTCGAGAACGAGTACGAATCCGAAGTGGCGCCCGGTGAGAAACACAACGACTTCAAGTACTACGCGGGTCTGCTCTGGGCGTTCTGAAACGTAAGCGCATTGTGTGATGCAACCGCCTGCACGGGGAATGCGCGGTCGTTGCGCGCTCGCGATTGATCGCGAGGGCAGGTTGACCGACGAGTCAGAGATGTTCATACTGCCGGTGTCCGGGCAATTTCTCACGGATGTGTCAGGCAAATACAGGAGAACGGAACATGGCCTCAACCAACGGCAACGGGAATGGTTCACCCCGAAAGATTCTCACGACAGCCGAAGGCGCACCGGTTGGTGACAATCAGAATTCGATCACAGCAGGCCCGCGTGGCCCGATGCTCATGCAGGACCTGCAGTTCGTCGAGAAGATGGCGCACTTCAACCGCGAACGCATCCCCGAGCGTGTGGTCCACGCCAAGGGGGCTGGTGCGTACGGCGTGCTGCGCATCACCGGCGACATCAGCAAGTACACGATGGCCAAGTGCCTGCAGCCCGGCGCGGTGACCGAGGCGATCTGCCGCTTCTCCACCGTGGGTGGCGAGAAAGGCTCGGCCGATTCCGAACGCGACCCGCGCGGTTTCGCCATCAAGTTCTACACGCCCGAGGGCAACTGGGACCTGGTGGGCAACAACACGCCGATCTTCTTCATCCGCGACCCCTCGAAGTTCAGCGATTTCATCCACACCCAGAAGCGCGACCCGCAGACCAACCTCAAGAGCCCCACGATGATGTGGGACTTCTGGTCACTGTCTCCCGAGTCGCTGCACCAGGTGACGATCCTCTTCAGCGATCGCGGTACGCCCCGCACCTATCGTCACATGAACGGCTACGGCAGCCACACGTTCAGCTTCATCAACGACAAGGGTGAACGTGTCTGGTGCAAGTTCCACCTCAAGACCAAACAGGGCATCCAGAACTTCACCCGCGAGGAAGCCATCAAGATGGCAGGTGAAGATCCGGACCACGCCACGCGCGACCTCTTCGAGGCGATCAAACGCGGCGACTATCCCAAGTGGCGCTTCTGCGTGCAGATCATGACCGAGGAGCAGGCAAAGAACTGGAAGTACAACCCCTTCGACCTGACCAAGGTGTGGCCGCACGGCGAGTTCCCGCTGATCGAGGTGGGCGAGTTCGAGCTGAACCGCAACCCCGAAAACTATTTCGCCGAGATCGAACAGGTGGCCTTCTCGCCGGTGAACGTGGTGCCGGGCATCAGCTACTCGCCGGACAAGATGCTGCAGGGCCGCCTGCTGAGCTACCCCGATGCGCATCGCTATCGCCTGGGCGTGAATTATCAGCAGATCCCGGTGAACCGTCCGAAGTGCCCGGTGCACACCTACCACCGCGACGGTCTGATGCGGGTGGATGGCAACTTCGGTTCGGCGCCCAACTACGAGCCCAACAGCTTCGGCGGGCCGGTGGCGGATCCGAAGTACAAGGAACCGCCGCTGCCACTGGACGGGATGCCAGCCGACCGCTACGACCATCGCGATGGCAACGACGATTACACGCAGGCGGGCGACCTGTTCCGCCTGATGAAGCCCGATGAACGGGCCCGACTGATCGACAACATCGTCGTGAGCATGAAGTCGGTGCCGCGCTTCATCCAGGAGCGTCAGATCGTGCACTTCTACAAGGCCGATCCGGCGTACGGCGAAGGCGTTGCCAAAGGCCTGGGCCTGGACATCGAAGCCATCGTCAACGGCGCCGCCACGGCCGCACACAACTAAGTCACGTTGAGTCAATCCCACACCGCGGTGATCAGGTGAGGTCCGACACCTCGCCTGGTCGCCGCGGTTGTTATTTGGTGATTTGGCGATGTGGTGATGTATTAGTTCGGGCGTGCGATGCCCCCTCTCCCTTCGGAAGAAGGAAAAGCCGAAATGAAACAGACCGCTCTACGTACTGTCATCGCGCGGTTTGTCATGATCGGGTGACGGCGGCAACGGATGCTCCGGTGGTTTTTCAGAGGGCGAGTCTTTCGGCGGCGATGGTGACGGTAAGTGGTTCTGAGGTGGTGGGCCCTCCGGTTGTGGCAGGTCGGGAACCTGCTCAGGGCTGAGCTTGTCCTCCGGCGTCATGATGCTGTCGCCCAGCGTGTCCTCGACGTATAGCATCTGCACGAGCACCAGCGCCACCGCGGTGAGCGGCGTTGCCAGCAGCACCCCCACTGGTCCCAGCAGAATCCCCAGCAGCACCTGTGTGGTAATCGTCAGCACCGGCGGCAGCGACACCGTGCGATGCTGAATCAGCGGCATAACGATCGAACCTTCGGACTGCTGCACGAGGAAATAAAGCAGCACCACCCAGATCCCCAGTTCAGGGCTTTGCACGAAGGCGATGAGCACCGCTGGGACAGCAGAAACGATGGGGCCGAAGTTGGGCACGAATTCCAGCGCAAAGGCCAGCAGCGCGAGGATGAACGCCAACGGGATATCCAGCATCCACAGGCCCAGGTAGGTGAAAACACCGACGTAACACATACCCAGGAACTGGCCGAACAGCCAGCGACGGATGGTAACGCCCAGCGCCGCGATCACCTTCGCCATGCGTGGCCGATAGCCCAGGGGCACCATGCGCAGCACACCGCGGGTGTAAAGGTCGATATCAGCCGCAACGTGCAGCCCGACGAGCACGACGATCACAATGCCCATGATCGCCCCGATGGTGCTGTAGAGCAGCCCTGTCGCCTGGCCGAGGATATTGGGCAGCCCCTGCTCGATCATGCTCGTGTCGGGCGACCAGTAGACAATCCATCGCCCCCAGCGATACTGCTTGAGCCAGTCGGTAAGCTTATCAAGCGATTTGGGCAACTGTTCGCCAAGCTGTGCAATCTGGTCCGCCACACTCGGGGCGGCAATCCAACTGGTTCCCACAATCAGTGCCACCAGCAGCACCACCACCGTGACCAGCGACCAGCCGGGCGAAAACCCCGTCACCCGCGCCACACCATCAGCCATCGCACGCAGCGCCACCGCCAGCAGGATGCCCGCGAAGATGAGCATCAGCACCCAGATCGAATACCACAGAAACAACACCAGCAGCACCGATGCGATAACGATGCTCACGGCGATCAACACGTATCGGGAGAAGTCCACAAATGCGCGCTGTTGAGATTGCGTCACCGCCACGGCAGGGCTTCCGGATGTTCACGATCCCGGTCGACGGGGCGGAACACTGTAGGAAGCAATGCGAAGTCAAGCGCATCGGGAAAACAGCGTTTCCGTGGATCGGTGCCTCGCCGGAGGAGACGTATTTTCCACGCGCACGATGACGATCAGCACGTAACGAGCTGACCTGTTTCAAGGAAGAGCAGTTGCGCCTGCACCCGATCGGCGGGCAGTTGCAGCATGGTTTGCAGCGCCCGGCGATAGGCGTCGATCTGCGGGCGGTAGATGTCGACGGCCGCGGCAATCGCCTCAGGCGTATCGATGCGGTCAGTCTTGAAGTCGATCAGCCGTGCGTGCACCGTCCGATTGCCTTCGCGCGTGACGATGACACGGTCAAACGTGCCACGCAACAGCCGATTGTCCAGGTGCACGGCGAACGGTCTTTCACGCCACAGCTCGCAGGTTGCGCCCGCAGCCGTCGTGGGACGCACCAGTGCCTCGCGTACGCCGGGCAGTTCCAGCATCTGCCGGAACTGCTGAAGCTGTTCGGCGAGCCAGGCGTCCTCGGCACGCATATCGCTCTCGCGCAGGGCCTGCATCAGCGTTGCATCATCCGGCACACCGTCATCCAGCCAGCCGATCTGCTCGAACAGATGGTGCATGGCGCTGCCGCGTTGTCGGCCGGCGTGTGTATCGATGGCGAGCAGTTCGGCGGCACTGATTCGGCCCTGATGCTGCAGCGACGACGGGCTGATACGAGGCCAGGACCGTCGCGTACGTGATTCAGCCGGTGCCAGTCGCACCGACGGCCGACGTTCGGATGGTTGTGCCGATACCGACGGCTGCTCCACCGGACGCGGAAGCTTCTCATACCAGCGCGGATCGCCGTGGCTGAACAGCACTTCGTCACCAGCAAAACCTTCCCCACTCACCTCCAGCCGATCACGCAGGATCGAAGCGCAGCACGGATTCGTTGTACCTTTCGTGCTGATACCGGTCTTCGTGCGGCGAATTGGCGGGACGATCATGTGCAGCGCGTAACGGGCGCGGGTCATCGCCACGTAGAACCCGCACAGGTCATCCTGAAGCCTCGCCTGAACTTCCTGCTCGTACGCCTCAAGGTAGGTCGGGTTGTCGCGCGAAACAATCTCACGAATCGTCTGGTTGCTCGCTGCGAAGATGGCATCCGGAGGCTGCGTGGGATCCTCGCGATAACACCAGACGACTTCGCGCACCTGTCCAAGCAGCGTATCCAACTGCGGCAGCACCACCACATCGAACTCCAGCCCCTTGGACTTGTGCACTGTCATCACGCGAATCGACGCGGAGGTCGGCTCTTCCACAGGCGTGGAACGCACGAACTTGATGAAGTCGCGCGTGCGCAACGTGATGGCCGGGTCGTAGCGGTCCGCCAGTTCGACCAGTTGCATCAGCCGCATCACCCCACGCCGATCGCACGATGGCGCCAGCGCGCGTACCCACTGCGACAGCAGAGCCGCGTAGCCGTGAAGCATCAGTTGACGGCGGATGTTGCGCGCGATGTCCGCGACATGTGCTTCCTCCATCGAGGTCAGGCCAATGATCGGCGCCATCGGCGAGGTGAGCACATGGAACACAGCAGCACTGTGTCCGGGATGATCCGCCAGCGTCAACGCGGATAGCACGACGTTCACCGCGGGGTCGTCAGTGACGAGGTTGCCACCCTCGCCACTGACGGGCTGTGATCGGCGTCGCAGGTGGTAGATCAGCCTGTTCACCGTGTCGTTGGTGCGCACGATGACGCCGATGGATCTGCCGGGTGCTTCGGCCGCGATCGCCGCCACGCGGTCAGCCACGTAGGACAGATGCGAATCGCCCGGCGTTTCCACCTCCTCCTGATAAACCTCGGGGGTGTCATTCTTTTCCGGCGGTGCTGGCGACGTGCGCAGCTCGACATATCCCGGCAGATCGCGCGCAGCGATGTGCTGCTGAAACCCTTCCTGCCACGCCAGCACCGTCTCAACGTGATCGCACACCGGCACCGCATCCGCCAGCCGCTCGAACACCCTGTTGACCACATCGAGCACAATCTGCGACGAGCGGAAACTGTGGTTGAGTGAAGCGCGGGCGCTGTCGTCCAGGTGCAGATCACGTTCCACCTGTGCGAAAAGCTGGGCACACCCACCACGCCAGTTGTAAATCGCCTGTTTCAGGTCGCCCACGCAGAAGAACGTGCGACTGAAACTTTCATCGCCATGGGCGCAGATTTCCTGCGCAAAGGGAAGCAGCACCTGCCACTGTTCGATGCTGGTGTCCTGAAACTCATCAAGCAGAAGATGCTGTACCCTGCCATCGAGTCGATAGCAGATGTCCTGCAACACCTCGGCTGAGGTCTCGTCGCCACGCAGCAGTGCCCCCCCCAGTTTCACGGGCAGATCGGAGAACAACTGCACGCGACGCTCGCGCCGCAACCGCGTGAAATGCTCATCGAACCGCCGCAGGAGATCGTGCATCGCCCGGGCACGGTGGGTTATCTGACCAACGATCGTCGCGGCGGCGTGTCTTGCTACGGGAGCAACGGCTCTGGCCAGCTCATCAGCGACCGGCTTGCTGCAGTAGGTTCCGTTGCCGGTGGTAACCGCTTTGGCAAGACCATTGGAGACGATACTTTCCCAGTCGTTGCGCCGGGCCGACTCCATCAGTTTGATCGCCGCGTCGCGATGGCGCGTAATCCAGCGTGTGGAGAGCATCGTCACGACGTCCTCCAGCGTCCGCACCGCGTCGGCAAGCTGCGCGGGAGACAGAAGATTCTGCGGCGGCTTCAGCGCCGACCAGACTTCAGCCTGCGGCGCCAGTCGATACACATCGTGCAGGTCCTTCACAATGGATTCAATCGCCTCGGTAACGCTGCGTTGCGCCTTGTCGTGGTGCAGCCGCCGCAGGAGATCGACCAGCACGTGCGGATCGTCATCGGCGAGCATCGCCTCGATCGCTTCCAGCCGCAGTTGCACAGCACGGGCATCGTCTGCCGCGACGATGATCGCATCGGCGGGCAGATCCAGCTCGAACTGAAAACTCTGGGCGATGCGGTTGAAGAAACTGTCGATCGTCGAGATCGACACGACATGCAGCGATGACACCAGTTGCATCAGCGCCGACCGCGTTTTGACCAGATCGACATCCTCCAGACGCAACTGCGCGGCAAGCTCACGTGCCCCAGCCTCATCCCGCGCACCACGCGCCACCCGCAACAGCACGCGGCTGAGAATCTCATCGGCCGCCTTGCGCGTGAACGTCGTGGCGAGAATCTGCTGCGGACGCGCGCCCCGCATCAGCAGCTTGAGATAACGACTGCTGAGCGTGAACGTTTTGCCCGTCCCGGCTGAGGCGCGGATCACCCGATGCGGTACAGCCACTTCACGTCGTGCGATGCTCATGCCCCACCCCCCTGCTGGAGCCAGATGGTCGTCGCCGCCGCGATCGCTTCCTGCCGACTCAGACATTCATCCATGCAGATGGCTGAAAAATCATCGGTCATGCCCGATGGATCCGCCGGCTTCCAGAATACCCCCGCGCGAATGAGCTGAATGATGCGGCAGGCCTTCTCCGTCGCGTCCACCAGTTCCGATTCGCTCCAGGTCGCCGCGTCAAAGCCGATTTTGCTGACATCCTTGGGAAGCTGCACGTAACCCAGACTCACCGGGCCGTCAACGCCGTGAGCCGCGATGAGATGGTGATACAGCGGCAACTGCAGGTCGACCCATTCCTTGGCATTGACCGGGCCACGACGATGCATGGCGTCGGGCGATTTGGGTGAATCGGCGGTCTTGTAGTCCACCACACGGTAGCCGTGCGTGTCATGGACATCCACACGATCAATGCGGCCTTCGATCACGAATGGCTCGCCATCCACCTCCAGCGTTGCAGACAGCGCGTTCTCTGTGAATCTCGCATCGATCCGCCAGCCCTCGGCTGACTGTCGTGCCTGCCAGTAGGCGAAGTGTTCCAGGCGATAACGCAGTTGCTCGCACTGCAGGATCACCGCGACGCCCGGCTTTTTGCCGTAGCGCCGCGCAATACGCTCATCGAGCGTCGCCATGAGGAAATCGGCGATGCGCTGCGGATCCGTCTCCCTCGCCAGATCGGATCGTCCGAACGCAGCGAGCACCTCGTGCGCAAGCGTGCCGAAGTGAGCCCCGTCCAGTTCCACCGCTTCATCATCGCACGCTTCCAGTTTGAGCACATGCTTGAGGTAGAAGCGATACGGGCAGGCCAGATAATCGCGAAACGCGGTAACGTGCAGCTTCCGCAGCACCGGCGGCTCTCGCTCGGGCAGCGGCACCAGAAACGCGCTGCGTTCGCCGGGGTTGAGCAGACTAAGCGTGCTGTCATCAGCATGCTGCGGAGGTTGTGCGTAGAAATGCTCAATACGCTGCGCCAGTCGCTGCGGGTCTTCAAGCAAAAGCAGACGGCTGGGCTTGAGCGGATCGCCCTCGGCAGTGCGTCGCCCGGCGATGAGCGTGACGTGCGGCCGCGATGACACGATCGCCTCCAGCATCATCCGATCGCGCGCCAGGCGGCGGCGGTTGTCCGCCAGTCCCAGCACACGCCGCACGCTGTCGGGCAGGAACATGTCGGCCGTGCGACTCTGCGGAATCGCCCCCTCGTTGAAGCCGGTGATGATGAGCACCGGCGCATCGTCGAGCTGCAGTTCCAGCCATCCGAGCATTTCGATCGCCGCTTCGTCCGATTCCGAAGGTACGGTAGCCCCGGTGATACTATCCAGCAGCACATCGATCGCCTGGCTGAATGTCACCCGCGGGGTCATCGCAGCGTCGGGATCGAGCTGGGCTGTTTCGCGCAGGCCGTCGCCGATCATCTGCAGCACGCGCACCAACGGTGCATCGTCCTCGGCATGACGGTTCAGCGGCTCATCGTAAATCCGCGCAAGCATCTCCGCGATCGGCTGCGACCAGTGTGGCAGCGGCAGGCGACGATTCGCCTCGGCGGGCAGCAACGCCGTTACCGTGCTGAATAGCCGCTCCATCGCAGCGCGAACATCGGCACGGCCCAGCCACGTGCCCGTCAGTCGACGCTGCAGCGATTCGGTCACGTAACGATCCAGCAGCGTCAGCCAGTGTGTGCGTGCTTCCTCGATGCGGCCGAGACGTCGGATCAGATACCGCTCGAGATCCGGATGGCGCAGAAGCGCAGCGAAATCGTCGAACCGCTGATCGGCACCGGCGAAACGCGCGATGGCACGCAACAGCAGCACCGGCGCGGTGACGGCGGCGGCGCGACCGGCAGCGTGCCTCGCGTGAATGCCCGCCAGTTCGAGCGTGCGCTGCACCGTCGGAGCAAGCGCTTCATCGCCCAGCCCCACCGTGATCTGATCAGCCCGGTACGCGCCATTCGCTTCATTCGGACCAGCCAGTTCACGCAATACGCGCAGCACCTCGCCCGCCTGATCACGCGGCTGATCGGCAAGGCGGATCATCTCATCGGCCAGTGGCAGCGGCGCGCCATCCCACGCCTCCACCCGTAACGCGCCCAGCTCATCAAACGCATCCGCGCGATCGGCCGGAGCATGTACCAGCGCGGTCACGCGCGGCGCGACCTGTCGCAGCATCACGTGCAACGTGCGGTTCAGATCGGCTGTGGCAATCAGCACGATGTGATGCTCGGTACGACAGCGTTGCGCTTCGATCGCGGCGAATCGCGCGGCCTCGCGGTCGATCAGGCCGTTGGCCGCCAGTGTCGTTTCGTACGCCTCTTCAAGCTGCGTCAGTGCCTCCCATCGCGATTCATCGGCGAAATCGGGAAGTGCGGCCGCGAGCCGACCCGCCACTTCCGACACGCGCACCCCATCGGCCGCGAGTGTCCGCGAAAGGCTCTGCAGTTGCCGCGCCAGCGTGAGCCAGCCGGTGAAATCGTCGCGTGCCGGCGGATGCGGCACGACGAAACGAATGAGATCGGTGTCCGCCTCGCTCAGGGCATGTGCACGTGCCAGAAGCGCCTGCAGATCGCCCGCGATGCGCAGGTCCTGTGGCGGTTCGTAGAGCAGTTCGGGCAGATCGCCCAGTGTGACAATCTGCGGCGGAATGAGTGCGGCGTCGCCGGCCGACTCAACGAGAATTTCCAGCAGTCGTCGGGCAGCGCGGGCGCCGCTGGTCGCCAGCACGCAAGGCGACAAATCCCACATGCCCTGTTGCGGCGCGTACCGGCGGCGAAGCCATTCCGCGGCGGCGGGCAGCATGGGCCCCGTCCACCCCAGAAAGCAACGCTCCGCCCCAGTACCGTCGCGCTGATCGATCACGGGGATAGTGTAACACAGGGGGAGGCGAAGGGAGGCGATGCACATTCCTTTGAACAGCGAAGATCCCACCCTTCGCTGCTCTCAGGGGCGGGCGTTGGATAACGTGGAGGAAGGCGCGTCAGTTCACATGGAACGGCAATTGTCCTATGCTGTTTGTATGGAACTGAATCAACGCATTGCTCAGTGGGAAAACATGACCGCGGCAGACCCGGACAACGACATGGCCTGGTTCAGCCTCGGCACCGCATACAAGGACGCCCATCGCTACGAGGAAGCGGACAAAGCGCTCGCCAAAGCGATCGAGCTGAACCCCGCCCAGTCGCGTGCCCGGCAGTTGCGAGGCCAGGTACTCATCGAGCTGGGCCGTCATGAGGAAGCCGCGGCAGTGCTGACCGAAGGCTACATCGCCGCCGCCCAGCGGGGCGATACGATGCCCATGCGGGCAATGGGTTCGCTGCTGGAGAAGCTGGGCAAGCCTGTGCCGAAGGTGGAATCACCCGCCCCCACTACTCCGGCAGCGGGTGAGAATCAGATCATCGACCGCCGCACGGGCCGACCCGGTACGCGAATGCCCGATCCGCCGATGCGCGGCCCGCTGGGCCGATTCATCTACGACCACTTCTCGCTGGAAACCTGGCGCGAGTGGATCGGCCAGGGCACCAAGGTCATCAACGAACTGCGTCTGGATTTTTCCAACGAATCGCACCAGAAAGTGTACGAGCAGTACATGCTCGAATGGCTGGGCGTCACGCAGGAAGAGGTTGACGCCTACGCCAAAGAACAGGCGTCGTAAACAGCCGCCTCACACGCGCCCCGCCGACACAATCAACCCAAAAGAAAAACCCACGCCCCGAGGACGTGGGTTTTCTTTTTGCGGATTGTCAGCACCGAAACGCTGATTACTCCTCATCCGTGGATGCCAGCTCCGCCAGCACGCTGAAATCCTCGAGCGTGGTGGTGTCGCCCTTGACCTCGCCACCCGCGGCAATTTCGCGCAGCAGTCGCCGCATGATCTTGCCGCTTCGGGTCTTGGGCAGCGCATCGGTAAAGCGGATCTGGTCCGGCTTGGCGATCGCGCCAATCTCTTTGGCAACGTGGTTGATCAGCTCCTGTTTCAGCTCAGGTGAAGGCGGTTCGGTGCCGCGCAGTGTCACGAACGCGGCGATGCCCGTGCCCTTGATCTCGTGCGGCACACCCACCACCGCTGCTTCCGCCACGCGTGGGTGCGACACCAGCGCCGATTCCACCTCCGCCGTGCCCAGCCGGTGGCCCGAGACGTTGATCACGTCGTCGACGCGGCCCATTACCCAGAAGTTGCCATTCTCATCGCGGCGAGCGCCGTCACCGGCGAAGTAGCAACCCTTGATCTCGCTCCAGTAGGTCTTGATGAAGCGTTCGCGGTCGCCATAGATGCCACGGAGCATGGCCGGCCAGGGCTTGCGAATGACCAGGAACCCGCCGGTATTCACCGGTTGCTCGTTGCCGTTCTTGTCGACCACCGCCGGGTCAACACCGAAGAAGGGCAGCGTGCAGGACCCGGGCACTGTCGTGGTCGCACCGGGCAGCGGCGTGATCATGTGACCGCCCGTTTCCGTCTGCCACCACGTGTCCACGATTGGGCACCGCTCACCACCGATCACCTTGTGATACCAGATCCACGCCTCGGGATTGATCGGCTCACCCACGCTGCCCAGCACGCGAAGGCTGGAGAGGTCATGCTTCTTCGGGTACTCGTCGCCCCATTTCATGAACGCACGGATCGCCGTCGGCGCGGTGTAGAACTTGGTTACCCGGTGCCGCTCGACGATATCCCAGAATCGGTCCGGCTCGGGGAAGTTGGGCGCGCCTTCATACATCAGCGTCGGCACCTGGTTGGGCAGAATGCCATAGATGATGTAACTGTGCCCCGTCACCCAGCCGATGTCCGCCGTACACCAATAGAGTTCCGTCGGATCGTCCGGCTGAAGGTCGAACACGTACTTGGAGGTCAGGTAGGTGTAGACCATGTACCCTCCGGTGGTGTGCATGATGCCCTTGGGCTTGCCCGTGGTGCCGGAGGTGTAAAGGATGAACAGCAGGTCCTCCGCATCCATTTCCTCAGCCGGGCATTCAGCCGATTCATTGGCTACCAGCTCATGCCACCAGTGGTCGCGCCCTTCCACCCAGTTCACGGTGTTGCCCACGTGCTTGTAGACGATCACGTGGTCCACCTGATGCTGCAGCGACATTTCCTCCTGCTTCAGCGCCTCATCCACGGTGAATTTGAGCGGCACCTGCTTGCCGCGGCGCCAGCCGGCGTCAGCCGTGATCAGCACCTTGCTCTTGGCGTCCTCGACACGATCGCGGATCGCATTGGCAGAGAAACCGCCGAAGATGATCGAGTGCGGCGCACCGATGCGAGAACACGCCAGCATCGCGATCGCCAGCTCGGGGATCATCGGCATGTAGATCGTGACCGTGTCGCCCTTCTTCACCCCCAGCTTTTTCAGCGCGTTGGCGAGCTTGCTCACCTCACGCAACAGGTCGTTGTAGGTCAGGCGACGAATTTCCGGCTTGCCGCCGTCCATCGGCTCGCCTTCCCAGATGATGGCGACCTTGTCACCCAGACCCGCGTTCACCTGCCGGTCAAGGCAGTTGTAGCAGATGTTGGTCTTGCCGCCGACGAACCACTTGGCATCCGGCAGGTTCCATTCCAGCACGCGCGTCCACTTCTTGAACCAGTGCAGCTCGCTGGCGATCTCGCCCCAGAACTTGTCCGGGTTCTCAATTGACTCGGCGTGCATCTGGCGGTACTGCTCCATGGAGCGGATGTGCGCCTTGGCCGCGACCGCCGGGACCGGGGGGAACATGCGGCTTTCATGAAGCACCGAATCCACCGAACCGCTCAAATCCTGCGTAACGGCCGGTCCCTTGGGCTTAGCCTGGGTCATCTCAAACACTCCCTAAAATGTCAGACACAACCAACCAGAACGACACCTAAGTCGCTGTCATAAAGCTTCTTGATGAGAACGCGTGACCCGCTTGAATCGAGCGTTTACTTTACCGGTTTCGACTACAAGGGGCAATCAGCCGGCCAGCAAACGGCGCCTTGCTCCATTTGCTCCGGGCATGCTTACACAGTACATTGCCCTAGACTGCCGTGGCATCGAAACTTAGCCCTCCTGCTCGAATGCCATGACCTGCCGATGGCTCCCATTTATTGTCGTCGTGCTGCTGTTGGGCACGGCTGTGCCTGGCTGCGTTGAGGAGCGCATCGTGCGCGATTCGTTCGCCGACCTGCGCAGCCTGGCCGATTCGCAGCGTCAACCCAACCGACGGGAACCGCGCCAACTCACCGGGCAAGCCATGGGAGCTGGCTGGACGATCCTGCTTGCCGAGTTCAAGGGCCGCGATCGCCAGACCCGTGCCAACCGACTGGTCCGTCAGCTTGTCCTCGAATCGGGCGTGCCCGACCTGTGGGTCGAAGGCGACGAGCAGACCACCCGCGTGCTGCGCGGCGTCTACCCCAGTCCGACGATCGACATCGCTCAGCGCGATCTGGCCCGCACCAAAGCCATCGAAATCAACGGCAGCAACCCCTTCGCCAACGCGAAACTCATCCCACTGGGCCCCGACGGCAGCGTCATCAGCGAAAGCGACTATGACCTGCGACGCTACAGCGGGATGCTGACGCTGCAGATCAACTACTACGATACGGAGATGGGGCCTGACTTTCGCAAAATCGCCGAGGATGCGGTCAAGGCCCTGCGCGAGGAAGGCGTCGAAGCGTACTTCTATCACGGCCCGAACATGTCGCTGATCACGGTGGGCCTGTTCACTGAGGAAGATCGCGTCCAGCGGGTGATGAAGACGCCCGATGGTCGCGATTTCATCATGGCGGAATATTCGCCGCGCGTGCGCGAACTTCAGCGACGGTTCCCCTACAGCCTGGGCAATGGCCGCACCCTCATTGACAGCCGTAACGAGGGCGAAGGTCGACCGTTGGAAAGTTTCCTCGTCCGTGTACCCTGACGGTCAGTGATTCGCGTTCGCGAGCACAGCCTGACGGGCCGCTTCGTACCGCTCGCGAAACACCTGAGCCATCATCTGGCGAACCGCCGCGAACGTGGGACACGCTTCACCCAGAAGTGAGGCGAGGCTCGCAACGTTCCGATTGGCAAGGCCGCACGGCACGATTGTGTCGAAGTGGCTCAAATTCGTCGTTACGTTGAGCGCCAGTCCGTGCAACGTCACGTTACGTTTCACCCGCACACCAATGGCGGCGAGCTTGGCGGCGGTCGGACCGTTCGGCCCCTGCGTGTTCACCCACACACCGGTGCAGCCGGGCACCTGATGCGCCTGCACCCCAAACGCCGCGACGGTCGCCATGATGACCTCTTCGAGGAAGCGGATGTACCGCCCGACGTTGAACCTCACATCGGCCAGTCGCAGAATCGGGTAAGCAACCAGTTGTCCCGGGCCGTGATAGGTCACATCACCCCCACGGTCGGTCGGCTGCACATCGATGCCCAGCATGCGCAACTGGTGCTGTGAGGCGAGCACGTGCTGCAGCGCGGTGCGCCGCTGACTGACGGTGATGACAGGGTCGTGCTCGACGAAAAGGATGGTCGGCGGTGCATCGCCCGCCAGCACCCGCTCATGCACCGCGCGCTGCTTTTCAAACGCAGCCGTATAGCCGAGGCGACCCAGATCCTCAAAAACGATCGACATCACAAACGTCCGGTGGAATGCCGGCAAGCCAGCCGCTGGCCGGAGGGAAAGCTATCATATCCGCCTTTGAGGAGTCGGACCTTGGGGCAAATTCATCCAACAGCCTGGGTTGATTCAGAGGTCGACCTGGCGCCTTCGGTCATCGTGGGCCCCGGCTGTATCATCGAGGGCCGGGTCACGATTGGCGACAACACGCGGTTGCTGGCCAACGTCCATATTCAGGGCCCCACCACCATCGGCCGCAACTGCACGTTCTATCCCTTCTGCTGCATCGGCTTTCCCCCACAGGATCGCAAGTTCGACCCCTCCCACGCCGGAGCGGGGCTGGTCATTGGCGACGATAACGTCTTTCGCGAATCGGTCACGATCCACCGCGCCACGGGCGAGCGTCCCACCACCATCGGCCATCGCAACTACTTCATGGTCAACAGCCACGTGGGGCACGATGTTATCATCGGCGACGACTGCACGCTCGCCAACGGCGCATTACTGGCCGGACACGTCGAAATGAGTGACCGCGTGATACTGGGTGGCAACGCGGCGGTCCATCAGTTCTGTCGCATCGGCAGGCTGGCCATGCTCTCGGGCATCGCCGCAGTGACGCAGGATCTGCCGCCTTTCTGCACTGTATACAACATGCGTCAGGTCGGTTCGCTGAACGTCGTAGGGCTTCGCCGCGCCGGCCTGCGTGACCACATCGCTCCGTTGCAGCGTGCCTTTGAGATACTTTATCGCGAACGACACGCCAACCCGGCGGCATGCGACCTCATCGAAGCGGAACTGGGCCACGACCCTCTCTGCCGTGAACTGGTCGCTTTCGTCCGCAGTTCCAAACGCGGCATTACCGGTTACACCCACGCGGCCGACGAGGCGTGACACCGCTTGCGGCTTCGCGAAGCCCCCTCACCCGCGATGTATTCCCTATGCCCGCGGCCCCGCCGCATCCTCCTGCGCCAACACCGCCTGCTGGATCACCTCAATGATCTGATCCGGCGTGTACGCATCGCTCTTGAAAAGCTCCCGCCCATCGGGCCCGTAGATCACCAGCAGCGGTATCGTCAGCCGCTGCGTCTGACGCAGCATCGCCCGACCAGCCGGGTTGCTGCCGGTGATGTCCACCTTCATCGGCACCACGCGGTCGCTGTTGAGCAGTTTCGCCACCGCATCCTGATACAGCACGCCGTGCTCCAGCGTCTTGCAGTTGATGCACCACTCGGCGGTGAAGTCCAGCACGATGATCTTGCCCTGCTGCTGCGCCTCAGCGAAGCGCTCGGGGCTGTAGTAGGTCCAATTGATCGGCCCCTTGTCCGTCAGTCGCACACCACCGCAACCAGCACTGACGATCGCAAGCACGCCAAGTGAGCAGAAGATCGCGCGTCGCACCGGATTGGATGTGATCTTCACTGTCCGATAGGCAAGCCAGCCACCGGCGGCGGCAACCATCGCCATCACCGCCCACCAGTAGAGCCTGGTCGGCGGATCGGGCGCTTTCATAAGCAGCCCCGACAGCCCGGTGCCAATGAAGTAGAACGCAGCCGCCAGCATCAACAGGCCCATCACCTGCTTGATCAGTTCGCTGGCCGGGCCGGTGCGCGGCATTCGATCGACCAGTTTCGGATTCATCGACAGGATCTGATATGGCAGTGCCATGCCGACACCGACGGCCGCAAACACCGCCAGAGCGATGCCCGGGTTTCGCGTCGTCGCCCATGCCGCCGCAGTGCCCATGAAGGGCGCGGTACACGGCGTGGACAGCACCGCCGTCATCACACCAAAGCCAAGCGAGCCGAAGATTGAATCATGTTTGGGGTTGATGCTGTAAACGAAGTTGGGCAGTCGCACAGCGAACAAGCCGCACATCCCCACCGCCATCACCGCAATCACCAGACCGACCGTGATCGTGAACGCGGGGTACTGGAACAGCTGGTTGGTGGAGGTGATGCCGCCGGTGAACAGACGCGTCGACACCACAATCGCCGTGCCCAGCCCCACCCAGAAGAGCACCACACCCAGCGACATCACCGTGCCGAGCATGAGCATCCGCGAACGGTTACCCGCCGCCTGCGACAACCCGATGATCTTGATCGGGATGACCGGAAGCACACAGGGAGTGAGATTGAGCAGGAACCCGCCGATCACCGCCATCAGCAGCACCGCCAGCGTACCCACCAAGGTGGAGGCATCGAACGTCCACTTCATCCCGAAGAGGTCGAAGGTGAGGACATTGGCTGCCGCATGGAATCCCTTAAAGAGGGCCGCGTCCGCTTCAGAAAGCGGGGCAACCGCAGTGCCTGCCGCCACCACCGTCAGCTTTGCGGGAATCTCCAGAACCACTGGCTCATGACACGCATGGTCATCGCACGCCTGATACTCCAGGGTCAGCTTCACGTCGTAATCGCCAGGCTCAGCCGACGCTGACACCTTCCCCGGCACATAAAACACCGTCTTGCCGCTGTATACCATCAGGTCGCCGTGGGCAAACTCGACCTTCACAGGGTGCGGCTTGGGAAAACGCGGCTGCTCGAACGTGATGGCGTCCGGCACTTCGACCACCGTCAAAGAGCTGGGATAAGGCTCGAAATCGCCCAGGGCGACAACCTGTGCCTTGTTGGGGTTGATGTGCAGCGGCTCGGGAATATCCAGCTCGATCGCCAGAATGACGTGATCACCCGGTTGCGCAGCGGTCGGCTGCCACACCGTCCGGACGGAAAACTTCCCTGCCCCCCCGCCCAAAATGTCCAATCCACCAAGTTTCGACAGACCAGGCACTTCCGCCTGCGCAGTGGCCGACGACATCACACCGGCGAACAAAGCCGCCACGAGCATCCAAAACAAAGTCTTTCTGGGCATCGATGCACATCCCCGAGGGTGATTGTGATGCAAATATTCCATTCTACCAGCCCGACCCTTGCTCCGCCCGACCACCCCTCGCCCAGATGAACCCGCCACACGGGTCTGGTTATTCCCACCGGACCGTGCGCAGGTCATGACGATCAGAAGCGAGCAGGTGTGACGGGACTGGTAAAATGGGTGGGCGGGAATGCCAATGGACGATCGCGAATCCATGCTGCCGCTGGCAGTGAGCGGGCTTGTGGCGGTGGCGCTGCATGTCCTGTTCATTGCTGCGCTGCCGACGCTGTGGACGTGGGATGCCGCCTTCGCGACGGTTGCGCCCGATGAACTGCTGGCCGAGGCGGAGGACCAACCCCGGCCGAAGCTCGAACTGGGGCGTGACGAAGGGGTTGTGCCCACCTCCGTGGCGTGGATTTCCTACGACGATGTGCGGGAACTGCTTGCCCGGCAGACGAATACAGAGCAACCAGTCCTCCAGATGCAGGCCGACCCCGTGCCCGGCGCGCCGCTTCTGATCGACGCGACCCCGCCCGGACCGCCGACCACCTCGCGTGAGGACGGGATGACCGCCTTACTCCCTGAGCTGGCGCAATCACCCCCGGCGGAATTGCCCCTGCCCGCCCCGACGCCACCGATTCCCGTGCCGCCGACCACCGCCGTCGAAGCGGGCGAGCCGGTGTTATCGCCCATCGACCTGCCGTTGTCACAGCTCGCGGAGCTGCCGGCCCCCTCGCCGATGCCGCCCCTGATGCTCGTCCAGCCGGAGCCGCTCGCCCAGGTGGAGCCGACCCCGTCACCGGACGAAGGGGAACGCGAACCCTCCCGGCAGCCCGCGAACGAAAGGCCCAGGCCCACCTCGGCCCCCCGCAGCGATCGCGAGTCGCCGCCGACCGCCATTGAGCAGCGTCTGACCGGCAGTCGCACGGGTGGCGTGCTGGTCATGGACGGTCTGGAGGTGCGCACTGTGGCGCCGCGCGTCGGCATTGTCTCCTATCTCACCAGCGCGCCGCAGGATGCGATTGTTGAAATCACCTTCGGCCGTGACGGCCGGGTCACGCGCGTCGATCTGAAACAATCCACACGCTACGTCGACATCGATGCCGCGATCGAGTCAGCCGCCTATCGCTGGCGAGCACAGGGCGAAAAGCTCAAAGATGCCCCGCACACGATCGTCGTCACGTTCAAGCACTAGAAAACGCCGCATCACGGCAGTGCCGCGCGGCGGAGGCTGTGGCCATACCGTTGTGCCAGGATCGCCGCCAGCGAACGTCGGTAGGGTCCCGGCAGTCGCCGCACGAATTCGCCGCTGAGTCGCACGATATGCGTGGGCGGATCACCCGGCCGATTGAGCGGCCGACCGGGCAGCACACCCCACCAGAAGCCCTCGTATCCAATTGACCTGCCGACCGCGATCGCCTCCTCCGTCCCGTTGTAGCGTGGAAACGCAAGATGACGAATGCGCTTGCCCAGTCGCTCCTCCAGGATGTCACGTGCACGACGAAGATCATCTGCAAGTGAAAGCGCGCAACCACGCATCGCCTCGATCGCCGCGGGATCCGCCCCAATGAGGGCTGCCGGTTCCGGCCATCGCGCTACGTAACGATGGCTGAACGTGTGTGACTGCACGTCCACGTGGCCCGATGCGTGCATCTCATGCAGTTCGCCCCAGGTGCAGCAGCGCTGGTCGATCTGCCGCTGGGCAAACGCACTGTGAAACCGCGGCGCGATGAAGGCAACCGCACGCATGTCATATTTCCGCAGCAGCGGATAGACCACGCGATACAGATTCAGCGCCCCATCATCGAAGCTGAGCACCACCGCCGGCTGAGGGGCTGGCTGCTGATTCGTCAGATGAGCGAGCAGCGCATCGGCATCGATCGTGACATATCCGCCTTCCTTCAGATGTGCCAGGTCGCGTTCGAACGCATCTGCTTCGACCACGTGATAGCAAAAGACCGGCACCCCCGAGCCACAGGACATTGGGCGTCTTGCCGTCACAAACTGCGGCAGCCCGCCCGCCATCGCGCAGCGCAGCTCGGGCCAGTTCTTCTCCCAACTCGATCGCAACGTGCGGACGACCATGATTTGAACCGCCAATGAACGCAAATGAACCCTAATGCCGCACGACGGTCCCACAACGTTCCATTGCCTCCCCATCAGCGTCCATAAGCATTCACCAGCGGTTTCCTCTCCGTGTCACGTTCCCCAACCCGCAGATACACTTCCTCCAGTTCGCGCACATGCCGATCCACGTGATGTTGTTGGCCACTGGCACGGGCCTCGGCTGTCAGCCGATCGCGCAATGTTCCGGGCGTCAGTGCCTTCGCCAACGCATCAGCGAGTGCATCGGTATCCCCCGCCGGCACCAGCAACCCGTTTCGGCCCGAGTCGATCATCTCCGGCAGCCCGCCCACCGCCGTCGCCACCACCGGCCGCCCCGCCGCCAGCGCTTCCAGTACCGCGTAGGGATATCCCTCGTGATGAGACGGCATCGCCACCACGTCCATCGCCGCCAGCATGGCCGGCACGTCGTCGCGCTGTCCCGCGAAGCTGACCGCATCGCGCAATCCCAGCTCGTCCGTCAGCCGCTCACATGCCGCGCGATCCGGCCCGTCTCCGACGATGAGCAGCCGTGCCCCGGGCAGCCGCTGACGCACCTGCGTCATCGCCCGCAGCAGACCGGGATGGTTCTTCACCGGCAGAATCCGCCCGATGATGCCCACCACCGGCTCATCGGCCGCGATGCCCAGTTCCCGTCGCACACGCTGCCGTATCCCCGGGTCGTTCGCACGAGCAAAATCTTCCACCACGATGCCGTTGTAGAGCACCCGCACCCGTTCAGGTGGTATGGCGAAAGTTTCGATGGCGAATCGCCCCACCGCCTGCGACACCACCAGCGCCCGCGTCGTCCATGGAGCGAGCCTGCGCTGCAGATACCCGATCACCGGGCCGGGCGGGTTCATGTCGTGCAGATGGATGATGCTCGCCGCGCGGACCGCGCGGGCGGCCATCCGGCCCAGAAGGATGCCCTTCATTCCCGCCGCGTGTACGACCGCGATGCGCCGCTCGCGCATTAACAGCTTCAGATCGCCCAGCGCTCGGGCATCCCACTTGGCGCGGTTGAGAAAGATCGGCCTCACGCCCGCCGCATGCAGCGTCTCCGCCGCCGGATGGTCGCCCTGCAGGAAGCAGACGGTCAGGTCGATGCGTCGCGGATCAATGCGGGGCAGCACCGTGAGGAAATAGCGCGTCGCGCCGTGAACGACGCCGCCGGCATGCCCCAGGTGATCGCTCAGAAACAGGACGCGCGGCCGACCCGCCATGGCAGGATACTCCAGTCCGGAGCAATCCCGAGCCTAAGCGATTCCGACCCGCCGGGACAAGACTTTTCCGGTGAATCATCCCCCGCGTGCCATCATCCCCGCCCCGATCGGCGCGACCGGCCAAGCAGCATCGCGATGCCCCCCACGAGCAGCGGAAGCACGGACGCCGGCTGCGGCACCACGCTTATGACGCCTGTCGTGTACAGGCTGGTGACATCCCAGCTCAGCCCACCGGCCAGTTCAGGCAGCACCAGTTCGTCGAACACGCCAGACAGTTCGCCCCAGTCCAGCAGATCGAACGCCACACCCGACGATGGCGTGTAGCCGTCCAGCAACACCACTTCCAGTCTGCCGGCGAGACTCAGCAGCCCCGCGACATCAAGATGGTCGTAACCGCCCGCCGCCAGTTCCATCACCAGTGTATGGCCGGGATCGAAGATGACATCGCTGTCGAAGCTCATCACGCCGGGGCTGTTGCCCGGATTGAGCGAACCGAAGAATTTGACCACCCCGCCGTTGAAGGTGCCGTTGCCGCTGACATCGCCGAAGAAATTGACGAAGCCGCCCGTGAGGTGCATCACACCGTTGTGGACAACCGTATCGTAGAAGCCCAGTGAAGCACCCGCACCAACGTTGATGAGTCCTGTTTCCTCGACCGTCACCGGGCCATACACCTCGTTGACGCCCTGCACGTTCATAACGCCGTGGTGCGCGAACGTGCCGCCCAGCAGTTCAAGGGTCGCGGCTGAAAAATTGATTGTGCCGTAATTGGTGAAATCGCCGTCCAGCACAAGGCGATCTCCCCATGACAATCGCACCTGCCCCGCAGCCTCGTTGCTGATCACCGTGCTGATACGCCCGTTGCCCAGCAGCAGACCGCGGTTGACCAGCGTCGACCCGTTCACCCGTGACAGCGAACCATCCAGTTCCAGTGTGCCTTCGTTGATGATGCCCAGCCCGCCACACAGCACACCGTTCTCGACAACCAGCAGACCCTGCGAGCCGATGTGAAGCTGCTGTTGCACATTCAGCGTCATGTAACGATCGAGCAGAACCGCATCGCCAAGCAGACCGTCCGGGCCAACGTGCAGGTTGTTCTCGATGTTGAGCGTGCCGCGAACGAAGTACAACAAGGCCGGATCGGAAAGCGTCTGAATGGTCAGAACGCCACCATCGAGAATCAACTCGTCCAGCAGCGTAAGCTTACCGTGAACGTGCAGTTGCCTGTGAATATCGAGCGTCTGCGGCTCTTTCAACGTAAAATCGCTGCCCACCTCGAGCGTGCCGCGATGAAGTTGCACCTGCCCATCCTGCACACTGAACGTGCCAACACGAAGTGTACCATGGTCGATGCGGATCAGCCCCGACGCCCAGAGCTTCACATCGCCATCGACCTGAACGGTTCCGCCATCGTCGATCACGAGTGTGCCCTGCCCCAACTTCTGCGACGCATCACCGCCGAGCGTCAGCAGTTCATCGACCTGCGCCGTGGCGGTGCCGGAGACGAGCACCTCGCCCCTCGCAGACTGACTGGTTCCCAGAAGCAACTGCCGTGTTTCAAGCAAGCCGCCATCAGACAGTTGAAGATCGCCCCGTCCGGAGGTGCCAACGGTCACCACATCAGCCTCAAGCCTGCCGTGGTCAACGATGTCCAGTCGGGCGGGTACTTCTTCCCCGGGCGGTGCATCGCTCACCCCCCGAATGAACAGACTCGTCGCGGTGGTCAGGGCATACTCGCGGATGGTCATGCTGCCCGCAGTAATGGTCAGGTCGTCAGCCTGTAGATGTGTGCCCGTCCCCTCCACAGTGATCTGCGCATCACTGGTGATGCCATGCCCCATTTCGAGTGAGGACGCGATCAAGTGCGCGCCTTCGGACATGGACAAAATCCCTCGCCCGGAAGCAGACGTCCCCACGCCAAGCAGACCGACATCCACCAGCGAACCATCGCCGATGATATTCAGGTTGCCCTGACCTCCCATACTGAGCCGCAGGATCGCAGCTTCGAACCGCGCCCCATCGCGCACCGTGATTTCCGCGTGACTATCGCTGCCGTTGGCGAGGAGGAAGGCTGCCTGGCTGGTGAAACGTGATCCGCTTCCGCTGACCAGAATCGATCCCGAGCCACCAAGCCCGGCATTTCCGCCGTAGGTTGTGAACTGAGCGCCATCGGCAACGATCAACGTTCCACTGCCCGCGTTCCCCACAGTAATTTCATTGGTGTTCCATGTCGTGCCGGAACCTCTGATTTCGGCCAATCCTTCACTGCTGCCGATCAACCAGCCGATGAATACTCTCTGCGTGCTCAGCGTAGCGCCGTTATCCGCATACATCGAGCCATGACCACCCAGGTCACCGATGATGAGTCGATTAAAAACCTCCAGCTCAGCGTTGGGACCGCTGATGGATAAGTGACCTGTGGCACCTCGACCAAGTACAACGTCCGGAGCCGCCAGCATGCCGCCGCGTATGTGAAGCGCTGCCGACTGACCGGGAAATGTGCCGATGGCCAGGCTCGGGTCGGTGGCCGTTGGCGCCTGACTGACGTGCATCAGTGTCAGCGTGCGCGGATCACCCCCAAAGCTGATATCAAAAGTGACGTCACCATCGCGCACGATCATGTCGTTCTGCATCGTGTTGGACGCGAATATGACGGTGTATGTCGTCGGTGCCTGGAACACGACCGTATCGTCGGGGTTTGGCAGCGGACCGAACGACCACCTCGCCGGGCTGGTGTAATTCCCACTGCCACCATCCCAGTAGCGCACATCGGCCCGGCCGTCCATCACCGCGCCGGCGAGGACGAAAAATGTGCCCACACCACAACCAACCCACCTCGGAACGTATCGACCTGACATTGGGGAAATCCTCCTGCGCCCGCGCGGGGTCGAGCGAGGAGGACCGGCCCTACGCGTACCCGAATAAATTTACAACAGGCTGCCAAAGCCGCAACTTTTTTTGTACATACGCCATAATCCATCACCTTGACGCTCGCCAGCCCCGGAATTATCATTCCATCCGGATAAACAGATGGAACGATGGGCATGATCGCCGCTTCCCAACCCGCCACGCTGTTGCAGTGGATGGAAGACCTGGCCGACCCGACGCGGCTGAGGCTGCTGTCGCTGCTGGAACGGCATGAACTGGGCGTAGCGGAACTGTGCGACATTCTGCAGGCGCCGCAGTCGACCGTGAGCCGGCACCTGAAGCTGCTGGCGGATGGCGGCTGGACGCGAAGCCGACGCAGTGGCACCGCCAACCTCTACCGCATGGCGGCTGATGAACTGCCCGGCGCCGCCCGCAAGCTGTGGAACGTCGCCCGAGAGGAACTGGCCGGCACGCCCACCTTCGAGCAGGATCAACTGCGGCTGGAGCGTCTGCTACAGGAAAGGCGCACTGCCTCGCAGACCTTCTTCGCCGGAGCCGTGGGGCAATGGGATCGGCTTCGCACGGAGTTGTATGGTCGATCGTTCAGCTACGCCGCCATGCTCGCCCTGTTGCCGCCGGACATGGTGGTGGCGGACCTGGGCTGCGGCACAGGGCAGATCACTGCGGAGCTGGCGCAGTACGTCGGGCGGGTCATCGGCGTCGACAACTCCGGCGCGATGCTCAAGGCTGCACGCAAGCGCGTCAGCGGACAGGCGAACGTGGAATTGCGGCGCGGCGATCTGGAGCAACTGCCCATCGACGATGCGACATGCGATGCAGCCATGTTGACGCTGGTGCTGACGTATGTAGCTGAACCAGTGGCTGTATTGCGCGAAGCGCGACGGATTCTTCGGCCGGGTGGTCGTGTCGTGGTGGTCGACCTGCTGCGTCACAGCCGCGATGATTTTCGCAGCGAGATGGGTCAGGTGTCGATGGGCTTTGAGGTGGATGAACTGACAGCGATGCTGCAGGCCACGGGTTTCACCAACGCCTCTACTCGCCCCCTGCCCCCGGAAGCGAACGTAAAAGGGCCGGCGCTGGTGCTGGCGAGAGGGAATGTATGAGGAGAAGAGTGCAAGGTTCAAAATGCAAAATGCAAAGTGAGGAGACATTCGATTTCCTCGCCGCGCACCTTGCCTTTTCAACTTTGCACTCAGCACTTTGAACTTTGAACTGGAGTGAAACATGAGCACATTGCAATCAACGAGCACCACACTGGAATACAAGGTTCGCGATCTCTCGCTGGCAGATTGGGGACGCAAGGAAATCGAGCTGGCGGAAAAGGAAATGCCCGGCCTGATGGCGGTGCGTGAGGAGTATGCCGCCCAGCAGCCCCTCAAGGGCCTGCGCATCATGGGCTCGCTGCACATGACGATTCAGACCGCGGTGCTGATCGAGACACTCGCTGCCCTGGGCGCGCAGGTGCGCTGGTGCTCATGCAACATTTTCTCGACGCAGGATCACGCCGCCGCCGCTGTGGTCGTTGGTCCCAACGGCACGCCGGACAATCCGCGGGGTGTGCCCGTCTTTGCGTGGAAGGGTGAAACGCTCGAGGAATACTGGTGGTGCACCGAGCGGGCGCTGGATTTCGGCGACGGACTTGGCCCCAATCAGATCGTCGACGATGGCGGCGACGCCACCCTGCTGATCCACAAGGGCGTCGAGTTTGAAAAGGCCGGCAAAGTTCCCAGCCCCGACACGACCGACAACGCTGAGCTGAAGGAAGTCTACAAGGTGTTGGCACGCTGCCTGGAGCAGGACCCGCAGCGCTGGCACAAGGTGGCGGCCGGCTGTCAGGGTGTCAGCGAGGAAACCACCACCGGCGTACATCGCCTCTATCAGATGCAGCGGGCCGGCACCCTGCTCTTCCCCGCCATCAACGTCAACGACAGCGTTACCAAGAGCAAGTTCGACAACCTCTATGGCTGCCGTCACTCGCTGATCGACGGCCTGAACCGCGCCACCGATGTCATGATGTCCGGCAAGATCGCCGTGGTCTGCGGCTACGGCGACGTGGGCAAGGGCTGCGCCCAGTCGCTGCGTGGTCAGGGTGCGCGTGTCATCGTCACCGAGATCGACCCCATCTGCGCCCTGCAGGCCGCGATGGAAGGCTATCAGGTCACCACCATTGAGGATGTGGTCAGCGAGGCGGACATCTTCATCACCGCCACGGGCAACTACAACATCATCACCGTCGAACACATGGCCAGGATGAAGGACGGCGCAATCGTGGGCAACATCGGCCACTTCGACAACGAGATCGATATGGCCGGTCTGGAGAAGCTCCGCGCCGCGGGCAAAGTCACCAAGACCAACATCAAGCCGCAGTTCGACAAGTGGACGTTTGAGGATGGCCACAGTGTGCTGATCCTTGCCGAGGGCCGGCTGCTGAACCTGGGCTGCGCGACGGGTCACCCCAGCTTCGTGATGAGCAACAGCTTCACCAACCAGGTGATCGCTCAGATCGAGCTGGCCACCAATGCGGACAAGTATGAGAGGAAGGTCTACGTGCTGCCCAAGCACCTGGATGAGAAGGTCGCCCGGCTGCACCTGGACAAGCTGGGCGTCAAGCTGACCCGCCTCACCCAGGAACAGGCCGACTACATCGGCGTGCCGGTCGACGGCCCGTTCAAGCCCGAACACTACCGGTACTGAACCGGGAGCCGGTCCACGTAATGTGATGATCTACCCGAGAGGGGGTGCGCCTCACCGTGAGGCGTGCCCCCTCTTTTGAAAATCCGAAGCCCGAAATCCGAAGGAAGATCCAAATCCAAAGGTTCAATGACCGAATTCCCCTGGACAGATCGGACCTTTGGATTTCGGATTTGGGTACTTCTTTCGGATTTCGAGCTTCGGGCTTCGGGATTCGGATTTCCCTCCCCCCCTACTTGCACCCTACCCCCACTTGCCTATCCTCTTGGCGTGAACCGCATTGAACGTATTTTTGCTGACCTTCGTGCCGCCCAACCGCCCGGTAAGGCGTTGATGCCCTTTATCACGGCGGGTGATCCCGATCTGGCGACGACCGCCCGCATCCTGCCCGCCTTGCAGGCCGCTGGGGCGAGCATCGTCGAACTGGGCTTCCCCTTTTCCGACCCGGTGGCGGACGGTCCGGTCGTTCAGGCGTCCATGACCCGGGCGCTGCAGCGCAACATTAGGGTGCGTGACATTTTCGCCACGGTCCGCCAGCTTCGCGATCAACTGTCCATCGGCGTGGTCGCGATGGTCAGCTACTCGATCGTCCACCGCATCGGCGTCCAGTCCTTCATCGCTCAGGCGAAGGAGGCGGGGATCGACGGATTTATCTTCCCCGACCTGCCGCTGGAGGAATCGGACGCGGTGCTGGGCCACGTGCGTGACGTAGGGCTGATCGCCAGCCTGCTCATCGCCCCCAGCACGCCGATCGAACGCGCCGAGCGCATCGCCGCCGCCTGCACCGGGTTCATCTACCTGCTCTCCCGCGCGGGCATCACCGGTGAGCAGCCCACGCTTGCTCCGGAACTGCCCGGCGTGGTACAGCGTCTGCGCGGGGTAACTGACCTGCCCATCGCGGTGGGCTTTGGCATCTCCAACGCGGAACAGGTGCGTCAGGTCACGCGCGTCGCCGACGCCGCGATCGTCGGCTCGGCCATCGTCCGCCGTATCGCTGAACATCAGGACCAGGGCACCGATGTAATCGTCCGCGAAGTGGAACAGTTCGTCCGCACGCTCACCTCAGGTCTCACCGCGCAACCCAACGCTCTTCAAGCCGGGTAAGGATTCGACCGCTCGCGTCTTTGCGCTAATGCCGACACCGCATTGGACCATCCTTATCAATGATGCGAAAATCCAGCAGCTTTCCCGCCAGGTACGGATGAGGCCTGCACAACTCATGGTCCGGATTCACTCGTGAATCCAGCTCGTGTTCCTTACCGTTGCGCAAATAGCGGATCCGGAAGGGATGCGCCAGCGAGCTGGTGCGCCGCCGCAGATCGAACCAGGTGACGTAGACATCCTCTGCCGCGATCATGCCCAGCTGCACATCGTCAGCCTCGCCATCAGCGAAAAGCTCGAACGCCAATACCTCCGCCACGTCATCCTGATAGCCCGCCAGATGTAATCGCGGCATGAAAAGGTGATTCGTTCTTCCTGCCTCCGTGCGCAGGTTGCTGAACATCGCCACCGCTGTCTCGGTGCGAAACCCCAGATAGGGATTCATCCCGTTGATGAACACGATCGTCACCCCGACAAGTCCGATCGTCGCGGGCACAGCGAACTTCGCTTGGATACTCTCCTCCTCGTAATTCATGCGCCGCGTCACCACGATGAAACCGATCAGTGCAGCCAGGCCGGTAAAGAACAGCAGGTGGAAGCCGATGCCGATGAGACTGTCCTGCAGGAGGTGAATCTGTGCGACAAACGCCGCTCGCCATCCCTCATCGCTGAGAAGCATCCGGCCAATCATGGCAACCGCCGCTCCCGCGCCGAGCGTCCCCGCACCGACAAGGGCGAGCCTGCGTATCCGGGCTGGTTCGTTGAGTCGATGACGCCGTACCCATGCGATGTCGCGCCACTGTTCCGCCAGTCGTGTCGCGAAATCGTTGGGGGCGAAAAGGAAGTAAAGAGCGATCATCATCGCAGTGAAGCTGTAGATTTCCTGGATCGGGTGCAGCGACAAGGCAAGGTGAAACGCGATGCCGAGAACGATGGCTGTCCGGCGCCATCCACGCAACAGGAGCATGATGGGCAGGAGGATTTCGAGGATCAGCGTTCCCCAGATGCTGGCAAGTCGGAAGAACGGGACGGTGGGCAGCGTGATACCGTATCGACTTTGCACATGCGTCACCGCTTCGAGGTACATGGCGGTACCACAGCTTACCTCGGGGTTGAGGTAATCCGTGTTGAGTTTCGCCAGTGCCGCGAAGGTGTAGAGCAAAACGAACTGAATCCGAACCAGCGGAGCGAAGCGCAGAAACAGACGACCACGATCGAGCGGCCCACGCAAACGACATTCCAGCATCGCCAGCAGGATCGTGAAGCTCACCGTAGCGTTGAAGAGGATGTGATTGGGCAGCCGGGGCATGCGATCAAACGCGTTGATCACATCCAGCACCAGCATGATCGCCAGCAGGAACAGGGAGGATGGCCTGAGCAACACCAGCACCGCCGCTCCCGTCAGCAGCCAGCCGATCAGGTGATCCCAGTCCGCGTGAAACCACGTACGATGCCTGGCGATCTGGTGCACGAGCATCGCAGCCGCCCAGAGAAAGCTGAACATCATGCAGGCATTATCCGCATGACGAATCGCGGCCGTGGCGGCGGGTGAACGGACCTGCTCCACGCTGCTGACCGCTGCATTTGAGAACTTCATGATGATGCGTCTCCCGCGACCGATGGATATACCGATCCCGGTCTCACGATCCAGAATGATCGTTCCGCCGATGAATTGGATCAGGAAATTTTCGCGGTACGGGATACGGGAATAACCGGTTCGATTTTTTCAGGCGATGGGGACCCCCAGGAAGTCAAGGGAACGGTGGACACCAAGACAAAATAACGTTGTAAACGAACTCTTCCCTCTCTTTGGAACAGAGTGAGATCTCTTCCTTGCGTTCTTTGTGTCTCTGGCGTCTTGGCGTTGAACGCGCGTGCCTACGTTCGCACGGTTTGCAGGACGAAGGCGCTAACAGGGAGATAGATCGCGACGGGGAGCCAGGCCATTGCGACCGGGGGGAGCAGTGTGCTGCTCATTTGCAGCATGACCAGACCGCTTGCCCAGGCGCCGATGCACACGCACGCCGCCTTGATCGCCTGCGTGAGCATGTTCTTCGGCTCCAGCAGCATGAAATAGGGCAGGCCCATGATCAGCACCAGCACGTTCGCCGCCAGCAGACTGAAACGACTGTGCATGATCTGCAGCGCACCGACGGTTGGATCGTCGCGCAGCTCCTGCAGTTCCTCCAGACTGAGCAACCGTGGATAGATCGCGCGATGGCGGGCCATCAGCGCTTCAGGGGTAAGGTCGGTTTCGTAGTAGTCGACGGGCATCGCCCCCGTTGCCGAACCCGACGCTTCATGTGCGTGCAGCAGATCCCAGCGACGATGGTCGCGGTTCCAGAAGGCGGTCTTGGCGGTGATGTGACGCACGGTGCGTCCCAGATCATCACGCACGAGGATCAGTACATCGGTTAGTTCGTTCTCTGTGGGGTTGAACGCCGCGGCTGAAATCAGGTTGCCATGGCCATCCGGCACAAGATGGAAATCGAACGTCTGCACCCCACCAGACTTCATGCGGCTCTTGCTCCGCGCCAGTTTTTCCTTCACCGGGGGAATCAGCCACTCCTGAATCGGCAGCGTGAGCATGTTCAGCACGCACCCGACCACCACCACCGGCGCAGCGATGCGGAACATGCTCACACCACTGCTGATCACCGCGATGATCTCGCGATTGCGTGCCAGCGCGGTGAGCGTGAACCCCATCGCAGCTGTCACCAGCAGGCCCGACAGGAAGGTGTACACCAGCAGCACCATCGGGCCGTAGTAGTCTCCCACCGTCCATGCGATGCCCAGCGTGAGATGCCAGGCGTTGGGTTCAGGTTTATCGACCGTCAGCGCATCGGTCTGGGTGCTGGGCGTTTTGCCTTGCGCGAGCATTTGCGCCCGCCGCTGCCCCGCAGCCAGAAATTCGTCCAGGTCCACGATCATGTCGACCAGCACGAACAGCATCATGAACACCGCGGTGAGAATCGCGAAGTTCACGATGAACTGCTTCATGATGTAGCGGTCGAGTATCTTCATGCGTCACTTCAGTTGCGACTGACCTTCATATAAAGTCCCGCGACGACGGCCAGCAGCAGGAACGCTCCCGTCCAGGTCACAAACAGACCAATCCCCGCGGAAAGGTGCGAGTTGGTCGCCACCTTCTCACCGCTGTAGGTAATGATCGCCACCAGCACCGCCAGCAGGAACGTCCAGAAGTAGACCACCAGCGGCATGCGGTCCTTCAGACGAATGCTCAACAGCGCCCCCACCAGCAGCGCGAAAAGGCAACTCGTCGCGGCGGCGGCACGCTTGTGCAACTGCGCCTCGATGTCGCGGTGCAGCTTCAGAATCCCCCGCTCCAGACGCGATCGGGCAACCTGAATGTCGCGAATCTGCGCCAGGTGAGGGTCACGACCAACGTATTCAATCAGCTCCACCGCCGGGTAATGCAGCAGCGGTTGCAGCGTGTCCTGCGGCCAGCGTGTGCGCGTGACGGAATACTCCAGATGCTGTGTGCCGCGACCGACAAGCATCTCGTCGAAGATGGTCGCTTCGTACAGATCGATGCGAACTTCCGGCTCGGCGAGCGGTTCGAGCACCTCGGCCTTGAGCATCGCCCGCGGTGCTTCGATCCGCTGCGAGGGCTGATCATTCAAGAACCGGCGTACGACCACCGGTCGGGTGTCCGAGCGTTCCAGGATCAGACGGTCGCCATCCCGTCGCACCGCCGGGGCGGAGACAACATAGGCTTCACCGGGCTGCCCGCCGAGCAGGACCAGCGGTGCAGCCTCCGTCGAGTAGAACGCTGCTTCCAGCTCATCCACCAGACGCTGCAGCGCCAGTCGCTCGACCAGCGTGTGGCGCAGTGTGTTGATACGGTCGAACTTCTCAGGGTGCTCGCGCAGTTCATCCAGGCGCGGCCAGCTCAGGAACTTGGGATCGTCGCGTAACGGGCTGGGCACGCGGACCGAGCCAATGCCGAAACTCTCGTTGGCGACCAGGCCGCGCATCGGGTCGTAGTACGTCACGTTGCGCAGCCGCATGGTGATGTAGGTGTGTCCATCGATGTTGTAGAGGTGGACGTTGGCGCGTTCGGCGGTGACATCGGTACGGACGCGGCTCTGATCGTCCAGAAGCCCCACCGCCACCCCTTCCAGAATCACCATCTGGTAGGGCTGATGTTCGCCCTGTGCGACCGGCGGCGGGTCGTGGATCACCTCAGCGCGGTCGGCGTAGACGATCATATCGTCCAGTTCCATCGCCCGGCCGTCACGCACCTGGGCCACCAGCACATCGGTCACGTCCTTGTGCAACTGCATCGAAGCAAGCAGATGAAACCGCGGCACGATCCAGTTGCTCAAAAAAAAGAGGCTCAGCATCAGCACCAGCCCCAGGAACAGCACCGGCAGCAGGATCGCCCGATAACTGAGTCCCGACGCCGAACAGGCAATGATCTCGCTCTCGCTGGCCATGCGGTGAAAGACCAGCGTGCTGGCGAACGCACCGGCGAAGGGGAGGATGAACCCGACGAAGGTCGGGGCGATGTAGAAAACGAACTTGACGAGCTTCCAGGGGTCTAAAAGCCCATCGGATAAGGGTTTAATCGCAGCCGCGAAGCTGATCACGAACACCAGCACCACGGTGCAGACCACCAGCAGCTTGACCAGCTCACGCAGAATGTAACCGTAAAGCGTCCAGGGCATTGAAGCCCCACAGTATATCAGCGGCGGGGTCCCGTCAGCGAACCGCAGGTTCGACCCCCGCCCCCAGGATGCGGACTCCCACCCCCCGCCTCGCTTGTCTGGACAGATGCGGATTGACCGGGGTATGGCCGGCGCTTAAAATGGATAACGTTATCCAATATTACCGCCGGACTGAGTGTGGGTGCAGGTCATGAGCGAACGCAGGCCCAACCAATGGGCAGCAGGACGGACAAGGCGGTCGGCCATCCTCGGCATCGTCACGGCTCTGGGCCTGGGCGGCATCATCGCCTCCATCAGCTTCGCCGAGTTCGGCCAGTCCAGCTACATCGTCCCATTCAACGAACCACCAATTCATTACAACAGCACCCCCACCCAAGACCCGATCGCCCAACTGCTGCGCAGGGTCGAAAAAGGCGAACTGGTGCTGGCGTACGACGAGAAGCACGGCTACCTGCCCGCCCTGCTCCAGGCGCTGGACATCCCCGTGTCCAGCCAGACATTGGTCTATTCCAAGACGAGCCTGCAGATGGACTACATCACGCCGCGAACCCCGCGGGCCGTCTTCTTCAACGATGAGGTCTACATCGGCTACATCCCCGGCGCTCCACTCATCGAGATCGCCTCGGTCGACCCGAATCAGGGCACGATCTTCTATGCCATGCGGCAACAGCCGAACACGACGCACCTGGTGCGTGATGACCAGTGCCTGCAATGTCATGCCGCTCCGCGAACGCTGGGTGTGCCGGGGCTGATCGTGCGTTCGGTGCAGACAGACCCCACGGGCCTTCCCATTGCCGGCGCCAAGACGTTCGACATCGACCATCGCAGCCCGCTGAAGGAACGCTGGGGCGGCTGGTACGTCACAGGTACGCATGGCAAGCAGCGCCACATGGGCAACATCGTCGTGGGCGATCAACCGCCCGACCTCGAAAGCGGCGCAAATATTGTCGACCTGTCCGATCGCTTCGACACCTCAGCCTATCTCACCGGGCACAGCGACATCGTCGCGCTGATGGTGCTGGAGCATCAGGTTTACATGCACAACCTGCTCACGCGAGTGAATTACGAAACCCGGATGGCGCTGCGCGACCGTGCCGTCATCAACCAGATGACCGGCAAGCCCATCGACACGCCCACCGAATCCACGCAACGTCGCATTCAGCGAGCGGGCGAGGAGCTACTGCGATACATGCTCTTCGTGGATGAGGAGATTCTGACCGACCCGATTGAGGGCGTGAGTGGGTTCGCACAGGCGTTCGCTGCTCGCGGGCCACGTGACAGTAAGGGCCGGTCGTTGCGTGATCTCGATTTGAACCGCTGGCTGTTCCAGAATCGCTGCAGTTACATGATCTACTCGCCGGCGTTCGACGCCCTGCCTGATCCGGTGCGTGACTACGTCTACCGCCGGTTGTGGGACATCCTGCACGGGCGCGACGAGTCGGGCGAGTTCCGCATGTCGACGCGCAACCGGCAGGCGATCCTGGAAATCCTGCGCGAAACGAAGCAGGGCCTGCCCGACTACTGGCACGAGGACGAGTGAGGGCTGCCAGGGAGCGGCTGGGGCGGCGGCGCGAGGCGATTACGACTACAATCGCCCATATATGAACAGCCCCGTCTGGACATCGCAGGACCTCAGCGCCAACCCACATGCGGTGGCGGACAAGGCCCGGCGCGTCGAACAGATGTTCGCCGCCATCGCCCGCAGTTATGACCTGAACAACCGCGTCCACTCCCTCGGACGCGACCAGGCCTGGCGCCGGGCAACGGTGCGCATGGCGCAGGTCCGATCCGGCGAAACGATACTCGATGTGGCCTGCGGCACTGGCGACCTGGCGATGGCGTTCGCACGCACCGAAGCCGCCCGTGTCATCGGCATCGACTTCACCTACAACATGCTCGCCGTTGCCCATCGCAAACTCGCCGACCTGCAGGGCCGCCGTCACGCACCGCTGAGCTACCACGCCGGCGACGCCATGCGATTACCGATCGCCGACAGCAGTGTCGATGTCGTCTCGATCGCCTTCGGCATCCGCAACGTGGCAAACCCGGCAGCCGCGATGGCGGAGTTCCACCGCGTGCTACGGCCGGGCGGACGCGTCATCATCCTCGAGTTCAGCACGCCCACTCAGCCGATCCTGCGAAACCTCTACAACTTTTACTTCCATCACATCATGCCGCGCACCGCCTCATGGATCGCGCGTGACCGCAGCGGGGCGTACAAATATCTGCCCCGCAGCGTCAATACCTTCATCGACCGCACCGCGATGATGAGCATGATGCACGATGCCGGTTTCACCGAGACGCATCACCAGCCGCTGACCTTCGGCATCGCTGTGGCCTATCGCGGTATCAAGCCCTGATGGTTCACCACGGCACGACCACGTTGTCCACACGCTCGAACTGTCGGTGCCATTCGAGGTTCCACAGCTCACCCTTTTCGAGGTAGCGGGCTGAACCATCCTCCATCGCCATATTGATGCCCTGACTGTGGCGGTTCATGGTGAACCGCCCCATGTCGTAGGCCCACTGCTGCGGATTGGTGTCGTTCCATCCCTCCGGTACGATCGCACCGTAGGTGGTACCGCTGGGCAGATCGAAGGGGTTGCCGCCCCACCACGCGCAGTCGCCAAATAACGGAACTCGCGCCGGCGATTGAGAAACGCCCACGCGACGGAAGTGCCAATCAGGCTTGCCGCGCCATCCGTTCTGGAAAGGGTGCGGAGGCCTGGGCAGATCGTTGATCCAGTGGTTGATGCCGTAACTGCCGTAATCATTCGGGTCGAAGTGGCCGTTGGGGTCCGGTCCCCATTTGTAGAACGTGCCACCATATCGTCGCGACGACTGTGTAAGCGGGCGTTCCTCGGTAGCAACCGGACACAGCCGGGCCGCGTTGAAACCGTTGGCGTAATCGTCCAGCACCGACATCCAGGAGCTGTCGCCGGCATCGTCGAGGACATAGTGCTCCTTGTTGTCCTGTGCGTTGGCCTGAAGCATGAAGGCCCACTGCCGCAGGTTCGACATGCACTGGGTCGCCTGCCCTGCCAGCCGGGCACGCCCCAGGGCCGGCAGCAGCAACGCAACCAACAGCGCAATGATCGAGATCACCACGAGCAGTTCAATCAACGTGAACCCCTGTCGCGATGGCTTCATTGGTCCATCTCCCGGCGGGTGAATCGTTGGTTCATTTGGACGTTTAAGATTGGATCGAACATGGATGCGTGCGGGCTAGCGAGCGAGGGTGACCCGCCGCCTCCTGACACCTCAATAAGCCCCGCATACCATCAGCACGCGCGGCGGCGACGGAAGATGACCAGCCCGCCCAGTCCCATCAGTGCCAGTGATGTGGGTTCGGGCATCGGGACAGCCGTGATATGAATCGCGTTGAGGGCGACGGCACTGGTCTCCACCGAAAACCTGATCGTCACGTTGCCTTCCCCGTCCGTTGTGATGCTCGTGAAAGACAGAGGCGACAGCACGTTGTTGGCGCGGAATTCGTTGTAGGTTCGGCTCAGTTGGGCGTCGCCGATGGTGACGGTCACCGCACGATCCTGAGTCACGGGGCCGGCACAAATGGCAAGGATGTCGTACGCCAGGTTGTTATTCAGCCCCGAAATCGTTACCTCGATGGAGCCGGTATTCCAGATGCCATCGTTGAAGGAGAGGTCAGAAAAAGGCGTGCCTGTGTAATCGCCGATGTTTGCGCCGCCGAAGCCAAGGTTGTTCTCGCCCATCGAACCACGTGATTGTTTGAGATGAATGGTGACGCCGGAAACCACCGCTCCGCTGGTATTGATGATGTTCTCGTATACTCCGACATCGGTCAGAATGTTGAAGTTGACTTCGGCCCCGGCGCCGGGCGTGTTGGGCCCGTTGGCGAAGTCCACCCCGATGCTCTGCCCCTCCAGCAATGCCGCGTGCGCGGCGGTGGTCATGCTCAGTGCCACCATGCCCACCAGTGCCCAGTTGCGCTTGATCGTCGCCATATCCATTCTCCTCTAGAAGTGCCTTATGGTGTGTCGTGACCGTCCGCACGATCACGTTGGGAAGCGAACGGTTGGGGATCGCCGACCGCGTACAGTTCAGCGATCTCCTGCGCAGACAGGGCGCGTTTGAAGATGGCCAGTTCATCGATCAGACCATCGAACGTTTCGGTGGGATAGAGTTCCAGTTCAACGCCGCCGATGAGCAGGTCTGCGGTGCAGGCGGGCAGCGGCTGGCGTGGGGGTCGGCGACCGACAAGCTGGCCGTCAATGTAGTAGCCCACGCCTTCACGATCGTAGGTCACCGCCAGATGCACCCATTGACCAGGCTGAACGGTCGGCGCGGGAATGAACATGCCGTGATAACGACCAGGATCCTGGCCGGTGTTGAACAGGATCGAACGCGGCGGAAAACCCGACTCCGGCTTGTCGTCGCCGTTCCACACCAGGTTCAGCGCATCAATACGCGGCTGAACCTGGCGGCGCGTCACCAGATGCTGCGAGGCGCTCAGATCAGTCAGTCGCACCCACACTGCCACCGTCAGTTCGTTCTCGATGTGCAGCAGGTTGTCGAACGGTGTGCGGATCATGGTGCGGGCGGCCCGGTTGAACTGCACCGCCTGCTTCTCGGGCCAGCGTCCCGTCGTCCAGCGCGGCAGACCACCCAGCCCCTCGAAGCGGCCGTCAAGTCTGCCGCGCGTCATCACCGCCGCGTTGAACAACCGGTTGGGATGGGCAGCATCCAGCTCGAAGGGGTAATAAACCACCAGATCATCGCGGCGGCGTACAGCGTAGGAATACGCCAGCCAGCGATGGTACGCTGAGATCGATGCATTGACATGCGCCTCGAACTCCTCGCGACGAACGAACGTCAAAGGCCTGGCTTCGATCACCCGCACCCGCTCACCTGCGGCATCGACCTGTCGGGCATCACCCGCAAAAAGTTCCTCGCTCGGTTGTGCTTCGCGCTCCTCCACACCACGCGATCGCAGCGAAACCTTGCCATCGAAGACCTGTACCGTCGTCGCGCCGCCGGCATCGACCGCAACGCCAAACTCGGTGCCCAGATCGATCACGCTCGCCGAGGGGGTTCTCACCGTGAAGCCGAACGCTCGCGCGGGTGCTTCTCCCACCAGCTTGCCCTGATGCAGCATGACACGATCACCTGAGACAAGCTCAAACGTCGCGGGCGCTTCGATGATGAGTGTCGCATCGTTGTCGTAGACAATGCGGACCATGCCGCGGCGCAGCATGTGCGTGCCGGGATAGAGCAGCGTCCCGGGCGTCGTGGCGAGGGTATCATCCGCCCAGCGTGCGTTGACCGATTGTGCCACCCGCGCCACCGGCGTGGCCACCACGCTCGGCCCGGGCACAACGGACGGCGCCCCGGGCCGATGGAAACTCATGAACAGTGCGAAAAGCACCAGCGCCGCCATGGCTGCCAGGGTGCCATAGAACGCGAACTTCGGAATGACCACGTGGCGCACCGGCGTCAGGTCGATGGAATCACCACCCGTCAGCAGTGACCACATACGGTCACGATCGCACGCCTGCTGTGCCTGGCGTTCCGCCTCAGCCGCTGCACGCTGCGCCCTGAGCCTCTGCTCTTCCTCCAGCACCTCCATCAGGATGGAGGATGCGTCATCCTGAGGCCGCAGCGGTGTACCGAGCACCCCAAACTGCCGCTGCAGGCGCGATTCCAGAAACACCCAGCGCAGATAGAGTTTTCGCGCCTCAGGATCATCGCTGATGATCTGCGTCAGTCGCTCGTATTGCGCGTGAGACAGCCTGCCATCGCTGAGCGTGCTCAGCAGTGTCGCCAGTTCTCCGGTTGGACCTTCCCACGCGCTCATAAAGCTCAGGTGATGGACGCCACGCTTCGCTCGATGCAGTGCATCAGCACGGTACGAATGCGTAAAAGCGCCACGGCCACGGCGTTGTCGGACCGGCCCATCCGCGCGGCCAGTGCCTTGATCGACAGGCCATGGTAATACCGGCTGCGAATGAGCATCTGCTGGCGCGGCGGCAGCTTGTCCAGACAATCCACCAGTGCCTGCTGGCGATCGCCCATCGTTTCGTCATAATTCGCTGCTTCAGCAGCGAATCCTTCAAGCATCTGGTCGTCAAACATCAGCCGGTCACGGCTGACCTTGCGGCGATGGGTGCGAACCTGGTTGTAAGCGACCTGTAGCGCCCAAGCCATAAAATTGCTGCCCGGCTCAAATCGCTCCGCTTCTTCCCACAGCACACGATTGGTTTCCTGCAGAACGTCCTGTGCCTGATCAGCGTTGCCCAGAAGGGAAAAGATGAACGCGTACAACCGATTCTGACAGCCGGTAAGCAACTGGATGAAGTGGTTGTCGGTCGAGGTGTTGCTCATGCATCCGTCCCTTACGGCAATTGCCGATTCGATGCACGCCAACCGGCGTCGTCCCTTGGTGAAGGGCGCGAAAATCCGAAGGATTACATCGCGCACAAAAAAAATCTGGTCCTCCGTCGTGGAGAACCAGGCTTCATCTCACATCAGTCACCGCTAACTACTCACCACATCAAAGTTTCGCCCGCGCGGGTCCGCGACGGCGATCACGGCGGCGTCGACGGTTTCCGCGCCGGCGCGGCGCAACAGGCGGGCACAGGCGCTGAGCGTGGCGCCAGTGGTGGTCACATCGTCGACGAGGATCATGTGCCAGCCGGCAAGATCGACCGGGCGGATGGCGAACGCGCGGCGGACATTGGCACGTCGACGCGAGGGTGCAAGGCTCGTCTGCGGACGGGTGTAACGCGTGCGGTACAGGATGTCAGCGAATGGCCAGCCCCGGCGTCGGGCAATGGCACGGGCGAGCAGGGCTGACTGGTTGTAGCCCCGGCCCCACCGTCGCAACCAGTGCATGGGGACGGGGCAGACCGCGACACGGGCACCCGGCGGGGTGGTGATGACATCGGCCAGCAATTGGCCGCACAGGTCCGCCCAGGACCACTGGCGGGCGAACTTCATCGCGCGTATCCAGGCATCGATCGGTTCGCGATAGGCCGCCAGCCTCGTGATGCGTCGCCATGCCAGTGGACGGTCGATGCAAAAGGCGCAACCCCCGGGCAGCGCAGCGTGGGGCCCCGCGGAGGCACCACATCGCTGGCAGTACTCCCCGGGGCTGTCCACACGCCAGCCCTTCTCCTGGGCGTACTGCAACATCTGGGCGGTGGGCGCGGGAAACAGCTCGTGCGCTGCCGTCCGGGTGAAGCTCTGGATGGCGCCCCAGCCGCCCTTTGCCATGGCTCGCCCCGTGTCAGGATGACCCGGTTATACTTTCCGCGATGATTTCGATCCAACCGACCGCTTCGCGCCGCCGTCTGGACGCCCGGGTGATGAGCAACCGGCGCATCTGCCGCGACCACTATCTGTTGCGGCTGCGTATCGAAGGTGAACTGCCGCCGACGCAACCCGGACAATTCGTCCAACTGGGCTGCCGTCCGCCCAACGGCTGGGTCGACCTGCCGACGATGCTCGGCGAGACGGTCGACTGGACGCCCGGCCACCCGCCACGTCTGCACCAGCCGGAACTGTGCGAACCGCTGGCGCTACTCCGCCGACCGTTCAGCCTCGCTGGGCGCGGGGAAGATGAGCATGGCACGTGGATCGAGATCATCCACCGCGTGGTCGGCGTGGGCACGAGGTGGCTGGCAGAGCTGGAACAGCACGACCCGGTCGACCTGATCGGCCCGTTGGGCAACGCGTTTCGGCTGCCCGAGGGCAAGTCAATCGGCCTGCTCGTGGGCGGGGGTGTCGGTCTGCCGCCGATGTTCTACCTCGCTGAGGCTCTGGCGCAGGCAAACTGGCGAGCGATCGGCTTCGTCGGGGCAATGAGCCGGGATCTGCTGGCCGTTCACCTCGTCAAGGGGGCAACCGTGCCCACCGATGGCACACCCGCGCTCACCGTCGAGCAATTCGCACGCCACGGCTTCCCGACGGTCATCACCACCGATGACGGCTCCATGGGCATGACCGGTCGCATCACCGCAGGCGTGGAGCTGGCACTACGAAATCTCCGCGAGGAGGAGCGACGCCAGGCGGTGCTTTTCACGTGCGGCCCCGAACCGATGATGCGGGCGGCCGCGGCGCTGGCGGAACAGTTTGGCGTCGATTGTCAGGTCTGCCTCGAACAGGCGATGGCCTGCGGCATGGGCACGTGTCAGTCCTGCATCGTCAAGATTGATCCGACCAGTACGGGCGATGTTCCGCACGGCCAGACCGCCGAGGGCAGACCGTGGCGCTATCGCCTGGCCTGCACCGATGGCCCCGTGTTCGATGCCCGGGACGTGGTATGGCATTGATCACCGCCCCGTAACAATGCCCCCTCACGGGGTGAAGCCTTCGTCGATCTTGGCTGCGTCGCTGATGCGTTTTTCCAGATCGCGTTCGATCGAATCGATCACGCGCTTGTTCGTCCAGCGCCCCTGCATGTACCAGGTGATTGAGACGCCCGCCGCGATGACGTTCGCTAAAGCAATCGCCCACCATACACCCTGTACGCCCAGCATCCGATCGCGTGAGAGCAGATAAGCCATCGGAAACTGCAGCACCCACAGCGCGATGATGGCGAGAATCATGGCGGCCAGCGTGTCGCCCGCGCCGCGAAGCGTTCCGGTAATCACCTGCTGTAGCCCGATGAAGCCAAAGCTGAACGCGATGATGCGGATGAACTGCGCGCTCATCTCAATCGCCTCGCCACTCTGGGGTGCGAAGAATCGCGCCAACGGCGTCGCGATAAAGAACATGACCAGCCCGACAACCGACAGGCCGGTAAAGGCGATAAAACAGGCGACACGCGTCGTCGCGATGGCACGATCAAGCTTGCCCGCGCCAATGTTCTGCCCCACCAATGCCGAAGTTGCAATCGAAAGCCCCAGCGCCGGTACGGTAATGAACAGCAGCATGCGTACCCCCACACCGTAACCCGCCACCGGCAACGTCCCGAACCCAGAGACCAGCAGCATCATCATGGTCATGCCCATCGCACGGGTCGATTGTTCGATGGATGTGGGGAACCCCAGGCGAAAGGCGGTGCTGATGATCCTGAAATCGGGCCGGAAGTCCGGCAGGTTCAGCTTCAGCCCATCGTGTCCACGAAAGAGCACGATGAAGCCGATGGTCGTCGCGATCGCCTGTGTTGCCAGCGTCGCCCATGCTGCCCCTGCCACCCCCAGCGGTGGAATCGGCCCCACCCCGAAGATCAACAGCGGGTCCAGCACAAAGTTGAGCACCACCGTCAGGAACACAACGTAGAGCGGCAGCTTCACCGATCCGACGCCACGCATGAACGACTGAAACACAAAAAACCCAAACACAAAAATGAACCCCAGAAACGTAACGCGCAGAAACGTCACCGCGTCGTGGAAGACGTCCGGCTCAGCCCCCATGACATGCATAATCGGCTCGGCCAGCAGATACCCCATCACCGACAGCACGATCGAAACGACCATGACCATCAGCATGGTCTGCGCCGCGACGTGATTCATCGCGCGTTCATCGCCCCGGCCGCGGAACTGCGCGATCAGCACGGTGCCTGCGATGGGCAGCCCCCCGCCCAGTGCGATCGAGAGGAAATTGATAGGAAAGCTCAGCGAAACCGCCGCCACCGCCCCGGCACTCAGTCGGCCCACCCAGAACGTATCCGTCATCTGATACGCTGTTTGCAGCATGTTCGCCAGGACGATGGGGATCGCCAGGCGAATCAGCGTGCGAGCAATGGGCCCTTCCGTGAGCGGAGCAGCGTGACGTTCCATGACCGAATCTTAGCCCGCATGTGACAGCGCATAACAGCCAACCGAATATTGCGGGTTCACTGGTTCCCGCGTCGCCGGGGCCCTTATGTTACAATGGCAACGTTTGTGACAGTCGTGACGGTCCATCCGACTGGGGGTTTTGCAGCATGCACTGGCGCTACCACGAACAGGATCGCGATGTGCTGGTCATCGAGGCCGATGAGTCGCTCAATAGCGCCGACGGCTATCGCCATGTCCAGCAACTGGAAAAACTTATCGCCGATGGCATTCGGTTGGTCCTCATCGACTGTAGCCGGTTGCAGTTTCTGAACACCAACGGCATCGGGCTGTTGCTGCTGCTGCACAAACGCATGACGGACCGTCAGGGCGAAGCACGACTGGTGAATCTGAGGGGACTAGCGGCCGATGTGATTCGTACTGTGCGCCTGGACCGTGTATTTCAGATGTACACGGACATGGAGGATGCTCGTCAGGCGTCATCGTTCGTCGCCCCAGCCGATCCACGTTAATCCGGAGTCGAGTCATGCCCATTCACCGACACCGATTCACGGCGTCAGGCCGACTGGTGCTGTGGCTCGCGCTGTGGCTGTTGGCGACGCCGCTGCTGGCTCAGCCGGCGCCCGAGCGATCAACCGCTCAACAGCAACGCCGCGAACGACTGTGGCGTCAGCAGTGGCCGCGATTTGCCGCCCGATTCAAAAAACTCGACGACAAGTATTACTACTTCCCCGTCTTTGACAGCGAAAAGGCCAACAGCCTTGACGTACCTGAACGTGAAATCCGCGACGACATCACCGTCGAGTACATCCCCAATCCCAACAAGCTCACCAATCGGATCGTCAAGCTCAAGGTGAGCCGTCCACAGGAGGATATCGACGTCGCGATGCGCGTCCTGCCCGCCTATCGCCCGGGCGAATATGGCTATATCCACAGTTGCACCATCGAGGAATCGCTGGGCGAAGGCTCAGCCATCGTTTCCGACATTCGGCTGCTCGATCGCCAGGAACTGGAACGCCAGCGGCGTGACGCGGCGCAACTGGTGCGCCAGGAACTGAGCTCGCTGCCGCGGCTGCGCACCGATCCGGACGACGTCCTGCGTTTTATGTTCCGTTATCGCGCCAAGGCGGTGCAGCTCGAGGAACAGATCGCCAGGGATGGCCGACTGCTGGAGCTGCGCGGCTTCAACAATGAGTATCTGCGTGCTCAGCGTGTGCGACGCATGCCCGACGAGGGTGAATGGGTCGGGCCGGTCCAGATCGCGATTGTGGGCGAGGAGAACGGCCGGCTGATCGCGGTGCCGCCCGCCCTGCTGCAACCGATCACGACCGAGGATGAGTTCCTGGCGCTGCTCGCCAGCCACAACCTCGACCGCGAAAAGTTTCTCGATCAGTTCGAGGAGCTGATGCGCAACCGCATTGCGACGGCTGAAATCGACAAACGCCTCAGCTACTTCATCGCTGGCATCAGCGAGAACGATGCACTCAAGGGCGTGGACCTGCGTGAGTCGTTCGACGATCTGGCCAAACCGCAGCCAGGCTCCGGCAGACCGTGACGATGATGTACCGCTTTCACCTTCGGCGAAACGACGGGTGAGACGCCCATCCCACCGCTTTCCATCACGACAGTCATCACTCCGCCTGCAGCCGATAGGTCAGCACGGTCGGCCCGTTTACCTGCCGGATCCCCGTTCGCACATCGTGCTGCTGCAATGCATCGGCCACATCGGTGAATGTGAAACGCCGCATCACTGACTGGCCAGGCTGCAACCGCGGAATCAGCCGTTCCTGCCGCGGCAAGCCCGGCAAAGTGGCGAAGGCGTACAGGGAGATCGGTTCATTGCCCGTGTTGGTGATGATCTGCACGACCCGTGCGTCGATCCGCCCCGTGACTGGGTCACGCACCAGCGTCATGTGCGGCTCCACACGAACATCGCGCAGGCCGATCTCCAGATTTGCTGCCGCCTCGATGTGGTGATCCACATCCGCGGTGAAGTCGAACGCAGCCACAAGCTGCTTCGGCCCGGCTGTCTCTGAAGGCGGAAACTTGATCGCCAGCTCCGTCGTGACCGATTCCCCCGGCGCGATCGAAAAGTTCACCAGTCGCGGCTGCACATCCCAGTCCGCCGGCTCCACGATCCGCATCTGTCCCGTGATTGTGCGCGGCCAGGGATTGTGAATCGTCACCTGTCGGCGATGCACCTTCTGCGTCGAGGGAATGAATGGTTCATCCACCGCAAACCTCGCCCGGAAGATCGCCAGCCTCGCATCGATCCCCTCGATAAAGATTGGCGTCGATGTCAACGCGAGCTGATGTCGGCCCTGCGAGCGCGGCAGCACCTGGCGATTGTTGAACACATCCACCGTGTATGGCTCGCCACCAAGGTCCATATCGAGCCGCGCCTGCTCTGATGGGGCGCTGCGGTTCCATGCCACCAGCGCATCGCCCTGTCCCTCCTCGCCCTGCAAAACCATCGCCTCCAGCCCCGGCCCCAGCGGTAGCCGCCCCACCACGCGCCGCCCGGCCAGCCGATGCGCCACCGTGCTGAACACGCCTACCAGCGGATCGGGCGCAATGCGCACCGCCCGATCCTGCGTCAGCGTCCAGGGGTGATCCAGCGTGATCGCCGCCGCCCCCGCTTCCCAGCCATGCACCATGCGCAGCACCAGGTCGCTGATCCGCCCGGCGTGATCAAGTTGCGTCGCGGGTAACGTACGCAGATCCAGCCGCACCGAGGTCGTCGGGCTTTGCTGCCACGGCTCCAGCGCAGCGACGAAATCGCCCGGTCTCACCGCCGGCGGCACATCCAACGCGTACGCCACGTTTACATCCACATCCACCCGACGCGACTGCACCATCCGCCACGGCAGCACCAGCCGGGGCTGCGGCGCGAGGTTGCTGAACGTCCGCAACGCGTTCATCGACGCCACATCAAGGTCCTGGCGGTGGAACGCCTCCACGTCTTCGATGCCGCCCAATTGCCAATGCCGTACCCGCTGGCCGAATCGCAATGTCAACGCGCTGATGTACGCATTCCAGTCCATCAGCGAAACATCCGAAGCGAACAGCGATAAAGGCGAACGATCCTTCAGCGCAAGCTGATCGACCAGCGCATCGGGCATCGGTGACAGCGACATCGTCAGCCGCCCGCCCCGCGACACCACCCGATCCACCACGCCTTCCAGCAGTGCGATCCGTTGAACAAGATTGTCCGCCGTCGTGTCGCGATCCCATGCGCTGATCACCGCGTGCGACACACCCGCCTGTGCCATCAGCTCCGGCAGCAGCACCAGCTCGTCGGGCGTCACTTCCTCCGCGCGCATGCCGAAGCGTGCAGCCTCAGCCGCATCGAGCGCCCGATCCTCATCCATGTAAAGGAATGCGAGTATGGTCCGGGCAGCAAACCCGCCTGCCACATCACCCACCGCCACCGACTCCGGTGCATCAGCCGCGCGTAGCTGAAGGTCCACGAGATACCACCCGAACCGATTCAGTGCGGGCACCCACTTCCACTGGGTCGGTTCTCCCGCGCCGATTCGCCGGATGTCTCGCGCCACCAGCCGTCGCTCGTGGTCATAAATCGAGGCCGTCGCCACCAGCATCTGCCCTGTCATGTCGCGCACCACGAATGACAGCTCGGGCCGCTGCGGCGAACGAATCACGTTTACCGCGCTTGACGTGCGAAGCTCCACGTGCGGCAACTGCCATACCGCAATGTCGTCGAACCACGCATCTCCCCTCACCTGCTGGTAGACAATCTGCCGATCGCCCAGTGGCGACCGTTCATCCCGGCTGCGCTGCAGAAGTTCCAGTTGCAGACCGATCCACGCGACCGTTTCATGCCGGCCGATCAGCCGCAGCCGCAGCGTTTGCCATTCCCCCGCCGTGCGGATCGGCCCTGAATCGACCACGCTCGATTCAATCACCTCGCCCCGCGCATCCACGAAATAGGCCTTCACATGGGCTGCCGCGTGCTCCAGCGCCCCGGTGCGGACGTTGAACTGGATGAGATAATCGATGCCCGCCATCGCCGGCAGCGTCCCGAGCTGCAAAAACGCCCCGACTGACCCGCCATCCAGCCCCAGGTGCAGGCTGTACTCACCGCTCGTCTTCGCGCGTGTATCGAACCCGACTGAGCCATGCCGCGAATATCCCGGCGCGTTCATCAGCGCCTGGTGCAGCGGCTGACTCACAAAGTTGGTATCGCTGCTGGCGTCCGGCCGGCCCATCACGTACCAGTGCAGTGGCAGCCGCTCGAACCGCCCCAGCGGCGCCCCCTCGATCGTCTCTTCAAAATCAAACAGCCGCACCAGCCGACGCGACGTCACACCCGGACCGCTCCCCTCCTCCTCCGCGCGCACCATCTCCACCACGCAGATCGCGCACAGCACCCCCAGCAGCACCCACGCCAGCAGCCGAACATCCCGTGCCATGCTGTTTTTATCGGGCGATCCCGGGCGGAAAAGACAAGAAAGTAATCAGCAATCAATCATCAGTAATCAGTCATCAATGGGGAAAGGCAATGATTACCCGTCGCCGACGATTGCATGTTCTGAATTGACAACTGATTATTGATTGCTGCTTATTGATTCTCAAAGCGCCGCCAATCGCTTCGCTCGGTCCTCCGCGATCAGCGCTTCCACCAGTTCATCCATCTCCCCCGCGAGAATACGCTGCAGGTTGAACGATTGGCCTTCCAGTCGATGGTCAACCACCATGTTTTCCTTGAAGCGATAAGTGCGGATGCGCTCCGAGCGTTCCCCCGAGCCGATCATCTTTGATCGGGCCTCGGCGCGCTGGGCGTCCTTCTGGCGTTGATAGTGGTCGTACACCCGTGCCCGCAGGAGCTGCCATGCCTTGGCGCGGTTCTGCTGCTGGCTCTTGCTCTCCTGCATCCGCACCTCGATCCCCGTCGGTTTGTGTACCAGGTGAACCGCGGTCGCCACCTTGTTCACGTTCTGCCCCCCCGGCCCCTGGGCTGTCGTCACGTGCACCACTACATCCGACTCGGGAATCTCCAGCTCCACCTTCTCCGGTTCGGGCAGCACAGCCACCGTCGCAGTCGATGTGTGAATCCGGCCCTGCGTCTCCGTCGCGGGGACGCGCTTCACACAGTGCACCCCACCTTCGTATCCCAGGTGCTGCCACGCCCCCGGGCCGCGCACGTTCGCCACCACCTGCCGCACGCCCCCCGCCTCGCCCGGTGAAAACTCCAGCGTCTCAAACGACCAGCCACGCTCGGCCGCATAACGCTCGTACATCTGCAGGAGATCGCCGGCCCAGAGTGCCGCTTCCGCTCCACCCGAAGCCGCCCGAATTTCCAGGATCACCGATCCGACCGACCGATCGTCCGCCGTGACCAGTTCACCCGCCAGCTCATCCAGCAGCCGCTTTGCCCGCGCTTCCAGATCCGGAAGCTGCTCCTGCGCCAGTTCGACCAGTTCCGGGTCCGCCTTTTCAGCCAGGATGGCCCGCGCTTCCTCAAGGTCCGCCTGCACGCGTTCGTATTCACGAAAGCGGGCGACCATATCTTCCAGTGCCGCCCGACGGATGCTCAGATCGCGCACCCGCTCGTGATCCGCCATCACCGCCGGATCCGCAAGCTGGACTTCCAGCTCCTCGAACTGCCGCGTCATCTCCCGCAGCTTCGCGATCAGATTCCCGTGCATCTCCGATGCCATCCCACACCGCTTACGGCTTCACGCAACCGGAGCAAATAATCAGCCCCCCTGTTTCCCCGTTGGTTACGCCCTTCCGCTCTCTCTGCGCACAAAAAAACCGCAGCCGAAAACCTTCGCCGCGGTTTTTTCTTCTCGGATTTGACCCTACTTCTTCTTGCCGAAGTAGGAGCCCTGGAACTTACGCTGGAACCGTTCCACACGGCCGGCCGTGTCAACAAACTTCTGCTTACCCGTGAAGAACGGATGGCACGAGCTGCAAATATCCACATGGATCTCTGGCCGGGTGCTTCGCGTCTCGAAGCTCGCACCGCAGGCGCAGGTCACTTTGCACGCCACATATTTCGGATGAATGTCAGCTTTCATGGGATTGTCTACTCCAAGCCACCGCCTGCTGCGGCGAGTCGCGTATTGTATTCTCCCACGTTCCACGATACAACTGCCCCCTACCTCCTTTGGAGAAGGCCGCCCGGCCCCACCCACAAGGGAGGCCTTCCACAACACCAACCTGCCGAACGTTCCGCAATGCAGACCTACATCAACGGCCAGTTCTACCCGCCCGAAGAGGCGTCCATCAGCGTGGACGACGCCGGACTCCAGCACGCCGTGGGCCTCTTCGAGACCCTCGCCGTCCGCAACGGCCGAGCCTTCCGTCTCGAACAACACCTGCAGCGTCTGGCCACCAGCGCCAGCGAACTGGGTCTGACCCGTTCGCTGGATACCGAGGCCCTGAAACAGGCCGTCGAACAGGCGATCGCCCATAACAATGCAACCGACGCCCGGCTGCGCCTCACCATTACTGCCGGCCGCATCTCCCTCCTGCGCGACGCCGCCGAAAAAACACCTGGTCTGACCGTGCTGATCCAGATGACCCCACCCACCGCGTTCGACCCGGCGGCCTTTGAAAAAGGCGTCACCGTGCTGATCGCCCCACCGCTGGCGAACCCATTCGACCCCCTGGCCGGTCACAAGACCCTGTCCTACTGGGGGCGTCTGCGCGTACTGCGGCAGGCTGCCTCCGTCGGGGCAGCCGAGGCAATCATCCGCAACGTCTCCAATCACCTGGCAAGCGGCGCCGTCAGCAACCTCTTCCTCGTCCACGATGGCCGGCTGCTCACCCCCTTCGCTCGCGGCGAGGAAACCCGCGGCGCCCTGCCCGCCCCCGTCCTGCCCGGCATCACCCGGGCCGCCATCATCGAACTTGCGGAAAAGGAAGGGCTTACCGTCGAACGCCGCATGTTGAGCATCGACGACCTGCTCCAGGCACAGGAGGTCTTCCTCACCAACTCCAGTTGGTTCGTCCTCCCCGTCACCCGCGTCGAAAAACATACCGTCGGCGAAGGCACCCCGGGCCCCATCACCACCCGCCTGCGCGAAGCCCTCCTCACCCTCTTCCACACCGAAACCAGGAACTAACCCCCGAAGCCCACCCACGCAGTGGGTGGATGCCCCGCCCCTCACCCCCGATGCCGCGGCGGAGGCAACCGTCTCAACCGCGCCAGCACCTGCTCCTGAAACTCCTCCTCTCCCATCCGGAACCGCCCCTCCTTGCGGTAGTTCGGGAATCGATTCGGAATCATCTTCTCCAGGCGATCTGCCCGATTGCCCGGCTCCGGGTGTGTCGAAAGCCACTCAGGCGGCCGCGATCCGCCGCTCGCCTCATCCAGAATGCGCATCACCTGCACCTGCCCGATCGGGTTGTACCCGATCTTCGCCATGTACCGCATTCCCAGTTCGTCCGCTTCGTGCTCGTGATCCCGGCTGAACTTCAGCAGGTACACCGTTCCCCCCGCCTGCGCCCCTACGCCCAGTACCTGCGCCCACTGGCTGTTGCTCACCACACCAATTCCAGCCAGCACCCCCTGCAGCACCATCTGCTGGCCCATCTGCTCGTTGATATGTTGGGCCGTGACGTGCCCCACCTCATGTCCCAGCACCCCCGCCAGTTGGGCCGTGTTGTTCAGTCGCTCCAGCAACCCCCGCGTGATGAACACCTTGCCGCCCGGCAGCGCGAAGGCGTTGATCACGGACGAATCCAGCACGGTAAACTCCCAGGGCAGGTCCGGCCGCTCACTCACCGCCGCCAGCTCGTTGCCGATGTCCCGCACGAAGGCCATCACCTGCGCATCGTCGATCGGCCCGCCGTAGTCCGAGGTGAACTGCGGCGCCGCCTCCATCCCGATGCTGATCTCCTGTTCTTCCGAGAGCACTTTCAACTGGCTGCGACCCGTCGCCGGGTTCGTCTGACACCCCAGCGGCATCAGCCCCAGCCACAGCGTCAGCACCACCAGCATCGAATGTTTGCGTCTCATCAGCATGTACCTCCCTCAGCAGCCGCGTCGCCTCATCCGGGCGAAAAACTTGCCGCGAAGCCAATTGTATTGAACGCTTGAAGGTTAGTGGACCTGCCGTACCTCAGGCGCCGGTTTTCAGTCGGACGCCCATACGGTTATCGGCACCTGACCGATTAAGACTTTATCTGTCATAAAAACAACTACTTACGCAACAAAATCCGCATTCCGGATATGACGGTTCTGACGCCTGTGACTTTTCGTCAAAGCTCTTTGCGGTTCAGTCCGATGACCAAGGTGTAAACACGAGCACCCCTCGACGTGCTCAACGTGGCGGACCGGGCGCTGGAAGGCCCGGTCAGACGACACGACAACCGGCAGGCGGCGACAGGGAAGTGCCCGCCGCTGGCAACCTGGAACAGCAACCGGCTACGACCGGCAACCGTTCGGAGACTTCCCGCATGGCTGGCAACCGCAACGTCCTGCTCGAACGATTCTTCAACGCACTCATCAGCGGTGACCGCGCCGAATCGCGCAACATCGTTGATCAGGCGCTGCAGGCCGACATCCCCGCCGAAAAGATCATCAGCCATCTGTTCTGGCCCACCCTCGAACAGATTCAGAACCTCTACCGCGCCGACCAGCTCAGCGACCTGGCGCACAACTATGCCACCCGGCTGCTGCGCTGCCTGGCCGACCAGATGCAGCTGCGACTCGTCCAGCAGCCCCGCAACGGCAAGAAAATTCTGCTGATCTGCGGCCCCGATGAACCGCAGGAACTGGCTGCCCAGCTCGCCAGCGACATGCTCGAAGCCGCGGGCTACGACGTCTACTTCGCCGGCGGCGGTGTCGCCAACGACGAGGTCATCGCCCAGGTTGGCGAACTCAACGCCGACGTCCTGGTCGTCTTCGGCGCCATGCCCTCCACCGTCCCCTTCACTCGCCTGCTCATCGATCGCCTGCACGATCTGGGCGTCTGCCCGAAACTGCAGATCGCCGTGGGCGGCGGTGTCTTCAACCGCGCCGAAGGCCTGGCCGAGGAAATTGGTGCCGACCTCTGGGCCAGTACCCCCTGGGAACTGGTGGAACAGATCGTCGCCAACCCCGACCGCCGCATGGCCGAAGACCAGCGCACCGTCGGCCGCAAACGCCGCACCAAACGCCCCGTCGCCGCCTGACCGGTAACGACGGAAGTGCAAAGTTCAAAACACAAAGTGCAAAGTGGCGACCCCGTCACTTTGCACTTTTTCGTTGATATCACACCCGAACCGATCGTGTGTGATTAAACTCAGAGCGGACGAGTGTCATCTGGGGCCCTCATCATCATTTCCTAAAGGAAAACCTCTGATCAGCATGGGTGCGAGTGTACTCGCACCACGACAACATGGACTGCGCATAGCGCCGGGCTTCGTCGGGCTGAATGAAATGATCCGACCGGCCACGAACATAGCGCATAGCCGTGTTGTTGTTTAGGCCACGTCGATTGCCTTCAACTTTGAACTTTTCACTTTGAATCTACCCCCCCGGCGTCTACCACGAGATGCGCGCAAAAAAGAACCCCGCCAGCTTTAGGCTGACGGGGTTCATAAGTCGGCGATGACCTACTTTCCCGCAGAGGCAGTATCATCGGCGTGGCGGGCTTAACTGCTGAGTTCGGAATGGGATCAGGTGTGTCCCCGCCACTATGGTCACCGACAAGAGGCGTCGTCCGCTTTCGCGGGCGGCCGCCTGCTCGGGAAGCCCGAGGGCGGATAGTTCTGGTTCGTTCAGCCACGACGTCCGCAGGACGTTGGGGCTGGTTTGAAAAGCGACCGATGAGCTGATTCGAGAAGCTCGGCCTTCCACTTTGCCGTTGGCCTTGGGTGGCTTATCGGTTGGTGGTCGGTATGATCAAGCGATCGACCGTTAGGACCGCTCACCTGAAAGCATTTCTGCCCTTACAGCTGCGGCCTATCAACCTGGTGGTCTTCCAGGGGTCTCTCGCGTGCAAGCACGCCTGCAATCCTTATCTTGAGGGGGGCTTCCCGCTTAGATGCTTTCAGCGGTTATCCCTGCCACACGTAGCTACCCAGCGGTGCCTCTAGCGAGGCAACTGGCGCACCAGGGGTGTGTCCTTCCTAATCCTCTCGTACTAGGGAAGAATCCTCTCAAGATTGCTACGCCCACAGCAGATAGGGACCGACCTGGCTCACGCCGGTCTGAACCCAGCTCG
>CALKHT010000031.1 GCA_937988825.1 uncultured Phycisphaeraceae bacterium
CGCAGGCATTGCCGTATTTGTCCTGGCGGTCTTCGTGGGCTTTGAAGTGATCACTAAGGTGCCCGCGACGCTGCACACGCCGCTGATGTCCGGCTCCAACGCGATCAGCGGCATCACGCTTGTCGGGGCGCTCATGGCGTCGTTCAGCGATCGCTTCTGGCAACTGAGCGTTGTGCTGGGGTTTCTGGCTGTCATCTTCGCCACCATCAATGTGGTGGGCGGCTACGTGGTGACGAACCGGATGCTGCAGATGTTCAAGGAAAAGGGAAAGAAAGGCACGTAACGACGGAGGAAGCACGCGTTTCGCGTTGGGTGATTCACGCTCATGTTGACACTGGCGCTTTCAAAACCTGACTGGCTCACGCTCGCCTACCTGCTGGCGGCGGTGCTGTTCATCTTCGGACTGAAGATGCTCACGCAGGTGCGCACCGCGGCGCGGGGGAACATGGTGTCTGCGCTGGGGATGCTCATCGCAGCAATTGCCACCTTCTTCTACATCACCGGCGCAACAGCGATCAGCCTGTCGTGGATTGCCGTGGCACTGGTCATTGGCGCGGCGATGGGCTACATCCTGGCGGTGAGGGTGCCGATGACGGGCATGCCGCAGATGGTCGCGCTGCTCAACGGATTCGGCGGGCTGGCATCGCTGCTGGTGGCATGTGCGGATTACAGCCGCGTCGAACGGGTTGACGCGGTTTATACGCAGTGGCTCGGCCCGCATTCGCCGTGGTATGGCCTGCTCGCCACCGGTCTGACCATTCTCGTCGGCGGCGTCACGTTCACCGGTTCACTCGTGGCATACGGCAAGCTGCAGGGTGTGCGCTGGGTGCCTGACAAGCCGGTGCAGTTCTCGGGGCAGAAGGCGGCGATCATCGCCATGCTGGCATTGTCGATGCTGCTGACGTTTGCATTGATGGCGAAGTCGACCTGGTGGGCAATCCTGCCGATCATCGCGGTGCTGGCGCTGGTACTGGGGGTGATCCTGGTCATCGGCATCGGCGGCGCCGACATGCCCGTTGTCATCGCCCTGCTCAACAGCTATTCGGGGCTGGCAGCCGCATTCGCGGGTTTCGCGCTCACTCCCCCCAATCAGGCGCTCATCATCACCGGTGCGCTGGTCGGCGCTTCGGGCATCATCCTCACCAACATCATGTGCCGGGCAATGAACCGCTCGTTGTTGAACGTACTCTTCGGTGGCGTGGGTGGTACGGCCACAGGCGGCGCAGCCGCAACGGGCGGAACGCAGGGCACCGTTCGCGAACTCAACGTCGAGGATGTCGCCATTCAGCTCGATGCAGCCCGACAGGTCATGATCGTGCCCGGCTATGGCATGGCGGTCGCTCAGGCACAGCACAGCGTACGCGAGCTGGCGGACGAGCTGGAGCGGCGCGACATTCGCGTGCTCTACGCCATCCACCCGGTGGCTGGTCGCATGCCCGGGCACATGAACGTGCTGCTCGCCGAGGCGAACGTGCCCTACGAACAGTTGCTCGACCTGGACCAGGCCAATCCGGAGTTCGAAAGAACTGATGTCGCCCTGGTCATCGGCGCGAACGACGTGACCAACCCGGCGGCGCGGCACGCCAAGGATTCGCCCATCTACGGCATGCCCATCCTCGATGTGGATAAGGCTCGCAGCGTCGTCGTCATCAAGCGCAGCCTCAACCCCGGTTTCGCGGGCGTGGAAAACGAACTCTACTACCGGCCCAACTGCGGGCTGCTCTTCGGCGATGGCAAGAAGATGGTCGACGCCCTGGTAGCCGAGCTGCGCGGCATGTGAGCCGGGCCGGATGAACCGGACACGCGCCGGACGCTGACAATTCTCCGGTGCATTTCCCGCGGCGACGACCACCCTTTCCGTTTGCTATGATTCCCGAATGCTTGAGCGGATCGACCAACTGGAGCGTGAGGCCCAGGCGGATCTGGCAGCCATCAACGGCGCGGACGACCTGGAGCGGTTTCGCATCAAATACCTGGGTTCCAAAGGCGCGGTCAAAGCGCTGATGGGGCTGCTGAAAGACGTGCCGCGGGAGCAGAAACCCGCCTTCGGCCAGCGTGCCAATGCCCTGCGGCAGCAGCTTGAAGCAGCGTTCAACGAACTCAAGGAACAGCTCGGTGGCACAGCTGCGGTAATAGGGCCGATGCTCGACATCACCGAGCCGGGCCTGCCGCCCCGTATGGGCAGGTCGCACATCATCACGCAGACGATCAACGACCTGATCGATGTGTTCGGCCGCATGGGCTTCGACGTGGCAACCGGTCCTGAGGTCGAGGATGAATGGCACAACTTCATCGCGCTGAACATCCCCGAGCAGCACCCCGCCCGTGCACCGGAGGACAACTTCTATCTCGACGGCAAGCATCTGCTGCGGTCGCAGACCAGCACGATCCAGATTCGTGTGATGGAATCGACGCCCCCGCCGGTGCGCATCGTCGCGATGGGTCGGGTGTATCGCCCGGATGAACATGACGCGACGCACTTTTCCATGTTCCACCAGATCGAGGGGCTGTATGTCGATCGCAAGGTGAGCATGGTCGACCTGAAAACGACGCTGATTCAGTTCGCCCATGCCTACTTCGGCCCGGATGCGGAGGTGCGGCTGCGGCCGAGCTATTTCCCCTTCACCGAGCCGTCCGCTGAGCTGGATGTGAAGATGACCATTCGCGGCGTAACCGAATGGGTCGAAATCGGTGGCTGTGGCATGGTCGACCCGGCGGTGTTCCAGGCGGTCGGCTACGACCCCGAGGAATGGACCGGCTTCGCTTTCGGACTGGGCATCGAACGTCTTGCCATGCGCAAGTATGGCATCGAGGATATTCGCTGGCTCTTCGATAACGATGTGCGCTTCCTGCGGCAGTTCTGATCGCACGGAAGCCGCCGCGAACCAGGGAGCATGGTCCGGGGAAAGCAATCAACGCAACTTCATGAGGTGGACTGTATGGAACCATTGATGCGAACGGATCTGCCGCTGGCGAATCGGCGACAGGGCAAGGTCCGCGACATCTACGAAGGTAGGACGAAGGACGGCACCGAGGCACTCATCATCATCGCGTCCGATCGCATCAGCGCCTTTGACGTGGTGATGCCCAACGGCATCCCGGGCAAGGGCATCGTGCTGACACAGATCAGCCGGTTCTGGTTCGACATGATCGGCCGGGAACTGGGCGACAAGGTAAAGCATCATCTGATTTCGACCGATCCGGCAGACATCGCAGGGCTGACACCGCAGCAGATTGAGCCGCTGCGTGGTCGCACGATGATCGGCCGGCGCTGCCGGGTGGTGCCCATCGAGTGTGTAGTGCGCGGTTACCTGGCGGGGTCGGGCTGGAAGGAATACCAGCAGTCGCAAAGCGTGTGCGGGGTGCCGCTGCCTTCGGGGTTACAGCAGTGCGACAAGCTGCCTCAGCCGATTTTCACCCCCGCGACGAAAGCGGAAGAAGGTCATGACGAGAACATCTCCTTTGCACGCGCCTGTGAGATTGCCGGCGAAGCGATGATGACGCGGCTGCGCGATCTGAGCATTGCGATCTACCAGATGGGTCACGATTACGCGGCAAAACGTGGGATTATTCTCGCGGATACCAAGTTCGAGTTCGGCGTACCGCTGGATGGATCGAGCGATGAACCGATCCTGGTGGATGAGGTGCTCACACCCGACAGCTCACGCTTCTGGCCCGCGGATCAGTACGCACCGGGCCGCGATCAGCCCAGCTTCGACAAGCAGTATGTGCGCAATTATCTTCAGGAGCTGGTCGACAAAGGCCGATGGAACAAAACACCACCGGCGCCAACTTTGCCAGAAGAGATTGTCACGAACACACTTTCAAAGTATCTTGAAGCATACCGGTTGCTGACCGGTGAAACCCTGGACCTGTAAGCCGTCGCCCGCTCCGAACGACGGCGTACCAAACTGGACCCACAGCGCGCCACGCGTGGGTCCTTTCTTTTGCGCGCAGAGTGAAGAAGCGCGAAGATCGAAGCGTAGTCGTGACGCCCATGGGGATGGAAGTGTCCGTGTTTGTGGCAGGGCCTGTTGTTGTGGGATAAGTTTGTGGGGGAAGGTGTTCTTTGATGGGGTTTTCGTTGACGTAGCGAATACAGTCGTGAACGCGTTGTGTTGACCTGAAACACTGCGTAGGGTCGTTCGGACCCACAGAGGGTGATCGGACGGAATAAGGTTGCTCTCACGCAAATGGGAACGCGATGCTGCGGCGAGATTCTCCCAAATCGCCTCGCCGTTGCCCCGGGACGCGAATGATCATGTGCGCGTGATTGCTGCAGATCGCACATGCCCAGCAGATGTAACGACACTGGGCGATCGTAGCGGCGAACGCCCGCGATAACGATATCTCGTTCGGTCATCAAACCAAGCACTGGGTGTTGCAGCAGTGGTTTGGCACACTGCATGAAGCCGCGAATGTCGTTGGGTAACCAGTGCCGTATCCGGTGAGATCAAAAGATGGGCGATGATCGGTGTGCGTCGCGTGGCAGGTCCTCCCGAAAACGGCGCGCAAACGCACCCCTACCCGCACCGCCTCTCCCCCATGGGCGCCACGATCAAGCTTCGCGTCTTCGCGACTTTGTCGCTTACACCTTCCCGAACACCAGCGCCACGTTGTGGCCCCCGAAGCCGAAGCTGTTGGACATGGCGACCTTCACTTCCTTCTCGCGGGCCACGTTGGGGACGTAGTCCAGGTCGCACTCGGGGTCCGGATTCTCCAGGTTGATCGTCGGCGGGATGATGCCCGTTTCGATCGTCTTGGCGGCGATGATCGCTTCGATACCGCCCGACGCACCCAGAAGGTGTCCAGTCATGCTCTTGGTCGAGCTGACGGGAATCTTGTAGATCTGATCCTTGAACAGCAGCTTCATCGCCCGCGTTTCGGCGACGTCGCCCAGCGGCGTGCTCGTGCCGTGCGCATTGATGTAGTCGACCGATTCGAGGCTGCAGCCGGCATCCTTCAGCGCTGCTTCCATCGCGAACGCGGCGCCGCGGCCCTGCTCGTCAGGCGCGGTGATGTGCGAACCGTCAGCCGACTGTCCGTAACCGAGCAGTTCCGCGTAAATCTTCGCTCCGCGTGCCTTGGCGTGCTCATACTCCTCCAGCACGATGATGCCCGCACCTTCGGAGAGGATGAACCCGTCGCGGTCGGCATCGAAGGGGCGCGATGCCCGCTGCGGATCATCGTTGCGGCAGGACAGCGCCCGCAGCGCGGTAAAGCACGCCAGCCCCAGCGGGGTAACAGCCGCTTCGGACCCGCCAGTGATCATGATGTCCGCGCCATTGTGGCGGATGACATTGGCTGCATCGCCGATGGCGTGCGCCGCCGAGGCACACGCGGACGCCACCGCCGAGTTGGGGCCGTGCAGCTTGTAGTAGATCGAGATATTGCCCGACGCCGCGTTGCACATCAGCCGCGGCACCATGAACGGGCTGACTCGGCTGGGGCCCTTTTCCAGCAGTTTCTGGTGACCGACGGCGAACTCCTCGATGCCGCCCACCCCCGAGCCCACGATCGAGCCGACCCGCCAGGGATTTTCCTTGCTGAAGTCCAGGCCCGCATCGTTCACCGCATCGATGGCGGCGTTGAGGGCGAACTGAGCGAAACGGTCCAGCCGCTTGCTCTCGCGCTTGTCGATGTTGTCGCCGCCGTTCCAGTAGGCGACTTCACCACCGAAGCGCGTGGTGTATTCGGAGGTATCGAAGCGGGTGATGTAGTTGATCCCGCTCTTGCCCGCACACAGGTCGTTGAAGACCTGCGCGACATCGGTACCGAGGCTGGTGACCCACCCCAAACCGGTGATGACGACACGGCGTCTGCTCATCGAAACGATCTCATGAAAACATAGGCCCCGCCGCGCAGGGCCACCAGGTCGTACACAACGACGACGTCAGCCGCCAACAGGGTTGTCCGGGCTTGACGGACGATGGCTGGGGTGGTCGCCAGGAGCGGCGCTGCGCGGCAGCGCCCCAACCCGTCGTGCACAGCGCGACATGCGCTGCTTACTGGTTCTGCGCCTTGGCGACGTGTTCCTTGATGAAGTCGATAGCCTGACCAACCGTCTGGATCTTCTCCGCCTGCTCGTCGGGGATCGACGCGTCAAACTCATCCTCGAACTCCATCACCAGTTCAACGGTGTCGAGGCTGTCAGCGTTCAGATCGTTGACGAAGTTGGTGTTACGGTTGATCTCGCTCTTGTCGACGCCCATCTGTTCCGCGACGATTGAAATCACCCGTTCCTCAATTTCACGTTCATCCATTGGAACGCTCCTGTGTTCTGTGCAAGCGAGCTTCCAGCAGCTCCGTTTGTGGCATCGGCGGCCCACCGGGGCTGCCGCATTTCGGTCGAGAATATAGCTTGCCGTCAAGGCCGGGGCAACCGCCTGACAGCCGGTCAACGGCGACGGGCACGCCGCCTGTCGTACCGGTGAATTGTACCGGCCGACAGCGGTTCGGCGAGCCGCAATCCGCGTCAGGTCATTGTCATCCCGCCATCCACCGCCAGCACCTGGCCGGTGATGTAACCCGCCTCCTCCGAGGCGAAAAACGCCACCGCCGCAGCGATCTCCTGAGGCTGGCCAAATCGGCGCAGCGGTGTCGCCTGAATCGCAAAATCCTTCACCTGCTGAGGCAGCACGACGGTCATATCCGTCTCAATGAACCCCGGCGCCACCACGTTGGCCGTGATGTTCTTGGACGCCATCTCCTTGCCGATCGTCTTGGTCAGGCCCAGCAGCCCCGCCTTGGCGGCCGCGTAGTTGGCCTGCCCCGCATTGCCCACAAGACCCGACACGCTGCTGATGTTGATGATCCGCCCCCACTTGCCGCGCATCATCGGTCGCAGCGCCGCCCGGCACGCCACGAACACGCTGCGAAGGTTCGTCTGGATGACCTGATCGAACTCCTCATCGCTCATGCGCAGCAGCAGGTTATCACGAGTGATGCCGGCATTGTTGACGAGAATGTCCAGCCGTTTGAACTCGTCGGCGACCTTCTCGATCATCTCCGTCACAGCCGCGCCGTCTGACACGTCGCACGAGTACGTCGACGCCGAACCGCCCGCATCGCGGATGGCCTTTTCCACCTCGGCCAGCTTGTCGGCGTTGCGTGCCACGCACACCACGTGCCGCCCCTGCGCCGCCAGTGCCTTGGCGATCTCTGCCCCAATGCCGCGCGAGGCGCCCGTTACGATTGCGATCCGTTTGGTTGATTCATCTGCCATGCCGTTCTGACTCGCAGTGGTTGTCTTCTGTGTGATTCAAGGCCCGGGAACAGCCATCCCCGGGCTTTACGCATCCATCACGTGGTGACGGGCTCCGAATGGTTCTGCACCGTGATGTCGCAAAACTATATCGCCCTTCGCGTGGGCATGCCCGCATCGTCCGCGGGTTGGCCCTGTCTCCGAAATTCCAGAAGCCTGTTCAACGCTATCAGAATCTGATCGACCGTGCCGAGAACCAGTCCGATGATCGCCCCGAGGATCAGCCCCCACGCTCCGCCAAGCGATGCGCCGGCGAGCACCTTGCTTTCGGGATTCACCCCCACCTGCACAGCTCGTTCTGACGACGATGCCGCGCGGTGATCGTGTTCGACGCGGTACTGGGCATCCGTCTTGGTTGACGCGCCCTGGGTCATGAAGAATGCGTCAAACGTTGTGGGGATGGCGTAACCGATCAAACCACCCACCACGCCGCCAAACAGGCCGCCGCAGACTGTGACCACCATCACCACAGCGAAGAGTCGGCCGAATTGCATGTCAGGGCTCTGAGTAGTTTTCCACTTTGACGTTGCGGTCGATCCGCCGCATGAGTCCCGCCAGAACCTTGTTGGGGGCCAGTTCCACGTATCGTCCGGGAACGTTCGCGATCATCCAGCTCATGGACTGTGACCAGCGTACCGGACTGGTAAGCTGCGCCACAAGTAGTTCACGGATGCTCGCCGGATCGTTGTCGTGCGGTTGAGCCGTGACGTTGGACACCACCGGCACGCTCGGGGACGACCAGGCCGCCTCCTGCAATGCCGCGGCAAGGCGATCGGCGGCCGGCTGCATCAGCGGGCTGTGGAACGCACCGGCAACCTTCAATGGTGTGGCACGCAGGCCCATCTTCTCCGCCACACCCAGCGCTCGCTCACAGGCTGCGGCTGATCCGCTGATGACGATCTGCCCCGGGGCGTTGAAATTGGCGGGTGTGAGCACATCCGAGCCGCGTGCTTCATCGCACAGAGCCTCCGCCTGCGCATCATCGGCGCCGATCAGCGCGACCATCCCACCCGCCGAGGCGTCCGCGGCATCCTGCATCGCCTGCCCGCGCAGCCGCACGAGCTTCAGCCCCGTCGCGAAGTCGAACGCCCCCGCCAGATGCAGGGCAGTGAACTCACCCAGACTCAGTCCGGCCGTGGCCTTGATCGGCCCCAGCGCCCCCCGCGCGACCAGTGCCCGGTAGCACGCCACCGACGTCGTATAGATCGCCGCCTGGGCAATGTCGGTACGGTTGAGCTGATCCTCCGGCCCCTCAAAGCACAGCTTGCGCAGGTCCAGCCCCAGCAGGTCGTTCGCCTCGGCGAACACCGCCGCCGCCTCCGGCGACACCTCCGCCCACACACGCCCCATCCCCACCTGCTGCGCCCCCTGCCCGGGACATAACACAATCGTTTCGTTCTGTTCACTCATGTTGGTTTGACTTTGTTTGCCACAAAGACACGAAGATCACGAAGGAAGGCAATCAGAAAGAAAAGTGATATCCGCAATCCACGACACGAACCGAAGCATCCCCCACTTCATGTCTTACTTCGTGCTCTTCGCGTCTTCGTGACCCAAAACTGAATCGAAAATGCACTCACAATCGCCAGATGTTGGTTGCCCAGGTGAGGCCGCCGCCGATGGCGATGAACAGCAGCAGGTCCCCCTTCTTCACCCTGCCCTGCTCCATGATTTCGTGCAGGCAGATAGGCACGCTGGCGGCCGAGGTGTTGCCGAAGCGGTCGATGTTGATCCAGATCTTCTCCTCGGGCAACCCCAGCCGTTCCCGCGCCGCCTGCAGGATGCGAATGTTCGACTGGTGCGGCACCACCATCGCGATGTCATCCGCCGTGACACCCGCGCGCTGCAGCGCTTCGTCGATCGCCTTGTTCAGCGTGTTGACCGCAAACTTGAACACCTCGCGGCCGTTCATCTGAATCTTGTCGAAGTTGCCCGAGAACGTCCCGTTCACATGCTCGGGCAGATTGCTGCGATCACGTGGCACATAGATGTCATGCCAGGATCGGCCATCGGAATACATCATCTGGAAGATTGACCCCTGCGTCGGGTCATCACTGGCGGTCAGCACCGCCGCCCCCGCGCCGTCGCCGAACAGAATGCAGGTGGAGCGGTCCGTGTAGTCGGTGATTTTGCTGAGCGTCTCCGCCCCGACCACCGCAACCGTGCGGGCATGGCCCGACTGAATCATCGCGCTGGCGATGTTCAGCGAATAGACGAACCCGCTGCATGCGGCACTGACGTCAAACGCGCCTGCCGGTGTCGCTCCCAGATCCGCCACCAGCCTCGCCGCGGTCGAGGGGCAAACCATCTCCGGCGTCATCGTCGCACAGATCAGGGCATCCAGCTCAGTCGGCGCGATGCCCGCGTTGGCCAGCGCCGCTTCGACCGCCCGGTGCGCCAGGTGCCGCACCGTCGTGCCGTTCTCCACGATGCGCCGCGTTTTGATGCCGGTGCGCTGCGTGATCCACTCGTCGTTGGTGTCGACGATTTTGGCCAGGTCGTCGTTGTGCAGGATGCGTTGCGGCACAGCCATGCCGGTTCCGGCAAGCCGCACTCCCACCCGCTGCACAGGCGGCAACGATGCACGGACGGATTCAACCGATTCGGACTCGGAAAAAGGCGAAAGACTCATGGCGAAAGTCTAAAGTCCCCAGGCGCGATGGGCAAAAGTGGAAGTCGGACCGACAGCCCCTTGTCGCGACAGCCGGACCGGAAAAACAGCGGGCAAAACTGACAAAGTTGCCCCTCACAACGGCGTGCCGCCCCCCCCGAAGCGCCCGGGCTGGACCGTGTCGAATCCTTACGCCTCGACGCCCTCGCCCACGCCTTCAAACTGGCTGAGCGTCTCGACGATCGCCTGATTCACATCGTGCTGGGCGTAGGTCAGTGCCGTTCGGATCGCGGCGGTGATCGTGCGCGCCTCACTGGAGCCGTGGCTGATCAGGCAGATGCCGTTCACGCCCAGCAGCGGCGCCCCGCCATACTCGTGGTAGTCGTGCTTGGCGTAGATCTTCTTGACCACCGGCTCGAACTTCATCGCCAGCTCGGGATCCTCTTCGAAAATCTCGTGCGCGATGGTCTTGAAGAGGCCCGCCGCCAGCCCTTCAGCCAGCTTCAGTACGACGTTGCCGGTGAAGCCCTCGGAAACGATGACGTCCGCCTTGCCGTTGAAGAGGTCGCGCCCCTCGACGTATCCGACGTAGTTGAGGCTCGAATCCTTCTTCATCAGCTTGGCCGTGTCCTTGACCAGCGGCGTGCCCTTGCCCTCCTCGCCACCGATCGACAACAGCGCGACGCGCGGTTCAGGGATGCCGATCACGCGCTTGGCGTACACGGACGCCATGTGGCCATACTGATGCAAATGCGTCGGACGCGGCACCGGGTTGGCGCCGACGTCACAAATGATGATGGGGCCGAAGAATGTGGGGATGGTGACCGCGATACCCGGACGGTGCACACCCGGCAGGCGGCGCATGGCCATCTGAGCAGCCGCGACACACGCGCCGGTGTTGCCCGCGCTGATGATCACATCGCAGCGGCGCTCGCCAGCCCGGGGCTTGCCCAGCTCCGCCATGCGAACGATGGAGCTGTCCGGCTTGGAGCGCAAAGCCCCAACCGGCTGGTCGTCCATGGCGATCACCTGAGTGGTCGGCTCGACCTCGATCCGCCGGTCGGACGACAAGCCATATTCCACCAGGGCTTCCTCAATGACAGCCCTGTCACCAATCAGCACCAGACGGTCCTCGGGCGACAGCAGTTTGACCGCGTCGAGACTGCCCTTGAGGATCGCGTCCGGGGCGTTGTCACCGCCCATGACGTCGATGGCGATACGCACTATTCGTCCCTGGACAGTTTGAGCGTCAGACCCGGACGAACATAGCCGCACTCACTGCACGCAGCATGAGGCAGCTTCGGACTACGACAATTGGGGCATTCCACCGAGTGACGCTTCTTCAGCGCCTGATGCGACCGGCGGTGACCGCCCTGGGCCCGACTCTTGCGTTGACAAGGAAGCATGGCTGAAACCTCAGTAAATCGAACGTCTCCCCAAGCCACCGGCAAACCGCCTCGTCTGTCACACGAGGCCGACCGTGCCGTCAGTCTCAACAGGGAGCCACCCCCGGCGGCGCGCACACCGCCGAAAAATAGGGTGCTAGACAGTAATCTAGCCCGCCCCCACCGTCAAGCCATCACCCCACCCCGACCCGAAAAAAAACCACCTCACCCCCCGGAAGAAGGCCGGGACAGGCCCGACCATCCCCCTACCCGCCAAATCGCAAATCACCAACCTCATCCCTCTACTTCAACACCAGCCACGGCAGCCGCATGATCTCCTCCATGCTCGTCACGCCCTGGCGCATCTTGTCCGCCACATCCGCCAGAAGGCTGCGGTGGCCATTGCCCATCACGTGCTGTCGCAGGCTGCGCTCGTCCGTGCCGTTGAGGATCATTTCGTAGTCGCTCTCGTCGAGCTTCCACACCTCGAAGACGCCGGTTCGTCCCAGATAGCCCGTGCCGCTGCAGTCATCGCAGCCCACCGGCTGGTAGGCGTGAGTGGGAGCCTTGCCCCCCATCGCCTCAAACCAGGCTTTGTGCATCTTCGGCAGCGGCCGGCGCTGTTTGCACCGCGGGCACAGCACCCGAACCAGCCGCTGTGCCACGATCACCGACACGTTCACCGCGATCTCGTCGTTACGCAGCCCCCAGTTTCGCAGGGCCGTCACCGCCCCGGCCGCATCCGGGCTGTGCAGCGTGGACAGCAGCACGCGACCGCCGATCGACGCGTCGATTGCCGCCCGCGCCGACTCGGCATCGCGAATCTCACCCAGCATCAGGAAGTCGGTGTCCAGCCGCAGGATCGTCCGCAGCCCCTGTGCGAAGGTCAGATCGTGCCGACGGTCGACCTGCACCTGGCAGATGCCGTCAATCTGATACTCGACCGGATCCTCGATCGTCACGATTGACCGCGATCGCTGCTTCAGCTCGTGCAGCAGCGCATACAGTGTCGTCGTCTTACCACTGCCGGTCGGACCTGCCACCAGAAACGCACCCTTGACGCTCTCGAGCCATTCCTCGACGCGTTTGCGGTCCGAATCAACCATGCCCAGATCGTGCAGACGATGCTCCACACGACGTGGGTCCAGCACGCGGATGGAAATCTTTTCACCGTTGATGCACGGCACACCGCTGAGCCGCAGGTGAACCATGCGATCCTCCAGCTCGAAGGTCCAGCGAGCCTCGGTGGGGGCGAAGTCGACACCGGGATCAAGCTCCGCCCAGGTTTTGAACTGGTTGATGAGTCGGCGAGCCTGGTTTTCGGTGAGCAGGGCCGCATCGTACAGCTCGCCATCGATTCTCAGGCGGACGCGGTAGCCACCGGATTGAGGATCAATGTGGATATCGGTCGCCCGCTCACGGAAGGCATCCATGAGCAGTTCCTGCGCCAACCGCGGCTCGCTGTCACCACGCTCGCTCAGCAGACTGGTCTGCCGTGCCAGCTCATCCAGCAGGTTGCGCGTGAACTGCTCCTGGATGCGCCGTGTCGAGATGGTGACCAGCTTCTCCTTCGTCTCTTTCGCCTGGCTCGGGCCTCGCCGCTTGCTGGATGCGTTGGCTGTGGTCATGCTCTGCCTCGCTTGAACTGACGGTTCGCCCGCGAACACGAAATGGCGGGCGCGGATTATGAACACATCGGCTTGCCGCGTCGGCGACTCTATAATGCGGCCGACGTTGTTCCCCTGGGCCGACGACGGCATGGAGCCTGCGATATGTGCGATTCTACCAGTTATTGGGGCATTCGGTCGAACCTTCTGCGCACCGGCCTGGCGGCTGCGGTCGCGGGGCTGATCGGCTGCGCCTCGGGCGTCACATCCACCCCCATCCAACTGGACGAACGAGAGGCACGCTTCATCACCAACCCCCGGCAGGTCACCTTCGACGGCAAGACCGGCGAGGGATATTTCGCACCCGATGGCAGCGCGATCATCTTCCAGTCGATCAGGGGCGACTTCCCCTTCTACCAGATCTACACACGACGCTGCGCTAAACCGTTTGTCCCCGACCTTAAGGCGCCGGACGTGATGGTCTCCACGGGGCACGGCCGCACAACCTGCGCCTATTTCCATCCCTCGGGCAAGAAGATCATCTACGCCAGCAGTCACCTGAACCCCAACCGCGACGAGGAGGTGCGCAAGGAACTGGCTTACCAGGAGGAACTTCGTCGGAACCCTGGCCGGCGCCCCAGCTATCAGTGGGACTTTGACCCCTACATGGACATTTTCGAGGCGGATCCGGACGGCTCGAACCTGCGCCGGCTGACCGATGCACCGGGTTACGATGCTGAGTGCGCCTACTCGCCCGATGGCAAAAAGATCGTCTTCTGCTCAACACGCGACGGCAAAGGCGACATCTACGTCATGGATGCCGATGGCTCCAACGTGCGTCGGTTGACACATCACACCGGCTACGCGGGCGGGCCGTTTTTCTCTCCCGATGGCAAAAGGATCATTTACCGGGCGGAGGTCGAGGGTAAGCCGGAACTGCTGCAGATTTTCGTGATGGACGCCGACGGCTCCAATCAGCGTCAGCTCACCGACAACGATGCGGTGAATTTCGGCCCCTACTGGCACCCCGACAGCAAACACGTCATCTACGCAACAAGCGTGCACGGCCACCACAACTATGAGCTGTACCTGTTGAACGTCGACACGGGCGAATCGCATCGCGTGACCTACACCGCCGGCGCGGATGTGTTGCCCGTATTCAGCCCGGACGGCAGAAAGCTGATGTGGACCAGCCGCCGAGGTTTGAATCGTGACGGTCGCGATGAAAGCCAACTCTGGATCGCCGACTGGGTCTGGAAACCGTGACGAGATTGTGAACGCGCACACTCACGCGCCGATCGAATGATCTAATCGATCGAAATATTTTCGATCGAAATCCCACACCCACCGGGCGTGGAACCACGATCATCCTTCTTCATCGCGCAGATCCGCCAGCGCCTTCCACAGCGCGTTGAGCATCACTTCATCGGGCAGCACATCCGCATGCCCCAGCGAGCGCAACGCCTTGACCATCGGCTGCACGGCCGTGAGTCTTCCCGTGCGGTACGCTGCCACGAGCACGGAGAGTGTGCCCTCACACTTGATGAAGGAGAGTTTGGCCCGCTCCTTGATCGGCCCGTCGATCAGCACAACGGAAGCAGGCAGTGCAATCGCCAATCGCAGTGTCGCCGCCTCGGAGGGTGTCGCCGATTCGCATCGGCTGGGCAGTTCCTGCCGCGGTGCATCGTCCACCACCCGCAGCCAGTCCGGCGCAGCGGGCAGCACATCGGACATCGCCGCAAAGTTCGATGCGCTCATCACGATCGGCTGTTCGTATATCTGCGGCAACAGTCGGTCCCGACGAATCGCCACCAGCGCCCGCATCGTCTTTTCCGACACCACCACGGGCCCCGAGGCATCCGTCAACATGTTCCGCATAATTGACATGCCAAACGCCTCTCCCCTCCGAAGCCCAACCACGCAGTCGGTGGTTTCTACTCTTCCCGCCGCTCTCCCTCCTCCACCGCCTGTCCCTGTACATCCTCCACATCCACGCGGCTGATGCGCCCGTGGGTGTCGCCCCATTCGCTGAACGCGGCCCAGATGCGACGGCTTAGCGGCATGAACGCAAACGGCAGTACCAGCGCCATCACGACCGCCACAATCAGCCGACTCGCCAGTGACGGCAGCACATACGGCCCAATGAAAATCGCCCAGATGCCCACCGGCGGCATCGACAGAATCATGTTGATGGTGATCGCGCCGGTCATTTCTCCGTGTGGATCAGCCTGTCCGGGTTTCGCCTGATATTCAGCCATTGGATTTGAACGCCGCGTGGGCGCATATTTGAGGAGGGTGCTTATCCACCCGAACCATAAACCGCATGGGCGCTCAGGTCAACGCAGCGGTCCGGTTTATCCACCGCGAAACACGACCAGACTCGCTGTGTGCCCGTGCAGAAAGCTTTCTTCACCAATCGGGCCGATCTCTCCCGCTGCGAAGCAGCCCGCCAGCGGAACCGGGCCCAGCAGGTCCTGTACCAGCTTCGCCTCCACATCAGGCTGATCGAAAAGCCGTGTGCCCCGGCCGTTGCAGGAGAAAAGCAACGCGCCATCGGCCGGCCCGTGCAGCTTCTCACCCTCGAGCAACAGCGCCAGATCCTCGCGGGCGGTGTGCTGGTCGCGCAGATGGAACTGGATCGTCTGTCCGACACGCACTCCCGTATCGGCGATGCCGATCGACCCGGAGGCCTCTTCGATGCCACTGATGCTGCGGATGAGAAAATCACCCCGGCCGAAGTGCGGCTTGTACTCGTTGAGCACCCTACCGACGTATAAACCGTGGCTTTGCACCTGTTTGCGCTCGTGAACATCCAGCCCGCGCACCACTTCCTGCGCCACCTCCAGCGCGTTGCGTCCACCCAGTTGCCGCACCAGGTGACGCTGGGCCGCGGTGATCACCATCGGCCGACCAATCGGACGGCAACCCTGGCTGACGATGCAGCGAACGTCAATCGGCCCGGTGAGAACCAGCCCCACCGCCCCCTGATCCATCACCCGACCGTTGCACAGCAGGCGGTTTTCCCCCGGCCGATACCCCGCGCTGGCCATACCGCCCACGATCGGCACGCCCGCAAACGCCCGGTTGAACAGCGGCAGCATCTTCATCACCGGCACGCTGAAGGGATCCGCCAGCAGGATGATGAGTTTCGGCTCCCGGCCGTCGCCGATCATGCCGCGCAGGGCCGCCGGCTCGTGGACCACGGCCTGCCAGTCGATCTGCTCGTAGGTGAACGGCTCGATGCTCACGCCCGGCAGCCGCGCCGCCAGCACGCTAAGTCCGGGCCGGCGCTCCACTTCAACGCCCGTGCCAATTACCCCCTCGGCGGTCATGCCGACACCGATGCGCGGCCTCAGCGCCCGGCCCAGCCGCTCCTGCAGGGCGTCGAACGTCCCGCGATGATCCGCTGTGGCGAAAGCGATCAGCAGGTCCGGCCGGCCATCCAGGTCGCGCAATAGTGCCTGGGCCACCTGCTCCACCGCATCAAAGATGTCCGCCCGTTCGCTCACCGCAGCCGCGAAAACAGGTTTTGCCGCTGATTCGCTCATGCTCGCCTCATCGACGCCCTCAGTCCCATCGCCCCAAACACCGGGGGCACATCATGTTGCGCGGCCCGTCCCACCCGGCGAACGCCTCGTCCGCCTGCCTCGTACTGTAACAGGTGACAGAAAAACAGCACCGCGCGAATCGCAACGGTGCTGATGGGAAGAGAGAGCAATGGAAGTGAGCACAGAATACCAGATCGGTTCGGCATTTCAAGACCATTTTACGCCGCATGCGCGCAAACCCATGTGTATCAACATGATGAGTGAAACCAGGGCTGGGATTTTTTCGTAACGGCTCACCCATCCGGAGGCACAAATGGATAGCCGCCCCTCCGGGCACTGACCATCATGGGTTGGATGTGGCATCACAACACCGATGGGCCGCCGAGTCGGAGCGATGGCGACGAATCAGAGATGATGTGGATTCGCGTTGCGCCTACATGATGCCGTACGTCCTGAATGCCTCTGTCGCGGTCATGCCCTGCTGCAGCGCCTTCATCACGGTCTTCTCGCCACGTGCCTTTTCGATCGCTCGGGTGAACACCTCCTCCTCGATCTCACGAGGCACCACGCACACGCCGTCAATATCGCCGAAGAGGATGTCGCCACTTTTGACGCGGGTGCCCTGCAGTTCGATTGGGCAACGAAAGTCGATCACCTTGCCGCGCGGGGCTTGATCCTGAGCGTAGCAGCCATAGGAGAACGTGGGGAAGTTGAGCCTGAGGATACCGCGTGTGTCGCGGTGGTAGCCGTCGAGGATCGCCCCCACCGCGCCACACTGCATCGCCCGGCAGCTCATCAGTTCGCCCCACAGGGCATATCGCGGCGAGGAGCCTGTGCAGATGTAAACCTCGTTGGGTTTCAGGTCGTCCAGCGCCTGGAGCATCAGACCAAACGGCTGCTTCACCACGCCCTCGCCCATCCCTGTGGACAGATGCTCGAAGCAATCCGCTTCCAGCACCGTCATCGCCCTGCCAATCACAACCATGTCCGGTTGCAGCGGACGTATCTGCGGCGGGAGGAACTGGTGAAAGAACCCCAGCTTGTCCATGATGTCGCCGACCACCGCGGTGTACAGCTCGCGTCGCGCCAGGGCGAACAGATCGGCATCATCCTTCCACAACGGCATGTCATATTCCTATTTAGTGCAGCGGTGCAATGTGCGTGATGCACGCGTGACACAGCAGCGTTACGTTCCACATCGATCACACGTAAAAGACACGACCCGTCGCGTCGAGTAACCCGGGGTGCTCCTTCAGCACGCTTTCGTTGACGTCGAAGCCCAGCCCCGGCCGATCGGGCAGCACGAAGTGCCCGTTCTCGATGGGCAGCGGATGGGAGAGGCACCCGTCGCGCCAGGGCACATCAGAGAACATGAACTCCTGGCGGAAGAAGTTGGGCACTGTCGCCATCGTGTGTGCCGAGGCAATCGTGGAGAACGGCCCGTTGGGGTTGTGCGGCGCGATGGGCACGTTGTATGTTTCGGCAAGCTGCGCCATCTTGCGCATTTCGCTGATACCACCACAGCGCGTGATGTCAGGCATGACCACGTCCGCTCCTTGCTTTTCAAGGATCGGACGCAGCATGAACCGGCTGTGCAGTCGCTCACCCACGCACACGGGCAGCGGAATCTGCCGGCGAATGTCGGCGATGGCGTCGGGGAACTCGGGCGAGGCCGGTTCCTCGTACCACATGCAGTTGAAGTTCAGCATCGCCAGCCGCCGCGCCATCTCCACCGCTGTCGGCGCATTCATGAAAGCGTGCGTCTCGATGGCAATCGCAACATCCGGCCCCACCGCCTTCGCCACCGCATCGACGATCTCAACAGCGTTGCGCTTCTGCTTGTTGGTGAGGCTTCCATCCGGTGCCAGATCGTCGCCGTACCAGTAGTTCACGTGGGCGAAGGGGTCCAGCTTCAGGCCGGTGAAGCCCTTTTCCACGACGCGCTTGGCCTGACGGACGTAATCATCAGGCGTGTGGCCGCCCTCGATGAACCAGTAGTTGGCGTAAAGCTGGATGCGATCACGATATTTGCCGCCCAGCAGCTCATACACCGGTACACCCAGCGCCTTGCCCTTGATGTCCCACAGCGCCATGTCAACCGCGCTGATCGCCGAGAGCAGCGGCCCCGCCTGGCCCAGCCAGTTCATGTCGCGGTAGATCTTCGTCCAGATGAAATCGATTCGCCGTGCGTCCAGTCCAATGATGAACTGGCCCACGTGACAGCAGGCGGCCTCCACCAGCGGCGAACCGGGCCAGTTGGTCGCTTCGCCCCAGCCGTGGATGCCCGCATCCGTCTCGATTTTCATCAATGTCCAGTTGTACTTGATGCCTTCAACAAGATAGGTCGTGGTGTTGGTGATACGCATACTTTTTCACAAACAAGAGTCACGCACAGGACGAACTCACTGCGGCCGCTCCGCGTGATAATTCGCCACCGCTTCGGAGGTACGCAGACAGCGGTTGTAAATCCGCAGCATGGTGAGCTTGCCGTTCAGCGACGGCGCGATGCTCATGCGCTGGCTTGCATTGATGTCACCCATCGGGTCGAACCGGCCCCAGCCGTGCGTCCGAGCCTTGCCTCCATCGCACAACTGGCCATCCACCACGAACATGATGATCGCAGGACCAGTATCCACATTGATCGTGATGTGATGTTCCCTGCCAGGCTGCAGCAGGTCCGGGTCGCAGTCCCACGTCCCCTGCTTCTGGCCATCGCTGAAGGTGATCTGCACCGTGCCCTTGTTGGTGGTGGTGACCGCCAGCCCCTTGCCGTTCTCACGGGTGTCCAGCAGCACCTGGTTGGCACTCAGATCATCGAACCGCACACGGAAATCGATCGAGAAACCGCTCAGTTCCGTCAGCTTGTTGAACCGTGGCGCACGGGCGTATTCCGCCTTGCCATCCCACGTGTACACCAGACCCTTGCGCGTCAGTTCGCGGTTGTCCCACTGTGCCCACATGCCTTCCAGCAGTGTCGGATCAATCTCGTGGACACGCGCGACCGTCTTCTGCGTTTCGGTGATCCAGTATCGGCCATTCTGTTCGATCAGGTCCGGGTAGCTGATGCGCACCTTGGTATCGCGGTCGTAAAGCAGAATCTCCGGCTGTGACCAGTGAATGTGGCCATCCTTCTCGATGCCGCCCGCCACCCATACCGGATTGCGTCCCTCCCACGATGTGAGGCCGTGATTGTGATACCACAGCAGATAACGACCGCCTGTGGCGCGCCAGACTTTGGTGCAGGCACGCGGATGTTTGATGATGCGACCGCCCGGTGTGTACGTCGCCTCAGTCGGCTGCGACCAGGTTTGCCCACCGTCACGGCTTATCGAGTGAGCGATGTGCCCCCGCGTCGTGCGGTTGTACATCCACAGATCACCCGAACCCAGTGCGATGAGGATATACTCTTCCTGCACCGACCCGTAGGCTTCATTGCGTACGCCGTACTCACCTTCAGGCAGCAGTTCCCAGTGCAGCTTGTTGACATCGCGCTCGGTGAGGATGTTGTTCGAGGCGAACATCCATCCTTCGCCGCGTTCCAGAAAGAATTTGCCCAGCTTGGTGAACGCGAAGCACGCCCGGCCATCGATCACCTGTGGCTTGTCGATCCCCCAGAACATCTGGACCTGGCCCTGCCAGTCGTTGTTGCGATCGGCGGCTGTGATGCGCATGGGAATGCGATGACGCTCGGACCACGTCCTGCCCTCGTCATCGCTGTAACGGAACGCATACCAGCCGTGCGTGTCGCTGCGGATCGGTTTGCCGTTCAGCTCACGCACATCATCGCCGTTGTAGGTGTAGAAGAGGTACACGCGACCGAACGATGTCACCAGCGGCACCGCCCAGGAGGCCTCCGGCCCACTCGCCGGCTCCACATCCACCAGCGGCGACCACGTGCGGCCCTGATCGCGGCTCACCGTCGCCACGACGTGCTGGCCCTTCTGCCCTTCGCGCCCCTTGCCCGTGGTCATCGCACACAGCCACGCCCCGCTCGGCATCACCACCACATAGGGCTGATCGCAGTACGACTCATCGGGAATCGGCAGCCCCTGTCGAAGATCACGCGGATCGGCAGCCTGAGCCACCCCAACCACGGTCACCAGCAGGAACACCAGTATCAATCGCCACGCCGGCCACCGAACCCGGGCGCCCCGTAAGACGCGCTTCGACTCTGAACCCATTATCGACACCCGAAGAAAAAAGTCCGTGTTTGTCACACCACGCACCCGCACGATCAGCTCACATGGATCGCTGGTTAAGGTAAATAACGGCCCTCGCGATACCAGGTGAATTCCGAGGTGTCGAAACCATCAAGAGGCGTGTAGCGCACATCGTGAAAACTGACGTGCCCATCCACGAAACAGATGTTTGATGCGGGTGAGTCGGGTGAATGCCAGCGCTGAAGTCGGTCATTGTATCGGAAATAGTTATACAAGGGGTGGTCGCCCGCGAGTATGGTGCGAGCCGGATTGGCGACTTCATCGATGTTGATGCTCTGGCCACGCTTGCGGTTCAGTGTCCATATCTGAATGGGTGAGATGCAGTTGTACATGTACGAGGTGCCCACATCCTCATACACCGTTTCGGAACCGACACGTCCCAACTGGACATCCCCCACACCGTGACCACGGTCCAACGGGCATCGATACAGCGGCGAGTCGGCATCATCACCGAACATGCTGTTGGTGTAAGGATTCAGTGGACGGTTACGTGGTCCCCACTCCTCATCAACGCCGTAGCCGCTCCATTTGCCCGCTCGACCGCCGAACACGACCGTGCTGTCTGTTGTCGGGTGGGTGATCGTCATGCCATTATGATCGTTATGGTAGGTTGCGAATGCGATCCCCAGTTGGCGCAGGTTCGACTGGCACTGCAGGTGCATCGCCTGCTCGCGTGCCTTGCTCAGCGCCGGCAGCAGCAGCGCGATCAACAGCGCGATGATCGCGATCACCACCAGCAGTTCGATGAGAGTGAAACCACTGCCGCGTGCGTTCCTTCCATGATGTTGCATGGTTGCCTCCCAGTTGTCCTGCATCGATAGCAGCAATGGAGTTAACCACCTTTCGGTGGGTCAACTCCTTGTACGGTGGAATCAGCGTCGACGCCGCACCATGAACAGCCCGCCGAGCCCCAGCAGCGCCAGCGACGCCGGCTCGGGGATCACACTCATGCTGTCATACACCGCATAGTAGATGTAGTCGATCGCCACCACGCCTGTCGTTGGCGTCAGAGAGCCGAAGCCCTGAATCAGCGTATCCGTATCATCAGGTAGCGCCGCGTAATCCTGCGCATAGATCAGCTCATCATCCAGATAGACGAACACCTTCGTCACTCCCTCCCCGTCCAGTGCCTTGACCAGGCGATATGTATGCCACTGGTTATCGAGCAGATTGCCGCTGTAGAAGTTTGCAGGCGAACCAGTCGTGGCGCCCTGGTCAAGAAAGTGAATCCCGCTTGACCTCACACCGATCCATGCAGTCTTGCCCAGGCCGCCTTCATTCCGCATTCCGAAGGTCGCCACCGAACGGTTCGCATCACCACCGGCCTCCACAATTCGCAACCGTGTCTCAAACACCCATCCCGCAGCCGCGACCTGATCTGCCGTCGCGTTATCCAGCCCCGTCGACCAGTGGCTGGCATCGCGATAATCACTTACCAGCACCAGGCGGTTGGCTTGCCCCGCCGCTGTACCCGTATCAACCGACAACGCATATTTTCCATCGATCGCACTGGGATCAGCGAGGTCCAATGTTGGTGCGACGATGTTGTTCGTCCCATCAGGCAGCGTCCAGCCCGCAGCTCCCGCTGTCGTGCCATCAAAACTCATCTCAAACAGCAACGCGCCTTCTGCACCGGTCGTCAACATCAGGCCAACCGTGCCAGCCAGCAATGTTCCCGCGACATGTTTCATGGCGATGTTTCTCCTTACCTGTGTAAGAAGTCCACGGAATAGATTTGATGACGATGCTTATGACAAGAAAGGTTTTCCCCCAGCCCGCCGGCTTCAATTCGAATCGTGGTTATAGTTCGCGATCGCCTCGCTGTTACGCAGACAGCGGTTGTAAATCCGCAGCATGGTGAGCTTGCCGTTCAGCGACGGCGCGATGCTCATGCGCTGGCTTGCATTGATGTCACCCATCGGGTCGAACCGGCCCCAGCCGTGCGTCCGAGCCTTGCCTCCATCGCACAACTGGCCATCCACCACGAACATGATGATCGCAGGACCAGTATCCACATTGATCGTGATGTGATGTTCCCTGCCAGGCTGCAGCAGGTCCGGGTCGCAGTCCCACGTCCCCTGCTTCTGGCCATCGCTGAAGGTGATCTGCACCGTGCCCTTGTTGGTGGTGGTGACCGCCAGCCCCTTGCCGTTCTCACGGGTGTCCAGCAGCACCTGGTTGGCACTCAGATCATCGAACCGCACACGGAAATCGATCGAGAAACCGCTCAGTTCCGTCAGCTTGTTGAACCGTGGCGCACGGGCGTATTCCGCCTTGCCATCCCACGTGTACACCAGACCCTTGCGCGTCAGTTCGCGATTGTCCCACTGCGCCCACATGCCTTCCAGCAGTGTCGAATCAATCTCGTGGACACGCGCGACCGTCTTCTGCGTCTCCGTCAGGTAATACTTGCCGCCATTTTCGATGAGGTCAGGATAGCTCATACCCTGGATGCGAAGATCGGGATCCCACAGGATGATTTCCGGCTGCGACCAGTGGATATACCCGTCCTTTTCGATGCCACCGGCGAGCCACACCGGGTTTCGGCCCTGATAGTTCTTACCACCGTGGTTGTGGAACCAGAAAAGGTATTTGCCGTTCTTGGTGCGCCAGATCATCGGGCAGGCACGTGGATGTTTGAAGACACGGCCGCCGGGCGTGTAGGTTGCCGGCTCGATCGGATCCCATGTGCGGCCACCATCCCGGCTGTAGGCGTGCATCGGATAGCCGCGCGTCGTGCGGAACATCACGTACCAGTCGCCGTTGCTCAACACCTCGACGTTGTGCTCTTCCTGCACTTCGCCGTGAGCCGGGTGCTTGACACCGTGCCCATCGTGCTCGGGCAGCATTTTCCATTCGATCTTGTTCGGATCGCGTTCCGTGAGGATGTTCTCAGAGGTCATGAACCAGCCTTCGCCGTCAAGCGCGACATATCGGCCGAGCTTGCTGAAGGCAAAGATGAGCTTGCCGTCGCGAACGATGGGTTTGTCGATCCCCCAGAACATCTGGATTTTGCCGCCCCACTGGTTATTGCGATCGGCAGCGGTCTGGCGAATCGGCAGGTAATAGCGGTCCTTCGACCAGGTGCGCCCGCCGTCATCGGAATAGCGATAGCAATACGGCCCGTTGATCGTGGGGATGGGCAGGTCGACTTCGTTCTCATCGTAGTTGTAGAACGCATAGATGCGACCGTTGGGTGTCAGCACAGGGACCACCCAACTGGCGCGCGGCCCGCCGGATGGCTCGATGTCGATCAGCGGCGACCATGTCTTGCCCTTGTCGGTGCTGATCGTCGCCACCACGTGTTGACCAGCGTTGCTTTCCTTGCCCGGGCCGGTCGTGAGCGTGCACACCCAACTGCCATCCGGCATCACGACCACGTAGGGCTGATCCGCGTAATTCTCATCGGGAATCACGTGGCCGTTGCGTACATTGCGCCAGTCGGTCAGACGGTCGGCAGCATCCACAGGAACCGCTGCACACGCCACAAGCGCCGCTAACCCCACAAAACCTGCCCATTTGGGCATCCGGCCTTTCATCGCGATCTGATGCGTCACCATGAACCCCTGTATAAAATTGAACCAAGGACGCGTTTCGACAGAGCGATCAGGGTATTTCCTCGAAGAGGGCGTAGCTTCCCTGCGGATACCACGTGAAATCCTCAGAGTCGTAGCCCACATCCGGGCGATTCACCGCCACCGACGCCTTCACGTGCCCATCCACGAACAGGTAATTGCCCGCCGGCTCCGTCGTGCTGTGCCATCGCTGCTGACGGTCCTGGGTGAAATAGCAGTAGTTCCAGCTCACGTGGTCCGCCACCAGAATCGTGCGTGCCGAATTGGCCACGATCTCCACATTCACACCGGTGTAACGCTTGGTGATGAGTGTTCGATGATTGGCACCCCCAAGCAGAGAATGGCTGTTGTAGACATAAGACGTGCCAACCTCCGAGTAAATCGTTTCCTGGGAAGGTGGCATGCCACGATCGGAAGGGCACAGAAACACCGGCGAGTCGCCATCGTCCGACTGTGTGCCCGCCAGATAGGGATTGACCGGGCGGTTGCGCGGACCGTACGGCCCATTCGCATCATAGCCCGGCAGCGAACCTGCACGTCCGCCCCACGTCACGACGCTTCCGGGCAGCGGAAGCGTCGTGACGTGATCGTACAGATACGCCTGGAACCCCATCGCGATCTGATGCAGGTTCGACTGGCACTTGACGTTGTTTGCAGCCTCACGCGCCTTGCTCAGGGCAGGCAACAGAAGCGCAATCAGCAAGGCGATGATGGAAATCACGACCAGCAGTTCGATGAGCGTGAAACCACGTCCGAACCGTCCCCCATGCCAGCTGCCACTTCCGGCGTGCGAAAAACCGGGGACCACAACATACCCCCCCTCGCCTCGAACGCCGGCGGACATACGCGACAGCCACATGGTGGAGCGTCCTCTTTATGTTGAACGTGCCTGTTTCAAAACAATGGAGACAGATGGAGAAAAGAGGAGCGTGCGGCAAAGCACACTCCTCCGTCATCAATTTTTCTTACTTGCGACGCCGCAGCACGAACGCTCCCCCCACACCCAGCAGCGCCAGCGAAGCCGGCTCGGGGATGGTCACCGGGCCAAACTTGATGTAATCGACCACAAAGTCACTGGTGGTGCTGGTACTCCCGGTCCAGAGGCCTACCATCCCGAACTGCGGATTGCCCGCAGCGAAGTTATCGGTGTTGTAGTCGACGGTCGTCAGATGCTGACCTTCCATGTACACGCTCACCTTCATCTGCGTGCCGTCGAACCACTTGGCGATCGTGAAGGAGCGAAGAACACCGTCGTCAAGGGCAGGACCATCGACGCCCGCCTCGTACAGGGTTTCCAGCACCACGTTGAAGTTTGTCAGGAGAACCAATCCACCATTACGATCGGGCGCAATCCCAACGAATCGACCATTCGTGCTGGCATTGCCTTCGCTTCGAACGCCGAAGAAGTTATAGCTGTTGGTGCCGGTATCAATAGTCCAGCTCAATCTGATATCGAACTGCCAGGTGTAATCCGAGGCATCCGCAAGCATTCCCGGATTGGTGATATCGCTGTAAAGGCTAGCCAGGCCATTGCCATTGTCATTGATGTACGCAACGCCGTCCTGAGGTCCGTTTCGTCCAGTATTGAAAAGGATCGGAACAGTACCACTGACCTTCCATGCACTCATTCCCGGCGGCGGCGCGGGTGTGTTGGGCTGATAGCTGCCGTCGTAAATGAACGTATCGGTGACCTGCAGAGCCGCCTCTGCCTGCGCACCTGCGAACAGACCAACAGACGCCACAGCGGTGATCAATGCCTTACGCATGACGATTCTCCAAAAGATGTTGGAATGAAGATGTGAGATTTCCCTCTCGCACCGATCGACACGAATAGATGAACCACTGAATCGCCCTGAGGCGCCCCTCCCCACACGCGATGTGACTGCTGCCGCTTCAAGCTCGTCCTCGTCCCCCGGACAGCCTGTCCCGATATTCGTCGGGCGGCTGGTCGTCCCCATCGCCCTCACAGCTGATCCAATTCTCAGGTTAACGCCGCGGTTTGACATGTCAAGATGAATTTCTCCGACCTCCACGAATTTTTTAAAGGGGCGACAGACGCGGCACATTCGAGTAAAATATCCGATAAATTACGCTTGAAACCAGCACACGCACGTGTTAACCTTTGTGTAGCCTTGCCGTGGGATAACCGATTGATATGGCAAATTACCGTTCTTTTTCCGATGCCGCCGAATCGGCCGAGGCGACCGAGACGCTGACCAGCCGCGTCTACGTCACGTTGCGCGACCGCATCCTCTCCGGGGATCTGCAGCCCGGGCATCGCATGGTGCGGCGAACACTCAGCAAGCATCTGGGCGTCAGTCACATCCCCATCACTGAAGCGCTGTTGCGACTGGAAGTGGATGGTCTGGTGGAAAACAAACCGTTGTACGGTTGTCGTGTTCGGCCACTGACACTCGAGGATGTGCAGAACGATCAGGTGCTGCGTGAAGCCATTGAATGCCAGGCTGCCCGTCTGTGTGCGCAGAACGCCTCAGATGAGACGCTGGACAAGCTGCTCGTTCAGGCGAAGAAGCTCGACCGCATCCACCGGCGTGCCGAACCCAATTCGCGACTGGCGCTGGAAACGCACATGGCCTTTCATGCTCAGGTCGCCCGCGCCACTGGATACCCCGTTCTCGCGGCGGAACTGGAACGCGTCTGGTTCCGCCGACTCATGCGGCTGGCCTGGATCATTCAGACGCGCTATAACGCCGTGCCCGACGACTGGCACGAGCAGCTTGTCAAGGTGATTCTCACGCGCGATCCGGACAAGGCCGAACGCAAGATGCGCGAACACGTCCGCTACGGCAATGAGTTTGACCGCAAGGCGATTCAGGACTATCTGGCTCAGACAGCCTCCGAGGATGCCTGACGGCAGTGCGCGTCACGGTCGCCCTTGCATTTGTTCAACACGCAACAGGCGAAACATCCATGTCCCATCCAGCCACACTCACACCGGAACAGGTTCAGTTCTTTTACGACAACGGCTACCTCGTCGTGCGCAATGCCATTCCCATGGCGATCATTGAGCAACTGCGCGAGGGAGCCGAGCAACTCGAAGAAAGGTTTCGCGATTACCGCGAGGATCCCGGCGTCTACTACACGACCCCGAAGGCCACCAGCTTCGAGGAGATGATGAACGGTGTTGCGGCCCGGCAGGCAACGGCGGTCGATGAGCGGGTGCTGTGGCGCGTGGACAATCTCGATGAGCATCTGCCGCAGGTGGCGGCGCTCAAGTCGTGCGCCTTCGTTCACAACGCAATGCAGGCGCTGCTGGGCGATGAAATCCTGCAGTACAACGAAGCCTACGTGACCAAGCCGCCTCGCATCGGGCAGACCGTTCACTGGCATCAGGACCCCTCCTTCAAGGTGAAGAAGGCTCCGGATCCGATCGCCACGTGCGATGTCTATCTGGACTACGCGGATGAGGAAAACGGCTGCCTGTGGGTGATCCCCGGCTCGCACAAGCATGGGGTGATCGATGTCGCGCCGCTGGTGGAGAAGCATGGCTTCGACCTGCCCGGTGCGATTCCGGTTCGTATGTCGCCGGGCGATGTGGCGTTCCACGACAATGGCACGCTGCACGGCAGCAAGGAAAACAAGTCCGATCGCTATCGCCGCATTGTCTATCTGGCCTTCCAGACGGTGCGACAGGCGCGACTGGCGGACGTCTTTGATGAAGAATTCATCACCAAACGCCGTGAGGCGTTCGACGCGTATCGCCGCATCGCGCTGGGGAATAAGTAACTGATCGCCCCACCACGCCCGTTCCTCGTTTCAAATCCTCCACGACGGAGAACGCCACGATGACCCGCATTCGAATCGCGGTCCTTTTGTTGGTCGTCTTTTCCGCGATCCTGTCCGGGTGCGGCAACGCCGGGGCGGAGGGTGGCACCGTTTCACTCAAACTCGCCTACGTCATGGCGCCGCGCGGCCCGGCACACGAAGCGGCGGAGTATCTGGCGAAGATCGTGGAGGAACGCAGCGGCGGCACCCTGCAAATCACGCTCTACCCCGGCGCACAGCTCGGCACCGACCGCGAACTGGCTGAAGCGCTGAAGCTGGGCAGTATCGACCTCGTGCTGGGCGGCACCGCGCCGATCGGCTGGTACGCCCCTCAGTACGGGGCAATCGAAATGCCCTACGTTTTCCGCGACTACCCGCACATGGATGCGGTGCTGCGTGGTCAGATCGGCGAGGAGATGAAGCAGGCCATGCTGTCCGCGCAGGGGCTGCGGATTCTGGATTTCTGGCATCGCGGGCCACGCTACCTCACCGCCAACAAGCCCGTGCGAACACCGGAGGACCTGGCCGGGCTGAAGCTTCGTGTACCGGAGCTGCCCACCTACATCGAGGCGTGGCGTGCTCTGGGAGCGAACGTCACGCCGGTGACCTACAGCGAGATCTTCATCGCGCTGAAACAGGGTGTGGTCGAGGGCCAGGAAAACCCGCTGGAAGTCGTCCACACCAGCAGCCTGTATGAGGTGCAGCGGTACATCATGGAGACGCAGCACCTGCTGGGCGTCTACATCATGATGATGTCCGATGCCCGCTGGTCACGGCTGAGTGAGGAGCATCGCACGATCCTGAGTCAGGCGGTCATCGATGCGGGCCAGTTCGAGCGTGAACGGATGCTCGAATATGAGCAGACCTATCGTGACGATCTGGCGAAGAAGGGCATGCAGTTCGTTACGGTGGATCATGCCGCGTTCCGCAGCCGGGTTCTCGACACAGTTCCCCGGCAGTTCGCATCGCAGTGGGCGCCGAATCTTTTCGAACGAATTCAGGGGACGGAGGTAGCCCATGCAACCCCCTGATTCGCAGCAATCATCACTGACAACTGCACCCACTCATGAGCAGCAGGCCCCCATTTCCCAAGCGCATTCCGGCGAGAACACTGTGCCGATGAAGCCGATGGATTACGTGCTCGCCGCGATCTTCGGCGCATCCATCCTCATCGTGCTGCTGCAGGTCGTGTTTCGATACGGCTTCAACAATTCGCTGACCTGGTCCGAGGAGGTCTGCCGCTACCTCTTCGCGTGGCTGGTCTTCATCGGCGCAGCACTGGCGCTGCGCGACAAATGCCACATCACGGTCGATCTGATCGGCTGGGCGCCCAGGCGCTGGCAGCACTGGGCACAGGTCTTACAGCATGTGCTGGTCCTGGTGTTCCTGGGGGTGGTGGCGGTGCTGGGGTGCAGGTGGGTGTTTCACACCGCCGGCACGCACAGCCCGGTCCTGGGGTTGCCGGTGAACTGGGTGTTTTACGCGGCACTCCCCGCCGGCTGCCTGCTGGCACTGGTGTATGCCATTCGCGCACTGGCGGCCGACCGGCGTCGCAACCGCGTTACCGATGATGCCGCCTCGGAGGACCGCGTGTGGCGTGGATGATGGCAATCATGCTGATCCTGCTGGTGCTGCGCACGCCTGTGGCTTTCGCGATCGGTATCAGCACGCTTTGCTACATGGCCTTCGCCACGGAACTGAATCTCATGGCCCTGGCGCAGCGTATGTCGGTCGGCGCCGATTCATTCGTGCTGCTGGCGGTGCCGTTCTTTCTGCTCGCCGGTGAACTGATGAACGCTGGGGGCATCACGCAGCGGCTGGTCCGCCTGGCGCAGGCGATGGTCGGTTCGATTCGCGGCGGGCTGTCGCACGTGGTCGTGGGCGTGAACATGCTGATGGCTGGCGTGAGTGGCACTGCGATCGCCGATGCGGCAGCCGTCGGTTCCGTCCTGATTCCTGAGATGGAGCGGCGCGGCTATGGTCGCGGTTTCGCCGCGGCTGTCAACGCCTCCGCCGCAACGATCGGCCCGGTCATCCCCCCCAGTGTCGGGTTCATCATCTACGCCTCGCTCGCCAACGTTTCGGTGGGCAAGCTCTTTCTCGCGGGCACCGTGCCTGGCATGCTCATGGGCCTGTACATGATGACCGCCTGTTCGATCATCGCGCGAAAGCGCAACCTGCCGCGCGGCGAGCCGATCAACCTGCGCGAGCTGTGGGCCGCACTGAAAAATGCAAGCTGGGCGATTCTCATGCCCATCATCATTCTCGGGGGTATTGCCGGCGGCATCGTCACCCCCACCGAAGCAGGCGCCATCGCCGTGGCTTACGGCCTGTTCGTGGGTATGTTCGTCTATCGTCAGATTCGCCTGAGCGATCTGCCGCGACTGCTGGTGCGGTCCGCCAAGCAGTCGGCCGTCATCATGTTCATCATCGCCGCCGCCAGTGCCTTTGGCTGGCTGCTCACCCTCGAGGGCACTCCGGCCCAACTGGTGAATCTGTTCACCTCCATGTCCGAAAGCCCCTGGGTGTTCATCCTCGTCATCATCGCCGCGCTGCTGGTGCTCGGCTGCGTCATGGAGGGGGCGAGCATCATGATCGTGCTCACCCCCCTGCTGCTGCCGGCCCTGGCACATTATCAGATCGACCTCATCCATTTCGGCGTTGTTTTCCAGCTCGCCATCATGCTCGGGCTGCTCACGCCGCCGGTAGGCATGTTGCTGTTCGTCATCAGCGGCGTCGGGAACGTGCCGATGAATGAAATGTTGCGGGACCTGTGGCCGTTCCTCATCGTTCTGTTCCTGGTTTTGCTCATGGTTGCCTTCATCCCGCAGATCTCGCTGTGGCTGCCCCAGTGGTGGAGTGCCGCGGCGATCGGAGGCTGATGCGTCGTATCCCTGCCAAGGAGTGTCCGTCTTGAATTACAAGGTACTCATTACAAACCACCCGCCCCATCAGCATCTTGCCCCTCTGGCGGGCGTGGCGGAGATCATCTTCGGCCCCACCGGCGGCGCTCTCATGCCGCGCGAACAGATCCTCAAGTACGCCCCGCAGCTTCACGCCATCATCAACCAGGGTGAACTGCGCGTCGATGAGGAACTTCTGGCAACCGCACCCAACCTGCGGATCGTTGCCAACGTCTCCATCGGCATCGACAACCTCGACCTGGAATGCCTCAACCGCTACGGCGTGTGGGCCACCAACATCCCTGACTGCTTCACGCCGGCGGCCGCCGATTACACGATCGGCCTGATGCTCGCCGTCGTGCGAAAGATCGCCTGTGCCGACCGCTACGTCCGTACCGGGCGATGGAGCATCGACGGCTTCCAGCCCGGCGCATGGGAAGGCTCCTCCCTGGAGGGCAAATGTCTGGGCATCGTCGGCTACGGCCGCATCGGCCGGGCCGTCGCACACCGCGCCCGAGCCTTCGGCATGCGTGTCATCTACTACAACCGCAGCCCGCGCCCCGAACCCGGTGCCCGAACGCTCGATGAACTGCTCGAACAGGCGGACATCGTGTCCCTGCACGTGCCGCTGACACCGGAAACCGAGCGGCTGATCGACCGCGATGCAATCCAGCGCATGAAACCCGGCGCGGTGCTGCTCAACGTCTCACGTGGCAAGGTCGTGGACGAAGCGGCGATCGTCGATGCGCTGCGCTCCGGGCACCTGAGCGGCGCCGGGCTGGACGTCGCCGAGGATGAGCCGCACTTCCACCCCGCACTGCTGACGATGGAGAACGTGGTACTCACGCCACATATCGGCGGAGCGGCTCTGGAAAGCCGCATTGAGGCACGCCTGCTCGCTGCCCGGAACGTGGTGAACGTGCTGCAGGGCCGTGCACCACTCACCCCGGTCAATACCGTCGCCCCGATCGATGCGAAGCGCGAAATAGATTTTCCTGTGCCAACGCCTTGACCGCCGCCCCTTGCGGCTAAAATGATGACGTGTTCCTGCTTCCGCCCGCGCGACGCATATCCAACCCGCGGGCGGCTGCGGTTCGTTCGAACTTCTTGAACGAGCACGTCTTATGCACACCAGCCCTCCCAACCGTAATCGTGCCGCCGGCCCTACGCTGCTGGAGGTTGCGGTCGTTGTGACCGTCGCTCTTGAGCGATCGCGATGGTTATGCCGTTCAACAGAAAAACACCTTCCCGTCGCGCGGAGAGCGCATCCGCCTTCGCAGCATTCGCCAGAACCTCGTGATCTTCGCACAGGTCAATCACGGCTACTACCCCGCCATCCCGAAGTGAAACGCCCGGCCAGGTGTGCATTGCTATAATGCGCCGCGCCGTGGCGGATTCGCCGCGACGAACGGGATTTGCGCCCGTAGCTCAGCAGGATAGAGCAGCGGTTTCCTAAACCGCAGGTCGCGTGTTCGAATCACGCCGGGCGCGTTCGGGTCGGGGAGACGATGACGCGTGTGGTGTCCCCTCCGACGGATCAGCCCACCTTTTGACGTTTCAGACATCATGGCTCGCCCCGGCAACATTCGCCTGAAAGTGCTCCGCCTTGCGCGGCAGCGGTCGCATCGATACGACCTCTACCGGGCGGTGAGCATGAGCTTTTCGCTCTGCGTGCTGCTGGGCGTACCGCTGAGCGGGCTGGCGCGAGTCGATTTCTGGCGCGGCGAGCATCGGCTCTTTTTCGAGCCGGCAACGCTGCGCACCGGGCTGGCGGGCGTGATCGTCGGCATCGCCGCGATGTATGTCGTCACGTTTCTGAGCAACGTGGTCGCGGGACGGATGTTCTGCGGCTGGGGATGTCCGGTCGGCCAGGTGAGCCGATTCGGTGAAGTGGTGGATACACCGGGCATGTCGCGCTGGCAGCGATTGCGTGCCCACGTAATCGGGGCGCTTTTCAGCGGCGCGTTCGTGCTGGCGATGCTCGCCTGGTGGGTGGACCTGCGCATGTTGTGGCTGGGGTCGGCGATGGAGCTGGCGATCGGCTGGGCGCTGCTTGCTGTGGGCATCACCGGGGCGTATCTGCATGGGCGATACTGGCGTTGGGAGTTCTGCAAGGCTGTCTGCCCGATCGGGTTGTATTACTCCTTTGTCTCGCCGGCCAAATGGTACGGTGTCTACTTTCGTAATCAGGAAAAAAGCTGCATCGAGTGTGATGCGTGCGACAATGTCTGTCCGGTCGATCTGCTGCCACGCGAGCTGATGACGCCCTTGTATGATCGGCCGGGCATCTCCATTTCCGGGGCGCCGGGGCGGAATCACTGCCTGGAATGTGGCGACTGCGTCCGGGCGTGCGAAAAGATGATCGAACTTCGCGGTAAGGGCGGCCCGGTTCCACTGCTTTTAGGATTCCATACGGGACCTCAACGGGTCGTCGCAGAGGATGGGCCGAACCACCGCCCCGCTGACCACTCACCTCCGGCAGCCACCTCCCGACCTGCCGCGGAGCGCTAAACGGCCCCACTACACCGTCGCGCCTCACTTCGATTTGACCAAACGGGAGAAAAGGATATTTTGGTCACATGAAAGGCGGTGCGTCACCTGTCCTTCACGTGCCAGGAAGTCCGCTGTGGACGAGAACACACGCAACGAACTGATTCGGAAACACCTGGAAGCCGTTCGCCTGCTTCAGCAGACGCCCGTTACGGACAGTGCCAGCCCCGGCTGGCCGCCGCAGGGCTATTACCTGCTGTGGCATGTGGTAATCGGCATGATGCTCGGCTTTATCGGGGCGATGGTGAGTCTGGGCTTCAACATGATCGCCGCCCCCCTCTTCGGGCAGCCGGCACTCAAGTTGATCCGCGTCTACCTCACCTTCCCGATGGGCGAGGCAGCCCTGGACCCGGCCGTCACCGACGCCAATATTCTGGGCGTGGGCTGCTTCCTCTACCTGGCCACCGGGGCGCTGCACGGCGTGGTGTTTCACCTGGTGATGAGCATCTATTTCGGCCAGTTGTCGGTCATGAAGCGTTTCTTCATCGCCGGCGGCATGGGCCTGCTGTTGTGGCTGGTGAGCTTCTACGGCGTGCTGAGCTGGCTGCAGCCGATGCTGCTGGGCGGCAACTGGATTATCGAACTGATCCCCTGGTGGGTGGCGGCGCTGACGCACCTGGCCTTCGCCTGGACCATGCTGGCGCTGCAGCACTGGGCGAAGTTTGAACCGTACATCCAGCAACGTGACAACCCCGCGGATCAGTTGCCTGACTCGGTCCGCATGGGCATCGATTCATGACAACCCCAACGGTGCATTGGAGAGAGATCGTGGCCACGGTGACCGGCCGAGGCGTCGCGCGATGGGTGACGCTGGCACTACTCAATGGAACGATGCTGGCAACGCTTGCCGGCTGCAACCCCGACGCGGCCCAGGCGGAAGCAGCGAATGACGACGCTGCTGTGGCACAGGCCGTCACGACAACGACACACCTGCCGCGGCCGACCAGTCCCCAGGACCCGCGACCCATCGAGTACAACCACTGGCAGACGGTCTCTCCCGGTGAATACGCCGGTTACAACCAGCGCGCCTCGCTCATTCAGCGCGGCCGGGAGATCTATCACAAATACTGCATCGGCTGCCACGGCGAACACGGACAGGGCGACGGCCCGGCGGCGGTGCGGCTGATCACCAAGCCACGCGACTTCACCAGCGGTATCTATAAGTTCCGCTCCACCGACTCCTCCAGCCTGCCCATGGAGTCCGACATCCACCGCGTGATCACGCGCGGCCTGTCGCGGGTGAGCATGCCGGCCTTCCCGCTCATGCCCGAGACAGAGAAGGTCGCCGTCATCGAATACATCAAATCGTTCTATCCCCGCTGGGACGAGGAGAAGGACAACCGCAAGATCGTGCCCGTGCCCCCCGCCCCGGCTGATCTTGATACGCGCGAGCGGCAGTTGCGTGGCCGCATCGTCTATCTGGCGATGAACTGCAACTCCTGCCACGGCATCGATGGCGCAGGCAAAGGCGCCACGCGCACCGAATACGTCGATGCCTGGGGCAACCCGCAAAAGCCCTTCAACTTCACACGCGGCCAGCTCAAGAACGGCGATACGCCCGAGGACATCTACCGCACCTTCCACACCGGCCTGCGGTCGATCATGCCCTCGTACAACGTCGACCTGCTGGCCACCGCGAACGTGGAAGCATTTGAAGCGGTCGCCAGCGAGCTGGACGAAGCGGAGCTCGCAGAGCTGCGTGAGTACCTGTCGCAGTTCCCGAAGAATGCGGCCGAGGTGTTCCAGAACATGAGCGAAACGGAGCGTCACGTCCGGGGCGTGCAGAACAGTTGGGACCTGGTGGCGTTCGTGCGAAGCCTGCGCCGGGAAACGTCGACGCGCGAGGCGGTGCTGGGCGTCACGGTTCAGAATGGACAGGACCGCTCTGGAGTGAGTGAGCGATGAGACAGATCCTGCTTGGCGATGAGAGCGACAATCCCAAACCCGCATTGACGGGCGGCGCTCATGCGCTGGTGAACGATAAGCTGGTGAAATGGCACCTGGTCGCCGCCATCGTGTGGCTGGGCATCGCCATGATCGGCGGGATGCTTTATTCGCTGCAGCTTCTGCAGCACTGGCCGCTGCCGCGCATCGCGGTGCTGTCGCCTGGTCGCATCCGCATGATCCACACCAACATGGTCGCGTTCGGCTTCCTGACCAATGCGTTCTTCGCGATGCTGAACTGGACGGTGCCACGGCTGACCGGCCGGCGCGTCGCCAGCGATCTGCTGGGCTGGGCAATCCTCGGCGCGTGGAACCTGATCGTGCTGGGCACCTACATCGGATTGCACCTGGGCGAAGCGCAGGCGATCGAATGGGGTGAAACGCCTGTGTGGATCGACCCGCTGGTCGTCGTCGGTGCGATTCTGGTAGCCATCCAGTTCTACACGCCGATCATCCGCAGCAACGAGCGGTCGATGTACGTGAGCCTGTGGTACTTTTCCGCGGCGTTCGTGTGGCTGGGTCTGACCTACATCATGGGCAACTTCCTGCCGCAGTACATCGTCGCGGGCAATCAGGCCGGGCCGCTGCTGGGTCTGTACATCCACGACCTGGTGGGTCTGTGGGTCACACCGATGGGCTGGGGCATGATGTACTTCTTCGTGCCCATCATTCTGAAGAAGCCGATCTGGTCGCACGCGCTATCGCTGGTGGGCTTCTGGGGGCTGGCCTTCTTCTACCCGCTACAGGGCGTACACCACTTCCTGGGTTCGCCCATCCCGATGTTCGCTCAGTACAGTGCCGTAGTCACCACCATCGCGATCGAGATCGTCGTCACCACCGTGGTGATCAACTTCTTCATGACGTGGCGTGGCAGCGAGGGTTCGCTGCGCGACAGCATCCCGATTCGCTGGTTCTGGGTGGGCGCGCTGAACTACCTGCTGACCTGCACGCAGTGTGCCTTCCAGGTGACGCTGACCTTCCAGCAGGTGATCCACTTCACCGACTGGGTCGTCGGTCACGCGCACCTGGTGATGTTCGGCGTGTTCACGTTCTGGATCTTCGGCATGATTGAACATCTGTGGCCGAAGCTGACCGGTCATGAATGGTGGAGTGAGAAGCTGCGACGGTGGCACTTCTGGCTCACGACGATCGGGCTGGCGTTCATGGTGCTGGCGCTGACGGCCGGTGGCCTGGTCGATGGGTTCATGGCCAAGGGACTGGTGCCGCGTGAAACCATCCTGACGGCGTTGAGGCCGTTCTGGCTCACCCGCACCTTCACGGGCCTGTTCATCCTGACCGGCTTCGGATGCCTGGTCGTGAACATGATCGCCACGGCCCGGGTCGCGCGTCGCGCCCACGTGGATGTCGATTACGCACCGTACGAAGTGCTCGAGGAACAGACCGCCGGAGCAACAGCGTAAACACCACCGCGCGTGGATGACTCATCCACGCCAATGAGAGTTCATCAGGCCAAGCGCCTGCGTCATTCGGAGCAGACCTCGTGGAACGGTTTGGTTTCGTTTTCCTGGTAGCCGGACTTGGCTTCTTCGTGCTGGCCTTCGCCATCAGCGCGTGGATTCCGATGCTGCCGGTGGCGCATCTGGAGGTGCGTACGGTGGAGCAGATGGCCGCCGTGCCGCCGCTGGAGTTCATCGAGCTGAAGGAGCAGTACCCCGAGGCGTTCGCCAAGGCGTTCGGCGATAAGCCGATCGAAGAGGCGTTCGCCGAAGCGCTGCGTATCGGCCACAAGACCTACATCGGCGAGGCGTGCTGGCACTGCCACTCGCAGCAGGTGCGCCCCTGGGGTAACGATGAGGCACAGTACGGCCAGCGCAGCTTTCCCGAGGAATACAACAACGAGCTGAACATGCCGCCACTGTGGGGGACACGCCGCATCGGCCCGGACCTGATCCGCCGCGGCGGATTCCACTCCAACGACTGGCATGTGGCGCATTTCTACCACCCGCCTGATGTGGCGCCGGTGAGCGTCATGCCCAGCTACCACTGGTTCTATGAAGAAGATGGCCTGACCCCCAACAAAACTGGCCTGTCGATCATTGCCTACGTGCAATGGCTGGGTTCGTGGGTGGATACGCGACAGGAAAATATCCACGGCGCCCGCGCCATCGAAGCCGCCTACCCCGCGCCGAACCTCATCCGTCCCGAACCGCCCGTCAAAGCGCCTGTCCAGCAGGACGATGGTGGCATGGATGACGGCCATGGTGAGGACGACTATGGTTATGGCGACGAAGATGACGAGTACGGCTACTGAGTGGAGGGATTGAGACGATGATCGCGCCAAACAAGCCACGCCAGGAACCGCTTCCGCCCTGGACGCCTCAGCCGACCTCCCGGCGAACGCGAATCTTCCTGTGGTCGTTCAGCATCGTCATGCTGGTGACGGCGGGCGTGGCGTTCATCTTCAAACTCATCGAGTTCGCCTACACCGCGTTGAATCAGGGCAACGATGCGCTGGCGTCGTTTCTGCTGCCGGTGCTGAACTATCTCGTCGTGGCGGCCGGGTTCATGTGCCTGTTCTTCTGGGCGTACCTGACCGGCCAGTTCCGCGATGTCGAAAAAGCCAAGTACCGCATGCTCCAGATGCAGGAAGAAATCGACGAGACCGGCACCCTCACCACCAACCACTAACCACAACCTTCTTCGCCCTATGTTTCAGCGACATCGATATCTGAGCTACAAAGGTTACGCGTTTCCCTGGTATGCGACGCTGCTGTGGATCACGTTCTTCGTGTTCGCTGTCGCGTATCTGGTGCGGTACATCCTTCTGGAGCCGTGATGGGCACCGCCTCGTCGGCACTGGCAGTGGCGGCGTCTTCGCCACCGCAGGGCGGCGAGGTCATCAGTTGTGTGCACTGCGGGTTGCCGGTGCCCGCTTCGCGTCGTGCCACCGGCCATCAACCCTCCTACTGCTGCTTCGGCTGCCGGTTCGCCAGTGAACTGGCGCAGCGCGCCACCACCGACACCGAAACTGATGGTGCCCAACCGCCCAACACGCTCTTGCTGCGGCTGGGGCTGGGCATCTTCCTCTCGATGAACATCATGGCCTTCAAGGGCCTGTTCTATTCGCCGCTGGTCTATCAGTCGGGTGAGCCGGACGCTCTGCGTCACGATGCTCTGCAGCAACTGGCAGCCTACTTCATGATGCTGCTGACGACGGGGGTGATCGTCACGCTGGGAATGCCGCTGCTGAACGATGTGCTGGCCGGGTTTGCGACACCAACGCTGGACGGACAGCGACGCACCTGGCGGGCGTGGCTGGGCGCACTGCCGCGGCGCGTCGATGCGAACCTGCTCATCTGCATCGGTGTGGGGGCTGCGTTCACGCTCAGCGTCATTCACACGGTGCGTGGCCACGGCACGCTCTACTTCGATACCGCGGCGCTCATCCTCACGCTGGTCACGCTGGGTCATTACCTCGATTCGACCGCGCGCCGCCGGGCCACTGCGGCTGCGCGCGATCTGCTGACCGCGATGCCGACGCGCACGTGGGTGCAGCGCGGCGATGCGCTTGTCGAAGTCGATGCCGATGCGGTGCAGATGGGCGATCATGTTCGCGTGCGGCCGGGCGAGACGATTCCCGTCGACGGCCGGGTGATTGAAGGTAGCGGGTACATCAACGAATCGAGCCTGACGGGCGAATCCAACCCGCGCGCGGTGGCAGCGGGCGACCACGTCATGGCGGGCTGCATGAGCCTCGATGGGCAACTTTGGATCGAAGCGACGCAGGTGGGCAATGATCGCACACTCGCCCAGACACAGAAGCTGCTCGAAACTGCACGGCTGCACCAGTTGCCATTGCAGCGACTGGCGGATCGCATCTCGGCGGTGTTTGTGCCGGGTGTCGTGCTGCTGGCGATCAGCGTGTTCGCCTTCAACGCTTGGATCGGTGATCCGACGAGCGGCCTGTTCAACGCGCTGAGTGTGCTGCTCATCAGTTGCCCCTGTGCGCTGGGGCTTGCCGCTCCGCTGGCGACATGGAGCACACTGCACCGGGCGGCTCGTGCGGGTATCCTGATTGATTCAGCGATCACGCTCGAACGGGCTGCGGCTATCCGTCACGTTTTCTTCGATAAGACGGGTACGCTCACGGAACCCACACTAAACCTGCACGCGGTGCATACCAGCCAGGATGTCTCGCGCGACGAAGCACTGCGTATCGCTGGCGCGATCGAAAGTTCGAGCGTGCATCCCATCGCCGTTGCACTGACCACGCACGCTCAGCAGGCAACTGATGTCCCTCTGCCCGTCGCGGAGGATGCCCGCGCGCTGCCGGGACTTGGCGTGCAGGCAGTGGTCGAAGGGCGAACTTACTGGCTGGGAAGCGCACGACTCGTGCAGCAACGGCAACTCATTCCCATCGAAACAGCGAACGATGCGGGCATGTGCGTCTATCTCATGGATGAAACGCGCGTGCTCGCCTGCTTCACACTGACGGAAAAGCTGCGCGATGATGCGAAACGCGCGGTTCGATCGCTGCGTGAGATGGGCATCGACGCGACAATCCTGACGGGCGATCGCACTGAAACAGCCGAACGCGTCGGCAGGGCGCTGGGCATTGGCGTGAAGGCGTCACTCCTGCCCGCTGACAAGCTCGAACATCTGCTGACCGCGCGAAACGATGTGCCCGGTCGGGTCGCCATGGTGGGCGATGGCATCAATGACGGCCCCGTGCTCGCCGCTGCCGATGTGGGCTTTGCCATGCGAAGCTCGACCAGCCTCGCGCAACAGGCAGGCAACGTACGGCTGCTGGCGGATCGGCTCGATCGCGTGCCGTTCACCATCGCCATGGCACGTCACGGCATGCGTCGTGTGAAGCTGAACCTGCTCTGGGCGTTCGGCTATAACACGATCGGACTGGCACTCGCCGCGATGGGCTACCTCAACCCAATCTTCGCTGCCTCGGCCATGTTCGTTTCGAGCCTGCTCATCGTCACGACTTCGCGCAAGGCCGGTGCGGTGCCGCAATGGCAGGAGGGTGCGTGATGGACAGCGGTGCGCTCATCACGGCACTGACGTCGCTGCTCGTCGCCGGGCTGGCGGGCAGTCTGCACTGCGTGGGCATGTGCGGGCCGATCTTGATCGGTTTTGCCGGCCGGTTTGAACAGGCGACGCTGACCATCCATGGCAAACCCGTTGCAACAGCAGCCGCTGCGGTGAAACCATCGCTCACGTGGGATTTCGCCTGCTATCACGTCGGCCGCATCTGGACCTACGCGATGCTGGGCCTGGCCGCCGGCTGGCTGGGCCACGGCGTGCGAACCGGCTCCGCCACCTTCGGCTGGCAACGTCCTACCGCCATCGTCATGAGCATCGTTGTAATTCTCACGGGCATCATTCTGCTCGATCTGATCCCACGATGGCGCATCGAGGCACTCTTCGATGCCTGCGGCATGCAGCGTCTGCGCAACATGAGCTGGTTCACGCAGCTTGTCGGCAGTCGCAGCACTGTGTCGCGTCTGTTGCTTGGTGCTGTAATGGGATTGCTGCCTTGCGGGCTGGTTTATGCAATGCTGGTCGTCGTCGTCGCCCTGCCCCATCCCTTCTACAGCGCCCTGGGTATGGTCGCGTTCGGCGTAGGCACACTGCCCGCCCTCTCCGCGGTGCTCGTCGGTCGGCGCATGTTACCCGCCACCTGGCGTATCCACGGCACGCGCATCGCGGCCGTCACCATCATCGCCCTGGGCGCCTACATGCTCATCCGTACCCTCGCCTTCACCCCACCCGACGCGGTGTGTCCGTTCTGTCATTGAGGCACGATCTGAACCGCGAATGAACGCGAATAGACCGAATAAAAAGGGATTTACGCGACTGGTCGCGTCCCTTCATAAAATCCTTCATACTTCCACCCTTCGTTTTCTCGTTCGCGTTTATTCGCGGTTCAAAAAAAACCGGTGAGAACGATCAGCGTCCTCACCGGTTTTCTATTTCTCTCGATGAATCTGGCTGTTAATCCAGGTTCATCGTCATCAGGAACTCGGCGTTGGTCTTGACCTTCATGAGGCGGCTCTTGAGAAGCTCCATCGCTTCGACCACGTTCATGTCGGCCAGCACCTTGCGCAGGCGGTAGACCAGCTTCAGCTCGTTCGGGTCGAGCAGCAGTTCCTCGCGACGCGTGCCCGAAGCGGCGATGTCGATCGCCGGGTAGACACGCTTCTCGACGAGACGGCGGTCCAGATGCAGTTCGCTGTTACCGGTGCCCTTGAACTCCTCAAAGATGATGTCGTCCATCTTCGAGCCGGTGTCCACCAGCGCGGTGGCGATGATGGTCAGCGAGCCGCCGCCCTCGATCGCACGGGCCGAGCCGAAGAACTTCTTGGGCCGCTGCAGCGCGTTGGAGTCCAGACCACCGGTGAGTATCTTGCCCGAGTGCGGCATCTCGTTGTTATACGCACGAGCCATACGCGTGATCGAGTCCATCAGGATGACCACGTGCTCGCCAAACTCGACCATGCGGCGGCTCTTTTCGATGACCATCTCGCACACCTGCACGTGACGCGAGCTTTGCTCATCGAACGTCGAAGCCACCACCTCCACATCGTCGGGCGTGTTGTTGCGGAAGTCGGTCACTTCCTCCGGACGCTCGTCAATCAGCAGCACGATGACCTTCACATCGGGGTAATTCTTGATGATGGAGTTGGCCATCTTCTGCAGCAAAACCGTCTTGCCGGTGCGCGGCGGCGCGACGATGAGGGCGCGCTGTCCGCGGCCGATCGGTGCGACCAGGTCGACGATGCGCATCTCGATGTTGCTTGGATCATCCGGCGTTTCGAGGACGAAGCGCTGATACGGGTGCAGCGGTGTGAGGTCCTCGAAGGTCTTCAGGTCGTTGAGCACATCCGGCGGATGGCCGTTCACCGCATCCACGCGCAGCAAGGCGAAGTACTTTTCCGACTCCTTGGGCGGACGGATGGTGCCCTGCACGATGTGGCCGGGCTTGAGACCGAAGCGCCGAATCTGCGACGGGCTGACGTAGATGTCATCGGGGCACGCCAGGTAGGAGTACTCGGGGCTGCGCAGGAAGCCGAAGCCATCGGGCAGGATTTCCAGCACGCCCTCGCCGTACATCAATCCCTGCTTGGTGATGTGCTTCTGAAGGATCTGAAAGATGAGATCCTGCTTCTTCAGGCCAGAGAAGTTTTCCAGCCCTTCCTTACGTGCCAGTTCGTGCAGTTCCTCGACGGACATTTTCTGCAGGTCGACCAGGCGCATTTCATCCTTCTTGGCCTGTTCGTATCGCGCCTGCGTTTCGGCGTCGAGCTGTTCGTCGGTAACGGCCGGCCGACGCTCCGGTTGTGCCGGTGCCTCGACAGTGTTCGTCGCTGCTGCCGGTCCACGATCCTCCGCGGGCTTGACGCTCTTGCGGCGGCCGCGGGGCGATTGGGTTTTAGCCATGAGTAGGGCTCCTTGATCCCAGCACGTCCGTCTGCAACCGGACACGCTGAATTACATGTCATGCGGGAAGAAACATCGGGAAAGGCACAATCCGTTGCAGCCTGATCGAATCCTTCGGGTTGGAAGGCCGGAGGCCGGTGATGAGCGCGATCCGCGGCTCATCGCCTTGCTCCCCCTCCCAACAAACAATCATTTAATCCGGTGGAATATTTCGGAAAGAACGCGGCGGACGTGGGATTTTGTTTCCAACTCGTTTCCGTCGTTGTCTATCACATAATCCGCACGCGAGGCCTTAAAGTCAAGTGGAAGCTGCTGACTCTCGCGTCGGTGCAGCTCCTCTTCGCTCCATCCCCGGCTCCGCCTCACGCGTTCCAGTCGTTTTTCCGGGGAGGCGGCGACGAAAATAACAACGTCGCACTGCTCGTCAAGCCCCACCTCGTACAGCAAGGGGGCATCCTCGACGATCGCCCGGATTGCCGGGTCCTCTTCGTACCGGGCCCGAAGTCGTACCCGGCCGGCGTGAACCCGTGGATGGACCAGCCCCTCCAGGCGCTTACGCTCCTGCTCGTTGGCGAAAACGATCCGCCCCACCGCCCCGCGATTGACCGAACCATCCGGGTTCAGGATGTCCCTGCCCCACCAGTCCACCAGCGTGCAGATCACGTCCGGCTCCTGCAGCACCTGCCGCGCCAGGGCATCAGCGTCTATGACGCCACAGCCCTCCTCAGCGAGCATCCGGGCCACCAGGCTCTTACCCGATCCGATCCCGCCCGCCAGACCAATCACCGGTTTTTTCTGCGGAGAAGGCGACATCTGTTCAAGCATAGAGCGCCGCCCCCCCTCACGCGACAAATGCCCCCACCCTCCGCAACGGGAGGGAGGAGAATCCCGGCGATGTGGAAAAGTGGGCAGGAAGGGACGGAGAACGGATGCGACGGGATTTGCTGCGTTCAAAAGCGATAACCCGGGTAGTGGCGTTGTACCAGGCGATGCCTCACCGCAGCAGGCCAGCCAGCACGCCCCCTTTGGCGAGGATCAGCCAGGGCTGCACCACGTACGACTCGCGCAGGTCGCTCAAACCGAACAACACGAACAACCCGGCGTACGCGAGTTCCAGTGATGTCCGGCGGAACCGATAAAACCGAGCCAGAACGTACAACGCAATGACGAACCAGGCGATCGCCTCGGCCACATTAAACTAGGCGTAAACCACGGCCACTGTGTCGTCAGACCGGTATGACCATAGGATGTGGTTGATAATGTCCATCCATACTTTCTACGCCGGGAGAGGGTCGCGGTGAGGGGCGAACCACCCCGCTGAACCCATGAAGGAAAAGTCCTGAATGTTCGCAGGCAGCTCATCAAAGCCATCGAGCGCCCACGGACATTCGCCCTCACCCAGCCTCAGAGGAAGAGGGATTGAAGCTTTTGCCGCTTCGTATCTCCGTGCGTCGTGCCTCTCCCTTAGTCCCTCAGTCCCTAATCCCTTAGCCCCTGCCCCCTTCATTTCCTCCGAGCGGTACGGTTTTGAATAGTATATGGCCTATGTCTTTATCGCAGATGCTAGCGCTGGTGCCGGCGCTGATTGCGCTCAACGCGTTCTTTGTGGCGGGGGAATATGCGGTGGTAGCAACGCGGCCGGTGCATCTGGAGCGGTTGCGGCGGCGGGGCCGGACGCGGACGGTTGCTGCAATGGAGCGGCTGAAGCGCGACCCGGCCAGCGCGATCGGGGCCATTCAGGTCTGCATCACCGTCACGAACCTGGCGCTGGGGTGGATCGGCGAACCGGCGATGTCGCGGGTACTGCTGCTGGCACTGGGGCCACTGGCCGAGGCGGTGCCGGAGGTCGTGTTCCGCCCGATGTCGATCGCCCTGTCGTTCCTGATCGTCACGCTGCTGACGGTCGTCTTCAGCGAGCTGCTGCCCAAGGCGCTGACGCTGCGGTACATCCCTGCGGCGGTGACGCTGACGGCGGTGCCGATCATGGCGATCGGGCTGGTGGTGCGGCCGCTGGTCTGGGTGATGAACCAGATGGCGAACCTGGTGACGATGCCGCTGGGGCTGGGCCGGGTCGAGTCGATGGAACAGACCGAGGCCTCCGTGGAGGAGTTGCGGCTGCTGGCGACCGAGGCGGCTCGTGAAGGCATCCTCAGCCCGGCAGAACGAGCGCTGATCCTCAACACGCTCACGCTGGACCATCGGCTGGTGAACCGCGTGATGGTGCCGCGCACGCAGGTGCAGTACCTGGACCTGCGGCGTTCGATGGACGAGAACCGCAGGGTGATGGGCGCACACCTGCACACGCGGTATCCGCTGTGCGATGGCGGGCTGGACAACGTGGTGGGCGTGGTGCGCAGCAAGGCGTTCCTGACGGCCTACCATGCGGCGGCGGACAGCTCGGTACTCAGCCTGATCGCGGATGAGGCGGTCTACGCACCCGAGATTTCAACGCTGGGGCAGGTGCTCGCCCTCTTCCGCGAGAAGAAGACCGATTTCGCCATTCTGGTGGATGAATACGGCGGCGTGGCGGGCATCGTCACGCTGCGGGACATCGTGGATGACCTGCTGGGGGCGGTGGACGAGTCCAAGGCGTTGCTTGCGGAGGCGTTGCGTGGCGATGCAACGGCGTCGGTACGCCCTGCGTCGGGCCGACGGGTGGTGCGCGGCGACCTGGCGGTTCACGAGCTGGCACGGCTGCTGAACATGCCCGAATGGGGTGCGGAAGAAGAAGCCGCCACCGTCGGAGGGCTGATTCAGTCGCGGCTGGGCACGCTGGGTCGGCCGGGCGAGACCGTCGTGGTGGATGGCGTGGAACTCAAGGTGCTGCGAAGTGACGGCAAGCGGATTCGGCGGGTGGAAGTCCGGCCCGTGGAGGGGACGGGGGAATAGTTCAAAGTGCAAAGTTGAGGACGCGACGGGTGGTGGCGCACTCGTGCGCAATTGCAGCTTGGGGGCTTCACGAAGGCTCACTTCAAACGACAACGCGCGATGTGAAACACATCGCGCGTTGCTTTGCCTAGCATGAAAATCGCCGAAGCGGGATCACCCGTTTTTAGCGGGTGATCAACTGGACAGCGTTGCGGGTGGCGGGCGCCAGGGCGCCAAACGCCTTGGCAGCGTCGACGGCGAGCGGGCCACGGCTGTTGGCGACCAGTTCCTGGAGCTGGCGGACGGTGCGCTCGTCGAGGCTGGAGCCGAACGACGTTGCCGATTCCGCCAGGCTCACCAGAGCAGCGCGGCGGATTTCGACCGAGCGGGTCGTGTCCAGCGCCAGGCGGGCGATGGCGGCCTGCGCTTCGGCGTTGTCGATCATCGCCAGCACCGCGGCAGCACCGGTGACCACATCGTCACGGGCATCGTTGAGCGCCAACATCAGTGCGGGCTGAGCATCGGTGACCTTGTAGACGTCACCGCTGACCAGCGCCACATCGCGCAGCAGTGCCAGGGCCTTGACGGCGTAGTCGGACGCCTGGGCCGAGGTCATCTGCGGGCCGGCGAACGAGTTGCGAGCGTTTTCGAGGGCGGCCCGCATCGTGTTCTCGTCGGCATCGGCCGAGACCAGTACCAGCCGCCGCTCATTGGGCATCCGGGCCGTCAGCTCGAACTGCTGGGCCGGCGAGGTGACCGCCACGATCGGAATGCTGGCAAGCTTGAAGTCGGCCGCAGCGCGATTGAACACCGCCATGACCTCATCCGCACCCGCCTGCACCAGCACCAGGTCGATGCCCGGAGCGACACGAATCTGATCGTTCACTGCCAGCAGCGACTGGCCGGCGATCGTGTCGTAGCCCAGGCTCGAAACCATCGCCTGCAGCTTGTTGAGCGTTTCCTGGTTCGGGCTGATGATGACCGCGTGATGCTGCTCGGTCTGGCGGACCGCCTCGGCGAGCACGGGCACCACCTGATAGGAGCCGGGGAACGCTTCCTTGGGCCGGGCCCGGGTCAGGGCAAAGGCAGCCTCGAACCGCACGCGGCGATCAGGGAACGACAGGGCCTGCAGCAGCGGCTGAATCGTGCCTTCGAGGTTCAGCAGCGCCTCTGTGCCGGCCGTCTGATCGAGCGCGGCGATGGCGTCCAGCGCCAGTTCAGAGTCGCCATCCGCCAGTGCCCGGCTGAGCACCTCGTGCAGACGGATCGGACCGGCCAGCAGCGCGTAGTAGGCCGCCGGCTGGAACTCGGAGGGGTAGCTTGGGTCGCGTTCGCCGTCGAGGCGGTTCTCACGACGCAGGTTGGCCATCACCCACAGGCTCAGGGCACGATCCATGCCCGGGTCGAGCGTCAGCGCCTTGCGGGCCGACCGCATCGCCAGCACGTCGCCGTAAACCTGGCCCGGCACCGGAATCGGCACCAACCCGGCCTGCAGGCTGTACTCCCAGACAATCCCCTTCTTCTCCGCCGGGTCGTACCCGACGATCTCCTGTCCGCTGGTGCCATACTCGTACTGGCTCAGGCCCAGCAGGAAGAAGGTCTCAGCGGCGTTGAGGTCCTGTCCCCGGCCGGCCACACGTACAATCTGATCGTGGGCAGCCTGCACCGCACGACGCGCGGTCGGGTCAACCGAGGTGTCCTCCAGCACCAGCTTCAGGTACGGCAGCGACATCGGGTAGCCGATCTCCGCCAGCACCTGGGCGATCTGGCCCATCGGCACCGGCTCCAGCTTCGGCAGCGCCTCGGACAGCGGGTAGACCATCGGCCGGCCGATCGACACCATCGCCGTCAGGATGTGCGGGTGCAGGTTGGCACGCTTGGGATCGAGCAGCGCTTCGAGCAGGTGCGGCGCAGCATACTGGCCGGCGGCACGCAGCCGTTCCGTCGCCAACATGCGAGCCTGCAGGCCGCGACCAAGTCGTTCGATGTCATCCTTGATGCGCTGCACATCGCGGGCACGGGCGATGCGGGCGGCCTGAATGCGGCGTGCCAGTTCCGCAGCGGTCTCCGCCACGGTGGGCATCCCGTCGGCACGCACCTTCACGCGGTCGAGCCAGTCGGCGAAATCGCTCGCTTCGACGATGTCCAGAAGCTGGTCATCGTTGACCTGATTCAGCAGCGCCTGACCAGCCGCATGTGCCAGTTCCGGGCGGGCGATCAACACGTAGTGGTTGAAATCATCCCAGAGTTTCTCGGGCGACCGCGCCTGCCCCAGCACGGGACTGACCCAGGTCATTAGCAGCGAAAGGCACACGATCGCAAAGCAAACGCGATTGCGGGACATACTGCGGCTCCGTGAAGCGAGGATGGGCATGACTCCTGCCGAGGGAAAAACGGGCGGGAATGCAAGTGTGGATCAAGACGCAATCTAGCTTTGCCCGGCGCCATCGTCAAGCCGGTAGGCGACCTCAGAATTGGACGCAATCCTTATTAAGAAGGCTCGCAAGTCCTGGGACCGATCACACGCCCCGATATCATGGCCGACATGTGGGCAGCTTCGGAACTGACACTTGCCATCGTCGCGGCAGTGCTGCTGGCGCTGCTGAACCTGGCAGCGGTCATGATGGTGGTCATGCAACTGCCCGGCACGTGGGTGATGCTGGTGCTGACGGCGGCGTTCGCGCTGTGGCGTGGCGGGGATGTCACGCCGGGCATCGGGCTGGGTACGGTCATCGTGCTGCTGATCCTGGCGATCGTGGGTGAGGTGGTCGAAACGCTGGCCGGTGCCGCCGGGGCACGCAAAGCAGGCGGCACACGCACCGGGGCGGTGCTGGCGGTGATCGGCGGCATCGTCGGGGCGATCGCGGGCACAGCAGTGCTGGTCGTGGTGGGCACGATCCTGGGGGCGTGCATCGGCGCGGGCATCGGGTCGATCATCGGCGACGTGCTGCGCGGCCGGGAGCTGGCCAAAGCGAGTCTGGCGGCCCGTGGCGCGATGGTGGGCAAGTTCTGGGGTACGCTGGGCAAGATCGCCATCGCGACGGTGATGTGGTTCATCGCGACGATCGCGCTGGTCTGGCCGTGAGCGCCACACGCCCTTGTCTGCCGCCCCAACGCCTTCCCAACGGGTCGATCAGGCTGCTTGCAATGGGGTCGGGCATCTTCAATAATCGTCTCATCCTGAGGCTTTGGGGACACTTACCTGATCAAGCCCGATCCTGCAGGCCATCGAAGGTACCCGCACGGCATGCACCGATTTCTGCTTTTTGAAGAGGGTCGCCCCGCCACCAGTGTCGTGCTGCGCAACGCCTACATGATCGGCGCCGACGGCAGCGCGATGCGGGCGGACATTGCCTTCATCGACGGCGAGATTCGCTGCCAGAAGCGCGAATCTGGCGTGGCTGCCTTCGCCACGCAGGTTCCCGTGGGCGATTGCGGCGAGCTGACGCTGCAAACCTGCCTGCTGCCCGAACGCGATGAACCCTATCTGCTCATGCTCGAGCTGGCGCGTCATCGGCTGATGGTGCTCTACAACAAGCTTGAGGACTGGGGCATGTTCGACATCGGCCCGGACCATCCGGTGACCAAGCGGGCTGATCTGGCGCGGCGGCTGTTCATTGAAGCGCTGTGCTACCAGCGTGATGATGCCGCCAAGGCGGACCGGCTGGCGCGGGATGCGCTCATCGCGGCGATTGACGGCAGCGAGGAACTGGCACTGGCGCATGCGGACCTGCTGTTGTCGCGCCGCCGGGCCACCGGCTCCCTGCCGCGTCATCCCATCGGCTGCGGCGTGCGACTGGACCAGACCAACGAACGGCTGCGTGCCGGATTGCAGGCCAACATCGACATCCTCTACCTGCCCACGCCGTGGAAGATGCTCGCCCCCGAGTCCAGTGACTACAACTGGGGGCCGATGGATAACTGGGCGGAATGGGCGGCCCGGCATCGCATGAGCATCATCGCCGGCCCGGTCGTCAATTTTCAGCCCCACTCCCTGCCCAACTGGCTCTACATCTGGGAGCACGACTATGAGACGGTGCGCGACCTGATCTACGAACACGTGGAGCGGGTGGTGACGCGCTACCGCAACATGGTCCTCGCATGGAACGTCGTCTCCGGGCTGCACGTGAACAACCACTTCACGTTCAACTTCGAGCAGCTCATGGACCTGACGCGCATGGCGACGATGCAGGTGAAGAAGATTCAGCCTGCCGCCCGCGCGCTGATCGAAATTCAGCAGCCCTTTGGGGAGTACTACAGCTCCAACCAGCGATCGATTCCGCCGCTGATGTACGCCGACCTGGCGATTCAGGGCGCGATCAACTTCGACGGCTTCTCACTTAAGCTGCTGATGGGGCAGGCGGTTCCGGGCCAGTACACACGCGATCTGATGCAGATCAGCAATCTGCTGGACCAGTTCGCCGGCTTCGGCAAGCCGGTCTATCTGACGGTGGCTGCCCCAAGCGAGATGGTGACACAGGTGATGCTCGCCTCGCCGGATGCCGGCGTGCCGGTCGACCCCAACAGTGGGTTCTGGCGTCGGCCCTGGTCGCAGGTGGTGCAGAGCCACTGGCTTGAAGCGATCATGCAGATCGCCATGAGCAAGCCCTTCGTCGAATCGGTGGTGTGGTGCGATCTGGTCGACCATGCCGACATCGAGCTGCCCCTGGGTGGTTTGCTCAGCGAGGACCTGCAGCCCAAGGGCGCGTTTCGCCGACTGCTGAGCTTCCGAAGGAACCTTTTGGATCCGGCGGCCCGGGAGAAGGTTCAGTCCACCCCCGCTGAGCAGCCGCGCTGACCCGTCGCGACCTGCCGTCGCGCCAACGGACCAGCCTCTCATGCGTGCGACCACGCTGCTTCTGATCCTCATCGTGGCGGGGCTGCTCACAGCTACGCTGACGGTCGCCTCGTTGCGCGGCGCAGCCACGGACAAGGCGGTCCATCGGCAGGTCGAGTTCCGCATCGACATCAACACCGCCGACACGACCACACTCACGCTCCTGCCGGGCATCGGCCCGGCAATCGCCCAACGCATCATCGAACACCGCCAGGAAAAAGGCCCCTTCCGCAGTGTGGACGACCTGATCCAGGTCCGCGGCGTAGGACCAAGGACGCTGGAGAAGCTGCGGGCCTATGCGGTGGTTGGGGAAGAGATGGAGGGATACGGGACTGAGGGGAACATCAGAACAGTTGCTGATGTTCAGGATTAATCCCGCCCTTCGCTTCGCTCAGGGGCAGGCGTTATTGGAAGCCCCCTCTGCTTTTCGCTCTTTTTGCCTTCCTTCGTGTTCTTCGTGTCTTCGTGGCTCACCTCCCCCGATTTGGAGCCGATGGCGGCCGGGGGTATCATGCGGCGGCATTCCTGTGGAAGGTGAGTTGCTCATGACGCCCAGCCAGATTGCTCAGCGCCTGACCAGCCGGTTTGGTGACGCCATCACCGAGGTTTATGTCGATGACAAGCACCCGCGTGTGCACACCACGGCCAAGCACTGGCGCGCCATTGCCGAGTTCCTACGACAGGACGACGATCTGGCGTTCGACTTCCTGTCCTGCATCACCGCAGTCGACTACGTCGCGGACAACGAACTGGCGGCGGTGTACGAGCTGTACTCCATGCGGCATCGCCACTGGTTCTGCGTGAAGGTATTCGTGTCGCGCGATGGCGAGCCGACGATCCCCTCGGTGATGGATTTGTGGCCGGCCGCCGACTGGCACGAGCGCGAGGCGTACGACCTGATGGGCATTCGCTTTTCGGGCCACACCGACCTTCGCCGTATCCTGCTGCCGGAGGACTGGGTCGGCCACCCGCTTCGCAAGGATTATGTCTTCCCGCGCGAATACCACGGCATCCCCGGCACCACCGAACTGGACTGGCAGGAAAAGCCGGACTATCCGGTGTAAGTCGCTTGCGGCTTGACGGCGCCGCCCCACTTTCATCCTGGCTTCCGCGCTAAAATTACATCATGTGTGATGACGCCCAGCGTGCGCGTCTTCGGGCGATCCGCGACCGCATTCGCCGTCGGCCACCCAACTACTGGCGCATCGCCGGCGGATCGGTGCTGGCTGTTCTGGGGATCGCGGGGCTGGTCCTGCCCGTGCTGCAGGGCGGGCTGCTGCTGATGCTCGCGTTGTTGGTGCTGTCGGCTGACATTCGCGTGGCTCGCTGGGTGCGACTGAAGATCGAACGCCGGTACCCGGTGTTGCGGCGGGCGGTGCGGCGCGGGCGAAGCTGGTTTCAGCGCTGGATACCCGCGCATCGGCGCCGGTTGGGACACAACCCTCGGGAGGTGCAGCAGGTCGAACATGGTGGTTGACAACGGCTTAGCCTTGCGGCACAATCCGGTACCCTCCCAATCCGTGAAAGGTGGTCCTATCATGCATAACCTGCTTCTCAAGGGCTGTGTGGCCGCGTTCATGCTTGTCATGACCCTGTCGCTGGGTGCGTGCAATAACAACCGCGTGACCAAGCAATCGGTCTGGGCCGACATGAGTCCTGAACTGGAAACGCTCGGCCTTACCCACGACCAGCGTATCACCCGGAAGAAGCGAGCCATCGACACCAACCTGCGCCAGCTCAACGACGACTGGGACACACTCTGGCTGCAGGATCGACCCAGCTACATGAGCGAATACCCCGTGCCCTGATCGCGGCACGTGTCATTCAGACCGAACGACCCGGCCCCGTCTCCTGCGAGACGGGGTCGTTTTTTTCATGTCAGGTCAGCTAAGGGGGAATCGGAACATTAAGTCGGACCGAGGACGAGCCGATAAGCGATCACGGTATGAAGTTGGCCGGGACGCCCAATCTGTTGGAAAAGCTGGCATCGCTGGAACGGAGCATGCCCCCGTTCACGGCGTCGGAGCTGCGGCAGTGCCCCCGCTTCTCGGTTCGGGCTGAGGCGGAGCTGATCCCGCTGGATCGCAATCGGATCGACCGCTCCCCCATCGACGTGGCCGTCCGGGACATCAGCCGGTGCGGCATCGGGTTTGTCACCACTGAGGAGCTGGAGGTGGGCAGCCTGTGGCGCTGCGGTTTCATCCATCGCGATCAGGTCTTCAACTATCAGACGCTCATGATCCGCCATTGCACGCGGCTGGATGACGGCATCTATCTGGCGGGTGCCCAGTTCGTCGTGGATCCGGCCACGCTGGCGATGCTCGGCGTGCAACTCTGACCGTTTTCACACCATCCCGCCTTCCACGGCATTGCTCATTTGCCCCTGCCATGCCCTGCTGGCAAGGTCATTGCATGGTTGGCTCCCTGACCGCGGCGTCGATGTCCCACGCCCCGGAGAAGGAGACGCATCATGCAAGTGCGAGAGATCATGACCAGCAACCCCGCCTGTTGCACGCGTCAGACAAGCCTGGACGAAGTGGCTCAGCTCATGGTGGAGTACGACTGTGGGGCAATCCCCGTGGTCGAGAGCATGCAGAATCAGCGACCGGTCGGCATTGTGACGGACCGCGATATCTGCATCCGCACCGTGGCGCGCGGCGAAAACCCGCTGGAACTGACGGCAGGCGACATCATGTCGCGACCGGTCATCACCGTCCGCCCCACCGATTCGCTGGATGAGTGCATCCGCGTCATGGAGGAGAATCAGATTCGCCGCGTGCCGATCTGCGATGACGAGGGCCGGCTGGTGGGCATCCTCTCACAGGCGGATATCGCGCGCGAGGCGCCGGCTGAGGAAACCGCCGAGGTGGTGCGCGAGGTATCGCAGCCGTTGTGAGGCGAAGGTTTGTGGTGAGTGGTTCGTGGTGATGTGGGACGTGACCACGTGGGAGTTGCGTGGGGTGCTATATTGGAAACGGGCGCATGTCCCGGGCAAGCGCCGCCGTGATGCACCACGAACCACAACCACTCACCACTAACCGCACCACCCTCGACCTATGACCAAGCTTTCCGTCAACGTCAACAAGGTCGCGACGCTTCGCAACACGCGGCCATTGAACATTCCCAGTGTCACCCATGCGGCACGCCTGTGTCTGGATGCGGGCGCGCAGGGCATTACCATTCACCCGCGGCCGGATGAACGGCATATCCGCGCTCACGATGTGACCGATCTGGCGGAGCTGCTCAAGGATTACCCCGGCGTCGAGTACAACATCGAGGGCAACCCCTTCCTCGGCGACTACATGAAGCACATCGCAAAGGTGCGGCCGACGCAGTGTACGCTCGTGCCCGATGCGCCCGATGCCTCCACCAGCGACCACGGCTGGGATCTGATCCTGAACCGCGATCGGCTGATCCCCATCGTGCAACAGCTACACGATTACGGCTGCCGGGTCAGCCTTTTCATGGACCCTGTACCCGGTGCGATGGAGGAGGCAGCAGAGATCGGCGCCGATCGCATCGAGCTGTATACCGAGCCATACGCCGCGGCCTTCGCTGCGGGCAAGCTGACGATTCTCGACGACTACATCACTGCCGCCCAGGCTGCGATCGATGCCGGGCTGGGCGTCAACGCGGGGCACGACCTGAATCTGGACAACCTTCCGTTATTTCTCGAACGTGTGCCGCACGTGCTGGAGGTGTCGATCGGCCATGCCCTGATCGCGGATGCGCTGGAGTTCGGGTTACCCGAAACAGTGCGAAAGTACCTTGCGGTGTGTAAGGGAGAGAAAAGAGGCTGAGAGATTAAGGGGGCCCAGAAACTGAGGGGGCCAGACACTGGGTGTTAACGCCCGTCCTGAGCGGAGCGAAGGGCGGGGTCTGCCCCGTCATCACACGCCCTACTCGATCACCTTCAGCGCCATCAGATCCTGCACGTCCAGCAGTCCCACGACGACTCTGTCGTCATCGACAACGGGGATTTCGTCGATGCGGTGCTTGCGCGCCATCGCGACGGCATCGCGCACCAGCGATTGAGTCGTCAGGTGGCGTGGGTTCTTCGTCATGACGTCCGCCAGCGGCATCGCCAGCGCAGCCCCGCCGTGACGGATGAGCAGCCGACGCAGGTCGCCGTCGGTGAAGATGCCCGCCAGATGGTTCTGCTCGTCGACGATGAGCAGCGCGCCGGGTCGACGGCCGCCGGGTGCCTGCGCTTCCGCCTGCGTGAAGGCGACTTCGACGGTGGTCTGCGGGGAGAAGACCGGCAGGTTCTCACCCGCGCGAAGTCGCAACGCCTGAACGACGGGCATGAGTTCACGGCCGAGCGATCCGCCAGGGTGGAAGCGGCGAAAGTCCTGCACGCCGAAGTTGCGACGCCGGGCCACGGTCAGCGCCAGGGCATCGCCCAGCGCGAGCATCGCAGTGGTGCTGGCGGTGGGTGCGAGGTTGTGCGGGCAGGCCTCCGGCCCGTCACCGATCGCCAGCGTCAGCGTCGCCAGCCGACCCAGGTCCGATTCGCGCCGGGCGGCGATGCCGATCACCGGCACCTTGTCCTGTCGCAGCAGCGCTGCCAACGTCACGATTTCTTCCGTGTTGCCGCTGCGTGACAGCAGGATGACCACATCGTTCGCCCGGATGCGGCCCAGGTCGCCGTGCACCGCCTCGGTGGGATGCAGGAAGTGCGAGGGCGTACCGGTGGAGGCGAAGGTGGCGGAAATTTTCTGTGCGATCGGCCCGTTTTTGCCCAGCCCACTGAGCACCACCGCCCCCGTGCAGGTCAGGATGCGGTCGACCGCCTCGTGGAAAGCGTCGTCGATGGGCACTGCCTGGATGGCGGCCGCCTCGGTCTGCAGCACCTGCCGGGCAAACGCAGCCTGCTCGGCGCGCGAATCAGCGGCGGCGGGAGCAGCGGTCACGGTCGAACGGTCGGATTGGTCCATGGTGGCGAACCGGGTACAGTAAAGAACGCCATTATAGGAAACCCCTGCCCGACAAGCCGACGGCACTCGTCCCCGGGCAACACGGCGCAAGACAGGAACATCGCATGACGGCGCATCTGGATGACTATCGTGTGGAATTGGATGCGTACAGTGGCCCGCTGGACCTGCTGCTGTACCTGGTGCGCCGCAACGAGATCGACCTCTACGACATCCCCATCGCCCAGCTCACCGAGCAGTACCTGGACCACCTGAAGGTCATCGAGGCGATCGACATCGAACGCGCGGGCGATTTTCTCGTCATGGCAGCGACGCTGCTGGAGATCAAGAGCCAGATGCTCGTGCCTGCCGAGGAAAAACCGCAGGATGAGCAGTCGGACGAAACGAACCTGAACCTGACCGACCCGCGCTATGAGCTGGTGCAGCAGCTGCTGGCCTACAAGCGCTACAAGGATGCGGCTTACGAGCTGGAGGAACGCCGTCGGGCGTGGGAGGGCCGCTTCCCCATCAAACCCGCCAAACGCGAGCTTTCGGCGAACGAGGAGGATGCGCCGCTCGATCTGGAAGACGTGCAGATCATGGATCTGTGCCGGGCGTTCGCGCGGATTCTCGATTCGATCGGCCAGCAGCGCGTCCACGAGGTCACCTACGACGACACGCCCATCGCCCTGCACGCCGAGGACATCCTCGACCGGCTGAAGCGCGACGCTCCAGCCGGCGGCATGACACTGCAGCAGATTTTCGTCGGCCGGACGAACCGCAGCGAGATGATCGGCCTGTTCCTGGCGGTGCTGGAGCTGGTGCGCCAGCGTCGCATCCGAGTCACACAGGACGAACTGGGCGGTGACGTCAAACTGGAACTGCGTCCGGAGGAAGACCAGGCGCCCCCCGACGACAACGCCCCCGACCGCTGGAAAAACCCCGAAACGGGCGAAATCGAATACGAATGGCCCAGCGAGGAGGCCCGCAAACGCGCCGAACGCCGTGCCCGCCTCCGCGCCAACCGCCTGGCGAAACTGCAGGGCGGCGCCGCCTCCGATGCCGACACCGACGACCCCGCCATCGAGGACGACGATGAGGACGAGGACCTGATCGACCTCGATGACTGATGCAAGGTTCGAGGGACCAAGGGGCTGGAAGGAAAGACAGATATCCGCGCATTCACACCCGTCCTGAGCGAAGCGAAGGGCGGAATCCCCCGCACCAACCCGAGGCGCACCACCGCCCCACCAACCCCCGCGCTGGCTCCCTCGCCCCCAAATCGCTACCATTGGCTGATTTTGATAGCCAACCTCAACGCGATCATTGCGCGCCGACGAATATGCCCAAACGAACCGACATCCGTACCATCCTGATCATCGGCTCAGGCCCCATCGTCATCGGCCAGGGCTGCGAGTTCGACTACTCCGGCACCCAGGCCTGCAAGGCACTGAAGGAGGAGGGCTACCAGGTCGTCCTGGTCAACTCCAACCCCGCCACCATCATGACCGATCCGCAGTTCTCGGATCGCACCTATATCGAGCCGATCACACCCGAGGCCGTCGCCAAGATCATCGACCGTGAATATGGCGGCCCCTACCAGATCGACGCCCTGCTGCCCACGCTCGGCGGTCAGACCGCACTCAACTGCGCCTGCGCCCTCTACGACAACGGCACGCTGGCCAAATACGGCATCGAGATGATCGGCGCGACCCGCGAGGTCATCTACCGCGCCGAGGACCGCAAGATCTTCAAGGAGATCGTCGAGTCGATCGGCCTGGCCATGCCACGCTCGGGCATCGCCAACTCCATGGAAGAAGCCTGGCAGGTGCTTGAGGAAGTGAAGCTGCCCGCCATCATCCGCCCCGCGTTCACCCTCGGCGGCACCGGTGGCGGCATCGCCTACAACCGCGAGGAGTTCGAGGACATCGTCCGCCGCGGCCTGGACGCCTCCATGACCCGACAGGTCCTCATCGATCAGTCGGTCATCGGCTGGAAGGAATACGAACTGGAAGTAATGCGCGATCGCGACGACAACGTCGTGATCATCTGCTCCATCGAGAACTTCGACCCCATGGGTGTGCACACGGGCGACTCCATCACCGTCGCCCCCGCCCAGACGCTCACCGACAAGGAATACCAGCGCATGCGCGACGCCGCCCAGGCGATCATCCGCGCGGTCGGCGTCGACACCGGCGGGTCGAATATCCAGTTCGCCGTTAACCCCGAAACCGGCGAGCAACTCGTCGTCGAAATGAACCCGCGCGTATCGCGCAGCAGCGCGCTGGCCTCCAAGGCGACCGGCTTCCCCATCGCCAAGATCGCCGCCAAGCTCGCCGTGGGCTACACGCTCTGGGAGCTGCCCAACGATATCACCGGCAAGACGGTCGCCTGCTTCGAACCGACCATCGACTACGTCGTCACCAAGATTCCGCGCTGGACGTTCGAGAAGTTCCCCGAAGCGGATGAAACGCTGACCACGCAGATGAAAAGCGTGGGCGAAGCGATGTCCATCGGCCGCACCTTCAAGGAAAGCCTGCAAAAAGGCATCCGCTCAATGGAGGTCAAACGCTTCGGCCTGGGCCTCGACCAGAACGACAAGTGGCTGCACTGGAAACGCTCTCAAAAGCCCACGCACTCCGTGGGTGGAACAGATGGCGCCGTCTCCCCCAACGGACTCGACACGCCCCCCGAATGGCCCATCGACGAAACCAAACTCACCCGCAAGCTCACCGTCCCCTCGCAGGGTCGGCTCTATTACATCCGCTACGCCTTCAAGATGGGCTGGACCATCGAGCAGGTACACGCCGCCACAAAGATCGACCCCTGGTTCCTCGATCAGATCAAGCAGCTCGTGGACTTCGAGGATGTCCTGTGTTCATATGAGCGACTGGAAGATGTGCCGCGCGAGGTGCTCTTCCAGGCCAAGCAGATGGGCTATTCCGATCCACAGCTTGCCAATCTTTATCTGGGCAAGATCAGCGCCGAAACGATTCTGCAGGTGCGTGCCCATCGCAAGAAGCTGGGCATCACACCGGTTTACAAACTGGTCGACACCTGCGCCGCGGAGTTCGAAGCCGCCACCCCCTACTACTACTCCACCTACGAATCCCCCATCAACGTCATCACCGACTCGAACCCCACCCACGCCAGTGGATGGGTCTACGACGACGAAATCCGCGTCACCGACAAAAAGAAGATCATGATCCTCGGTGGCGGCCCCAACCGCATCGGACAGGGCATCGAGTTCGACTACTGCTGCGTCCAGGCCGCCTTCGCCGCTCAGGAACTCGGCCTCGAATCGGTCATGGTCAACTCCAACCCCGAGACCGTCTCGACCGATTACGACACCAGCGACCTGCTCTTTTTCGAGCCGCTCACACTCGAGGATGTGCTGAACATCTACGACCGTCTCAACGGCGATGCCGCCAGCGGCAAGGGCCTGGTCCACGGCGCGATCGTGCAGTTCGGCGGCCAGACTCCGCTCAACCTCGCCCACGGGCTGGAGCAGGCTGGTGTGCCCATCATCGGCACCAGCGTCGATTCGATCGACCTTGCCGAGGATCGCGAACGTTTCTCCAGGCTCATCAAGGAACTGGGCATCCAGCAGCCTGCCAACGGCATCGCCTACAACGTCGAGGAAGCCATCCGCGTCGCCAACGCGATCGGCTACCCCGTGTTGGTGCGGCCGAGCTTCGTGCTGGGCGGCCGGGCCATGGAAACCGTCTTCGATGACGCCCAGTTGCGTCACTACATGAAAATCGCGCTGGGTGCCAGCGACGTGGAGGATCAGCCCATCCTCATCGACAAGTTCCTTGCCGAGGCGATCGAGTGCGACGTCGACGTCGTGGCTGACTTCGGCCTCGACGGCGTCGACGGCCGGGCGCTCATCGCCGGCGTCATGGAGCACATCGAGGAAGCGGGCATCCACTCGGGTGACAGCGCCTGTGCGATTCCGCCCTATTCGCTGCCTGAAAAGGTCGTCGACACGATCAAACGTCAGTCACGCGATCTGGCCCGGGCGCTGAAGGTACGCGGCCTGATGAATGTGCAGTGGGCAATTCGCAAGCCCAACGCCAAAACCGGTCCTGCCGATTACGAAGTCTACATGCTCGAGGTGAACCCACGCGCCTCGCGCACGGTGCCCTTCGTTTCCAAGGCGACGGGCGTGCCCTGGGCGCGCATCGCTGCCAAGGTCATGATGGGCCTTCAGCTTCCGGACCTCGGCATCACGCGCGAGGTCGTGCCCGCACACACATCGGTCAAGGAATCGGTCTTCCCCTTCAGCAAGTTCCCGGGTGTGGACGTGATCCTGGGCCCGGAAATGCGCTCCACCGGCGAGGTCATGGGCATCGACGACAGCTTTGCCATCGCCTTCGCCAAGAGCCAGATGTCCGCCAACACCGCCCTGCCCACCGAAGGCAAGGTGTTCATCTCGATGCGTGACAGCGACAAGCACGCCATCGTGGAACCGGCGCGGCGGCTGCTGGAAATGGGCTTTGAAATCTACACCACCGGCGGCACGCACGACTTCCTCAAGAGTCAGAACGTGCCCACCATCCGCCTGAACAAGATCAGCGAAGGTCGGCCCAACTGCACCGACATGATCAAGAACGGCGAGATCGCGCTCATCATCAACACGCCCACCCGTAAGGGCATCAAGAGCGATGAAGGCCGTCTGCGTGCCACTGCGCTGCGCTTCAGCGTGCCAATGATCACCACCGTCACCGGCGCCAACGCCGCCGTGCAGGCAATCGCCGCCCTGCGCACCGGTTCATGGAACGTCCGCACCCTGCAGGAATACTTCCAGGAAGCAGCGTTGTCGGTAGAAAAGTGAAGGGACCAGGGGATCAGGAAGATAACGCCCGTCCTGAGCGAAGCGAAGGGCGAGGTCCCCGATCCTCAGAAACCGCCCCCACCCCCGCGCACCCCATGACCATCCGCGCCATCATCTTCGACATCGACGGCGTCCTCACCGATGGACGCATCATCCTCAACGACCTGGGCGTCGAGTCCAAAAATTTTCACGTGCGCGACGGCTTCGCCATCAAGGCCGCGATGTCGCTGGGGTTTCACGTGGGCATCATCACCGGCCGCGTCTCCCGCGTCGTTGCCATGCGTGCCACGGATCTGGGCATCCGCCACCTCCAGCAGGGCGCCAAGGACAAGGGGCGAGCCCTCGTGGAGTTGTGCGAGAAACTGGACGTGCCGCTGGAGGCGACCGCCTACGTGGGCGATGACCTGATCGACCTGCCCGCCCTGCTGCGCTGCGGCTACCCCATCGCCGTCGCCGACGCGGTGGATGAGGTGCGGGCCGTCGCCAAATACATCACCACCCGCCCCGGCGGCCACGGTGCCGCCCGCGAAGCCATCGAGCACATCCTCAAAAAGGAAAACCGCTGGAACGAGCTGCTCGCCCGCTACGGCGTACAGGATGTGTCGCTGCGAAAAAATTGATTTGCCAATCTTGACCCGCCCACCATGTTCGGGTAATATTTGGCATCACTGCCGGGGTGCTTGCGCCCCATCCCGTATCGGCCCTGCCCCGTCGCCGACATTGACGCTGCCCCCGCACCGTTCTATGTTCCCCCCTTCGGAACGCAAGGAGATACACATGACCGTTTCGCAGATGACGCCGTCGGCGCTGGGACTGGCGCCCAGTTTCGGGTTCGGGGATCGACTGGGGCTGGCGACGCCCGGGCACCTGGCGGCCCTGCGCGAGCATGGCGGCAGCATTCAGCCGATCTTCGCTCAGCAGTCGATCCGGGAGATGACCCGCACCAGGCGGACGGCTGAGCAGGTGATGTCCGCCGCCGCCGGGGCACTGATCGCTGAGGGTTACGATGGCCCCTGGGGGGCGGATGCCGACCATCTTAAAACCCCCGCCGATGTCGATCTCACCGCCGATGCCGGCTTCGTCTTCTACACCATCGACCCCTCGGACCACGTCGACCCGCAGGCCGACAGCTACGACCCGGCCACGCTGGCGACGCGATTCGCCGCCGTTCGCGACACCGCCCCGTGGGTGGAAAGCTATCGCGGCCGAACGGTCAAAATCGACAACGGCCCGGAAATCCACTTTGACGAGGTCACGCTGCAGCGTGCCGCGGTGAAGTACGGCCGGGCCATCGCTCACGCCCTCTCACTCGCCGCGCACATTGAAGCCGCCGCCGAGAAACGTGATCAGCCCTTTGAAATCGAACTGTCCGTGGATGAAACGCCCCAGCCCACCACGCTGGCGGAGCACTACATCATTGCCGACCAGTGCCTGCGGGCCGGGGTGAAGCTGGTGAGCCTGGCGCCGCGCTTCATCGGCGAATTTGAAAAAGGCATCGATTACAAGGGCGATCTGGCGGCCTTCGAGCGGTCACTGACTGACCACGCCGCCATCGCGAAGCAGCTTGGCCCCTACAAGCTCAGCCTCCATTCCGGCTCGGATAAGTTGTCAATTTACAGCATCTTCGCCCGCGTCACCGGCGGCCTCTTCCACGTGAAAACAGCCGGCACCAGCTATCTCGAAGCGCTGCGGGCTGTCGGCCGACACGATTCCGCGGCGTTGCGGCGGATCATCGACTTCTCGCGTCAATACTTCGACCGCGACAAGGCCACCTACCACATCTCTGCCTCGCTCGACAGGGTGCCGCCCGCCAGCGCGATCAGCGACGATCGTGAACTGGAACGGCTCTACCTCGATGAGAATGACGGCCGGCAGATCCTGCACGTGACGTTCGGCACCGTCCTGACCGATGCCACACTCGGCCCGCTGGTGCACGACATCCTGCGTTCGCACCCCGAAACCTACCGCCAGGTCCTGGCCACCCACTTTGGCAAACACCTGGCCGCATTGAACGAAGGGATGTGAGAAAGGAAAAGTTGTGGTGAGTGGTTTGTGGTGAGAGGTGTAAAAGATGCCACGGCACCGCGTTAGATATCCGACTTTGGTATCTGCCCACCACAACCACCCGCCACGCCCACACCACAACCACTAACCAACAACTGCTCACCACTAACGACTAACGCAATCACTTGTCCTCATGCCTTACCTCTTTCCCGCCATCGACCTGCGTGACGGCAACGTCGTTCGCCTCCTCAAGGGTGACTATGACAAACAGACGACCTACGGCCACGATCCGCTGCAACAGGCTCAGACGTTCGCCGAGGCCGGCGCAACCTGGTTGCACGTGGTCGATCTGGATGGCGCCCGCACCGGCCGAATGCACCACATCGATGTGATCGAACGCATCTGCCGCGAAACGAAGCTGAAAGTGCAGGTCGGCGGCGGTGTCCGCAGTGAGGGTGTCATCGACCGGCTGCTCTCCGTCGGTGTCACCCGCGTCATCCTCGGCACGGCGGCCCTGTCCAACTGGAAATGGTTCGAAAGCCTGATGGGCAATCCGACTTATCGCGGTCGGCTGGTGCTGGGACTCGACGCCCGCAACGATGTGGTGGCGGTCAGTGGCTGGGAGCAGTCGACACAGCTTTCGGCGCTGGAGATCGCCCGCCGCATCAGTGACTGGCCCGTCGCCGCCATCAACTACACCGACATCGCCACCGATGGCACGCTGGCCGGCCCCAACATCGAAGCCACGCGTGCGATGGCCCGGGCCACCCATGTACCCATCGTCGCATCGGGTGGCGTGGGGACGCTCGACCACCTGCGTGCCCTGCGCGAGCTGCCCATCCAGGGCGCGATCGTCGGCCGGGCGCTTTATGAAAACGCCTTCACCATCGCTGAGGCACTGGATGTGTTCGAACGCGGGGCATAACCCCCTGCATTTGCGTTCGATTCTTCATCCTCGAATCAGCCGTCGCCCGACGGCAGCCCGAGCCGCCCCGGCGATACCCTGAAACGCGCAATCCCGCGACAGGAGACTGTCTCATGCGCGCAACGTTTTTCGCTTCGTTTTGCGGTTTGCTGATGCTGGTCGCCGTCGGTTGCCAGACGACCCGGCAGGAACGCACGCCCGTGACCACCGATCTGATCGTGGCAGGCGTGCCGCTGGTCGAAATGTCCGGGTTCAGCTTCACCCCCGCGCAGATCACTGTCGCGGTGGGCGACACCGTCGAGTGGCGCAACACCACCCGCTCCGCCCACACCGTGACCTGCCATCCGCAGTACGTCGCCAACCCGCAGAACGTGCGTCTGCCCGAAGGAGCAGAACCGTTCCACTCCGGCACGCTGCAGCCGGGTGAATCGTTCTTTTTCACATTCCAGACGCCGGGGCGGTATCGCTACGTGTGCCTCCTTCATGAGGAATATGGCATGATCGGTGAGGTGAACGTGATCGAGCCATACGTCACAACACCACGCGAACGAGGACGACAGGCAAGCCAAGTGACGCGATGAGGCTATGCCGCCTTCCGGGGGTATCAGGCCGGTTCGACCATAATCTTGGCGGCGGCGTGCGTGCCCAGCGTGAACAACTCAGGCTGGGCCTCCCGAAGGAGGGTGACGGCGGCGGCGATGTCGTCACGCTGCGTCACCGTGACGATCGCGCCGGGCGTCAGCCCGTGACGGTGGGCGAACTGCAGAAAGAGCGGGTCCTGATCGACCACCCGGGCGATGCGCAATGGCATCTCGACCGCACACTCGGCCAGGCTGGTCGCCGCGGGCTGGGCCATGTGCCCCTTGGCGGTGGGGATCGGGTCACCGTGCGGGTCGCTGGTCGGGTGGCCCAGCAGTGCATCGATGCGATCGAGTACCTTGTCGGAGATGACATGCTCCAGTTGCTCAGCCTCCTCGTGGACCTCCGACCAGTCCAGCCCGAGGATGTCGACCAGCAGCCGTTCAATGAGCCGATGTCGGCGGAGCATCTTCAGTGCCAGCTTCTCGCCCTCAGGGGACAGCCGCACACCCATCCGCGGCTCATATTCAGCCAGCCCCAGGTCCGCCAGGGTCTTGCCCATGGACGTGGCCGTGCCGGGGGTCACGCTCATGGCCGCGGCAAGCTTGCCCATGGGCACCATCTGCCCCTCGCCGGCCGCAGCCTGCTCGAAAAACAATCGTTTGACATAGTCTTCGACGGTGCTGCTGAGCATCGATCGGAGGTCTCACACAGGGTTCGACGGGCGTGTCAGGGTCTGACGCGACCGAACGGGAGTAGCGCGACAATTCGCGTCACTTCGTAGCGGCGGCAAGGCGCATTTTGCCGACCACTGTAGCCGTTGTGATTGACAGGGGCCAGCACAGCGTTATTGTATCATCAAATGAGATATTTTGACTAATCAAAATGATAGTCTCGACGACGCAAAAGAAGGATGCCCTCTGACATGCGATGCGTGCGATGGGTCATGGGGATGCTGGGGTGCCTGGCGCTGGCGACCATCGCGGCATGCGGGGGTGAGGCATCCTCGGCACGGCCGAAGGATGACGGCCGGCCGCGCATCGTGGCGACCACGACGATGATCGCCGACATGGCGCGGCAGATCGGCGGGGATGACATCGTCGTCATCTCGATCATGAAGGAAGGCGAGGATCCGCACGTGTATCAGGTGCGGCCACGTGACGCCCAGACGATCCGTGATGCCGACCTGGTGCTGATGAACGGCCTGCACCTGGAGGCAACGCTGGACCGCGTGGTGACGAACAACGTGTCACCCGATCGCGTGGTGCGGCTGGCGGAATCGCCCCGGATCACCCCCCTTCGCGGCGCGGGCGATTCGGTGGACCCGCACTGCTGGTTCAACGTCGAATACTTCATGATCTACGCCGAGACAGCCCGCGATGCGCTCATCGCCATCGATCCGGACAAGGCCTCAGCTTACGAAGCGCGGACGGCTGCGTACCTGCAGCAGCTTCGCGAACTGCACGAGTGGGTGCTGGCGGAAATTGCCACCGTGCCCGCCGAGCAGCGTGTGATGGTGACCAGCCACGACGCCTTCGCCTACTACGGCAACCGCTACGGGATCGAAGTGCATGGTGTCATCGGCATCAGCACGGAGGAGCAGCCCCGGCCGCAGGAGATCGAAAAGCTGGAGGAGCTGGTGAGGCAACGCAACGTCAAGGCACTCTTTATCGAGACATCGGTGAACCCGATGCTCAATGAGATCGTGCGCAAGATCGCCCAGCGCACCGGCGCAACGGTCGGCGGTACGCTGTTCAGCGACTCGCTGGGGCTGCCCGACGGCCCGGCTGGAACGTACATCGACATGATGCGCCATAACACACGCACGATCGTGGAGGCGCTGCGATAACGCGGCGAAGGTGATGTTCATCCGAGCGACCGCATCGACACACGTACAGCAGAACTTGCCCGCCAATGGTGCAGCGGTGTCGGTGCGGAACATCAACGTGTCGTACGACGGCAAGCCGGTGCTGCGCTCGGTCTCACTGGAGGTGATGCCCGGTCAGTCGGTGGGGATCATCGGTCCCAACGGCGCGGGCAAGAGCACACTGCTCAAGGCGATGCTCGGTCTGACCCGCATGGACTGCGGCGAGGTGCGTATCTTCGGCGAAACGATCGACCGGGCGCGGCATCGCGTGGCCTACGTGCCGCAGACGGAACTGGTCGACTGGGATTTTCCGGTGACGGCGTTTGATGTGGTGCTGATGGGCCGGTGCGGGCGGCACGGCTGGCTGGGCCGGCCCAACCGCGAGGATCGTGAAGCGGCGCGTGCTGCGCTCGAGCAGGTGGGCATGAGCCGTTACGCCGACCGACACATTCGCAGGCTCTCCGGCGGGCAGCAGCAGCGCGTTTTTCTGGCGCGGGCGCTGTGTCAGGAGGCGGATGTGCTTTTGCTGGATGAGCCGTTCGCCGGGGTCGACGCCGCGACCGAGCAGGCGATCTTCGGTTTGATCGACAACCTGGCGCGGTCCGGACGGACGCTGATGGTGGTGAACCACGATCTGTCGGTGCTCAACCGGTTCGATGCAGTGCTGATGCTGAATCAGCGTGTGATTGCGTTCGGGCCAACACATGAGGTGGTGACGGATGAGAACCTGCGGCTGACGTATGGCGGCCGACTGTCGATGCTGGAGCGCGCCGATGCGGCGCTTCGGAAGGATCGGATTCACGATGATCCTGACGTTGCTCGTTCAGTTTGACTGGCAGTGGAGCCAGTGGTGGCGACCGTTCGCGCCCGATGCGCTGTGGTGGCACGGCGCGCTGTGCAGCGCGCTGGTGGGCATCGCCTGCGGGCTGCTGGGCTGCTTCGTGGTGCTGCGTCGCATGGCGTTGATCGGCGATGCGCTGTCGCACGCGGTGCTGCCGGGCGTGGTGATCGCGTTTCTCATCACCGAAAGCACGAGCATCGGGGGCATCTTTCTGGGGGCGTTAATTTCGGGGCTGATCGCCGCGTTGCTGATTAACCTCGTGAGTCGATACAGTCGCACAAAGGAGGATTCGGCGATCGGCATCGTGTTCACAGCGATGTTCGCGCTGGGCATCGTGCTGGTGAGCCAGTTGCCGCGCGGCACACACTTTGACCTCACTCACTTTCTCTGGGGTGAGCCGCTGGCCGTCACACCAACCGATCTGATGGCGATGGCGATCGTGACGACGATCGTCGTGCTGTTCGTCATTGTGCTGTTTCATCCGCTGCGACTGGTCAGCTTCGACCCGGTGGTGGCAGCCGCGATGGGCTTGCCCGTCACGCTGTTTCACTACCTTCTGATGGGATTGCTCTCGGCAACAGTGGTGACCGGCATCAAAACCACTGGGGTGATCCTCGTGGTGGCAATGGTCATCACCCCCGCTTCGGCGGCATATCAACTGACCGATCGGTTCTGGAAGATGCTCGTGCTCTCGGCGGTGTTCGGCGCGTTTTCGGCGCTGGGGGGCATCTCGCTGGCATTCATTTCCAATTCACCAACCGGACCGGCGATGGTCGTGGTCGCGTCGCTCATCTTCCTGCTGGCCATGCTGCTCAGCCCGACGCATGGCGTGGTGTTCGATCTTGTGCGACGTTACCGGCTGCGCCGGCACATCGCGGCGGAGGACGTGCTCAAGGCGATCTACCATCACAACCAGGATGCGACGGCTCAGCCCCGCATCGAGGAACTGGCCCAGCGCGTGCGGATGACACCAAAGCGCACCATCGCGTTCCTGGAGTGGCTGAGGGCGCACGGGCTGATCGAGCGTCTGGACGGCTGGTTCCGCCTGACCCGGGCGGGCGAACGCCGGGCGGTGGAGATGGTGCGTTCCCACCGGTTGTGGGAGTCGTACCTGAGCGAGCGGGCGAAGCTGGATGTCGACGAGGTCCATGAGCACGCCGAGCGTCTGGAGCACGCCCACGAACTGGCGGATGAGCTGGACGCAAGCCTGGGCCATCCCCGGCATGACCCGCACGGGGAGGAAATCCCGCGGCCGAAGGAGGGTGAGGGGGCTTCGTAGTGCGCGATGGGACAGGCGTCCCGCCTGTCATTTCGCCGAAGGCGAAAGGAACGTCACGGGGGATCATTTCAATAAGCAATACGCAATGGGCAATGGTTAATGGACGCGCGCGGTGGGTTGTCACGCGGGTGAAGGTGGGTACGTGACTGTTCTTCCAGAATTCCGGCTCCATCATTTTGCCGTTGGGAATGGGAACTTTATGTGATACTGAGACGTCCAACGACGGAGTTGGACCCTTTACCCAGGAGACTAGTCATGGGGATCCGCACTTTTGTCTGGATGGTGCTGGCGACGGTGTTGCTTGGACCGGTTTCGCCGGCGGTTGGGCGTATCAAGCTGATCACGCTGCCGGTGCGTGAACGGGTGGAGATTCAGCTCGACCACGCCAACACCACGCTGGTGGAGGAGGAGCGCATCGTGCCGCTGGTTCGCGGGGTGAATCAGGTCGATTTCTCCTGGGCGAACACGCGCATCGATCCGGACACGATCATCTTCCGTGTCGTGCCTCATGCGGAAGAGAATGAGGATGCGCCGGAGATTCACGTACTGTCGGTGAGTTATCCGCCGAATGAGAAGGCACTGGTGTGGCAGGTCTCCTCGTCAGCATCCGGCTCGGCACGCGTGCGCATCAGCTACATCCTGGATGGACTTCAGAAAAGCTTCAGCTACCGCGCGGTGGCGTCACGGGATGAATCGACGCTGACGCTATCGCAGTACATGCGATTACAGAACCTTTCCAACGAGGAATTTGGTGAAAGCGAAATCTGGTCGGGGTTCGGCCAGGACTTCAACAAGCCCATCGGCATCAACGAAACCAGGGAGATGCTCGTCCACCGCTTCCAGAACGTCCCCATCACCAAAACGTACACGTGCAACCCGGCCAAATTTGATTATCTGGACAAAAAGGAAAACAAGCTGCGCGTGCACATGCACTACGTGATCAAGAACGATGCGGCCCATCAACTGGGTCAGGCATCACTGCCTTATGGCAAGGTGCGCATCTTCCAGGAGGACAGTCGGGGCACCACGGCGTTCATCGGTGAGGACTGGGGCAAGTTCACGCCCATCGACGATGAGATGCAGCTTTTCCTGGGTGTGGCGCAGGACATCGTCGTGCGGCGAACAATCGAAAAGCACGAGCAGCAACACGTGGCGGCCAACGCCTACCACCACGAGATCATCGTCAAATACGAAATCGAAAACTTCAAGACCGAACCAGTCACACTGAACATCGCGGAAGACCTGGAGTACGTGCGCAGGGAGGTTCGGCTCGAGCCCAGACTTCCCCTGGAATGGGAACTGGGTAATCGGACTACCTTCGCCGGCGGCATGGATAAGGAAAAGTCGACGTTGAAGGACGTGGTTTTCAAGGTTGATCTGCCTGCCCGGGCAGCCGATGGCGCGACGGAAAAGGTGACGCACCGGCTGCACGTGTTCTTCAAGAATGAGTGGTGATTTCTTCCCGCGTTGCTGTGTTCCTGAAGCACCCGCCTTTCTGAAAATGGAATGACCGTCATGCGATATACGATCTGTCTCATTCTTTGCCTGATGTTCGCCGCCGGGGCTGTGGCGAAGAACGTCGATCTGTCCACCGTGCCCGATCGACAGTCGGTGCAGCTCACCATCTACAACTCCGAGGACCTCACGCTGGTGCGCGAGACGCGACGGGTGAGCTTCAAGCCCGGTATCAACCCGCTGCAGTTCTCGTGGGCGAACACGCTGATCGACCCGACCTCGGTGGAACTGCGGTTTCTCGAACACGCGGATGAACTGGTGGTGCTGGACACGATGTTTCCGCACGACAAGCCGCAGATGCTCTACTGGAACGTGCAGAGTGAGTTTGATGGCGAGGCGATGGTGGAGATCAGCTACTTCACCAGCGGCATCACATGGTCGGCGGACTACACGTGTATCGCCGATGCGGATGAGACAACACTGCGGCTGGAGGGGTTCGTTCGGGTGACGAACAACTCGGGTGAGGATTACGAGAACGCCCAGATTCGCCTGGTGGTGGGAAAGATCAACCTGGTGGAGAAGATCGCCCAGTTGGCGCGGCTATCGATTAAGGAAGTCGAATCGCTTAAAGCGGTCGATCGTAACCAACTTCGCCAGCAGGCAGCCCGATCCGCACTCGCCCCGAGCGAGGGATTCGATTTCTATGAATCAGGCGGCAAACCCAAGGAAATCATCAAGGAAGGCCTGAGCGAATACTTCATCTACACCGTCGAAGGCACGGAAACGATTCCCAACCAGTGGTCGAAGCGGATGCGCAGCTTCGAGGCGAAAACCGTGCCGTTCGCGGTGAAATATCGCTATCGTCCGCAGCAGTACGGCGATCAGCTCGTGCGGCTGTACGTGCTGACCAACGATGAGGCGTCGGGGCTGGGCACGACACCGCTGCCCGATGGGGTCGTGCGGGTATTCCGCAACAACGGCCGGGGCGGGCTGAGCTATCTGGGAGCCGAGTCGATTCAATATGTGCCCATCGGCGACAAGATCGAAGTGAATCTGGGGCCTGATCCGAGGGTGATCTTCGAGATCGTCGAGCTGAAAAGTTGGCGAGACAATATCTGGGTGCAATTGCGCGGCGCGGAGGTCTTCCGCCGGGTTGACGGCGGCAACGTCGACATTGACGCTAAGGCCTCAGTGGTGGGTTGGGATGTACACGCACTCTGTAGCGCGCGGATTCGCAACTACACGGACAAGACGATCGACGTGGAGTTTCGCTGTCCTTTTTCGGGCGACGTCGTGTTCCGCAGTGAGCTGAACCCGGTGCTGCACGATTTCCGGACGGTGGAGTTTCATACGACGGTGCCTGCCGGGCAGAAGCAAGATCACTACTTTGAGCTGCTCAGTCGCAAGGGCCGCAACGAGAAGCAAGGCAACGTGACGCTGGAGACAGCCCGGATCGTGGTGGAATGAAACTCGCCGTGACGGGTCGGATCGTCTAGACTTTTCGGCGATGGAGTACGTTGCCGAACTCAAGGGTATTCAGAAGGTTTACCGCAAGCACAAGGCGGCTCCCCCGGTACACGCGCTGCGGGGCATCGATCTGGCGATCCCGCGCGGCCAGTACGTGGCGATCATGGGCGCTTCGGGCAGCGGCAAAAGCACGCTCATGAACATCCTGGGCTGCCTGGACCGCCCCACCGAGGGCCAGTACCTGCTGGAGGGGCGCGACGTCGCCACGCTGAGCGATGAGGAGCTTAGCGCGGTGCGTGGCCGTCTCCTGGGGTTCGTCTTCCAGGCGTTTAACCTGATCCCGCAGTTGACGGTGCTGGGCAACGTCGAGGTGCCGCTGTTTTATCAAGGGGTGAAGCCAGCGATCCGGCGCCAGCGGGCGATGGAGGCGATCGCACGGGTGGAACTGGCTGAACGGGCGGACCACCTGCCTTCGCAGCTTTCCGGTGGACAGCAGCAGCGTGTGGCGATCGCCCGGGCGCTGGTGACCAACCCGAGCCTGCTGCTGGCTGACGAACCCACGGGTAACCTGGACTCAAAAACAGGGCAGGCAATCCTTGCTCTTTTTGATGAGCTGCACACCCAGGGGCTGACAATCATCATGGTGACGCACGATGAATCGATCGCCGAGCGGTGCCAGCGGGTGGTGCGGTTGAAGGACGGGGTGATCCACCGGGACGAGGTGAAGGCGGGGGTGACCGTGTAAAGCGAGGTTACGCGGCCAATCGCGTCGCTTCCTGTTGCGTTATTTTGCCGGGGTCTTGCAGTTGCTGGGAGGCGGGGTATGATGCCGGCGACTTGCCGCGTGCTTTGGTGCGCGGCTTGTTTTGCTCTATGAAACGATACACCGCCGCCTTCGCCGCCCTGCCCCGGCTGCAGTTGCGCTTCGCCACCGCGATGCGCCAGACCCTGGCCGAGGGCTACCGAGCCGCTGACTTTCGCGCCGACCTGATGGCCGGCCTCATCACCGGCGTGGTTGCACTCCCCCTGTCGATGGCCCTGGCGATTGCGGTGGGCGTCCCCCCTCAACACGGCCTGTATACCGCCATCATCGGCGGCTTCCTCATCGCCCTGATGGGTGGCGCGCGCACCAGTGTTTCCGGCCCCACAGCCGCGTTCGTCGTCATCCTCGCCCCCATCGCCACCAAGTTCGGCATCGGCGGCCTGGCCCTGGCCTCCGCCATGGCGGGGCTGCTGCTCATCCTCATGGGCGCAGCGCGACTGGGGCGGCTCATCCAGTTCATCCCCCACCCCGTCACCACCGGGTTCACCGGCGGCATCGCTGTTGTCATCGCCACGCTGCAGGTGAAGGACTTCTTCGGCCTGACGATGACGCACACGCCCGAGCACTTCCTGCAGCGTGTCGTCGCGCTCGCTCAGGCGATGCCCACGTTGCAGGCAAGCGACCTTGCCATCGGCGTAGTGACGCTGGCGATCCTGATCGTCTGGCCGCGCATCACCCGGCGGGTGCCGGCACCGCTGGTGGCGTTGAGCGTGGCGGGCATGGGAGCCTACCTGTGGCACTGGGTGGATCCCGACTTCACCGTCGCGACCATCAACAGCAAGTTCTCGTATGTGTCGCAGGGCGTGGAACATCGTGGCATTCCACAGACACCGCCCATGTTCACGCTGCCGTGGTTCCTGCCGGGTGCGGATGGTCAACCGCTGGCGGTTTCGTTTGAGTTGCTGCAGGAACTGGTGGGTCCGGCCATCGCCATCGCGGTGCTGGGGGCGATCGAGTCGCTCCTGTGCGCGGTGGTCGCGGACGGCATGACCGGCCGCAAGCATGATCCGGATGCGGAACTCATCGCTCAGGGCATGGGCAACGTGGCCGCTCCCTTCTTCGGCGGGTTTGCCGCCACAGCCGCCATCGCCCGCACCGCCACCAGTATCCGCGCGGGGGCACGTTCGCCCTTTGCGTCCATGACCCATGCTGTGTTCGTCTTCCTGACCATGATGCTTCTGGCACCGGTGCTGGGCTACCTGCCTATGGCGTCGCTGGCGGCGCTGCTGCTCATGGTCGCGTGGAACATGAGCGAGGTGAAGCACTTTGGCCACATACTGCGCGTCGCGCCGGTGAGTGACGTGGTCGTGCTCATCACCTGCTTCGTGCTGACGGTGCTCTTCGACATGGTGATCGCGGTGAGTGTAGGCGTGGTGCTGGCGGCCCTGCTGTTCATGCGCCGCATGGCGGAGATTGCCAGCGTCAGGCTCACCGATGGTGAGCATCCGCAACTGGTCGCGCCGCTTCCGCAGGACATTCTGCTCTATGAAATCGCTGGTCCGATGTTCTTCGGTGCGGCCGAAAAGGCGGCCACTGCGCTGACCAACACCGCCGGCAAGGCCAAGGCGGTCATCCTCTACATGGGTGGCGTTCCCAGCATGGACGTAACCGCCCTGGTCGCGCTGGAGTCGATCATCACCAGGCTGCAGCGGGGCCGAACGATGGTCGTGCTGGCGGGCGTGCAACCGCAGCCGGCGGAGATGCTCCAACGAGCGGGGATCAAGGACGACCCGGGCAGGATCGCCCTGTGCAGGACACTGGAGGAAGCGGAACTGCTGGTGCGCCTGACCGCCGACGAGGTGGCCGATGTGCCGATGCAGGCCACGGCGGCGACGTAAACCAAAGAGCGTTATTCGTCGAAATCATCCCGAGGCGGCGGCGGGCACATCCCCAGGCGACGCTCCAGTTCCTGCCGCAGTGCCTCACACTGGTCACGCAGGTACTGCGTCGGCTCGGATTGCATCGCCAGCAGTTGGTCCGCCGGAATCGCCTTGCCGAACATCACGCCGATGCGGCCGCACAGCTTCGGCAGCTTGCGATGGCGTGGCCAGACGTCGTATGCCCCCTCTATCGCCACGGGCACCACCATCGGTTTGGCCCGGCGAATCAACAGCGAAATCCCCGGTGCGAAGGGTGCAATCGTCCCATCCTCCGTGCGCGACCCTTCCGGGAAGATCAATAACGCCTGCCCCTGCTTGAGCACCTCGATCGAACGGCGCATCGCAGCAAGGTCAGCGCTCTCCTGGTCGACGGGAATCGCGTTGAGCGATTCCATGAGTTTGCCCAGAAAAGCTGATTCATCCCAAAGCGTCCTGCGGGCCATCGCGTAGAACTGCCGATGATGGCACGCCAGCCCGACGAGGATCGGGTCGATGAACGACTGGTGCGACGCAACGAGCAACACCGCTCCACGCCGCGGAACATTCCTCACCCCCCAGGCGCGATAGCGATAGCACGGCCCCACCCACAGATAGCACACCAGGTGCAGGGCGTACCAGTAGAGAATTCGCCCCAGCGATGCGCCGGGATGACGCTCACGCAACGCCTTCAGCATCATCCACCCGTTCCTCCCGTCCGCTGCGGCAGGGCATCGCCGACACGCTCACGCACGAGCTGCTCCAGATGATCGACCACCTGTTCGAGCGTCATATCGGAAGTGTCGACGCGCACGGCGTCATCGGGGCAGATCAGCGGGCCATCGCTGCGGCTGGAATCCTTGCGATCGCGTTCCAGAATACCTGCGAGAATCTGCTGTTCATCTGCCTCCCGGCCGGCCTGACGCAACTGCTCCGCCCGACGACGGGCACGCTCCTGCGGGTTGGCGTCCAGATAGAACTTGGCGGCCGCATCGGGGAAGACGATCGAGCCCTGATCCCGGCCCTCGGTGACCAGCCGGGGGTGTTCGCGACCGATGCGACGCTGCTGCTCGACGAGCACCTGGCGCACCGGGCCGATCGCCGCCAGATCACTCACGATGGCGGTCACATCGGCGTCGCGCAGGCGGTCCGTCACGTCGCGATCGTCCACCAGTAACCGCGGCGGCTGGTCATCGGGCGTATCCCAGTCAAATCGCATTTCGGTGCGGGCGGCGAGCCGGGCGGCTGCTTCCGGCTGCGTTGCCGGATCAACCCCCTCCTCGATGCAACGCACGCACAACGCACGGTACATCGCTCCGGTGTCCAGAAACGCCAGCCCCAGGCGCTGCGCCAGCAGGCGGGCGACAGTTGATTTGCCCGACCCGGCCGGGCCATCCAGCGTGACAATCAAAGGTCGCATAACCGGGGAAGTTTAGCAGGAACCCAAATTCTAAGCCCACGCTCACCACACACGTGAAAATCTCCTCACCCCGAAAGCCCACACCCTCCAGGCGTTGGACCACCCGCCCTAAAATTGACTCGCCGCTCCTCCGCGCGCCGACACAGTTGCGGGGCAGATCGTGCCGCCAACTGTGCCGGGTGGTTTACACCCCCTGTGCGACGATCAGAATCGCCGGGCAGGTTCACTCGACCTTCTCACCGCACCGGCTGGTGCTTTCTGGGAGACCGCTCATGGCATTTTTCCGGCGTAAATCGCAGACGGTGAAGCAGGCCCCGCAACCCCTGCCCCCCACGGGCGGCTCGTTCACCACCGGCATAGCCGCCCCACCACCGATCGCCGCCGTCGAAGAGCGTGTCCAGGCCATCGGCCGGGAACTGCTCGATCTCGTGCGACAACAGCGTGACAGCATGTTCAGTGCCCGCTTCTGGCAGGATGCGCTGATCGACTGGGCGATGCGCGATGAGAAGTTCAAGGTGCAGATGTTCCGCTTCGTCGATGTGTTTCCGATGCTCTCGACGCCCGAGCAGGTTCACGCGCATCTGGTGGAGTACCTGACGCAGCCGGGCGTAACACTGCCACCGGGGCTGGCCACCGCGATCAAGGCCGGCTCCTTCGCCAAGGGTATGACGACAAAGACCATCGCCTCGCAGATCACCGCGATGGCGGGCAAGTTCATCGCCGGCAAGGACGCCAGCGAAGCGATCCCGCAACTGCGCGAATTGCGCAGGCAGGGTGTGGCGTTCAGCGTCGATCTGCTGGGCGAGGCGTGCGTGAGCGATGAGGAATCGGCGGTGTATCGCGACCGCTACCTTGACCTCATCAACACGCTCAGCGGCGAAGTGCAAACGTGGTCACCCAACGACGTGCTCGATCGCGATCATCTTGGGCCGATTCCCCGCGCCAACGTGTCCATCAAGATCAGCTCGCTCTATCCGCAGACTGACCCGATCGACTTTGATAACACGGTCAATCGCCTCGTTGATGCGCTGAGTCCGATCCTGCAGGCCGCCGCGAAGCAGCAGGTCTTCATCAACTTCGACATGGAGCAGCACGCATTCAAGGACCTGACGCTGGCGCTTTTCATGCGTTGCTGTGAGAAGTTCGACTTCGCCGCGGGCCTGGCGATGCAGGCTTATCTGCGCAGCGGGGATGACGATGCCCGGCGCGTCATCGAATGGGCCAAGCGCACCGGCCGACAGGTAACGGTGCGCCTCGTCAAGGGCGCATACTGGGATTATGAAACGATCCACGCCCAGCAGATGCACTGGCCCACCCCCGTCTGGAGCCGCAAGGCTGACACCGATGCCTGCTTCGAACGCATGACACATCAGTTCGTCGAGGCGATTCCCACCCGGGCCGATGAAGGCGGTGTGAAACTGGCGCTGGGTTCGCACAACATCCGCTCCATGTCGGTCGCGCTGGCGCTGACGGAAAAGCGTGGGTTGCCGCCCTCAGCACTGGAGTTCCAGATGCTGCATGGGATGGCCGGCCCGCTCAAAACCGCGACGATCGAACGCGGGCTTCGCCTGCGTGAATATGTGCCGGTAGGCGAGATGATCCCCGGCATGGCGTATCTCGTGCGTCGCTTATTGGAAAACACTTCCAACGAATCGTGGCTGCGAGCCGGGCTTCGCGAACAGGCAAGCAATGAAGTGCTGCTGCGTTCGCCTCATGGTGGTGAAGGTTCTGGCGCCAAAGCGCAGCCACGCGACAACGGCGCGGCAGGCGCGGATGTCTTTGGCAACGAACCGCCGCGTGATTTCGCCGATGCGGCCCAGCGTGAGGCGTTCGGCCGGGCCGTGCGCGCCGCGCGTGTGGAACGAATCGCCAGCGACGCCACGGTCGAGCAGGCCGATGCGGTCGTCGCAACGGCGGCGAAGGCGTTTCCCGCATGGCGTGACACTCCTTTGCACGAACGCAGCCAGCGTCTGCGCGATGTGGCCGCGATCATGCGTCAGCATCGCGATGAGCTGGCTGCGATCATGATCCAGGAAGCGGGCAAGACCTGGCGTGAGGCCGATGCCGATGTATGCGAGGCGATCGACTTCTGCGAGTTCTATGCCCGCGATGCCATCGAAACGTTCAGCCCGAAGCGCATGGGACACTACAGCGGCGAAATCAACCTGCGCTGGTATCAGGGCCGCGGTGTCGCCGTGGTCATCAGCCCGTGGAACTTCCCGCTGGCCATCTGTACCGGCATGACCGTCGCGGCGCTGGTCAGCGGTAACACCGTGATCGTCAAGCCCGCCGAGCAGACGCCCTACATCGCGAAACGCATGTGCGAAATGCTGTGGCAGGCGGGCATGCCGCGCGACGTGCTGCACTTCCTGCCCGGACAGGGCGAAACGGTCGGCGCGAAGCTGGTGCGCGACCCGCGTGTGGCGATCATTGCCTTCACTGGTTCCAAAGCGGTGGGTCTGGACATCATCGCGGCCGCCGGCGTCACCAGTGACAAACAGGAGCAGGTCAAGCGTGTCGTCTGCGAAATGGGCGGCAAGAACGCAATTATCGTCGATTCCTCCGCTGACCTCGATGAAGCCGTCATCGGCGTACGCGATTCAGCCTTCGGTTTCGCAGGGCAGAAGTGCTCCGCGTGCAGTCGCGCCATCGTGCTGGATGACATTTACGACACCTTTGTGTCGCGCCTGGTCGCCTCGACGCGCACACTGCGACTGGGCGATCCGCGTGAGCCAAGCACCGACATCGGCCCGGTGATCGACGACGAAGCCGCTGCGAAGATTCGTCACTACATCGAAATCGGCAAGCAGGAAGGCAGGCTCGCGCTTGCGATCGAACCACCCCACCCGCTGCCCGAGATGCCCATTCCCAAGCCATTCGTCGGCCCGCACATCTTTACCGACATTCACCCGGACCATCGGCTCGCTCAGGAAGAGATCTTCGGCCCCGTGCTGGCCGTGATCCGCGTCAAAACATTCGATGAGGCGCTCGCCGTCGCCAACAGTACCAGCTACAAGCTCACAGGCGGCCTCTTCAGTCGCACCCCCTCTCATCTGGAACGTGCCCAGCGCGAGTATCAGGTGGGCAATCTCTACCTCAACCGCAAGATCACCGGCGCCCTGGTCGGCCGCCAACCCTTCGGCGGCATGGGCTTGTCCGGCGCAGGCTCACAGGCCGGCGGCCCCGACTATCTGCTCCATTTCGTCCAGCCCCGCGTGACGACCGAAAACACCATGCGCCACGGCTTCGCGCCCATGGAAGAGTGAAGGAAATGCAACGTTCAAAGTGCAAAGTTCAAAGTTGAGGAACACCCTACAACGGCAATCGCGGGACAAACTGCTATCACTGCAACTTTGCACTACCTCCTCTGCCTATCATCAGGCAGAGGACGCCCCATGATCTGGCCCGCAAAAAAACGCTCGGCGGCGGATTACTTCCCCGAAGGCAGGCTCACGCTGGGCAAGCTCGAAGCAGCCGCGGGAGCATGCAGGGGGTGCGATCTCTATCGCCACGCCACTCAAACCGTCTTCGGTCAGGGTGCTCGTACCGCCCGCATCATGCTCGTCGGCGAAAAGCCCGGTAGCGAGGAGGACAAGGAAGGCCGCCCGTTCGTCGGGGCAGTGGGCAATGTGCTCAAACGCGCCATGACAGAAGCGGGCATCGACCCGCTGAAAAGCTACATCACCAACGCGGTCAAGCACTTCAAGTTCATCCCGCGCGGCAAGCACCGCATTCACGCAAGACCTGATGCACGCGAAATCGCCGCCTGCCGCCCCTGGCTGGAAGCAGAAATCGAACTGGTGAAACCTGAAGTCCTGATCGCGCTGGGCGCCACTGCCGCCCAAACCCTCTTCGGCCACGATTTCCACGTCATCCAGTTACGCGGCACGATCTTCCAGTCCCGCTGGTCGCCAAAATCAATGGCCACCATCGACCCCTCCGGCATCCTCCGCGCCCCGGACAGCCCCACACGCCATCAGATGTTTGAAGACCTCGTCGAAGACCTGCGCATTGCAGGCAACGCGTTGACACAGCGTCGCTGATGCCGACGTGGCGCAGATGTCGTGTGCATATTAGGTCCACGCACTAGGTCCACGCACTTATGCGTTGGCCGGACTTTGTGGGGCGCCGACAAGTTCGGCGTTGGTCTTGAAGCGTTCCAGGGCCTTGAGCAATTGTTCGACCTGCATCACTGGCTGCATGTTCAGCAGACGGCGGCGAAGCGCGGACATAGTCTGCAGCTCCGGTTCGCTCAGCAGCAGATGCTCCTTTCGCGTGCCGCTGGCGGCGAGGTTGATCGCGGGGAAGACGCGCTGCTCGGCAATCTTGCGGTCGAGGATCAGCTCCATGTTCCCCGTGCCCTTGAACTCCTCGAAGATGATCTGGTCGGCACGGGAGCCGGTGTCGATCAGCGCGGTGGCGATGATGGACAACGACCCGCCCTCCTCGAACTTGCGGGCAGCACCGAAAAGCTGCTTGGGGATCGCCAGGGCAGAGGAGTCCAGCCCGCCGGACATCGTGCGGCCGGACTGCGCCAGCCCCGGGGCGTTGTTGAACGCCCGGCCCAGTCGCGTGAGCGAGTCGAGCAGGATGACCACATCGCGACCGCTCTCCGCCATGCGTTTGGCGCGGTCGATCGCCAGCATCGCCAGCCGCACATGCTTCTCCGGCGTGTGGTCGTTGGAACTGGCCAGCACGGTGCAGGGCACGTTGCGACGGAAGTCGGTCACTTCCTCCGGCCGCTCGTCGATGAGCAGCGCGATCACCTCCACCTCGGGGTGGTTGCGTTCGATGGCGAAGGCGATGTTCTGCAGCAGCGTCGTTTTACCTGCCTTGGGGGGTGAGACGATCATCGCCCGTTGGCCGTAGCCGATCGGGCAGAAAAGGTCGATCAGCCGACAGGCCGGCGGACAGCCGGGGTACTCCAGCGTCAGCCGGGGCTGCGGGTCGATGGTGGTCAGATCCTCGAAGCGTGGCCGCTTGAGGTAGTCCTGCACCTCCGCGCCCTCGATCCGCCGGATATGGGCGACAGTTCGGGCGTTCGGGGAGATGGGGTTGGACCGGCGTTTGTTCTTTTTCTTGCGGTTGCGGCCGCCACCTGCCCCGTTGTTCTGGCCGTTGCCGTACGGGCCGCCCAGCTCGACCTCCAGCTCCAGCCCCGGTCGCAGTTGCAGTTGCTCGATCAGCCGACCGGGCACGACGGGGTCGTCCGGCTCGGCGACGAGAGTCTTGTCGAGCAATCGCAGGCGACCATGCCCGTTATCGGACAAGTCGAGGATACCGGTTTTCAGTTGTTGTGTCATTGCAGGATCAAAGGTTTTGTCCCGTGCCGGCCGGCACGGAGCCGGGGCATCCATCGGACAATGGGAAATCAGGATCGTCGTCGGGCGGGTACTCCGCCGCCGCAACCGGACGGCTGCGGATCGACAAGAGAAGCTGCCTTGGCGCGGCACATCGGCTGGGTAAGGCGGATTCAGCCCCCACAACCACCATCCATCAGGTGGTGAAGCCCCCGCGACAGGCCATCCATATCAAGGAGCGGTCAGCGAACGGTTCGCTGTCGCAGCCAGCCGCGCTCCCGGCCGGACCATCAGGACATTCTCGGCAACACTTGATCGCCATCGAAAGGTTCGCGTCTGCCCCGCCCATGGGCCGAGCCAGCCCGTCAACCCCCCGAATCGGCTACTGAGTGATGGCCGAACGGATGCGTCCGACCCCTGCGGAGCCAGGCCCAGACCGGCCCGGTCGCTAGGGTGTTTTACATCACTTGGCCGAATCGGGCAAGCCCTGCCACAAAAAACTTTTCACCAAAGTCTTCTCAAAGCCCCTATCGGGTCGCCCTGGCGGCTTGAACTGCGAACCGGTCTACTCGATACTGCGTAGACACACAAAAGTCGTTCACGCAGTCGATGCCTTTCAATGCCGACACCCGCCCTGATCGCCCTTTATTGTAGCCTCATTCTCGCGGCTTCACTGGCCGGGGGCATGGTGCCCATGCTCATCCGCCTAACCCATAATCGGGTGCAACTGGCGATCAGTTTCGTTTCCGGATTCATGCTGGCGGTGGCGGTGCTGCTGCTGCTGCCGCACGCAATTCTGGAGAACCCGGCCGGGCCGGAGGCAGCGACGGTATCGGCGGTGCAGTGGCTGTTGGTGGGCCTGCTGGCGATGTTCTTCATCGAGCGGTTCTTCAGCTTCCACCACCACGACGCCCCGGATGAGCTGGCCGCCGCCGAGGCGATGCGCGAGCAGAGCATCCAGACCTACAGCCCAGAGGGAGCCGCCCCGGCCAAATCGTCACCCGCCGGGGACGAGCACACCCACTGCGGACACAACCACGGGCACGCCCATCACCATCATCATGGGCACGACCACCATCACCCCGCTGACGGTGCGGTGGCCGGCACCCCGCTCACCTGGAGCGGGGCCGCGGTCGGCCTGACGCTGCACAGCATCGTCGATGGCATCGCCCTGGCGGCGGCGATCGAGACGCAGGTGGGCGGCCACGGTATCTTCGCGGGACTGGCCGTCTTCCTCGTCATCCTGCTCCATAAACCCTTCGACTCCATGACCTTAACCACACTCATGGGATTGGGAGGCTGGTCCATGCTCTGGCGGCATGTGGTCAACGGCCTGTTCGCCCTCACGCTCGTCCTGGGCATCGCGCTCTTCTACCTGGCGCAATCGGTCATGGGCGAGACCTGGCTGGCGCTGGAGGGCAACGCCTTTGTCAGCGCCGCCCTGGCGTTCTCAGCCGGCACGTTCCTGTGCATCGCCCTGAGCGACCTGCTGCCCGAACTGCAGTTCCACCGCCACGACCGTCTCAAGCTCTCCACCGCCCTGCTCATCGGGGTGGCCCTGGCATGGGCGGTTGCCTTCTTCGAATCCCAAACCCACGACCACAGCCACGCGGGGCACAGCCACAGCCACGGCGAGCACCATCACGATCTCGATCATTGAAACATTTGGTGATCGCCCGCTGATCGACGATAATGGTCGAGGAGACGCGCCCTTCTGACTCGCGTCTCCTCAGTCCGGAGAGCTGCCATGTCATGTCAACGCGGGTTCACCTTGCTGGAACTGGCGGTCGTGATGGTCACCGTCCTGATACTCGTGGGGCTGATTATCCCGATCCCGGCAATGAATTGTTCCATTTGCACCGTCAGGCGCGTAGAAAACATAAACCGCGTGCGCGGCATTCATCAAAGTCTTGTCCTCTGGTCGGCTGACAATAACGGCTTCTATCCCGGTCTTAATACAAATGGACAGCCGGTCGATCTGACCGTTGAAGCACGCTTTCAGGTGTTGCTCGAAGGAAACTACGTCACCCCTATGTACATCATCTCACCAGCTGAGACGCTCGCCGAGTGGCAACCCGACACGCCCCTCACAGCCGCGAACTACTCCTACGCCATGTTGCATGTGAATCCCGAAGACGAACGTGTCGGTCAGCGCATCAACGAATGGCGGGACACGGCCAATTCTCTCGCCGCGATTCTGAGCGACCGCAACATTCACGCCGATGGCGATCCCAACGCCGCCCAGAGTGTCTGGACCACGAACCCCGGGGAGTGGCGCGGTGCGGTCGTCTGGAATGACAACCACGTTGACCATCTTGAAACAAGCGTGCTCGACCAGACTCAGTACGGACAAAGCGCCGCCTTCACCACCGACAGTCTGTTCCTGGATGGCGACGCCGTGGAGGTGAGCGACCCGACCAAACGGGCGGCGGCGGGGGATGATGCGCTAATGATCCATTCGGGACAGTAGCGCGCCAGGTGATGCAGGGGCGTCTAGTGCGACAAGTCACATCGTCTCGTACTGCACGTGTGTTTTATCCGTGCAATGGTAACCTTCTGTCTGTACGACGGTTCCATCTTTCCAATCTTCTGCGGCATTCGATTTTTTCACACTTCTGTTAATCTCTGCGGATCGCGCCCTATTCACTAGGGGCGGCAACTGAACTTTCTGCCGCCTGGGGGCCGGCATGGACAGGCAGACACAGCCCAGTCAGGCGTTCGCTCAGCTCTACGCGGGGTGCCAGAGTCGGCTGTATGCCTTCATCTATTCCCTGCTGGGCAATGCCGACCACGCGGATGATGTGCTTCAGAACACCAATCTGGTGATGTGGCAAAAGGCTGGGGAGTTCGAGGAAGGAACGAACTTTACCGCCTGGGCCTTTCGCATCGCCTATCTGCAGGTACTCGCCCATCGTGAGAAGCTGGGCCGCGATCATGTCATCTTCAGCGATGAGCTACTGCACACCCTGTCGAGGGAGGTGAGCGAATACCACGAGGAGGACGGCCGACACGTCGCGCTGGCGGATTGTCTTTCCAGGTTGCCCGACAGGCAGCGTGAACTGCTTCGACGCCGCTATAGCGCCGGCGAATCGCTGCAATCCCTGGCCAAAACGATCAATCGTTCAGCTGGATCGCTCGCCGTGACGCTGCATCGGCTGCGGCTGGCGCTGATGCGATGCATCGAAGCGAAGATGCAGGGCGTTCATGAATGAAACGCATGACCAATCCGAACTCACCTCGCTCCTGATCGCACTGGCGGAGTCCGATGGTGGTCTGGATGCTGAGCAGTGGCGACGGCTGGATGCGTTGCTGCGCGAGGATGCAGCAGCCCGGGCGATCTATATTCGCTTCACCGCTGCACACGCGCTGCTGCGTTTTCACTTCGGCGCGGTGCGGCAGGATGATTCAACGGCGGAACCAGCTTCGATCCTGCTGGAGGTTCTGGAACAGGAAGAACGCGCCCGCCGCCTGCGCGAACAACAGCTTGCGCAACTGCGTCCATCCGCATGTCCTCTCGATGTGGATCTGTGGCATGCAAGGGAGGATGATCGTCCGCCGGCGCGCCACATCGTCATTCCGAAGTTCGTGGTGTACGGAGCGGCAGCCGCACTGGCGGCACTCATCATCTTCGCGGTGATGCCGTTGTTCCACGCCTCCGGTCCCACCTCGGCGTCGCCCACATCGATCGCCACGGAAACCCGCGCGGTGGCGACACTCGTGCAACAGGTCGATACCCAATGGGCGGACGGCATGTCCCTTCTGCCGGGCGACACGCTCAAACAAGGCGGGTATGAACTGCTGGCTGGTCTCGCCGAAATCCGGATGCACAGTGGCGCGAGTATCGTCATCGAAGGCCCGGCCCGTTTCGCATTGGAAGCGGAGAACGCCGGCAGCCTCACACGGGGCAAACTCGTGGGCTACTGTCGACCGGGCAGCGAGGGATTATCCATCCGCACGCCCGGGGCGCTTGTCGTCGACATCGGCACTGAGTTCGGCGTATACGTCCTGCCCTCAGGGGAAACGCACACCCATGTGTTCGCCGGCCGCGTTCGCATCAGCCCCGCCTCCGCGATGCAGGGCGATGTCGCAGGTGAGATTGTGGAAGCGAACCAGGCTCGCATCATCGACGCGCAGGGCACACGTATCACACCCGTTGATCTGGCACCCTCCACCTTCGTCCGGCACGAAGAAATGGAGGCACGCGTCAACCCCATCACGCCCTATCGCCGCTGGTTCGCTCATAGTCAGATGCTTCGCCGCGATCCCTCGCTCGTGGCCTACTACACTTTCGACGACGAGGAGGATAACGGTTCGCTAACCAATGTCGCCGGGAGCACCTTCGGCAGGCTCCGCGGCACGATCATCGGCGGCGAGCGTGTCGCGGGACGATTCGAGCAGGGTCGCGCCCTGCGTCTGAATCGTGGGAACATGGATCACATCCGTGTGCCGCACGATGATGCGCTGAACATCCGCGGACCGATCACCGTCGCTGCCTGGATTCGCCGGCCCGGTGGTGCGCTGGGCGGCCACATCGTGGCACGTCGAAGCCAAACCGACGACCTGACCATCCAGTACCAGTTGGCTGCCTTCGGCGAACGCGATGGTGGCCCGTTCAACGCACGGGGACGACTTGGACTGCAATGGCTCAGCGGTACCGATGACTTCGCCGACGTTTTTTACCTCGACAACGTGCTTCGATGGGACGATGAGCGCTGGCAGCATGTCGCCGTTGTCGACGATGGCAATAGTGTCTGCTTCTATCTGGATGGCCAACTTCTGGATGTTCGAAAAAAGACGCGTCAGCGCAACGACCTGGTGACCGACCTGTTCATCGGCACTTCGGGCCCGCGCCAGGATGCGCGTTCCTTTGATGGCGAGATCGATGAAGTGATGGTTTTCAGCCGCGCTTTGTCCGCGGATGAAATGATGAATCTATTTCGTGTGGGTCGTCCGGACTGAATAGCGGACCCACCCACGTTTCCTTTTTCATTTCCCAGAGGAGGTTTGACCATGATGCGAATGACCACCATTGCCGCCGTGCTCCTGTTGCTTCTCGCCGTCAGCCAGGTACAGGCTGCTCTCCTGTTCAGCGACTCGTTCACCGATGGAAACGTTCTGACCAATGATGGCATCGGCGGGCACTGGCTCGCCGCCAATCAGGCCGCGATGGGCACCGCTCATACCGAGTTCGGCGGCATTCTCACTCTCGCCAACGCCAACGACGCATGGAATGTCGGCGGCATCAAGTCCATCGATTCCTTCGCCGCAGGTTCCACCGTTCGTGTCACCTTCACCGGTGCGACCATCGTCGGTACCGGTACGGGCATTTTGCGCGGCGCGCTGAGTAACACCATGGGCAACTCGCTCATCATGCTGTCCGATCCTGCCATCGCGGCAGCATTCCCCAGCAGTTTTCACAATGCCAACCTGTTCGGCATCGGCGTCGAAATCAACCTCGCCTCCAACGGAACCTCATACGCGTTCAATATCCGTCGCGGCACCACCCAGGGCCAGGAAACCATCGATGCCGCTTACATCTTTGACTCCTCCATCAGCATCAATGACCCACTGATCGTTGATCTGACCCTCGACGCCGACGGTTCTTATTCCGTTAAGTTCAACAAAACCTACGGCGGTGGGAACAATGCAGCCATCGTCGGCAACATTGGCAAGTCGCTGGATGATTTCCGCATCTCGCTGGGCTCGCAGATGATCCAGGGAACCAATTTCCTATCAAACTTTGCCGATGTGAGTGTCTCGACTATTCCCGAGCCGGCCAGCCTGGCATTCGTTGCCTGTGGGGCACTGCTCGTGATCCGTCGCCGATCATGACCGCCCATCCCGCATCCATCAGCGGGACTACCGCTCGTATCCAATGAAAGGGGGTCCTATGAAAAAGTTCGGTTTCACGATGATCGAGCTATTGGTGGTCGTTGCGATCATCGCACTGCTGATCGCACTGCTGCTGCCTGCGCTGCACAACGCCCGCGAGAAAGCGCAGGTGGTGGAGTGTGGCAGCAATCTGCGGCAACTCAACATCGCGTGGGCGGGTTACGCGCACGACCACAACGGCAATCTGGTGGATCCCACCCCGGGGACCAGGAACAACTGGGTCGAGCCGGGAACGGGCATCCAGCCCATCCGCGACGGGACGATGTTCAACTATGCCCGCGATCTGCGGATCTACCGTTGCCCGACCGAACCTCGTGAAACCTATCAACGAAGCTATTCCATCAACGACTACGTCGGCGGTATGGAGTTCGTCAAGAACTATGTCATCCCGGCGATGAAGATGGAGGAGGTTCCCTCTCCCTCCGCCACCTTCACCTTCCTGGAAGAGTACGACATGCGCGGGTGGAACCTGGGGTCATTCAACCTGCTTCCGATGCAGGCGCCCAATGGCCCGGCATGGATCGACCCGCCGGGCACCTGGCACGGCTCGCAGGTCAACGTCATGAGCTACGTCGACGGGCACATCACGACCGACCGATGGGAGACCGGCTCGCCGGCAACCATCGTATTGTCAGGCAACCACTACCCGATCCGGTATGACCCGGGCAATTCGGACCTCTTGCGTCTGGCACAGTCGTTTACACCCGGCGCGACGCGGAAGTGAATCCCGCCGGGGCGGTTATGCGGGTTCGTGTGTCGGTTCGCTTGTGGGGAAAGTCGGTCTACAATACCGGCCGTGAGCCGTAAGAAATCCCCCGAGCGTAAGACCGCCACGACCAGAACCGAGCCGATTCGGACGGTGGCGTTTGTCAGTCTGGGCTGTCCGAAGAACCTGGTCGACAGCGAGAAGATGCTGGGCCTGCTGGCGGAAGATGGGTTGATGCCCATCGCCGACGAGGCCGAGGCCGACGCGATCGTGATCAACACCTGCGGCTTCCTGGAAGCGTCGCGGCTGGAGTCGATCGAGGAGATTAACCGGGCGGCCGAACTGAAGCGGGCCGGCTCGTGCAAGCGCATCGTGGTGGCGGGCTGCCTCGTGCAGCGACACCGGGCGAAGATGCTGGACTGGTGTCCCGACATTGACGCGATGATCGGCGTGTTCGACCGGGACCGGATCGTCGAGGCGGTGCGCGGCCCGGCTCAGTCGGAAAAGCGCGGTCGGGAGGCTGACACATCACTACCGGTCTACTCATCGATCGCGGGTACGGCGACGGTCGCCAAGCGCGCTCGCGGGATCAAGGAAACGGGCTATTTCGAATCGGATGCCGCCCGGTTGCGGCTCACCCCGCGCCACTACGCCTACCTGCGCATGAGCGAGGGGTGCAACCAGAACTGCGCGTTCTGCACGATCCCCTCCATTCGCGGCAAGATGCGATCCAAACCGGTGGAGTCGATCCTCGCGGAAATGCGCGAGCTGTTCGCCGACGGTGCGTTCGAGATCAACCTGATCGGCCAGGACACGACCAGCTACGGTCAGGACATCGGCTATGAACCGGGGCTGGCGGGGCTGCTCGAAGCGATCAACCGCGAGGCGGCGTCCCAGGGACCGGGCGGGGCGTGGCTGCGGCTGATGTACGCTTACCCCTCCTGCTTCACCGACGAGATGATCGACGCGATCGCTCGGCTGGAGCACATCGTCAAGTACATCGACATGCCACTACAGCACATCAACGATCGTGTGCTGGATGCGATGCGGCGTCGTACCAGCCGCAGACTGATCGAAACGCTGTTGACGAAGCTGCGCGACCGCGTACCAGGCATCGCCATCCGCACGACGTTCATCAGCGGCTTCCCGGGCGAAACGGATGCTGAGCACGAGGAACTGGTCCGGTTCGTGCGTGATTTCGGGTTCGACGCGATGGGCGTGTTCCCCTTCTCGCCTGAGCCAGGCACGCCTGCCGGCACGATGCACCGCAACGGACTCGCGGTGCCGGACGAGGTCATCGAAGCCCGCATCGACGAGCTGATGACGGTCCAGCAGGAACTGGTGTTCGCTCGCAACGAGGCGATGGCGACTCAGGGACGGCAGTTCGATGTGCTCATCGATGCGCCCACGCAGTCGCGGGGCCGGGCGACGGCGGGCGTAAGCAAGGGCGGAAAACTCTACATCGGGCGAACCTATCAGCAGGCGCCGCAGATCGACGGCGTCACCTACGTGCAGTCGCGCGAAAAACTCGCCCCGGGCGAGGTGGTGCGGTGCCAGATTACGGCAGCGGATGGGTATGACCTGATCGCGCAGCCGGTGTCGCAACTGCAGAAGCAGGTAACACTGCCGGTGTTGCGCGGATAAGGATCGGCGGTCCGCGGGTTGTTGAGCGACTGCGCGAAGATGCAAGCGGTTCAGGGGACGATGCGGACAGTGGAGACGCCCGTCTCCAGCATGTTGAAGATCATCTGCACATCATCATCGCGCATGCGGATGCAGCCCATGGATGCCTCGCGCCCGATGGAATCGGGTTCGATGGTGCCATGAATGCCGTAACCCCTGAGGTCTTTCGTCTGGTCTTCGATACCGGTCAGCTCCAGCCAGTATTCACCGATGGGGTTGCGTGGGTCGCTGGGGCTGAAGGTCTCGCCGGTGCGGGGGTTTGTCCAGCCCGGGTCCTCGCTCTTGCGTCCGATGCGGAACAGGCCCAGCGGCGTGGAGCCGGCTTCGCCCAGCCCCACGGTGTAGCTGGTGATATAGACTGGTCGGCCGTCCGGTCCCTCCAGATACAGATCCAGCCGGAAGGCGTGCTTCACCACCACCGCGTGGAACGGGCCTTTGATGACTTTGAGTGTCTGCCCCACCTGGATGCGGTTGGCACTGATGCCGTTGATGTGCTCGATGATCTGGTACGGCACCTTGTAGACCGGGGCGATGCGCACCAGCCGATCACCCGACTGCACGGTATAGCTGTCCACAAGCGGGTCACCCGGCGCGATCGTCTTTGAGAAGACCAGCGTCCGGTTCACACGGGCCATGGTGTCGCGGACTATCTGCTCTTCGTGCGGGTTCAGCTCCCGGGCGTAGTCCAGCAGCACGCGGTTGAGCGTATCACGGCCCTTGACCAAGTCACCCGTCTCGATCAGCTTCATCCCTTGGCGGATGAGCGTCTGGGTGGCGGAGGCGGTGGCCGGGTTGTCAGGCAGGTTGGGCTGGAAGGTCTCGGTCGGGTTGACGGGGGTACGGGTCGGCCGCGGCGGTGTCCGCTGCTCATTCACGGTCGGGGTCGGCTGCGGCGGCGGTACGGGCTGGGGCTGCGGCTGGAACTGCGGCTGTGGTTGAGGTTGCGGCTGCGGCTGTGACCGGACCGGCGACGGGTCGGGCTGACCGATATGCGGCACCGGCGAGGCGTGGGTCGGGTTGTCCGTCACGATCGCGGCGAGCGCAGCGTTGTCACCGTCGGCGGGTGCCTCGTCACGGTCCCGTCCGAAGAAGTACCACCCGCCCGCGCCGAGGGCCACAACCACCACCAGCAACGGCAGTTTCGACCGCCGGCGACGCCGACGCGACACCATGTGCCGCCGCGACACCCCCTCCCGCGGCATCTGCGATGACAGCACCATCACTCAATCTCCTTGCCGAACAAGACCCACCTGCGATCTGCTTCGACCAACTCCACGGTGCAAGTGCAAAGTTTACGGGGAACCACGAAGACACGAAGGGCACAAAGGAAGGCAGAAAGCCAGTGCTGGACGCCAAGGGGCCAAGAATCCAGGAAGCCAAGGGATTGGGAGGAAATAATGATGCCTGAAACCATTCTCACCCATCATTCGTCATCCGATTTCAGCTCTTGATTCGTCATGCTCCCAGACCTTCTCTTGGCTCCTTGGCGTCTCCTTACTTCCTTGGCGTTGAATATCTTCCCCCTGCCCTTCGTGTCTTCGTGGCTACTCCCCCGCTTCTTTTTGCTGGCGGATCCAGGCCAGGTATTGGCTGATGCGTTGTTCGTAGCCCCGGTTGGTGGGTTCGTAGTAGGTTTTGTCGACGCCGAGGTATTCCTGCGGGACGTAGCCCGTGGGGCTGTCGTGAGCGTACTGGTAGCCGGAGTGGCCCAGTTTTTCCGCACCCTTGTAGTGGGTGTCGCGCAGGTGTTTGGGCACGGGGATGGTTCGTCCCTCGCGCACGTCCTTCATGGCTCGCCAGATCGCCAGGGCGGAAGCGTTGCTCTTGGGCGCGGTGGCCATGTAAATCGCCGCCTGCCCCAGGGTGAGCTGGCATTCGGGCATCCCGACGCGTTCGGTAATCGCATACGCTGCCGCCGCCACATGAATGGCGTTCGGGTCGGCGTTGCCGATGTCCTCACTGGCAAGAATCGCGATCCGTCGCGCAATGAAGCGGGGATCCTCACCCGCCTCGAGCATGCGTGCCACCCAGTATACCGCGGCATCCGGGTCGCTGCCCCGCATCGATTTGATCAGCGCGCTGGCGGCATCGTAGTGTTCATCGCCCGTCGGGTCGTACACAATCGCCTTGCGCTGCACCGATTGCTCAGCCACCTCCAGGTCGATGATGATCGGGCCGGCCTGCCCGGCTGTGCCGGGGGCTGTGCCTGCCACTTCGCCGAGTCGCGCTTCCTGAGGCTTCGCTCCCCCGGACAGCACCGCGATTTCCAGGGCTGTCAGCGCCCGGCGGGCATCGCCATCGCTCACGGTCGCCCAGTGGTCCAGCGCCTCATCGGTGATGCGGATGTCCAGCCTACCATAGCCGCGTTCCTCATCAGTCAATGCCCGGCGGATCACCTCCCTGATCTGCTCCTCCGTCAGCGGCTCAAACGCAAAAATCTGCGACCGGCTCACCAGCGGAGAGTTGATGGAGAAAAAGGGATTCTCGGTGGTCGCGCCGATCAGCGTAACAATGCCGCGTTCCACATCGCCCAGCAGCACATCCTGCTGGGCACGGTTGAAGCGGTGGATTTCATCGAGGAAGAAGATGGTGCGCTGACGGTTCAGTTCCAACCGTTTGCGGGCGTCATCCAGCACCATCCGCACTTCCTTGACGCCGATCGACGCGGCGTTGGCCTGCTCGAAGTGGCGTTTGGTGTAGTGGGCGATGAGCTGGGCGAGCGTGGTTTTGCCCGTGCCCGGCGGGCCGTAGAAGATCACGCTGGTAATGCGATCGGCTTCGAGCATCCGGCGGAGCATCTTCCCCGGCCCCAGGAAATGCTCCTGTCCGATGAACTCATCGAGCGTGCGCGGTCTCATCCGCACCGCCAACGGCTCGGCGAACCGCCGATTCTCTTCACGCTGTTGCGCCCACAAATCGCTCATGGCGACAATTGTAGGACCGCCACCAAACAAATGGGGACGTAGTGCCCGTACCCGAGGATTTCCTGAGTCCCCGCGCGATCATGCCAGCGTCTGCAGCAGCCCCGCCAGTTCGCCGTAGGCGTGTTCATCACCCGCCGCCCGGGCCGCCTGCATGCCGTCCTGGAGAACCTGTCGGGCGGTCGCTTCGTCGCCGCGTTCGATGAGCAGCCGGGCCTTCTGGAAATAGGCGTAGCAGTAACGGTCATCCAGCCCGATGGTCTTGTCCAGCCAGGCGAGTGCCTCGTCGTGTCGGCCGGCCTTGGCGTACTCCAGCCCGATCGCGTAGGTGCAGAAAGGGTCGACCGGATCCGCCTCGTGCAGCTTCAGCAGTTGCGCCAGTCGATCGCTCATGCCGACCGTTCCGTCAGTTCGCGAACCTTGCGGTTGAACCGCACCAGGTAAAAGGCGAAAGCGATCACAAGGATCGAGGAGCCGACCAGCATGACGGGGTAGATCGCCTCTTCGGTCCGCTCGTACATGCGCCAGCACCAGACGGAAAAGCCCGCATCGAAGAGGATCGACGCGGCGATGAGCACGCGATGGAAGTTGTACAGGGCCATGATGGGGCATTGTAGCACGACTGGAGGGTGTCGCGGCGGCCCCGCCCATCGCTTCGCTCAGGACGGCGTTGGCCGTGGGGCCGGGTATACTCCGCCGTCATGCGGATCGAGCCGTGCCAGGTCGGACATCTGGAGTCCATTCGGGCGATCTTGAACGAGGTGATCGCGACCTCGACGGCGTTGTACGACTATGCCCCGCGTTCAGCCGAGATGGTCGCCGCCTGGTTCCAGGCCAAGCAGCAGGCAGGCCACCCGGTGCTCGGCGCGATGGATGACGACGGCACACTCATGGGCTTTGCCAGCTACGGGCCGTTTCGCAACTTCCCGGCCTACAAGTACACTGTCGAGCACTCGCTGTACGTGGCGGCACCCTACCGGCGGCGAGGTGTCGCCCGGGCGCTGCTGACCGAGCTGATCGCCCACGCCCGGCAACAGGACCTGCACGTGTTGGTCGGCGCGATCGATTCCCAGAACGAGGCAAGCATTCGGCTGCACGAGACGTTCGGCTTCACACGCGTGGCGTACATGCCACAGGTCGGATTCAAATTCGGCCGGTGGCTGGACCTGGTGCTCTACCAGCTCACGCTCGACACGCCGACGCATCCGATCGACGGCTGATGTAAATTAATCGCCGCCTGCGCCGCATCGCTTGCAGCTTCGTGCGGTGCCACTTGTCACGAAACGGTTCACCCCACGCTGGAGGTTGCCATGCTCGTTGGAGTCATCAGCGACACGCACGATCGACTTCCCACGTTCCGTCGCGCGGTGGCGATGTTCGAACGCATGAAGGTCGGGGCGATCTTCCACGCGGGCGATTACGTCGCCCCTTTCGCCGCGAAGCTGATCGCACCCGATGTGCTGCGTACACCGCTCTACTGCGTGTATGGCAACAACGATGGTGAACGCGCGGGACTCAAGCAGGTGCTGCCCAATCTCGTGGATGGTCCGCTGCGCGTGCAACTGGCCGGCCGCACCATCGTGATGCACCACTTCATCGACTGGCTCAAGCCCGCGGACATGCAGGGTGTCGATGTAATCATCACCGGCCACACGCACAACATCGTCAACGAAAAGCGCGGCAATACACTCTACCTTAACCCCGGCGAATGCTGCGGCTGGCTGACCGACCGCTGCACCGTCGCGCTGCTCGACCTGGCAAAGCTTGAGGCTCACATTGTGGATGTGGCGGAGTAAGGTTAACGTCAGGGCGCATTTATGCAGAACGATGTCTCAGTTTTGGCTTTCGTATAGCTTTCATCTAAGACAACGCCATCCCCTCCCCTACTGTCGTTTTCTTCGCCCCATGGCGTTAACACTCATATCCCCGAACAGACCGAACACGCCGGGTCGCGCCAGAGTTTAAGTGTCTGCATTTTCATGCAGCGAAGGTCCAGACGCAGCATCCGACCCGTCAGGGGTTCACCGAAATCGGCAATCAGTTTGATCACCTCCATCGCGCCGAGGCAGCCCACGGTGCCGGACACCGCGCCGAAGACGGGGAACTGTCGCTTCCATGTGGGTGGCACCTCGGGGCAGATACACGCGAGGCACGGTGTACGGCCGGGCAGGATCGTCGTGATCGTCGCTTCCAGGTCGTACATCGCGCACTCGACCATCGGTTTGCCCTGCGCAACCGCCTGTCGATTCATGGCAAAGCGTTCCTCGAAAAGCGGGGCGCAATCGACGACGACATCCGCCTGAGCGACCAGTTCTGCCGCGTTGGCTTCGCTGACATTCTCGCCGACAGCGACAATCTCCAGCCGTGGGTTGAGATCGCGCAGCCGTCGTACAGCCGATTCGATGCGCGGCTTACCCAGCCAGTCATAGGTCATAAGCAGTTGTCGGTTCAGGTCGCTGGGCTTGAGATTGCCGCCATGCGCCAGCACGAGCTTGCCCACCCCCGCAGCCGCCAGTTCATACGCCACCACACCCCCCAGTCCACCGAGGCGCGAGATCATGACCGAGGCGTTGCGAAGTTTGAGCTGGCCCTCCTCACCGAAATCACTCACCCACATCTGCCATTCGTAAATGGCGCGTTCCTCATCCGTCAGCCTGGTCACGTTCATGCCTGCTCTCAGCTTCATGCAATTGCGATCGGGTCAACAGCGGCACGGGATATCCATCACCACACCGTTCTCCAGCCGCAGCAGTGTATCGGCAAGGCGGTCGGCGTCTTCCTGATTATGCGTTACATGCAGTGTGGTGACGTGTTCGTGCTGCTGGGCACGCTGCAGGATGTCGTACATCTGCCGCCGGGTCGCATCATCCAGCGCACTGAGTGGTTCATCCAGGCACAGCACGCGCGGCCGAAAGGAAAGCGCCCGGCCCAAAGCCACGCGCTGCCGTTCGCCGCCGCTCAACCCGTGTGGCCTTCGGTGCAGCAGATGGGTGATGTCGAGCAGTTCCGCCAGTTCCGCGACGCGGCGGGTGGTATCACTTCGCGACCATCGCCGAACTCGCAGTGCAAAGCCCAGATGGTCAGCGACGGTCATGGTATCGAACAATGCTCCATCCTGCGGCACGTAGCCGATGCCGCGCTCGGCAGGCTTGAGTGCCGTCACATCGACACCATCAAGCGTGATGATGCCGCTGGCGATGGACTTGAGACCGCAGATCGACTCCAGCAGAGTAGTCTTGCCGCAGCCGGTGCGACCCATGAGGATGGCGTAGCCGCGCGCAGGTACCTCGAAACTGACATCACGAAGGGCGAAGCTGCCGACACGCACGGTCAGAGCCTTGACGCAGATCATCGCACCACCGCCTTTCGCAGGCCGAACAACCGCGCCAGCACCAGCACGATCACTGCTGCGACAACCATCAGCAGTGACACCGCCAGCGCCCCAGTCAGATTGCCCGCCTGCATTTCAAGGAAGACAGTGGTGGGCAGCACTTCGGTTCGCATACGCGTCGAGCCGGCAAAGATGAGGATCGGGCCGAACTCACCGAGTGAGCGTGCCCAGGCGAGAGTGGCGGCAGTCATCGCGCCGCGCCGGGCCTGTGGCAGCACCACCGCGAAAAACGCCTGACTTTGGCTGCAACCCAGCGTCAGTGCCACCTGCTCCTGCCGTGGTGAAATCTGATCGAACGTCGTCCGCATCGTCCGCACCGCGAACGCGCATGCCACCATGAACTGTGCCAGGATCACGCTGGGCACCTCGTACACCACGTAATCGCTGATCCAGCGAAAGGGCGCGAACTGAAAAAGGATGAGCAGGCTCAACCCCAGCACCAGCGGTGGCAGCACGATGGGAATATCCAGTATCGCGTCGACGATCACCTTGCCACGAAACTCGTGGCGCGACATGAGATAGCCGATCGGTGTTGCCACCCACAGGGAAAAGATGGTGGTGAGCGTGCAGGAGATCATGCTCAGCCAGATGGCGTACTGAATCTCCGGCGCGGCCAGTGCGGCGAACACCGCGTGAGGTGATGTCCATGTTGCGATGTTCGGATCGTACACCACGCGCCAGGCATCGGCGGCGAGCATCAGCACGATCAACAGCACATAAAACCCGCCGATCACGCCAAAGCAGATGTAGAACGGCCGATCGGAACCGACGCGATGCGGAACGGTCGGTGCCTCAACCGTAGCGGATTCAACGGGCGATACCTGCGTCATGGCGCGACTGTTTCGGCGGGCCTCGCCGGGTGGAGGAACGAAAAACCGGCGGCTTCGAAGCGCTGCCGGGAAGTGTCGGATTGTACCGCCTCGATCAGCCGCGTCGCGATCAACGGATAGCGCGTCTCCCGCCCCATGCCAATCGGCTGCACCGCCAGCGCCAGCGGATGATCGATCGGCACGATTTCCATACTGTCACGCACATAGCTGCAGTTGGCTTCATAAACGATCACCACATCAAGCTGACCGCTGGCGTTGAGCTGGTTGACAAGGAAGTCGGCTGTGGGCGAGGTAACGCGAGTGTTGGCACTAACTGCATCGTACAAATTCGCGGCTTCCAGTAACCGTTTGGTCAACGCGCCCAGCGCGCTGAGCTGCTCATCGGCCCGGCCGACACGCAGACCCGGACGGGCAAGGTCCGCCAGCGTGCGAATATTCTCAGGATTGCCCTTGCGTACCAGCATTACCATCGGCGTGCTGGAGACATCCTCGAACGCATTGAAAAGATTCAGCACATCATGCGTGAACGACACATCGCAGGCGAAGTAGACGTCAGGTTTCTGCCCCGCCTTCATCATGCCCACGAGTGTACCGCAGCCGTTGTAGACGACGTTGAGATCGATGCCTTCACGTTCGACGAACTGGGCGAGGGTTTGCTCGATTGCCACGCGGTTCACACCGCCGCTGAACAGTGTGATGCTCGGCCGTTCCGCCCAGGGTTCGACGCCCAGCGGTTCGTAATGATTGGCGGCGAAGACCTGCTGGCCCTTCTCCGGGGCCGCCAGATAGCGGGCGAATCGAAGCGCCGCGGCCGGCTGCTTACTGCTTGTCAACACCAGCGCGGGGATCATCGCCTCCGCGTCCGCCGCCTCGGCAAGCGGAACGATCGTAAGCTGCCGCTCCTTCGCCACCGCATCCCAGATGAAACCGGCATCGATCGCGCCTACCTGAATGTCCGCAGCGATCTCGGTGACCGTCGGCTTGACCACCTTCACCGTCGCCCGCAACGCCTCAGCCTTGCCCGTGCGTGCGAACAACGCCGCCGTCTTCCTGCCGATCGCCGTCGTTTCGTTGCCGATGCCCAGCTTCACATCCTCACGCAGCAGATCGTCGATGCCGTTGATATTCTTCGGATTGCCCGGCGCGACCGCCAGCACGAGGCTGAACCTGGCCAACGGGATCATCTCACGCACGAGATTCTTTTGTCGCGCGGGCGTGATGAAATCATCATCGCCGGGGATGTACAGGTCGCCCGTCGGGTTAACCTCGATCTGTGACAGGAGCGAGCCGCTGCTGCCGTACTGCAACTGCACCTGCACGCCATACTCGCGTTCGTAGGCTTTGGCGATCTCCTCGACGGGCTTGCGAATGCCTGCGGCACAATAAACGGTGATCGACTCCGCCTTCTCCGTCGATGACGCCACCGGGTTCCATATCAGGAGCAATACGAGAATCACTACCGCCGCCAGCGACGCCAGCACCAGCACCAACGCGTTATGTACGAACCCGGGTCGCATGGAAAGCCCCCTACCGTCGATCACTTTTCCTGGGAATAAAGCTTACCGTGGTTTGGATGGCGTGCGTGCAGGAGCAGCCTGCGCTCGATTCGGGCGCCAGCAGCATCCCCCCCGCCGGGATGAGTCCCAGCCAGCAGCCGGTGCGAACACCTGCCAGTTCCTTACGTTTACCGGTGTCCAGATCCCACATGCCGTGGAAGCTCATGCGCTGGAACATGGTCTGGTTGGATGCGCTCATGATGCCGCAGCCATGAAAATCCCACTCGTTGATATGGAGCACTTCACCGGTGCACAGCTCGAACGTGTGCCGATTGGCAAAGAGACGCTGGTCGACGACGACGGGATGATCCAGCCAGCCGCTGTGATGCTTCTTGCGTGTATCTGTGCTGTACTGCCACAAAGGTTCACCGGTCGTGTCGTTGTACGCCTGGAGGTGATAGACACGCCTGGCATCACTACCGGCCGCGACGATCGCCCCCTCACCCGCCACCAGATACGCCATATAGCGGAACATGCTCACATCCACCGACCGGGCCCACTTTTCCTGCCCCGTCGCCAGATCAAGTGCCACCAGATGCATCGCCTGTGGCAGGTTACCTTCAAACCGGCCCGTGATGCGTGGCTTGAGCGCCGGGTCGCGCGTTTCCAGGAAATAAACCGTGTCGCGCCGCACCGTGATCGTCGCGTTCACGACCACGCCGGCATCGTGCGTCCACAAAAGCTTGCCCATCTTGCGGTCGTACGCGAACAAACTCTCGCTGACGACCTTGCCGATCTCACCGGGGGTATCATCGTTGTACCACTCGCCCTCATCGCCCAGATAGGCCCCGCCGCGTACCGTGCTGCTGCCCAGCAAAAGATCGCCCACAACGCCGATGTAGCCCCAGTCATATTCAAGCTGCCCCGCGCCACGTACCGGCGGCACCTCAAACGATCGACTGCAAATGCCCGTCTGAGCTTCCAGAGCGAACGCGCGCGAGCCACCGGCGATGTAAAGATGATCCGGTGCGGCCGCCATGTTGCTGCAATCGCGGATCAAGTTCGCCCGACGAAACTCAGGCACCTGCACCGACCAGCGCACCGTGCCGTTATAGCCATCCAGCCCGAAAAGGATGCGATTGCCCTGCACAAAGAGATTGCCGTGCGTGAAGAGTGGCGCGGGATTGCGCGCCCCACGATCCGGCATCGGTCGCGGTCCGGGCCTGCCCCACCACAACACACGCAGGTCATCATCAACCAGATCATCACCCCCCGCGGCGCTGTTGTCCGCGCTGGCATACTGATGCGACCAGTCCCCACCGCCGGGCAGCGCCCCACGCCGATGCAGCCAGAACACCCCGCCCTCCTCCAGCCACCGGCTTTCGCCCTGTGACACATCCGCATCGTGCAGCCACTGCGCCAGCGCCCCAGCCGTCAGTCGTGGCGTGCCTGATGCGCCGGATGTCGCCCATGCCGCCTGTCCCAGATACGCCACGCCGCCGTAAGGCCGCAGAACGCGGTACACCTCCTCCGACGAGCACGGCAGCTCGCCGCGCAGCAGCATCGACTCGCTTACTACCAGGTTCGCGAAGTACGGCGCGAAGGGCAGCTTCGCCTCCATGCCCAGCGGCACATGCAGCACACTCACGCGCGTGCCATACAGGCCTGCCTCATCCAGCTTACGACGCGCGGTCTGTGCCCTGGCGGGGTCCGACTCCACCGCCACGATCTGCATGTCGCTCAGCCGCGCCAGCTCATACGCCAGCCGTCCTTCCTCCGCGCCGAGCACAAGGCAGTACCCCCGTCGGAAGTTCGCCGCATCGATCATCTGCCGCGCAATCGCGCGATACATCGCACTGCGATCATCCTCCGGGTACGGTGATGGCCGTTCTGGCAGCGGGGGCACCACTGCATCGTTGAATTCGCACTCAAAATCATAGATGCGTGTCTTCACCTCGCCACCGTTACGTGGCTGGATGATCCGGTAGTGCAGCACCGCCTTTTCATTCACGCCCCCGATGTTCAATACAAAGCTGTGAGACACCTTCGGCTGGGCATCGACATACCGGCGCATCTGATCCATCGCGGGGCCGAACTCCAGCACCGAAGGCGTCGGCTCGCTCGTTTCCCAACTGATGCGTACCTGGTCCGCCGAAACGAACTGCGCGAATGGGCCGTGTACCCGCAGCCGCGAAACTTCATCCAATGTTTCAACCGCCGGCAGCCTGTCGAGCTTCGCAGCGTAACGGCGCTTCACCTGCGTTTCGCTCATCACGCCGTCGTACACCAACGCCTCGTGCAACAGGCCCTGCATCGGGAAAAACTCATCATCGTCGCGGTACGCCCCCAGTTCGAACCAGCCGGTGGGCAGCATGAGCACATCACCCGACTGTTGCGTGGAGGTGGCCGCCAGCCGTCCATCCACATACAGCCGCATCGTCGTGCCATCGTATGTGCCCACCACGTGATGCCATTTAGCGGTATCGAAGGGTCGATCGGCCTCGAGATAGGTCAGTTTTCCCGTCGCTTCACTCGCCAGCGCGAAGCAAAAGCGATCGTTGCGAAACCCCAGCAGATATCCGCGTTCATCATCACCATTGTCACGCAGCGCGCTGATGATACCGCCCCAGGGCTGCGGGCGTCGCACAACCACCCAGGCCTCCAGTGTCAGCGTCTGTCGGGGCAGATCCATCGCGGCGATGTTGTCGCTCACCTGAAAGCTGTGGCTGCGACCGTCCATCACGATCGCCTGCACCTGTGTGCCGACCACCCGCGCGTTGCCGCGCAACACGCCCACCCATCGCCCGTGTGCCGGCATGAGACGTTTGCCATCGAAATGCGACTCGCCGATCGTCCAGCCCGCGACCGGCTTAAGCGTGCCGGACGTTTGCGCCGCCACGTGAGCGGGCATCGCCAGCATCAGTACCAACAGGATCAGATTGCGGAAGAACATGCATTCATCTCCCAGGCGTGGTCACTGCGATTGCCCCGTGAAACAGTGGATCGTGCCGCGATCGGTGCTCACGTATAAACGGCCGTTGGCGGCGCTCAGGCTCAATGCCGCCCCATCAACGTCGGCCTGCCAGACCTCCTTTCCCGTCACCGCATCCACACCGATGACACTATTCTGACCGCCCGCATAGAGCGTGTTACCGGCAAGGATCAGTGCATGATTGTGCGTCGTGGGCAGCTCCCACTTGTAGCACTCGTTCATGCGCTGCGACAGCGCGTCGATCCGCGCGCTAAGCGCCATCATCCGTGCTCGCAGTTCACGCAGTTCCTCCGCATCGATTGTCGCCTGCTGTTTGCGGATGCGTTCGGCAATCTGGTTCATCTGCGTCGTCGCCACCCGGCGTTGTGTGTGCAGATCCAGGTAAGTCGCCCGATCCAGTGCAGTGAGTTTGGTATCGGTCTGCAGGTAGGACATGGGACCAGCCACGATCATGTGGTTGCCCTGAAAGCTGGCAAGCTGATCGCGCTGCTGCTCGCCGGTGACGAACATTTCACCCGTCTTGCCCGGGCCGTAGATGAGCGTGTCACCCGTGAGCAGTGCATACGTGCCGCCGTCGCCGCGTCCGCCCGTCATCTGAAAGATGCGTTCACCGTTCTCGCGTCGGAAGACCACCGGCCGATCACGCCCCGTCGTCACATACAACCGCGTTGCCGAGGCGAGCATATACCCCTGCGCGGGCAGATCGGTCATCGAGGTGCGCCACAACTGCCGCCCTGTCGCCGCATCGATCGCACACAGATAGACCGATTCGGAAGGAAACACACCCGCACAGCAATAGGCGACGCCATCCATGACCACCACCCCCGTGCGCACCGGCCAGGCGCTGATCATCCGCCCGTTGCCGATAAGGCGACGATCCTCCGGCCCGGGTCGATGCTTCCAGATCAGCTCACCGCTCACCGCATCAAGGCAGTAGACATGACCATCGTCGCTGCCAACATATACCCGGCCGTCCACCACGGTTGGCGCCAGCCGCACCGGCCCTTCCGTGTAGAACGCCCAGCGTTGTTCACCCGTCGCGGCATCGAGGCAATAAACCTTGTCATCCACGTTCGATCCAAAGTAGGCACGATCGCCCGCGACCACCACGGGAAACGCGGCATCAAAATTCGTGCGGTCCTTCAGGTCGTAAACCTTGTTCCAGCCATCCCACTTGGCGGGTCCGGGCCAGGCGACACGCGGCGGATGCGGCGAGCGATACACCCACACTTCGTGCAGATCGGCGGGCAACGTCTCATTCGTCACCCCGCTGCGGGCCACATCGTGGTTGTAGGTTGGCCAGTCCTCCGCCATTGCTGCGCGACTGCACAGAGCACACAGCAGAATCAGCTGCATCAGCATGAAACGTTTATGCATAGGCTCACCTGATTCGCGATCCTGTTCACTTCGGCGTCAGCGTAATGAAGTGTCCGCGTGACGATACGCCATCGCCTCACCGCATCACACTTGCCCCCGCCTCGGTCATTACGCGGCCGGCCCGCATCTGAATCACACGGTCGGCGTAGCCATCCGCCATGTCGCCGTGCGTCACCACCACCAGCGTCCCCCCGCCTCGGTGATAGGCACTGAGAATCTCGAACACCTGCTTCGCGTTGTCCGGGTCGAGATTGCCCGTCGGCTCATCTGCCAGGATCAGGTCCGGTTCGTTCATCATCGCCCGCGCGATCGCCGCCCGCTGCCTTTCGCCGATGCTCAGTTCCGAAGGCTTGTGCCGCAACCGATGCGACAGCCCCAATCGCTCCAGCAATTCGCTGGCCCGCCGCCGATCCGCCCCGGCGACACGCCCGCCCAGCACCACATTGTCCAGCACGCTCAGGTAGGGCACCAGATGAAACATCTGGAAGACGAACCCGATACGTTGCGCCCGAAACGCTGCCCGCTGTCGCGCGGAGCATGCGTAAAGGTCGACACCATCCACCCGCACCGTGCCGCGTGTCGGCCGCAGCATTCCCCCGATGGTCATCAGCAACGTGCTCTTGCCGCAGCCACTGGGACCGCGCACCGTCACAAACTGGCCACGCTCGATGCGCAGCGTGACATCCTCCAGCGCCAGCACCGTGCCCCGTGAGCCGTGATACACCCTCGTGACGTCATCCAGTTCGATCAACGAATGACCTTTCGTGAAGCTCGGCAGGATCGTGCCAGCCGGTGCGTTGCAACGCGATCATCTCCGCTAATCCGCGCGGAGCGTCACGGCTGGGTCCTGCGCCACCGCAGCCACTGCCGGAATGGCACTCGCCACTGCGGTAAAGAGCGGCGTTACCACCACCGCCACCCCCAGCAGCCACGGCGTGGCACGAATCGATCCGCCCGTGACCTGAAAAATGCCCGGCCCATATTGCAATGCAAGCCAGGTGCCCAGCCCATACCCCACCACCGCGCCGAGCAACCCCACCAGCATCGCCCGTCCCAGAATCAGCGTCGCGATCCGGCTGGAACCGTAACCCAGCGCCCGCATCAGCCCGATCTCACTGGTCCGCTGCCGTACATTCAAGAAGGACAACACCCCCACCAGCGCCCCGCACACCACCAGCAACACCGGCGTCATGAACGCGGCGTACTTCTCCACCATCTGCCGCTGCTTTGCCCGAGCATCGGCCTTGGCACTCTGCAGAAACACCTTCGCCTCGGGAAGCAGACGCTCCAACTCATCGCGCAGAATCCGCACCGGGTCTTTGTCCGCGGTGAGACACAGACAATCAATCGCCCGGATCTCATTGATTCGTCCGGGCAGGTTCAGCGCCTGCTGCACATCGCTGAGACGCCCCTGAATCGTCACATCCTCGATGTCCCCCTTCTCGAACGCCACGCGCGTCACCGTCAACTTCACGCCGTTGATCTCGAACGTGTCGCCGCGTTTCAACCCCAGCCGCTTGCCCACCTGATAGCCGATCTGCACCTCACCGGGTGGGATTTCGTACTGCATCGGCTGCTTGTTCTCGCCCGAAATGGACGGCGCGACCCCCACCAGAATCACACTCACACCGTTGATCTCCACCCGTTGCTGCAACGTCGCGACCAGGTGCTCATAGGAGAGGTTCTCGTGCTGGGCCATGCGGTGCACGAACTCCTCGGGCATGGTGTGCTGTGAGTAGCCGAGGTTGTAGAAATCGAACTCGTCAGCTTCGCGGGGGATGATGCGCAGGTTGAAGCCCAGATCACGGGTGACACGGCGCGTTTCGCGCTGCGATGCCTCGCTGGTCATCGCCAGCGCCACGCAAAGCCCCACCGCCGCCGCACTGGCCACCACGCTCAGGAGGAAGTTGACCTTGGCGTGCGACACTTCCCGCACGATCATGGTCGCGAGGTTCAGCATTCACGCCGCCTCCCGCGCCCGCACCAGCACGACCACCGCGCCTACCACCGCCACCACCACCATCGCACCCAGTGCAATCGCGATGAGCGTCGGGGTCAGAATCGCCCGCCCGGGCAGTTCTGTCGTCGCGAGCGTTGATTCGCGAGTGAGGCGCGTCGCCCCCGCCGTCGCCGCGCTGGCGAGGGGGTCCTGCGCGGCTGCGGTCGCCGCGTTCAACTCCGCCACATCGATGTCCGAGGCATCATCCGGGCCGATCACCAGTTCGGAGTAGCCCAGCAGGGCATCGCCCCCCGCCGCGGGTGCCGCTGGCTGAAGCCCCGTCCCCGACGCCGGCCCCCGTGCCAGAATCCGGCTGATTTCCGTCTTCACCAGCGCATCTTCCGGATCAAACGCCAGCACCTGATACGCCGCTTCCTGCATCGCAGCATCCCAGCGGTGCGGCATCATCACGCCATGCATCCAGCTTCGGTCCAGCTCGCACTCGCAATCCTCACCGATGTACGAGAGGTTGGTTTCGAGCTGCGTCTGTGTCATCCCGGGGCCGCTCAGCAGCGGGCCGAGCTTGCGCATCCGCCCGAACAGCACTGCGATGTGCGCATCCTCCGTACGGGCGATGCCTTCAGCGTGCGGATCATTGCGGCCGTCCACGTCCAGCCCCAATGCCCACAGCAGCAGCCGTTCCTGGTCGATCTGGTTCTGCGCGACGGTCAGGACGACCGGCCCCTTGTCCACGGGCTTGGCCATGCGATCCAGCGCGGCACCGATCGCCGCCGCCGCTCCGGCCGCGATCTCATGCGCCCGACGGTTGGCCGCCACATCCGTCCCCTCGATTACCAGCACCACGCTGTGGGCGTTGAGCACGTATCCCAGCGCGTCCAGCCGGCGGGGCGAAATCACCACCGCCTCCATCACCGACCAAAGCTCATCCTCCTCTTCGGTGCTGAGCGTGCCCCCTTCCGCCTTGATCACGGGCATCGGCAGTTCGATCGCCCGCCGGCCGTCCGGCGAAACCAGCACCGCCGCGGGATACCGCGCAAACCGGAATTGGCTCAGAAGGGCCGCGTCCGCCTCGGCCGGCTGAGCCACGTTCACCACCTGTGCCTGGATGTTGGCGTCGAGGAAGGTCGCCCCGGCGATGTGCCGCAGGTTTTCAGCGACCGCTGCCGGCACCGACTCATTCACGCACAGCAGCAACCGGTACGGCGGCGTGTTCAGGTCGACGAACCCGACATCCCGCACCGAGTACTTGCATGCCAGCGCGGTCGTCGCCGTCCAGCCTACTACCGCCGCTATGACGATCGCCACGGTCCGCATATCTCATCCCCATGAAAATAATCGACTTGCCTCGAACGAGGCCCCTGGAGAGACGCCCAGCGAAGCCCCGCAATCGACAACGCTCGGCTTGCCACTGGTCCGCCTACAGGGTACCGTATAAGGTTCTACGTTCCAACTATCACAAATCACGAGGTTAGCGACTCCATGAGCCAGTCATCCAGTGGCGTTCTGTTGGATAACGACCAGTTCCGGGACACCGCAGCGGCGATGAAGTACCTCGAGTCCGGCCGCAAGGCCGAAGAAGCCGGCGACCGTCACGCTGCCATCCGTGACTACGAAGCCGCCTTCGCCGCCGACCCGGACAACCCCGACGTCTGCTTCCGCCTTGCGTACAACCTCGACATGGTCGGCGAGGAAGACGAGGCTCTGCACCTCTACGAACAGTGCGTGCAGCGGCCGGCCCCGCACATCAACGCCCTGATCAACCTGGCGATCCTCTACGAGGACCGCGGCATGTACGCCCAGGCTGAACGCTGCATCCGCCAGGTGCTCGCCACCGACCCCAATCACCCCCGGGCGCGACTGTTCATCAAGGACATCCTCGCCTCGCGGAGCATGGTCGTCGAGGAAGAAGGCGACAAGCGCTTCGACAAGCACGCAGCCATGCTCGACACGCCGGTCACCGACTTCGAGCTGTCCGTCCGTACTCGAAATGCGCTGCGGAAGATGAACATCCGCACCCTGGCGGACCTGCTGCGTGTGACCGAGGCGGAGCTGCGTGGCTTCAAGAACTTTGGCGAGGCCAGCCTCGAGGAAATCAAGGCCATGCTCGCCCAGCGCGGGCTGCGCCTGGGCCAGGCGGTCGAGCAGCAGCAGCAGCAGGCCAAGCAGCGGGTCTACGAGCAGATTCGCAACGAAACCGGAGCCGATCAGGCGGTTCTGGAACGCTCGGTGAACGAGCTGAACCTGTCGGTTCGCGCCCGCAAGGCCCTGAGCCTGCTCAACGTCAACACGCTGGGCGACCTGGTCATGCGCACCGAGGCGGAACTGATGGGCGTCAAGAACTTCGGCACCACCAGCCTCGAGGAGATCAAGGACAAGCTCCGCGAACTGGGCCTGAGCCTGCGCAAGCTCGAAGGCTGACACAACGTCGTGTGATAAATTCCCAGCAGCCGCACGCCCCATCGTGCGGCTGTTTTCATGTCGGGCAGTGGAACCTTTGGTTAGAATATCCCGCCTCTGTCAGGAAGGATGGCCCGTTGAGCGACACGCCCGAACAACCCACCGCGCCCAATTCGTCCCGGCCGAGCAGGAAGCAGCCGACAGACGAATCGATCAAGGAAACCTTCGAGTCGATCATTATCGCCTTCATACTCGCGTTCGTGTTCCGGGCCTACGTGGTGGAGGCGTTCGTGATTCCGACCGGGTCGATGGCGCCGACACTGCTGGGTGCACACGTGCCCATCACCTGCGGCCAGTGCGGGTACCACTTTGAGATCGGGATAAATATATCCGGAGGCAGCCCGCGGGAGTCGATCACGCTGAGCCGGCCACAGATCTGCCCAATGTGCCACAACCCGATTCGGCTGGGTAAGGTTCTGCCCAGTTCGGGCGACCGCATCCTGGTGCAGAAGTACATGTACAGCCTGTTTGAGCCGCGCCGCTGGGATGTGGTGGTGTTCAAGGCCCCGCACCAGCCAGATATCAACTACATCAAGCGGCTGGTTGGTCTGCCCAACGAACGCATCCACATCATCGAGGGCAACGTCTACGTGCAGCCGATGGACGAAACGGGCAACCCCGCCGGCGAATGGCGCATCGCCCGCAAAACCGACCCGACGGTGAACCCGCACGCCTACACGATCCAGCGCACCGTCTGGCAGCCGATCTACCACAGCACTTACATCCCGGCTGATGCATCGGCACGGCGTTGGAGCAGCCCATGGCAGGTCGAATCGGGTACATGGACGGGTGTTGGCCCGGGCCAGTCACCTGCCCGCAGCTACCACTTCAGTGGCAGCGATATGGGGCGGCTGCGTTTTGACTTTCGTCGCGCTCTGCCCACCCTGCTGAGTCTGCATCCATACAACCAGCCCCAGGGCATCGGGCCCAACATCCCGTTCGAGGATATGCGCGTGGCAGCGGGGTTCCAGCCCGAATCGGCTAATCTGGCGGTCGAGCTGCAGACCACCGGCCGCATCGACGAGACCGGCGAGCCGGCCGTGCTCCTGGCTCGCATCGCCGCGGATGGCACCGCGTCACTGGGCCGGCTGAACGATGACGGCACATTCGAGCCGTTCTCCACCGCCCATGTAGGCCCCTTCCTGCCCGGCCGAACCCGCGACGTCGAGCTTTGGTTCGTCGATCAGGAACTGAGCCTGTGGGTCGATGGCAGGCTCGCAATGGAGCCGGTGCGCTTCGACATCCCCTACGAGGCGATCGTTGAGCGGCCGATTCTCAATGACCGGCCCGATGTTGCCATCACCGTGCAGGGCTGCCCCGTCACGCTGCACCGCGTCGAAGTCGACCGCGACCTCTACTACACCAGCAGCTACACCGACTACCTGCGAGGCACGCTGTATAAGGAAAACGGCGGCTCACTGGATCGCGGCCCGGTGGAACTGCCAGCCGACCAGTTTTTCTGCCTCGGCGACAACAGCCCCGCCAGCCATGACGGCCGCGGCTGGGAAAGCGTCGATTCGTGGGTGGCGTATGACAAGTTCACGACGCATCCGCAGCCGGGTGTGGTGCCGCGACGGCTGATGATGGGCCGGGCCTTCTTCGTCTACTACCCCGCACCTTACGGCTGGAGCCCTGAGGGGGTGAAGATCATCCCCAATTTCGCGCGGATGCGGTTCATCCACTAAGTAGGTCCGAGAACGTGTAACTTCCCGAAAAATCGTTGGTTGCGGGCGGACCTATCCCGTGGTTATCCACAAGCGATGTGCTCGACATCCTTTCAGAGCCAGCGCGAACAACACTCACCGGATCGTGATGCCGTTGCCAGCACCGTAGCAGCAACGGCCGCCACAAAGGGCGCATCCCACACAAGTTAGACTTGCGACCGCGGTTTCGTGGCGGACAGTGGAACCCTTGAACGGCTTACACGGCGGCGCTGCATTCGCAAGCGGCGGGCAAGCTTTACACAGATTCTCCACAAGCTGACCGGCACTATCACGCCGCCCCGCTGGCTCCGTGGCCGGACCTGCGTATCATGCCCCTGCCATGAGTAACAACACCGAAAACGCCACCTATGTGATGCGGCATGTGATCGCCGCCCTGGTCATGAACGAACCGGGCGTGCTGGCACAGGTCGCCGGGATGTTCGCAGCCCGCGGGTTCAACATCGACTCGCTGGTGGTCGGACGCACAGAGAACCCCGAGCTGTCGCGAATGACCATCGTGGTCAACGGCGACAACGCGGTCCTGGAACAGGTCCGCAAGCAGCTGGGCAAGCTGGTGCCCGTGGTCAAGGTGGTCGATTACAGCCACGTTCCTTTCGTGGAACGCGACCTGGTGCTGGTGCAGGTGAACGCCCCGTCGGGCAAGCGAGGCGAACTGATGGAACTGGCCAACATCTTCCGCGCCAAGATCGTCGACGTCAGCCCCGACCGCATGATGATGGAGCTGTCCGGCACGGAGGACAAGATCGTCGCCTTCATCGAGCTGCTGCGGCCCTACGGCATCGTGGAAATGGCTCGCACCGGCGTCATCGCCATGCCGCGCGGCGCCAACACCGGCTATCGCCCCAAAGCAGGCACCCCCGCCCCCGAACCCCAAACTCCCGAAATCGATCCGGGTGATCTGCCGCCGGGGTGAGGTAACAGAAGGACGCTGAGAGAAGAGAGGAAGGCAGGGAACCGCGAATGGACACGAATTAAAAAGGAAATGAGATAGCGCGGTAAGCCGCGTCGTTTTATTAAAGAAGCATTCGTGCTTTATAAAACCATTCGCGTCATTCGCGTTCATTGGCGGTTCTATCCAATTACATATCAGGTTTCACACATGCGTTTCATCAAGATGCACGGCATCGGGAATGACTATGTCTACGTCAACGGTTTTGAGGAAACCGTTGATGACCCGGTGTCACTGGCGCCGCGGATTGCCGATCGACATTTTGGTGTGGGTGGTGACGGGTTGATTCTCGTGCTGCCGCCGGAGCCGGGCGTGGATGCTCACGTGCGCATGCGCATGTTCAATGCCGACGGTTCGGAATCGGAGATGTGCGGCAACGGTATCCGCTGCGTGTGCAAGCTCGCCCACGACCACGGCATCACCAGTGTCAACCCGATGCGCATCCAGACCGGCCGCGGCGTGCTGACGCTGCACTACACGACAGACGCGACCGGCAAGGTCGATCAGGTCACCGTCGACATGGGTGAGCCGATCCTCGATGCAGCGCGAATTCCCGTGGTGATTCCCGACATCGCACCCGAGGCACGCGTGGTGAATGTGGACGGCCCGGCCGACGCATGCCCCGGCCCGCAGCACGCTCTGACAATGGGCGAAGCAGGCGTCGAAGGCAAGATCACCTGCGTCTCGATGGGCAACCCGCACGTGGTGATCTACTGCCGCGATGTGGCCCGCGTGCCGCTGGAAGCGATCGGGCCGATCCTCGAAAACCACGTGTGGTTCCCCCGGCGCATCAATGTCCATTTCGTGCAGGTGCACAACCCCGATGAAGTGACGATGCGCACGTGGGAACGCGGCAGCGGCATCACGCTCGCCTGCGGTACCGGCGCCTCGGCCGTCTGCGTTGCCGGCGTCCTCACCGGCCGCACCAACCGAACCATCCTCGCCCACCTGCCCGGCGGCGACCTGAAACTCCAGTGGCGGGACGACAACCACGTCGCCATGACCGGCCAGGCAACGGAAGTGTTCACAGGTGAGTGGCCGGGGTGAAATCCACCAAGAACACCAGGGGCACAGAGGAAGGCAAGTAGGTGTGTGTGCGTGTCGTAAGCGCGATCAACGCTTAATGAAGGCTCAAACAATCGATTCCTTCTTCACCAATCACCGCGTTTATCTGCGTTCATCCGCGGCTCGGCCTTCCCAGGTGATCTTGGTGTCCTCCGTGGTTCCTTTCCTGCTCATTTCGCCATACGGCGCATCGCTTCCTCGACATTCTCGCGGCTGTTGAATGCGCTGAGGCGGATGTAGCCTTCGCCAGAGGCGCCGAAGCCGCTGCCGGGGGTGCAGACGATGTGGGCGTCGTTGAGCAGGCGATCGAAGAATTCCCAGCTCGTGAGATTGTCTGGTGTCTTGATCCAGACGTATGGCGCGTTCACGCCGCCATAGACCTGCAGGCCCAGCTTCGTGAGCGATTCGCGGATGATGCGGGCGTTATCAAGATAGAAGCTGACGAGCTGGCGGGTCTGTTGCTGGCCCTCGTCGCTGTAAACCGCTTCGGCGCCGCGCTGGACGATATAGGAGACGCCGTTGAACTTGGTGGTGTGGCGGCGCATCCACAGGCGATGCAGATCGACCTTCGAGCCGTCGCTGGCAGCACCCTTGAGCGAAGTGGGCACGACGGTGTAAGCGCAGCGTGTGCCGGTGAAGCCTGCGTTTTTCGAGAAGCTGCGGAACTCGATCGCCACCTCACGTGCACCGGGGATCTCATAAATCGAGTGCGGGATGGCCGGGTCGGTGATGAACGCCTCGTAGGCGGCATCGAAAAGAATCAGCGTATTGTTGGCTTTGGCGTACTCGACCCACTTCGTGAGCGTTTCCCGGCTGGCAACCGCGCCGGTCGGATTGTTCGGATAGCACAGATAGACGAGATCGACCTTCTCGCGCGGCAGGTCGGGGCTGAAGTTGTTCTCTGCGGTGGCGGGCAGGTAGACCAGGCCCTCATATCGGCCGCCGTCAAGTGCATCGCCTGTGTTGCCTGCCATCACGTTGGTGTCAACGTAGACGGGGTAGACCGGATCGAGCACCGCGATGGTGTTGCCGCCCGCGCCACCGCGACCGGAGGCGAGGATGTCCAGTATGTTGCCCGTGTCGCACTTGGAGCCGTCGGACACGAAGATTTCATCGGCACTGATGTCGCAGTTGCGGCTTTGAAAGTCGTACTGCGCGATCTTTTCGCGCAGCCAGGGATAACCCTGCTCGGGGCCGTAACCGTGGAACGTGTCGCGATTGGCCATATCGTCCACCGCCCTGTGCATGGCGGCGATGACGGCGGGCGGCAGCGGCTCGGTCACATCGCCGATGCCCAGGCGAATGATCTTCGCATCCGGATGCGCCTCGACGAACACCCGCACCCGCCGGGCAATCTCCGGAAAAAGGTAACCAGCCTTGAGCTTCAGATAATGATCATTCACCCGAACCATCGCAATCACAGTCCTTTCTTATTTTGAAACGCAATGAACGTGAAGAGACGCGAATAATAAAAAGGCACGGAGGCACGAAGGGTTAAGAAGCGACGCGACTTGCCGCGTTCTTTCTCCCTTTTTTTTATTAGCGTTCATTCGCATTCATTCGCGGTTCCATTCACATCCGTTGAGCCGCATACGCGCGGCCGACTTCGAGCGCCTCATGAAGTTTGGTGGGGTCCTTGCCGCCGGCCTGCGCCATATCGGGGCGGCCGCCACCACCGCCGCCGGCGACCTTGGCCACTTCGCGCACCCAGTCGCCTGCCTTCAGCCCCTTGGCGATCAGCGGCTGGGGGACCGCTGCGACGAACGACACCTTGCCGTCAGCCGCGCTGCCCAGCAGCAAGGCCGCATCGGGCTGCTTCTTGCGAATCACATCCATCGCGGTGCGCAGTGCATCGGCATCGGCGTTGTCCAGCACCGCCACGATCAGCGGACCGGCCTGCTCCTCGGCGATGCGACGCGCCTCCTCCACCACGTTGCCCGCCGATGCTTTGGCGCGTTCCTTCTCGTATTGCTTCACGATCTGCTGCAGGGCCGCGAGCTTTTCACGCAATGTCGCACGGGCGGTGGCGGGAAGCTGCGCATCGTTGACCGCAGCCGCCACTTCAGACAGTGCACCAGCCAGTTCTTCGGGCGATTTGCTGCGCAGCGCATCGATGCGGCCTTCGAGCACAGCGGCTGTGGCCTGCGCCTGATGCGCTGCTGCACCCGTCAGCGCGACGATGCGGCGAACGCCCTTGGCAACCGCCTCCTCCTGCGTGATGACCAGCCCCTCCGCATCGCCCGTCCTGGTCAGGTGCGTGCCGCCGCAGAACTCGATCGAGTAGTTTTCCCACTCGGCGTTGTCAGGCTGCGCGAGCAGTTCACGCGGCGGAACGCCAATCGACACCACGCGCACACGCGGCGGATACTTCTCACCGAACACCGCCCGCAGACCGCGAATCTTCTTCGCATCCTCGATCGGAGCGTAGTCGTAGTACACAGGCAGATCGGCTGCGATATCACGGTTGCTCAGCTCCTCGATCTGTCGCATCTGCTCAGTCGTCACGGCTGCGTTGTGCGAGAAGTCGAAGCGCAGCTTCTGATCATCAACGAGCGAGCCTTTCTGCTGCACGTGCTCGCCCAGAACGGTGCGTAGCTTGTGGTTGAGCACGTGCGTCGCGGTGTGGTTCGCCATGATGCGGGCGCGACGCTCAGCATCGACACGCAGCGTGAGTGGCTGCGTCTCATTTGTCGACGCGGTGAAGGTTCCCTGCGCCACTTCGCCCAGATGGAAGATGACTTCACCCAGTCGCTGTGTGTCATCCACAGCAATACGAGCACCATCGGCGGTTTCGATCATGCCGATGTCTCCCACCTGACCACCCGATTCCGCATAGAACGGCGTCGCCTCCGTCACCAGCGCGACGCGCTCGCCGGGGGCCGCGGCGTTCACCTCGATGAACTGTGTGCCATCGAAACGGAAGAGCCATCGCCGCGTGGCGACATTCATTTCGGTGTGGTCGTAACCGTGAAACGCGGTCGCTGGCAGCGCATGCTTCTGGATCACATCCGCCAGTGCAGCCGTCGGTGTCACCTTGCCCGCCCCACCGCGTGCCAGCTCGCGCGCCTGCTCCATCAGCCGCTCGAAGCCCGCGGTGTCGACGGTCATGCCACGTTCCTCGGCCATGACCTGCGTCAGGTCGAGCGGGAAGCCGTAGGTATCGTGCAGCCGGAAGGCGTCTTCAGCACTGATGGTCTTGTTTTTCGCCGCGTTCACCGCATCCTCGAACAGCGCGATGCCGCGATCGATCGTCTTCGCGAAGCTCGCCTCCTCGTCGCGGATGATCTCCGCCACTTCCAGCGGCTTCTGACGCAGTTCCGGGAACGCATCGCCCATCGCGTCGACCACGGCCGGCACCAGCCGATGCAGGAACGGCTCGTGCATATTCATTGTCTGCCAGCCGTGACGCACCGCCCGGCGAAGAATGCGGCGCAGCACGTAGCCCCGTCCCTCGTTGCTGGGCACCGCCCCATCGGTCAGCGCAAACGTCAAACACCGGATGTGGTCAGCGATCACGCGGTAGGCGGTGTCGATGGCATCATCCAGCCGACCGCTGTAGGGTCGCGCCCCGGTCACCTGGCGGATCGCCTCGAAGATCGGCGTGAACACGTCCGTGTCGTAGTTGGAATCCTTGCCCTGCAGCACCGCGCAGATGCGCTCAAAGCCCATCCCGGTGTCGACATGTTTGGCGGGCAGCGGCGTGAGCCTGCCCGACGTGTCGCGGTTGAACTGCATGAACACCAGGTTCCAGATCTCCATCACCCTCGCATCGCCAGCGTTGACCAGCCTGCCGCCCGATTTATCCGGCGTGCGGTCGATGTGAATCTCGCTGCACGGACCACACGGGCCGGTGTCGCCCATCTCCCAGAAGTTGTCCTTCTTGGAGCCGAAGTGGATGTGCGACGGGTCGATGTCGGTCACGGTGCGCCACAGCTCAGCGGCCTCGTGGTCGGGCTCCAGCCCCTCGGTTTCATCCCCACCGAACACCGTGGCGTGCAGCCGGCTCTTGTCGATGCCCCAGACGTTGGTCAGAAGATCCCATGCCCAGGCGATCGCCTCCTTCTTGAAGTAGTCGCCGAACGACCAGTTGCCCAGCATCTCGAAGAAGGTGTGGTGGTAGGTGTCCTTGCCCACATCCTCCAGGTCGTTGTGCTTGCCGCCGGCGCGGATGCACTTCTGACTGTTGACAGCCCGGACGTAGTCACGTTTGCCGGTGCCGAGGAACACGTCCTTGAACTGGTTCATGCCGGCGTTGGTGAACAGCAGCGTCGGGTCGCCGTGGGGCACGACGGGGCTGGACGGCACGAACGTATGTCCGTGTTTTTCCACGAAATAATTGATGAACTGCTGACGGATGGAAGCACTGGTGAGCATGATGAGTCCGCGGATGTACCCAGGGTTGGCAAGATCGGGTAGTATAGCCGCCGGTCGGGGCCCCCACCACGCGCCGCGTCGCCCGTGGCCGTGCAGGTGGCCGAGCGTCCGGTTCGGCCAGGGTCTGGTCTCCCAAGCCGCGGGGGCAGGCTTGAGGTTGGGAAGTGACGCGCCATGCCTTCGGTCTGTTTTTACTTCCAGATGCACCAGCCGATGCGGTTACGACGCTACAGCGTCTTCGACACCGGCAGCGACTACTTCGACACGGCGCGAAACAGTCACATTCTCAACCGGGTAGCCGAAAAGTGCTACCTGCCCGCCACTGAACGCATCCTCAACCTCATCGATAAACACCAGGGCCAATTCCGCGTGGCCTATTCGATCACAGGGCTGCTCGTCGAGCAGTTGCAGGAGTACTGCCCGCGAATGATCGAGCTGTTGCAGGCGCTGGCGAAGACCGGCTGCGTCGAGTTTCTGGGCGAAACGTACCACCACAGCCTGGCCTTCATCTACAGCCGCGATGAGTTCCGCCAACAGCTCGACATGCACACGCGGATGATTCAGGAGTTGTTCAGCCAGACGCCCCGTGTCTTCCGCAACACCGAGCTGATCTACAACAATGATCTGGCGGGCTACATCCGCAGTCTGGGGAGGTTCCACGGCATCATCGCCGAAGGGGCCGACCACGTGCTGGGCGACCGCTCGCCCAACTACCTCTACCACCCGCCCGGCTCACCCAACATCAAGCTGCTGCTCAAGAACTACCGGCTCAGCGATGACATCGCCTTCCGTTTTTCCAACCGCGGGTGGAAGGAATGGCCCCTCACCGCTCAGAAGTTCGCCAAATGGGTTCACCAGATCAACGGCGACGGCCACGTGTGCAACCTGTTCATGGATTACGAAACATTCGGCGAACACCAGTGGGCCGATACGGGCATCTTCACCTTCCTGGAGACGCTGCCCGATGAAATCCTGGCCCTGAACGACAACAACTTCAAAACACCCAGCGAGTGCATCGAGGCCTACCCCAGTGCGGGTGAGCTGGATGTGCCGCACATGATCAGTTGGGCGGATACGGAGCGGGACCTTTCCGCCTGGCTGGGCAACGCGATGCAGTCCAACGCCCTGCACGAGCTTTATAAGCTCGAAGAGCCGATCAAATCACGCGGCGATAAGCAGCTATTGGAAGACTGGCGGCGGCTGACCACCAGCGACCACTACTACTACATGTGCACGAAATACTTCGCCGATGGCGATGTGCACAAGTACTTCAACCCCTACGAATCGCCCTACGACAGCTACATCAACTTCATGAACGTGCTGGACAATCTGCGCAGTCGCACGGAGGCAAAGGCGACGGTGTGAAGCGCATGGGTGATTCTGACGTGGGTCACTGAAGCGACCACGCCGAGGCGCGGCGTCTGGTCCAATTCACGATAAATCAGAGCACTTCGCGGGCACGGGGGAAGCTGCCCAGCACGCGCAGTTGCAGGCAGTGCTTACGCGCAGCCTGCAGTGCAGCCTGCACGTGTGGCTCAGCCTGGTGGCCCAGCAGGTCCACGAAGAAGTAGTACTCCCAGTTCACCCGCTTGCTCGGCCGCTTGTCGATGTGCGTCATGTTCAGCCCGTGCTCGCGGAACACATCCAGCACCTCACTCAGGGCACCGGACTTGTGCTCGGTGGTGAACATGACGGCGGTCTTGTCGTCACCGGTGGGTTTGGGTTCCTGCATCCCGATGACGAAGAAGCGCGTGGTGTTGTTGGGGTTATCCTCGATGTTGGCGAACTGGATTTTGAGGTCGTAGATCTCGGCCGCCAGTTCCGAGCCAACGGCAGCGGCATTGGGTTCGCGGGCCGCCAGTTCCGCCGCCTTCGAGCTGGACGCCACCGCCACCCGGTCGGCGTGACGCAACTGCACGCTCAGCCACTTGCGGCACTGGCTGAATACCTCAGGCTTGGAATAAACCACCTTCACCTGCTCCGGCGGGCAGTTGGCCAGCAGGTTGTGGTGGATGTTGATCAGCACCTCGGCACACACGCACACCGACGAATCAACAAAGGCGTCCAGCGTCTCGCCGATGCCACCGATCTGCGAGTTTTCGATCGGCACCAGGCCCAGGTCGATGTGCCCGCGGGCGATCTCCTCGAACACCGCGGCGATGTCCTCGAGATTGTCGTATTCGATGCTCGCACCGAACTTGCGACGGGCGGCCAGGTGAGAGAACGACCCCGGCGGGCCCAGATACCCCACCCGCAACGGCCGCTCCAGCGCGAAGCTGCCGCTCATCAGCTCACGCCAGATCGCCTCCAGCGTCTTATTGGGCAGCGGCCCCTGGTTCCAGGCGCGAATCTGCTCCAGCACGCGCTGCTCACGCTCCGGAGCATAGATCGGGCTTTGACCGTCGCGTTTGACCCGACCAATCTGCACCACCACCGCCGCACGCTGGTTCAACAGCTCCACGAGTTGGCGGTCCAGCTCGTCGATGCGCTTTCGCAGCGGCGCAAGCTCTGATTCAGTATCCGTTACAGGTGGCGTGCTCTTATCGGTCATGGTGGGCGGCATTGTAATCCACAACGCCGGACCGGGCGATACAATGCCCATGCGGCCCCGCGCCAGACGCGCCGCCGCCGTCCCGCCGCCCCGCTTCAGCGTGGCTCGTCAATCCCTAGAGGATCGCGAACTTGCCCAACGAACTGACAGTCAGTTCCGATGCGCTCAAGGCTGCCGACAACATCATGACCGGCCTGCCCGTGCTGGTGGAGAACCTGGGCGGGCTGGGACAGGTCATGCTCGCCGGCGGGCTGATCCTGGGGCTGGTGCTGTGGCTGATGGGCAGAAAGCTGGCTCGACCGGGCGTCGCCATCGGCGGCATCGTGATCGGCGCGCTTATCGGAGCCGCCCTGCCCCACGAATTCGGCTTCGGTCAGTGGATGGTGGCCGGTATCGTCGTGGGCGGGCTCCTGTGCGGCATCATCGCCTGGGCACTCTTTCGCATCTGGATGGGTCTGGCCTGCGCGGTCATGCTGGCGCTGGTCGCCCCCGCGGCAGCGCTCATCTGGCAGGGTGAAGCACCCGAGATGTCGCAAAAAAGTGAAACCGTTGCGGTCGAGGCTGCGCCGGATGAAGGCTCCGATGACGATGTGGATAAATCGTCCGACCCAGCCGCGATGCGCCGGGCGCTGTGGCAGCGTGCCCAGACCTTCTACAGGCAGCAGCGAGATGAAGTCGTCGCCGTCTGGGAAGCACTCAGCCCCGCCGCCCGCACCACCGTCACCATCGCGGGCGTTGCCGGCGCGGTCGGCGGATTTCTGCTGGGCCTGATCCTGCCCTACTTCGCCGCATCGCTGCAATCCGCCCTCGTCGGAGCCATCCTCATCTTCTTCTGCGGCATGTCACTCGCCCACGTGTGGGCCCCGGATCTCATGGCCCGTATCCCCGATTACTCCGTGAGGCTGCCCCTTCTGGTTATCGGCCTCATCGCCCTGCATGGGGTGGGCATTCAGTGGACTCTCTCGCGACGCCGCGCCGATAAGTGAGTCTGGATTGGCGGTCGGCCATCCGTGGACACCATGTCGCCGACAACGCATGGCGACGCCCGCCCGTCCAACGCGCACGATCGCCAACAGATCACGGAGTCCTACCATGCTCGCCCTTGCGCAGTCCGCCAACCTCTTTGATGTGGTGACCGCCGTCTTCTCTCGCATCGATGCGCTGGCTCACCCCGATGAACTGGTCCGGCACCTGCAGGTCCTCAGCGTCGTCTGGGCGATGGTCTTCCTCGTCGTCGGCCTGCTGGTCATGTTCAACGGCTACAAGTGCTACAAGTGGGCGACGGTCGGGCTGGCGGTGCTGATCGGCCTGTTCGCCGGCTACGAAATGGGCCGCAGTATCAACGCCAACGCCGCCCCCATCGTGGCCGGCTGCTTCGCGCTGCTGCTGGGCGTGTGCTGCTTCCCGCTCATGAAGTATGCCGTCGCGCTGATGGGTGGGCTGTGCGGTGCGTTCATCGGCGCCAACGCCTGGAGCGCCCTGGCGCATCTGGGACAAAGCCCCAACACCGATGTCCTCGCCCAGACCTACTGGGTCGGGGCGCTGGTGGGCCTGATCGTGTGCGGGATGCTTGCATTCATCCTCTTCAAGCTTTCGGTGGTCCTCTTCACCTCGGTCAGCGGTGCAACACTAGCCGCCATCGGGGCACTGGCGCTGTTGCTGAACTTCCAGGTCACCTCCCAGCCGGTGGCCCAGTCGATCAGCGCCCACGCCATTACGGTCCCCCTGCTCGTCTTCGTCCCTGCCATCATCGCCCTGATCCTCCAGCAAACCGCCCCGGAAACCGGTGGCGCGAAAAGCGAGGATTGATGGGCGGGACAGGTGATCGGGCGATTGGGTGACAGAATCATTGGGGGATGATGGATATTCTTCTCCCTCACCTCATCACAACACGATCACCACCGCCCACTCGTCCAATTTCAAATCGGTGGTCCGCATCTGCCCCGGTTGTGTTATCATGTTGGGGTGTTGGTATCACCGTTAACTCTTTAAGGAGACAAGGCATGAAACTGTTCGCTTCCGCTTTGCTGCTGGGTGTGATGATGCTGGTGGGCTGTGGCGATTCGCAGCCGGAACCCAAGACGCCGGGTGATGCGCTGAAGCAGGCTGGCGACGCCGCTCAGGATGCCGCCCAGAAGGCCTCCGAGGCGCTTGAGGACGCCAAGAACGCCAACGAGTAAGTTGACGCTTCGACAGAACAAACTCGCCGGATCGCCCGATTCGGCGAGTTTTTCTATGCGCCGAGCGAGAAACGGCTGGACATGATCCGGCCGGACGTGGCCTAAAATATTGGCGATCCCGCCCCGAAGCCCGACTGGACAAGGAGCAGACCATGAAAAGTGCCGAGGAGTTTCTGTCGAAGCTGGGCGAACGGATCGACACCTGGCGTGCCCGCATCGCCGGTGCCGGCGCTGAGGCGAAACGCCAGGGGGAAGCCGTGCTGGAGCAGCTCAGCCAGAAGAAGGATGCGGTCAGCCGCAAACTCCGCGAACTGAAGGATGCATCGGCCCAAACGTGGCAGGAAGTCAGGCCCGACCTGCAGGCTGCGCTGGACGATCTGAAGCGTGCGTACGAGAAAGCTGCCACCCGCTTCAGAGACAATGGGCAATCGCAGGGCGATGCTGACGGCAGCGCACAGCCTGGATGACGTTGTACGCCGCTGGTCAGCTCTCGGGCAGCGCAAGCTTATCAGCGACGGGGTTGATGCGGCCCGGCACCGGGTCGCGGCCGGTGATCGACCGGACGATCCGCGTCACATGCGGGTGGCAGTTCTCGATGAACAGGCGGAACCGCACCTGCGTGCCTGCCGCCGCCGTGCCCGCCACATAGATGCCCGGCACATTCGTTTGCATCGTGTGTGGGTCAAATACGGGAGCCTTCTGGTCACCTTCCAACTGGACACCGGCGATCTCGAACAGTGTCGGGTCCATCACATACCCCACCAGAAGCAGCACGAAGTCCGCCTCCACCTCGCGTGTCGCGCCGGAACCATCGATCGCACCAAGCGTGACATGCGTCGGCGTAATCCGCTGCACCAGAGTGTTCGGGTAAAAGGCGATCAACCCCTTTTTCGTGAGGGACTGAATCTCCGGCAGCAGCCAGTACTTGATCGACTGCTGGTCGAACTCGCCCCGGCGGTAGCTGATCGAGACCCGCGCCCCAGCCCGATGGCACCGCAAGGCCGCCTCCACCGCCGAATTGCGCCCGCCGACGATGAGCAGACGCTTGCGGAAATACTGGTGTGGGTCGTGGAAGTAGTGGCTGACATGCGGCAGGTCCTCACCCGGCACGTTGAGCATTCGCGGCCGATGCATATCGCCGATGGCGATGACCACGTTCTTCGCCTCGTATACGCCCGTGCCGCCGAGCTTTTCCGTCGTCAGGCGAAATCCACCGTCGATTTTGTCGATACGCGTGACTTTCTCGAAGGTGTTGATCGCCAGGTCGAACTCCTCGACGACGCCCCGCAGGTAAGCCAGGTACTGCTCGCGTGACGCCTTCGCCTGATCCGGTGTCTGCAACGGCACACCCGCGATGGCAATACGCTCGGGCGAGGAGAAAAAGGTCGTGTGCAGTGGGTACCACGAGATCGTCTGGCCGACCTGCCCTTTCTCCAGGTGGACGTAGTCGACGCCAAGCAGCTTCAGATTGACCGCCAGTTCCAGACCGATCGGCCCGGCTCCAATGATCGCGACTTCCTTCATAACCAGAGTGTAGAGCCTGCCGCCCGGTGAACAATCCGACCAGCCGTCGCGTGGCCCTCGGGTATTCCCTCATGCCCGATCGAGCAGGCCGCCGGATGCTCCGGGCTGATTACTGCCGCTACTGTAAGGGCGGTCAGGTGGAGCAGGTGGTTCCAGCGTTCGCGACAGTCATGGTCACGCGGCCGGTCCGACTGAAAGGTTTGACCGGCCGCTTTTCATTCAGCCCCGGTGCCCCCCTGCCGTCACGTCGTGTATTCGGCGTTGATCGTGACGTACTGCTTGGAGAGGTCACAGCCCAGCCATTCGACCGCCGCTTTGCCCTGCCCCAGGTCCAGGCGAATGACGATCTCCTTGCCACGCATCACGCCGTGGAGTTTGCGTCTGGTCGCCGCCGGCAGCTTCAGCGGCTGGCCCTTTTCGTAGACGGTGATGTCGCCGATCGCGAGCGACATCTTCTGCGGGTCGATCGCGGCCCCGCTGTAGCCAGCCGCGGTGGTGATACGGCCCCAGTTGGGGTCGCCGCCATGCACCGCCGCCTTCACCAGCGGGCTGTTGACGATCGCCTGCGCCACGCGGTCGGCATCCTTCTCAGTCCGGGCGTTCTGCACGATCACGCGCATGACCTTCGTGGCGCCCTCGCCATCCTGCACAATCTGGTAGGCCAGGTCGCGGCACAGATCGGTCAGCGCTGCGGTGAAGGCGTCAAACGCCTGGCCACGCCGATTGATGGTGGCATTGCCCGCCGCGCCACTCGCCAGTGCGAGCACCGTGTCGGAGGGGCTGGTGTGCTGATCAACGCTGATACGGTTGAAGCTGCCCTGAGCAGCCTGGCGCAGGGCCTGGCGCAGCATCGGACCGCTGATCGCCACATCGGTGGTGATGAAGGCGAGCATCGTCGCCATGTTGGGGGCGATCATGCCGCTGCCCTTGGCGATGCCCGCCAGTTGCACGGTGACGCCGCCCAGTTGAAGCGAGCGGAAGGCGCTCTTGGGCACCAGGTCGGTGGTCATGATGCCCGCCGCGGCCGCCTGATCCGCTTCGGGGCCGACCGCCAGTTGCGGCACCAGCATCTCGACGCCACGTTCGATGCGGTCCATGGGCAGCGGCACACCGATGATGCCCGTCGAACTGGGCAGCACCTCACGCACATCGCAGCCGATGCGCTCCGCCACCAGGCGACACATCGCCTCGGCGTCACGCAGGCCCTGTTCGCCCGTCGAAGCATTGGCGTTGCCGCTGTTGCAGATGATGGCCCGCGCCTTGCCGCGACGCAGATGCGCCCGACCGACCAGCACCGGGGCCGAAGGTGTCCGGCTGGTGGTGAACACCCCCGCCGCCACGCACGGCTCATCAGCAACGATCAGCGTCAGGTCCGGTCGACCCGACGCCTTGATGCCGCAGGTGCCACCGGCGGCGCGAAAACCGCGCGGCGTGGTAATGCCCTGAACCGTCCGACGAACCGTTGACTTGCGTTTGGCCATGGGGCGAAGTTGTAAATCCAAACGCCTCGCCCGGCAATAGGTCACGACGTTTTCAACGCTGATATTTCCACGTTTGGTGGGAGGGCATTGCGCCCGTCGTTTCAAGTCCCGCGCAGCCCGAAGAACTGGCGGATCCGCCGCAGCATCTGCGCAGACGTCTCCTCACGCGACATTGTGGACGTCACGGCAGACTTGCGTGAGCGGTCCTCAGCCTCGTGCATCCGCTGCGCCAGCACCCGGCTGAGCGTGTCGGCGAACTCCGGCCGTCGCTCCAGGATCGGCTTCATGCTCGCGTGGCTCAGCTCGTATACCGTCGCTTCCGTCACCGCGACGACCGACGCCATGCGTGGTTCACCCGTCAGCAGCGACCGCTCACCAAAGAACTGGCCCGGCTGAAGCTGCGCCACCTGCACCGAGCTGCCGTTGGACTGTACACGCACTTCCAGCAGTCCTTCCACCAGAATGAACATTGACGAGCCGGGCTCATCCTGTCGCACAATCGTCTGGCCCGCGGCAAACTGACGCAGGGCCATCGCGGCCGCCAGCTCCGCCCGATCCTCATCGCTCAATTCGGCAAAGAGGTCGACCCGCCGCAGAAGTGCTTTGCGATCGGCCCGGTGATCATCAGTGCGCGACGGCATCGGCGCGTAAAACACATCGCGTTTGGGGTAAGGCACCGCCAGCCCTGCCTGCCACAGGTGACGGCTCACCTGCATGGCGACACGGTCGGTGATGATATTGATGAGCGCATAGTTGTTAATGTAGAACCGCAGGATGTAGACGATGCCGCGCTCGCTGAATTCGCTGATGATGATGTCGGGCGCCGGCTCGGACAGCACGCCCTGAGCGGCACGAATCGCTGCCATGAGCACGCGTTTGGCATCGGCTGGCGGCACGTGATGCTCCAGCGTCACCGGCAGTTCCGTACGGAAGTATCGCTTCGGCCGATCATAGTTGAGCAATTTGCGCTCGCCGATGAAGCTGTTGGGCAGCACCACCATGACCTGGTCCAGCCGCACCAGCCGGGTGGCACGCCAGTTGGTTTCGATCACCTGCCCCGCCTCGCCTTCGACCTCGATCCAGTCGCCCACGGAAAAGGGCTTTTCGACGCTCATCGCGATGCCGCTGAAAAAGTCGCTGATCATGCGCTGCAGCGCAAAGCCCAGCACCACGCCGACCGCCCCCGAGCTGACGATGAAGGCGTCGATCGACTGATTGAAGACGTAGCCGATGATGACACCCACCGCCGCGAGGAGCACAAGCACGCGAACGATGGCAACGCCCAGCCGTGGAGCGGGCAGTCCGGTCTGACGCTCGATGATGCGCCAGAAGAGGATGTCGATCAGCACGCACGCCAGCCAGGCCAGGCTGAGGATGATCGCGCTGGACGTCAGGCGGTGGACCACCAGGTTCAGCGGCAGTGGTCGCGCAGGAGCAGTCGGGGCCGGCTGGGCGGCCGTGTCGGCGCCGGCGGCGACGGCATCGGCTGCAGGGGCTGCGGTCGACAGGTTGGCGAACGAGTCGGCCGGGCTGTAGCGGTCGACCAGCACGTTGATCACCAGCATTGCCGCCGTCACCACCAGTGTCAGCAATGCCGCCCGAATGAGACGTACCGTCGATCGACTCGCCCGAGCTTCCATCGGATGCACGACTCCCGCTTTTCCCGGACCAGCAGCAGCATACCATTCCGGAAGCCCCGCCGAGTGCTACCAGCCACTTTCGGCGATTCGGGGGATTTTGGGGCTTTCGGGGGGGATGCTTGCGAACAGCAGCTGGTAGGCTACAATACCCGGCTCGATTTTGATCCACCGGACCCTTAAGCCATGCCTAAACTGAAATCCCACAAGGGCCTGCTGAAGCGCATCCGCGTCACCGCCCGCGGCAAGGTGAAGTTCCGCAAGTCGAACAACAGCCACCTGCGCAGCGTGAAGACGGGCAACAAGATTCGCCACCTGCGCCGCCCCGGCTATGCCAAGGCGGGCGACATCAAGCGTCTGGAGCGGATGCTGCACCGGCCGCTGACGCCGGCTGAATAAAGAAAGTCCGGGCCCCGGAATGGTCCGGGCGGTCCCGTTGAGTAACCTGCGTGCCGGGCTGGAAAAGACTTCGACTGCGAAGCCCCGTTCACGCGTGATGGAGAATTGACATGCCTCGCGCAACCAAAGGCGCTGCTCGCCGACAGAGCAAAGTTCGCTGGTTCAAGAAGGTCAAGGGTAATCGTGGTTCACGGCGCAACCACTGGCGTCGCGTAAAGGAGACGGTCTACCGGGCGGGTGTATACGCCTACCGTGACCGTCGTCAGGTCAAGCGTGAATACCGCGCCCTGTGGATCACCCGCATCACCGCGGCCGTGCGTGCCCGTGGCCTCTCCTACAGCCGGTTCATCGCCGGTCTGAAGGCGGCCAACATCGGCCTGAACCGCAAGATGCTCAGCGAAATTGCCATCGCCGACCCCGTCGCCTTCGATCGCATCGTCGACCAGGCGAAGCAGGCTCTGGCTCAAACCGCCGCCGCAGCGTAAACCTGAGCTACTACCGAATCAAACAAAACCCACGGATATCCAACCGTGGGTTTTTTATGCGCACATTTTGAACCGCAATAAACGCGAATAGACGCCAATGGGATTGGGAAGGAACGGTGATGGGCAATTCTTGTTCTTCGCGTTTATTGGGTTCACTCAATCCTCCGGTCTCTCCCCTTCCGGCGCCATCTTGACGAGTCGGGGGTCGAACCTGCCCTGGATCTCCACCAGGTCGCGCTGCTGGTCCATGACCTGGTTGATGTCCTTGTATACGAAGGGCACCTCGTCCAGACCGGCGGAGATGAGCTGCACGCCGCGATCCTCAAGAAAACGCTTCACGTGTGACCAGCGATACGTATTTCGAGCCTGCGTTCGGCTCATGACGCGGCCAGCGCCGTGCGAAGCTGAGTGCAGCGACTCAGGATTGCCCTTACCTCGCACGAGGTAGGCCGGCGACGCCATCGAACCGGGGATGATGCCCATGACGCCCTTGTCCGCCGGGGTCGCGCCCTTGCGGTGGACGATCACCTCGCGTTCCTTCCCGCCGATGATGTGCCGTTCCTTCCACGCGAAATTGTGGTGGTTCTCGATATCCAGAAGTACCCGCGCGCCCAGATGGCGGGCAATGTGGCGATGGATCAGCTCGTGGTTCGCCGCGGCATACCGCCCCATCAACTGCATCGCGTGCCAGTATTCCTGCCCTGCGTTTGAGTCCAGGTCCAGCCAGGCCAGGTGGCGCAGTTCGCGCGGCAGGTTCGGTCGCAGGCTCATCGCCAGCTTTGAGTAATAGTCCGCCACACTCGCCCCTGCTCCGCGCGACCCACTGTGCGACAGCAGCGCCAGGTACACACCCGGCCCCGGCAGGCCAAGCTCGCGCGCCTGAGCTTCATCCACGGTGAACGTGCCGAACTCGACGAAATGGTTGCCCGAGCCGCTGGTGCCCAGTTGCGCGTGGGCTTTGTCCTTGAGCCCGCGCGTCACCGGGGTGATGTTCCAGTCCTCGTCCATCACAGCATGATCGCGCCGCTGGCGTTTGGGGAACTCCGCCCCGACACCAAAGCGCGTCTCCTGCTCGATCGCGCGGATCAGCCGGTCCGGCTCGGCCCGCAGCAGGTTCGGGGCCAAATCGAGCACCGACAGCTTCATACGGCAGGCGATGTCCACGCCCACCGCATAGGGAATCACCGCGTCCTCCGTTGCCAGCACGCCCCCGATGGGCAGGCCGTAGCCCACATGCGCATCGGGCATGAGTGCCCCGGCCACAGCGACGGGCAGCTCACATGCACGGGTCATCTGCTCGACAGCCGTGGCGTCCAGATCCTCCCCCCACTGCCGCCACGGCGCGGGCGTCTCACGCGGTACATAGGCAGTTTCCCGACCAGCAGCCATCTGTTTCATCAACTCCATCTGCCGCGCCAGCTCGCCGAAATCCTCATGTTCGCGCAGCGTCTGCGGTGACACCGCCAGTTGTGCGAGCAACGCGCGTACCTCCTCAGCCGACATCCCCTTGCGACGCGCCTCGGAAGCTGTCCACTTGGCCAGCTTCGTCAGCGAAGGCGGAATCCCCAGTTTTTCCAGTTGTCTGGCTTTCATGGCGTAAGGATACCCCGATCGCACGCAGGTTTCGCTGTCGGAGCAGTGAATGCGTACCGCCCAGGTCCATCCCGGTGCCCATACAAAGCGATGATGCCAGTGGCGTGCCGGCACCGGCGCCACTACAATGCCAGGCCGTCGACCGCATGGTCGAGCGCCCGTAGCTCAATTGGATAGAGCGGCTGACTTCGGATCAGCAGGTTGGGGGTTCGAGACCCTCCGGGCGCGTTGCCAGTCAAAGATTTGTGATAGGCGGGGAAAGTTTCACGAATCGCTTGAAGCGCCTTTGAAGCGCTATGACAAAAAAGCTTCCTCGCTCATCTCCGTATGCCGGGTCAGGGATGAGGCACCTGGCGGTTTTGGTTGCAGAGTCGTTGGGCGTGCCGTTGTGGGGTCTGCTTCACTCGTCCTCCGGCCGGCCTGCTTCGTAAATAGCTGCGATCTCCTGTGCATTCAGCGCGCGATCGAACAGAAGAAATTCGTCGATATCTCCGCGAAGCGGTCGATTGGGCGCAAGGGTGGGCGTGTCCAGCGGGTTCCAGTTGCCCAGCCGGGCTGAGCCGATCGAAAACGCGACCGGCACGATGGTCTGTGTTCGCACGAGCCTGCCGTTGAGATACATCGTGACGACCGATTCATCGATCACAACCGCGACATGACGCCACTGGCCCAGGTCATTGGCGCCGAGCAATTTGTCGGCGCGAACCTGCGTTTCATCTATGATGCCGAACCCCATGCCGCCGTTTTCCGAGAACAGCCAGTTGGCGTAGCCTCTGCGGATGCCATCGCTGTGGAAGATGGTTTGCGGCAGGAAGATCAGGGTGTCGAGCCGAACCCATGCCGCCATCGTCATATGGTTGAACTGGCCTGGGACGTGGAATTCGACCCCCGCATCATCCGGGGTGAATCGCATGGCACGTTTTTGGCGGAAACGGCCGGACGTCCAGTTCGAGCCAAAGATGACGCCATGCGAACTGTTGCCCTGCCACGCCACATTGCGGAGGATGCCTGACAGCTCATCGTCATGCTCGAACGCATAGTAGAGCAGGAGCGACGGGTCTCGCCGCAACGTCAGGCTGTGGACCAGCCACCGGTGATAGGCGGAGCCAGCCTGGGCCCTGAGATGGGCATCAAACTCGACGGGCCGCACAAACGCGAGTCGATCGGCGCGCAGTCGCGTGATCTGGTTGGCTGAATCGATGTGCAGCGCCTCATTGGCACGCAATTCCACCGCCACGTCGGATTTCCCGCCCGCCTGTGTCGGCACCACGCGGACACCGCCTGAAAAAACGTGCGTGATGCTGCTGTCATCCTGCACCCAAACGCCGAACTCCGTGCCCAGATCGACAATGTGGGCGTGCGGCGTGGTCACCGTGAATCCCTCTGCCCCCGGCGGACAGTAACCAACGATCCTGCCCTTCAACAGCCGAATGTGGTCGTCGGCCACTGGTTCAAACGTCGCGGGCGCTTCCACATAAATACTCGCCCCCTTCCCAAGGGAAATTCGCGTTAATCCCGATGCCAGTGTTCGCACACGGCCCGGCATCACCGAAGCACTGGCGACTACGGGCGTGCCATCCTCCCACTGTGCATCGATGACGGAAGTAATCACGCCCACCGAATCAACCTTCGGTTCGACCACTGCTGTACTATTTCCCGGGCTGGTCGCAGTGTTTTCGGTGCGGGGGAGCCAGGGGTAGGACAGCATGAACACGACGGCGATCATCGCCGCGACCGCACCGTAGACGACCCATGTTGGAATCACCACGTGCCACACCGGTTTCACCGGCACATCGCTGCTGATCAGGTTCCTCATGCGTCGCTGGCGTTCCGCCCGCTCGATACGTTCCTGCTCCAGCAGCGCTTCCTGACGGGCTTCGCGTATCTCTCGTGCCCGCGCCTCCTGTTCGAGCACCTCGCGCATCAGGTCGAAGGTGCCTGAATCCTCCATCACGCCATTGGCGAATTCACCGTTGTCGTGCAACGTTACCGGCGGCGGTTCAGCGGGCGGAAGAACGAAGGTGACATGCCGCCCTTCCAGTTCCTGCTGCAGCAGGGCGTGCATGCGCATATAGCTGAGATAAAACCGCCGTGCCGCAGGATCATTCCGCAGGACCGTGCGCAGATCGACGATCTGCGCTTCGTTCAGTCCGCCATCGACCAGCTGCATCAGAAGCTGCGCCAGGTCGCGATGATGATGTTGCGGTAATTCTTTCATGCGCGGGCGTTCGCAAGCTTGTCCTCAATGCACTTCATCAGCACCAGCCGCAGGCGATAGAGCGTCTGATGAATGGACCCGGCCGGCCGTCCAAGCTGCCGCGCGATCGTCCTGGCCGAAGCGCCGGCGGTGTATCGCCGGTGCAGCAGGTCCTGCTGCGCGCTGGACAGCAGCAACATGCACCGACGCAGGGCCCGACGGCGATCCGTCATGTCATCGGTGTCGTCCTCTGCATCGCGCGCAAGCAACATCAACAGGTCATCATCAAAGATCAGTCGGTTGCGGCTTTGCCGGTTGCGAAAAGTCTGCACCTGGTAAAAAGCGGTGCGAAATGCCCAGGCGATGAAGTTGGTGCCCGGCTCGAACTCGGTACTCTTGCGCAGGAGCATCAGGTTCACTTCCTGGAGCACATCGTCCGCCTGGTCCGAATCACCCACCAAAGACAGGATGTAGGCGTAAATGCGGCCCTGACTGGCAATAAGCTGCTGCACGAACGCTTCGGACGCGGGGGTGACCTCCATCGAGAATCTCCGATATTGGCGCAGCGTAGACCATTCGGCCTATGCAAATGACGTGACCGTTTGATTTTTCAACACTTTTTGGGAACAGCCACAAATTTTTCCTGCCACCCGGGGCGATACGAGTGGCTCGACCCGGTGCCTGCCCGATTTAACATTTGATGGGACAACGGCTAAGAACCAGGCCCCGGGAGCTGCTGCGATACGGCTGGGTGGTGTCCAACCTCGCTGGTGTGATCATACTGGCGGTGGCACAAACCAGTCCCAGGCACGGTCGCGTCGGAGCGGCCGGGCTGGTTTACGGTGACCGTGCCACGGTGTGACTCCTTTTAAGTGGCAACGGTCCGCGGTTGCGGCGCGGCGGCTGCCGCTTCATCGGTGTGCGCAGCCGCACGGATGGCTGCCTGCATGGCGGCTGCCTTGTCGAGCGTCTCCTGATATTCAGCCCCAGGGTCGGAATCCGCCACGATGCCGCCACCCACCGAGTAATCGAGTCGGCCGCCCTCGGCACTGATCTGTTCAAGCATGATCGTGCGGATGGCGATGTTGAAGCAGGCACGATCACGGGCAAGGTAGCCAATGCAGCCGCAGTACGGCCCGCGCATCACCGGTTCCAGCTCCTCGATGATCTGCATGGCGCGAATCTTGGGCGCGCCGGTGATCGACCCGCCGGGCATGGCGGCACGCAGAAGGTCGATGATGTCGCGCTGTGGGTGGAGGCGTCCGGTGATGGTCGCCACGCCGTGATGCACGGTGGGGTGCGATTCGATGATGCGTGGTTCGACGACACGCACACTGCCATAGTCGCAGACGCGGCCAAGATCGTTGCGCAGGAGATCAACGATCATGTGCAGTTCGGCCGCGTCCTTCTCGCTGGCGAGCAGTTCCGCCGGATCGACCGAGGCTGGTCGCGTGCCCTTGATCGGCCGAGTAACGACGTTGCCCTGCGCATCAACTTCAAGGAACAGCTCCGGCGACGTGGAGGCGATGACGCGCGGCGTGGGGTCGTCATCGCTGGTCCATAGTTCGATGTATGCGCCGTACCAGGCGGGGGAAATGCGCATCAGCCGGGTGAAAAGGTTGCGCTGGGCGAGGGGGAAATGCCCGCGATAAGCGGCGGTGAACCGCTGGGTGAGGTTAACCTGAAAGATGTCGCCCGCCCCGATGTAACGCAGGGCGCGTGCAACGGCTGCCTCGTATTCGCTCTGCGTGAAAACGCTGGATGGTTCCTGAGCGATCAAGGGGGCGTGCTGCGCGGGCAAATTCCGCAGGTCGGGCAACCGACTCTCATCGCCAACGACATGCCAGACACCCGTGACGTTGTCGTATAGGAGGTAGTCCGGGCAGTCGAGCAGTTCGATGATGGAGAAGCCGCGGTCGGGAATGCGTCGCGGGGCGTACTGTTCGATCCAGCGCCCCAGATCGTACCCGAGATACCCGATCCACAGCCCCTGTCCCGCCCTGCTGTACAGCGCGCGCAGATCGGTGAACGGCTTATCGGGAACACATGGCGGTGTGCGGTCGGCGGGGCCATACCAGGCACCCCTGCCGCGGCCGGCCGCATCCATGTTGAACTGATACGCCGCGACTGGTTCGGCCAACACCGTGTAGCGAGACCAGCGAGGATGAGGCCTGCCTGAATGCAGCGCAACCAGCCGCCGATCGGCCGGCCAGCGAGCGATCGCTTCAATCGGGTTCAGCGACCAGTCGAGTTGGCGTCCGGGGGGATCCATCCAACGGCATCATAGCCCGGCGGATGCGTCGTTGCAGCCGGGTGGTGGGCGAGTTATCGGGGCGGCCATCGTCAACACAACCGAAATCGCCTGCCTAAACCGCACAACCGGCTTAAGTCATACAACCATCCCGACGATAACGCTGTCAGTCGCGAGCCGGGGTGCGCGGCCATGGACCGTTTATGCGCTCCAATGCATCCATTTCGACGCGAACCCACCGCCGACGTTGCGGTGCCGCGAATACCCGATTCGAGCGATGCAAACGCGCGATCGACGTGATCGCGGCACTGATCGGGCTGGTGGCGGTGCTGCCGTTGCTGGCGGCGTGCGCGATCTGGATCAGGCTGCGCGACAACGGGCCGGTGCTCTACAGCCAGTGGCGTGTGGGGCGCGACGGCGTGCTCTTTCGCATCTACAAGCTTCGGACGATGCGTGTGGATGCTGAGCGCGACGGTGCCCGCTGGGCCAGCGAGCACGATCCGCGCATCGTACCGGGCTGCCACTGGATGCGGCGGAGCCACATCGATGAGCTGCCGCAGTTGTGGAACATCCTGATCGGGGACATGAGCCTGGTGGGCCCGCGCCCTGAGCGTCCGGAGATGATCGAGCAACTGCGGATGCACATTCCCCGGATTGATAAACGCTTTCTCTGTACGCCGGGCCTGACCGGACTGGCCCAACTACGAAACGGATACACGAACGACATTGTGGGCGCAAGGCGAAAGCAGTTGTATGACCTTCAGTATCTGCGTCGCCGAACGCTGAAACAGGATTTACGACTAATGCTGGAGACGATCCCACGAGTGTGGGATCACGCTGCGTTGTAAGCGGGTTCCCGCGCGCAGGAGGACGGCCATGATGAATGAACGCCTGACCCGATTGGCGATGCAAGCAGCGATGGTGCTGGCACTGACGTTGCTGCCGGGGTGTCAGACGTACACCGATTTCGGGGCGTTCGTGCGTGAGCCGCGGCCGATCGCCAGCAACAAGCCCTATCGCATGGCGCCGCCCGATACGGTGCTGGTCACCTCGCGGCGGGTGCGTGAGATCAACGGCCACGTCGAAACGATTCGGCCGGATGGCTACCTCACGCTGCCGCTGGTGGGTTCGGTTTACGTTGCCGGCCGAACACCCGAGGAAGTGAGCGCCGAGCTTCAGTTGCTGGCTCGTGAATACTACGAGGATGCCGATGTATCGCTTCGCATCATCGAATATCGCAGCAAGAAGATTTACGTCTTCGGCGAAGTGACAGCGGCGGGTCCGTATACCTACGACGGCAACAACACGGTGCTGGGCATGCTGGCGCGGGCGCAGCCCACGCGGCTGAGCGACCCGGCACGCGTGCAGATCCTGCGACCCAATCCCGATGGCACCCTGGTGCGACGCATGACCGTCGACCTGAACCGCATGGTGAAGGAAGGCGACACCACGCTCGACGCGGTGCTCGAGGAAGGCGACATCATCTACGTGCCAGCCAACCCACTGGCAGCGGTGGGTCTGGCGATCCAGCAGGTGCTGCTGCCCCTGCAGCCAGCGGCGGCGACGGTGCGATCGCCCGCCGAAATCGACGAGGACCTGAACAAGGGACCTTACACCAACACTTCCAACTGACACATGGCACGATGCCTTCAACAGGTGCATCATGAACCGAGAATTTGACCATTCCAAGGCGATCATCGAAGCGTGGCATGTCCTGCTGCGCTATCGCTGGCGGTTCTTCGTGCCGGCATTCCTCGGGACGGTGCTCGTGTTGGCCGCCTGTCTGGTTCTGCCCCGCAAGTACCACGCCCAGGCCATCTTCGACCGACGCACCGACATGGTGCTCACCGAGATGCGCAACGCACCCACCTCCTTCCAGGACCCCCGCTCGTCGGTGGTCGACCAGCTCGCCGGCGCGCCCGCCATTGCGCAACTGCGGACGCAGCTTGATCCGCTGCTGGATGAGCACGGTCTGATTGGCGTGCTGAAGGATCGTGAGGAGTTCTACAGCGATCTTCATCGCCGGCTCATCGTCACCTACGACGTGCAAAGCCCCGCGCACGACCGCATCCGCGTGGAATACACCGGCTCCAATCCGATGATCGCGCGGTTCATCGTGAACACGCTGGTGCAGAACTACATCGATCGCCAGCGTGCCGAAATGGACGCACGACTGGAACGCAGCGCCGAGTTCTTCCGTGCCCAGGTGAATCGCTTCCGCGAGATGATCGAGGAGTGCGAGGCACAGCGGCTTGCGTTCGAGATGAAGTACGACCGCCTGCTGCCGGACAACCCCAACAGCATCGAAACGCTGATGATGGACGTGCGCATGAAGCTCGATGATGTGGTGCAACGGCATCACGCAGCGGTGAACACACAGCGAACGCTGGAAGAAGAACTGGCGCGGACGCCCGAAACCGTGCCGCACGTGGTACGCGGTCGCAACCCGGACAAACTGCGCATTCAGGAGAAGTTACGCCAGGCGGAAAATGAGCTGAGCCGCAGTGTGACCGTGCTGAAGATGACCGAGCGCCACCCGGATCTGGTGGCGCTGCGGACACAGATCGCGGCCCTTGAACGCGAACTGCAGGAAACGCCCGACGACATCGTGCTGGAAACGCAGCACCTTCGCAACACCAAGCGCAACGAGCTGGAGCTTCGGCTGGCGATCGCCCGGGCGGAGACACACGGCCTGGAAATGCAGAAGGCGTCGCTCGAAGCGCAACTGGCGAAGCTGAACGAACAGGCGGGCCAGCTCCATCCTGTGCGGGCGGATTACCGCAAACTGACGCGCGAGGTGGATGAAGCACAGCGACGGCTGAACGTCTGGGAAGAGAGCCTGTGGCGCGTCGAAATGGCACGCACGGCTGAAAGCGGTGACCGCGGTGTGCAGTTCACCTTCATCAAGCCATGCGGCGAGATCCATAAGCCCGTGTCGCCCGCGCTGTATCAGGCGGTGGCCGCGGCGATCATCATCGGCATGCTCAGCGGGGCGCTGTGCGTCTTCCTCGCCCATCGCACCGATGAAACGATCAGTGATGGTGATCAACTGCTGGCCCTGTATGACCTGCCCGTCTTCGGTTGCGTCAGCGAGATCATCACGCGACAGCGGCGACGGCTTCGCAAGCTTCGCAACCTGATCCTTTACCCCGTGAACGCCGTCGCGATGACGGCGGTGATCCTGGCGATGATGGGGCTGCTCTATCTGGATCTGGAACGTCCTGCCGCATTCGAGGAGTTCAAGGCGAACCCGGGTCGGTTCCTTCGTGACCAGTTCACGGGCGATTCGTCGCGACGCACCTCCGTGCCGGTCACCCCCGCCGCCACCCATTTTGTCGCGACGCCGGACACCATTGCCCTGTCGCAGGAGTGACGACCGATGTACCACGAGTTCTACGCCTTCGACATCCTGCCCTTCGAGAACACGCCCAATCCGCGGCTGTTCTTCGCCAGCGAACAGCACCGCGAGGCGCTGGCGGCGATCGAATACACCATCCGCATGCGAAAGGGCATCGTCCTGGTTACCGGCGACATCGGCGCAGGCAAGACCACCGTCTGTCGTACCCTGATGGAACGGTGCAACGACACCGCTCAGATCGTGCAGATCATGCACGGCAACGAGAGCGGCGCGGAGCTGGTGCGTCACATCCTGCGCACGCTGGAGGTTCCCATCGGCCGCCGCGACGACCATCCGCGCATGCTGCAACGGCTGCGATCCTATCTGATGGAACAGATGCGTTGCGGCCGACCGGTCGTGCTCTGCGTCGATGAGGCACAGACACTCAGCGATGCAGCGCTGGAAGAGCTGCGGCTCTTGACCAACATCGACACCGCGGAGGAAAAGCTCATCCAGATCGCGCTGATAGGCCAGCCCGAGCTGCGCGAGCGCATCGGTCATCCGCGCATGGCGGCGCTGCGGCAGCGCATCGTGATGGCGCGTCGGCTGAGGCCGATGAACCGGCAGGAAACCGCCGCCTACGTCAACCACCGCATCCGGGCGGCAAGCACCAATCCCGACGATGTGCAGGTGACATTCACCGATCAGGCGCTGGACGCGATCTATGATGCCAGCGGTGGCATTCCGAGGCTGACCAACGTGATCTGCGACAACTGTCTGCTCCTGGGTTACGTGCGGGAGATGCGCCAGATCGTGCCTGCCATCGTGCGTCGCGTGACCGATGACATGGTGCCCCATTTTGGCGGCCACGCGATGAAGGAAATGGAACGGCCGCGACTAAGCCTCGCAGGGAACTTCTGACATGGGTTATGTCTTTGATGCCATGAATCGTGCACAGGGCATTGATCGTCCTCGCCCTGGCCCCAGGCCCGAGCCGGATTCGGTGTCAGCCTCGCAGGAGACGCCCGGCGCGGCCGCGACGCCCTTCTCCCTGGCCGAGGTGGCTGCCACCCAGGCCGCCGAGGGTGTGGGGCCAGGTATGGATGCTCCTGTCGAGGACGCCGACGCGAGCCACGCCCCGAACCTGCGCATCGCGACCGGTGATCCACCGCCTCCCGGCATCGACGACCGCATGGTCGTGCTCACCGAGCCGTCGAGCATCATGGCGGAGGAGTACCGCTCGATCCGCACCGGCCTGCTGGCACGCTGGCGACAGAAGCGACACATCCTGCACACCATCACCAGCGCCACGCCACAGGAAGGCAAGACGATCACCAGCCTGAATCTGGGGCTGAGCTTCGCGGAGCTGCGCAATCGGCGCACGCTCGTGGTGGAAGCTGATCTCCGCCTGCCGCAGTTCGCGAATCTGCTGGGCATGGATGAGGAGGGCCCGGGGCTGATCAAGTATCTCATGGGCGAAGCCACGCTCTCCGAGGTGACACACGCGCTGGGCAACACGGGGTTGTCGGTCATTCCCGCGGGCGGGCGTGTCAACAACGAAGCGGTGCAGTTGCTCAGCTCCAACCGCATGTCGAACCTGCTGCGGACGCTGCGTCAGATGTACGACCACGTCATCATCGACACGCCACCCGTGCTGGAACTGGCCGATGCGGGCATTATCGGGGCACAGAGCGACGATGTGCTGATGATCGTGCGACTGCAGCGTTCGCCGCGGCAACTGGTGGAGCAGGCGATCCGCACGCTGGAAAGCTACAACGCGCCGGTTGCGGGGCTGATCGCCACCGATCAGAAACGAAGCCGCAAACAAAGCTACTACCGCTATCGATATGGCTATCACTACGGCGGCCGCTCCTACAGCAAGGCAGCCTGATCCTGATGGAGATGACATGATTCGGTCCACACCAAGTGGGCGAACACGGGGCGGATGGGTGAGAAAACCTGCGACTCGGTGATCCATCACACTCGGGGCAGGAGGTTCGATCGGACCTGTCGCGCACGCCCTTTCAGGACGAACGTACGGATATGTTCAGCGACAAGACCAGCCATCATGCGAACGGGGAATACGCCGGGCCGACGCTGCACAAGCCTGCCCTGCTGATGCTCAGCCACTGCGTGCCCGATGCGATCGGCAGCGTGGCACGCGGTCGCGCGTGGGAGCTACTGCGACTGGCATCCCAGACCCATCGCGTTCACCTGGCGGCAATCGTCGAAGCGCCGGTCGATCTGGCGCAATGGCGGGCGCTGAAGCAGGAAACGGCGGACATGGCGCTGCAGATGCGCCATCCCATCACCTGCCTGATCGATCACGCCCGACAGCGCCTGGGTGCCGCGCTATCACCGGCGGCCGCCCACACCGACGTGCTGCGTCAGCCGACGTGGCAGTGGCAGGCGAAAACCGAGTTCGACGTGGTGGTCTGCACGCATCCGCAGTTGCTTGCCGTGGCGCGGCAGCTTCCCGCCCGGCTGGTCCTGTGCGACATGCGCAGCCGACTCGACACGATCACCGCGACGGATACCCGCAAGGCCCAGCGCCAACTGCGGCAAATCCGCGATCGGCTGGCACACGCGCTTGATGCGTTCCGGGCACCGGTAACGCTGGTCGTCAGTCCTGAAGCGGGCGCAACCGCGTTGATGGACGATCTTGCGCCAACCCTGTGCGTGCCTGAGGGCATCGACCTGAGTTACTACATGGACGGCGCGTTGCTGGACGACAGCACCGATGCGGAGCCGCGCGTGCTGCTGCACGCGGATGGTCGCGATCGCGGCAGCCGACGGCAGATCGAGTGGTTCGTCCGCAAGGTCTGGCCGCGCGTGCGTGAAGCGGTCCCGCACGCCCGCTTGCAGGAAACACACGCCGCCCGGCTGCGCCCCACCTCGGCGCTGCGTCAGGCGAGCGTCGTGGCGGCGCTGCAGCCTCAGCCGGCCTCACGTTTTGCCATGCTGCAGGCGATGGCGATGCACCGGCCGATCGTCGCCGCTGCTCCTGCTGCCGCCCTGACCGGTGCGCGTCACGGCGAACACCTGCTGCTGTCGCACACCGTCGATGAATGGGTCAGCCACTGCCGCGAGGCGTTGCGATCGGCGTCGGTGCGCATGCAACTGGCACGGGCGGCCCGCTCGTTCGTGGAGTTGCACGGTCCGATCAGCCGCACGGGCAAGCCCATCCTCCAGGCGCTTCGCACGCCTGAACCGGCGGTACTCACCCCCCTGCGACACGCTGCCTGACCACTCAGCCGGGTCGTGACGGTACTCCGGACGGTACAATCACATCATGCCACCCGACACCATCGTTCAATCCGAACGCCTGCGGGGCCTGCTGGTCACGCTCGCCATGCTCGCCATCCTGGCGGTGGCGGTGATGGTCGCGGCGTGGTTCGTCGAGCAACGCCATCGCGGACAGGACCTCCAGGTCGGCCCGTTCACGCTTCAGGTTCCCCCACGCTGGCGACACCAGGTGTTGCCCACCGATGAAGGGATTCGCGTGCATCTGCTGCAGGATCCGCACCATTTCGAGCGACAGATGCTCATCGCGCTGATGACGGACCCGGACACGCCCACGCTGGCGGCCGCCCTGGAGGATGCCGTCGAACATTTCGCCATCGGCAGCAACCACCGCACGCAATGGCAGGAGCAGCCCCCACAGACACTGGGCAGTTCGCTGCCCGCTCGCTGGTGCGTCGGCTACTCCCGGCGGGGAAGCTATGTCCACACGCTGGGCGTCATTCAGGGGCCCGACCAGCAATACCTGGTCATCACGCTCACGACGGTTGGCGATGAGCTGCAGCACGAACTGGACATCCAGCTCATGCGAACCATCGCCGGTTCGGTGCGCTGCGAGGAGCCACCGCAAAAAAGCGAGCGCCGGCTCGTCAGCACGCCTCCCACAAACCATGACGCCCCGCTCTTCGTACCGATGACACGGGAACATGTCCCGGCAGGACAGGTGTCCCACCTACGAACCAAGGACCTGCTTCGGAACGACTGATGTTGACGTTGCGCCATTCCGTTGTCGACTGCTTGCGTGTGCCTGTGCTGGCGATGTGCCTCATCACGGCGATGCGCGTCACGCCTGCGTTCGGACAGGTGCTTCCACCGCCCGATGCGGCACCGCAGGTCAAACTCGCGACGGAGCGATGGTCGGAGCCTTCGTTCGGCATCTCGCTGCAGCCACCCACTGATGCGACGCTGCAGCAGGGCCGTCGTGGCGATGCGCTGGCGGTCTTTCAATCGCCCGACTACACCATCAGCGTGCACCTGCGTGAAACGAACTTCGCGATGGAGATCGCCGACGTTGCCCGTCGTGCGGTCGAGCAGATGGCGTTGCCCTACCCCAACGCGATTCTGATGCGGGATCGTCCGATCAAGCCGGCGGGCCTGCCGGGCGCGCTGCTCTACTTCAAGATTCCCGATCGCCAGCGTCCCACCTGGATCATGGGGCAGGCGCTGGTGCAGATCGATCCCTTCACCGTCGTGCTGATTCGCCTGGAAACCGATGAGATGAACTTCGGCCAGGTGCAGCCGATCTTCGAGGCGGTCGTGAACACGCTGGGCGTCGCCTCTCCGGAGGAACTGGATGCGCAGCGGAAGGAGCAGATCGCGCGTGGCGTTGCCTGGCGGCAAACACTGACCACCGAAAAAGTTCATGCTGCGCTCATGCCCGAACAATGGTTCCGCCTCGTCAAGAACAAGAAGGACATCGGCTACATGCGCATGCTCGCGCATCGTGGTGAGGAATGGGATACGGAAGGCATCCGCGTCGATATCGACGTCCACATGGAATCCGACAACCAGACCGTGGACACGGAAAGCCGGTACTTCCTCACGGATGACGGTCGGCGCGAAGTCTGGTCGGTGAAAACCGCGATGCGTCCGCGTGTTCGCACCACCGCCCGGCGTCGCAATGCCACCCCACTGGTCGCGGAGTCACTCTGGGTGGAAACCGGCCTGCGGGCTGACCGCAAAGTCGAGGTGGGCAGGAACAGCGTGACCGTCAACGTCATCAGCGTCGATCGCAAGGATCCTTCCAGCTCCGAACGACTGGAATGGGACAAGCCCCCGGAGGGCTATCTCGCTCAGGTCGAAGCGCAGTTGCTGGGTTCGCTTCTGCCTCGCAACGAAGCAGCGACCTACGGCTTCTATGCCTGGTCCTCCTCGACGCGGGACATCAGCTTCCGCACCGACCGCGTCGAACCGCTGCCCAACGGCGACTACCTCGTACATACCCGCCTCAGCCCCACGCAGCCCGAGCAGACCAGTCGCTATGATGCGCAGGGGCGTCTGCTGCATCGCATGCTTCCCGACGGAACCGAAATCCGTGCCGCCAACGCGAACGAGATCAAGACGATCTGGAAGATTCGCTGACGGCGTCAACTGCGACGGTGTGCGCTGCTCAGGCAGCGTTCAACCTCACGGCGTGACCATGGGCGACCGCGCGGGCTGACCATCACCAGGCGCGGCATCGGGAACCACCGGTTCGCGACCGACGCAGTAGTAGATGATCCCGTACTCGCGCATCAGGCGACGACGGTAGAGGTTGCGGCCGTCGAAGATCACCGGGAGCTTCAGCCGCGCCTTCATCTCATCGAAGTCGGGGAACTTGAACTCGGGCCACTCGGTGCAGATGACCAGCGCATCAGCCCCGTCCAGACAGGCGTACTGATCGTCCGAATAGGTGATGCGGTCGCCCATCACCTGCCGACAGGTCTCCTGCGCGACCGGGTCGTAGGCGGTGACGCTTGCGCCGCGATCCAGCAGTGCCTTCATCAGCGTGATCGACGGCGCTTCGCGCACATCGTCGGTGCCCGGCTTGAAGGCGATGCCCCAGATGGCGATGCGGCGATCGGCGAAATCGCCCTGGAAGAACTGGTCCAGCTTCGTGAAGAAGGCCTGGCGCTGTCGCTGGTTCACCTCGTGCACAGCGGCAAGCAGCGTCGTCGGTGTGCCGGCACTGGCGCCCATCGAGATGCACGCCAGCACATCCTTGGGGAAACACGATCCGCCGTAGCCCAGCCCCGGATAAAGGAACTGGTTGCCGATGCGGCGGTCGGCACACATGCCCCGTCGCACCTCATCGATATCCGCCCCGTACACCTCGCACAGGTTGGCGATCTCGTTGATGAAGGAGATCTTCGTGGCGAGCATGGCGTTGGAGGCGTACTTCACCATCTCCGCCGAGGGAATGTCCATGATGAAGATCGGGTTGCCCTGGCGCACGAACGGCTCATAGAGATCGCGCAGGCGATCACCCGTGCCCTTGTCCTCGACGCCGATCACCACGCGGTCGGGCTTGTTGAAGTCCTGGATGGCTGCGCCTTCCTTGAGGAACTCGGGGTTGGAGGCCATGCGGAAGGGCTTGTTCGTGCGTTTGGCGATCTCGGCTTTCACCTTCGCGTTGGTGCCGACGGGAACGGTCGACTTGACGACGATGATCTTGGCCCGGCGTTCATCCTCACCCCCGCCCACGGGTCCGGGCCCAGCCTCGATGGCATCACCGATGTCCCGCGCAGCCTGCAGCACGTAGCGCAGGTCGGCATGGCCCGACTCATCGCTGGGCGTGCCCACGCAGATGAAGATCGCCTCGGCCTGCTGGTAGGCGGCCTGGCGGTCGGTGGTGAACTTCAGTCGGCCGGCCTTGAGGTTGCGTCGGATCAGCTCCTCCAGGCCCGGCTCGTAGATCGGCGAGATGCCCTGATTGAGCTTCTCGATCTTATCCGCCGCGACGTCCAGCCCCACCACATGGTTGCCCGCGTTGGCGAAGCAGGTCCCGGTCACCAGGCCCACGTAGCCCGTTCCGACGATGGTGATACGCATTCCTTAATTCCCGATCGTTTCACGCGTTAGCAGCCGGCATCGACGAAGGCGCGTCCCGACTGCACCCCGATCCGAACCAACGATTATGACGATTCCCGCCGGGAATCGCCAGCCTCGTCATGGCTATCGGCGAAAACCGCCCCCCGGCTCAGCACGCATGTCGTCCCCCAACACGCCGATTTTCCGCCAAAATCGCGCAAGTATTTGTTTTTCAATGAACTACATCGCCACCCACACATGTCACCCCCACGACAAACACGACAGGATGGACACCACGCACCACCTCACCCGCCTATCACCCCCACCTGCACCCCAGCCAGTTGCCCCCCCCCCGGAACAGCGCATGGCGCGATCGCCTGGTTGACCTGGACAAATGTTAGCATAAAATTAGGTGTCGTCAAACCCCGCCTCCCCCCGCCTGCGGGTTCATTGTTCACCTCTTCCGCTGCCCCACGAGTGAAAGCCATGTCTGATGCGAATGCCCTGCCTCAGGTCCGGGATGAACTGGATGCGATGCCCACGGCCGAGATCCTCCAGCAGTTGTACGACGGCCGACTGATGGGTGAGCGTGTCTCACCCGAAAC
>CALKHT010000032.1 GCA_937988825.1 uncultured Phycisphaeraceae bacterium
CGATTCACAAACGGCAAAGATTCCCGCAAAAGGCGCAACGCACCTTTTGCATCGTATGGCGGTCACGACGCACCGCCGCACGACAGTTAAAACAAACCCAGGTCGCCTTGCTCATCGACTTGTATTCCGTTAAGTGAGTACCTGACGCGATTTTGGAGTCCAGCTATTCCAGCACCTCCCACTCGAAACGTTCCAGATGCCGACGCAGCGCGCTCATTGTCGGAAACCGCCTGATGATCGTGTTATAGCGCAGGTTGCACGCGATGTATCGAATTTCCTTCGGCAGTTTGCCGTAATGCGTCCGGCCGCCCATGCATTCCACAAAGACGCGGATACAGTCGACGATATCGTGCTGCTGCTTCCAGCGTGTGGGCTTCCCCCAATCGTAGAAGTCCAGTAGCTTCAATTCGAAGCGCACCCCCACCGGATGGATGAGAATGTTCTGACTGTGTACATCAGCGTGATACTCGCCCAATGAATGGACCGCCTCCAGTCCCTGCGCCAGCGCATAAAGCACGTGAAGTGCTTCGAAGGGTGACAGCCGTCCGCCACGATGACGTGCGATCCAGCGTTCAAGCTGATCGCCTTTGCACAGCTCCGAGACCATCGCCAGCACCTTCTGCCCGCGTACGATCACCTCGTGCGAGTGGTGATATTGCAGGACGATCGGGCAGTAGCGAAGCGTGTCGAGCTTCTGAGCGTGGCGGATGATGGTGCGCCGGCGAGGATCACGATGGGGGAAATAGAGTTTGGCAGCCCGGCGAATGCCCGTGTCCACCTCGCGGATCTCGTACACCTCGCCTTCCGAGCCGACCCCCAGGAGCGTCTCCACAACATACCGCGACCCCAGCTTCCGGCCGGGCGGCAGGTTGAAGCTCGTCAGCCTTGGCGCCATGGCCAAAAGTATAAATCGCCGCGGGACCGCGTCACTCCGAGAAAATGTCGGCGTGGGCGTGTTCCACGGCCGGGCGACGCTTGACGTCATTCCAGTACCAAACGGTGACAACTCCGTCGTTCTTATCCTCGGAGTGCGAGATCGAGATGACCCGGCCGGGCCCCAGTTGCGTGGCGAACTCGGCCGCCTCCGCGAACAGGCCCTCCCACGAGGTGAACGAACTGCGAAACACGCGGTAGGCGACGTGCATGACGAACCCCCATGACTGGCCCCCGCTTCGGCAACGCAGCCGAATCAGGCGCTTTGCGAAGTCGGCTGAGGTTGAGTCTGTGGCGCTGGAGCCTGCTCCGAACCGCTGCCACCTGACTCTGCCTTCTTTTCCTTCGCCACCGGTTTGCGGTCCGGCGCCAGCACCATCGTCATGCGGCGACCCATGATCCGCGGCGGAGCTTCCACCTTGCCCACGTCCGCCAGCTTGTCACAGATCTCCTGCATCGTGCGCAAGCCCAGATCCTGGTGCGCCATTTCACGACCGCGGAACTGCATGGTGAACTGCACTTTGTTCGAATCGAGCAGAAACTCGCGAGCCTTGGTCAGCTTGATGTTCAGGTCGTGCTCGTCGATCTTGGGGCGCAGACGGATGCCCTTAAGCTCACTCTTGGTGGCGTGTGCGCGGGCCTTTTGTTCCTTCTTCTTCTGCTGGTACTTCCATTTGCCGTAGTCCATGATCCGGCAAACGGGAGGGGTAGTGTTGGGCGATACCTCGACGAGATCAAGCCCCGCCTCACGCGCCATGCGCCGGGCTTCCTCGAGCTCGACCACGCCAACCTGCTCGTCGTTTTCATTAATCAGCCGAACTGGAGAGATGCGGATCAGTTCGTTGATGCGCAGCCGCTTGCCTACCTCGCGGTCCTGTGGTCGAAATCTTCTAGCGATGGTCAGACCTCCAAAGTCAATTACATAAGCCCAACCCCGGTTCCAATCGGATCGCGCAAGGGTTGGCGTCCATGTAAAGATTATCGTCGGTATCAGCGGTAAGCAAGTCAAAAACGAGCCCTTCCGGACGCTGTTCCGGCCTGTCGAAACCGCCGATATTGAAGGAGGAGACTTTCCCGTTCCAGCCGGTCACGTGGTAGAATAGGCAAAGTTGTGGTGACCGGTCGGGCAGCGGCAGCGCCCGAACGTTCGCGGAGGATCACCCCGGCGTTCTGCCACCGCCATTTCGCAAGGGAATGCCATGGCCGACTCCCCCACCCCCGCCAGCGACCAATCCACCCCCCGCAAACCCGCCCGTCCCATGAGCGGGCCGTCGCTCATCATCGTGGCCCTGGTGCTCTACGTGGCCACCGTGACCTGCCTGCTCATCGCGGCTGGTATCCAGGTGAATGCCGAAAACCCGCAGGCGCTGTTTCCCCTCATCGCCGTGCTGTTCGGGGTCGGCGGGAGCCTGGGGTTTTTCTCCACTGCCGTGCTGATCATCGGGGCTGTGCGCTGGGCGTTGTATGGCTCGTCCACCCCGCCAGTGCTCGACAATGTCATCGGTCAGCAGCAACTGCTGCGGGCGGTACAGCTTGCTGGAGATCGGCTGCTCATCAGCGACAGCGCCAAACGGATCGCCTATCGCGAGCAGGATCGCAACGCCCTGCGTGAAGCCATTCGGGACGACATTCGCAAAGGCGACTTCGACGCAGCGCTCGCCCTGGCCAAAGAGATGGGTGAGACCTACGGCTACCGAGAGGAGTCCGAGCAGTTCCGCGACATCATTCTGGCTGCCCGGGATGCCGACACCCAGCGGAAGGTGACCGAGGCGATCGCCGGCCTGGACAGAATGATCGCCGAGCATCAGTGGCACAAGGCTCTGCAGGAGGCGAGCAAGATCCAGCGGCTGTACCCCGATGCCCCGCGCGTGCAGGGGCTGGAGGCCTACGTCAGACAGGCGTTCGAGCAGTACAAGCGTGATCTGGAACGCGAGTTCCTGGAGGCAGCCCAGCGGGACGATATCGACCGCGCCATGGCACTGCTCAAGGAGCTGGACAAGTACCTGACCGAGGCGGCCGCCGCCCCACTGCGAGAGACCGCCCGCGGCGTCATCGGCAAGAAACGCGACAACCTGGGTGTGCAGTTCAAGATCGCCGTCCAGGACCACGAATGGTCGACCGCTCTGCGCGTGGGCGAACAGATCATCCGCGAGTTCCCCAACACCAAGATGGCAGCCGAAGTGCGCAGCAAGCTGGACGACCTGCGTGAACTGGCTGCCCGGGAGCAGGCCGCCGCCCGCATCTAAGGCTCCCGCGATCAGCGACTTGTCGTTCAGACGCTGGGGGGATTCCCGCTTCGCCCCTCAAAAAATCTCCTATTCTTTCCCATTTGCGGGAATTTCGCGCCTGGTGTTGCCCTGTCAGAGCTGTTTTGCGCTAAGATAATCATCAAACGTCTCACTTCTGACCCCTCTTTTACTCTCAGCAACGAAAGGCGAGATCCATGGCAGCGAGGCAGGGCGACACCGTCAGAGTGCACTACACGGGCAGGCTCTCCAGCGGTAAGGTGTTCGACTCTTCGCGCGAACGTGAGCCGTTGGCCTTCACGATCGGAGCGGGACAGATCATTCCCGGCTTCGAGAAAGCGGTCGAGGGGCTGGAGCCAGGGCAGAAGACGAACGTCACCATCCCGGCGGAGGAAGCTTACGGGCCGCACCTGCCCGAAGCCGTGGTGCGGGTCGAACGCGACCAGCTCCCCCCAGGCCTCGATCCACAGGTCGGTCAGCAACTGCAGGTCCAGCAGGACAACGGTCACACCATGATTGTCCGCGTGGCCGAGGTCGATGAGGTCTCGATCACTCTCGACGCCAATCACCCACTGGCGGGTGAGGACCTGCTGTTCGAAATCGAACTGGTCGCGGTCGAGTAATACCGTCGATCACTGCGGTTTTGACATTTAAGACGTGGGAGACGATGCGTTCCCACCGAGTGGTTATCGCATGGTTTGTCGGCGACGCAGCAGGACGAACGCTCCGCAGGCGATCATGCCCAACGTGTGCGGTTCAGGGATGAGCGTCGCAACAACGCTGAGATCAAACGGCGGGTCGACACCGAAAGGAACCTCTGCGCCGTAGGTCAGGATCAGTTCGTACATGTAGTTCGCCCGCAGGTCGACACTGAAGCCCGTATCGCCCGCTGCGAGCGTGATGACCTCGACCAGATGAGGGGCGCTCGTCGGTGTTGCCCGGAACTCCAAAATCAGCGTGTGCTCGAACGGTTCCGCCTCTCGCAGGGACGGCAGCATCAGCGAACCCACAACCGTATCCGGCGCAACGCCCGCGTATCCCGCATCGAAATAGAACATCGCCCGAGCCGACGCTTCAACGAAGCCGGTGAGCGGATTGCCCGATTCATCGCGGGCTTCCATCGCGCTGATCGTGCCCGTAACGTTGAAGCGAATCTCGTCGCGCACGGCCGGCCCAATCGGCGCGCCCCAGCTGAAGTGGACAGTCGCATTGCCCTCGGAGATATCTTTTGCAGCACCCGTCGCCGGCAGATGTGACGCGGCAGCACTCACCTCGAACACCGTACCGAGATCTGGATCGGATGTGCCAAAACGTTCAGCCTGAGACTGATGATACGTCAAGGCCTCGTCGTAGTAGCCAGCCGTCACCTGCGTATAAAAGGCAATGTTGTTGGGCGAGTTTGCCTTGATGACCGAAGCTTGAGCCACGCTTCCTACAGTGGCCGTCAGCATCGCTGCGATCAAAGCAGATGTCCGAATCGCCGAATGGGTTCGCTTCATGCTGTAATCCCCTCGTTCCTGAAAACTGATGATCAGGCCTGGCCGATCAGCGTGTCGACCTGAGTGAAGTTTCGCAACATGTGCAGTCCGACGCGTTGCGATTTTTCCGGGTGGAACTGCGTGGCCCAGATGTTGTCGCGCCACAGTGTGGCGCAGAACGGGCCGCCGTAGTCGCACCATGCTGATGCAACGTCATCGGGCACATCGGTGACATAGTAACTGTGGACGAAATAGACAGCACAGTCCTGCGGAAGGCCGGCAAGCAATGGGTCCGGCCGATCCCATCGCAGCGTGTTCCAGCCCATGTGCGGCACCTTCAGCCGCAGCGGAGGCGCATCACACGTGAAACGAACCACCCGCCCCGGCAGAATCCCCAGCCCTTTCACCGGCTCGTCGGGTGAGGCTGCCCCCTCCTGTGAGGACTCGACCAGCAACTGCATCCCCAGACAGATACCCAGGAGCGGCTTACCCGTGGCGGCAAAATCTCGAATCGCCGCAGGCCAGCCCAGCCGGGTCAGGTTTGCCATTCCATCGGCATAGGCGCCCACGCCCGGCAGCACCAGCCGATCGACCTGGGGCGCCTGCTCGGGTGATGTAAGAATCTCAGCCTGAGCATCCAGCGCTTCAAACGCCTTCTGCACGCTGCGCAGGTTGCCCATGCCATAGTCGATGATGCCGATCACGATGATTCGCCTGTCGAACTGCGTCGTGGATCAGTCTGCCACGAGGACAACAATCTCCACACGACGGTTGCGCTGCTTGCCAGTGGCGGTGCCGTTGGATGCAACGGGCTTCTCTGATCCGTGGCCGACGACGACCATATTGCTGGTCGACACTCCCTTGGACGCAAGGAAATCCCGTACCGCACGGGCCCGCGCTTCGGAAAGATGATAGTTGTCACGCCACAGGTTCCGCGTCCTTCGGATCGGGTCGGAGTCGGTGTGGCCTTCGATACGGATCTGGTTGCCCGGATAGTCGCGCTTGATGACGTTGGCAATCTGTTCCAGGGTCTGACGGGACTGTCCGCGCAGATCCGCCGAGCCGCTGGCGAAAAGCACATCCCCGGGCACACGGACGGTGATGGTGCCCCGGCCACGGATGGTTTCGGTTCCGGCGATGTCCTGGAAGCCGGCGTTAGCGGCCGGTGTGGTCTGGTTCACCACCGGGACGGGCTGGACCGCCGCCGCCTTAGCAGCCGCCGCTGCCTGGGCACGCTGCAACTCGGCGATGAGCTGTTCACGTTCCGCCTGAGCCGCGTCCAGCGCCATGCGCGTGCGGTTCAGGTCGTCCTGCAGCTCACGGTTCTGTGCCATCAGAGCGTCACGGTCGCGCCTGAGCGAATCCTGGCAGCCGCCCGCCATGGTCGCCAGCAGCATCAGCCCGGCCAGTCCGAACACCATCCCTAGTCGATTGCCCGTCATCGCGATCATCCTTTCGCTTCGTAAAGTCCTGCCACACCGGCTCGTTGGAATTGTTATCGGAATGCAGACAGTGACCGCTAGAGAATACCACAGGCGGGCGTACCCGCAACCAACCCGGGCGGTGGTTACTGGCGAGCTTCGATCCAGGTTCTCAGCCCTCTTATCGCCAATTGCTGCTATGAATGCGCCGAAATTCAACTTGGGCATGTGAAAAACAATATTTTGAGCACGTTTTATTTGTTGTAAAAACTGATATTGGAGCATCTTATGGTAATGCGGGCTACCGGTCGTGCGAGCTTCGTAGTAGTTGGTGTTGAAAAAGAGTCTCAATTACCATACATTGTTCCGCAGTTGAGAATTGGTTTCATCTAAGGGAGAACATCTGTGCGCTCTGCTGCTTTTGCCCGTACTGCCATCGCCGCTCTGTTCGCGATCTCATTCGCTCTGCCCGTTGCCTATGCCGTTGAGCCGGACAACACGTTCCTCTTTGTGCCCAGCTCCGCTGCCGTGGGTGGATCGAACAGCCTTGGTGCCTTCGCCATCAACCCCATCACCGGCGACATCTGGACGGGTGTATTCACGCCCAACCACACCCTCCGCCGAATCAGTTACGACGCTGAAACCGGCACTTACGATGACGGAGACGTTTACGCTACGCCTACCGATCTGGCGGACTACGGTCGAGCGATTAACGATTACCAGTCCCGTCCCGACTGGAGCTACGGCGAACCACGTTTCAGCGGCATGGCGCTGAATCCGACCGCGATCACCATCGACGGACATACCTACGAAGCAGGCTCACTGCTGTACGTGCTGAGCAGCGCGACGGTGCTCCGAGAATCTCAGACACCGCGAATCGATCGTCCTGAATACACAAAGTATTTCTTTATCTACGACCTGCGGAAGATCGGCTCCCCCACCACCGCCACACCTGGCTACCCCGACCGCGGTGATGCAGCTTACTACGATGTGCTGACCAGTCAGTATGTGACGATTGGTGCGGAAGGCGTCGCCGACTGGAACGATGTTTTTCACACACTGGCGACAGCTCAGGATTTTTACGATGTGGTGGGTGAGCCATACACCGCCAACATCGGCCGACAGTTCGCCTTCTCAAGCGATGGGCAGTCAGTTTACTTCACCGATACGAACGCAGATGTGCTGTGGAAGATGAACGCAGCCACCGGAGCGCTGACGGCCGCGTTCCAGACCGGTGGTTCAAACACAGAACCAGCTGTCGTACATTCCTCGATCCGAAACTTTGGCGCCGGGACAGGTGATCAGATTCTGCTTGAAGGCAAGAACTTCAACGTCGGTGGAATTAACTTCGTCGTCGACAACGGTTCTGGGGTCTTCACGGAACATGTGCTTCTTGAGGGCGATCGGCTGCGCGAATTCATCGGTCTGAATCCGGACGCTACGATCAGTGTCCGTTCGATTGCTTCGGATGCGGAAGGCAACATCTACTTCTACGAGAACAGCACGCAGTCGATTTTCATGCTGGATACGGAAGGTCGTCTGATCGCCGTGCGAAACCAGGCTCAGGCTTACGAATTCAATAAACAGCACGGTTCGACGTCGACGAGCGGCAGCTCACTGCGATTGCAGGCCATTGCGGGTGAGCACGAGACGGCCGGCTCGATTACACAACTACTCTTCCAGTCGGTGGCGGCCAAATCGATCGGCGGGGTTTACGTGTTCAAGCCAATGGACCTGGATCGCGATGGCCAGGTCACGCTGGCGGATGTGCTGTTCTTCCAGACACAGTACGATCGCACGACCGTGCCCGTCATCGCCGATGGTCAGGCGTATCTGGATTACATCAAGGCGGACCTGACGGGTGACTCGGAACTGAACGGCACCAGCAATGCGACAGGGCTCAAGGCTCCTTCCGTGACCTTTGCGGATGTGAAGGCGCTGTGGCAGTTCGTGCAGCCGGGCGATGCGGATGTGAATGGCAAGGTGGATGCGCTGGATCTTCTGGCAGCTTCTCCGGCATTCAATCAGGCAGCGCCGAATCAGCCCGGTGGTTTCTCCTGGGAAGAGGGCGACTGGAACTTTGACGGCGTCGTCAATGCAATCGACCTGCTGGAAGCGTCGCCCCACTTCAACAAGGACGAGCCGACTGCTCTGGTGACACTGCTTGCCGTGGATGAAGGTGAACCGCACGTCATCTACGATCCGGCCACCGGTGAGGTACGCATCAACCCCGGCAACAAAGTGGGTATCAACTCGTTCGTCTTCATCTCCGCGTCGGGTGTGTTCACTGGTGATCCGATGATTCCGCCCGGGACGAGCATGTTCCTCACTGACACCGACACGATGGTCGCGCTGAACTTCTTTGCTCCGGCGCTGATGGGAGAGACGAGCCTGGGTGCGATCATGGCGACGGGACTGACCGAAGCGTTTCTGCTCAACGACCTGACGCTGTTGGGTGGGATTTCGGGCCAGAACAATTTCGAGTTTGCACTGGTGGTGATTCCCGAGCCGACGACGGTCATGCTGATGAGCATGACGGGAGTGACCGTCCTGCTGCGGCGACGTCGGCAGGGCTGAGGTAAAGGAATCATCCATACCAACGCATCACTCTGGGGGAAGTCAGGTAGAAACAAACATGAAGGCCCCATCGCACCATGTTCGTGCGTTTACGCTGGTTGAACTGTTGGTGGTGATTTCGATCATTGCCCTGTTGATCGCTTTGCTGATGCCGGCGCTTCGCCGTGCCCGCATGGCGGCTCATCAGGTGGTCTGCGCGTCGAATCTGCATCAGATTCACGTCGCGTCTGTCGCCTACGCGATGGATCACGACGGTTACTTTCCCGACAAGGCCACGCTGGGGAATCACTCGTTTCGTCAGGCGCCGGGGACGGTGCTCAAGGGTGACCCGCGTGCCCGGCCGGAGATTTACGGTCTGGCAGCGGTACTGGATCGCGGTGGTTACATGAACGGCCGCAGCGAAGCGTGGGTCTGCCCCGGCCAGCCCGAGTGGATGCAGGAGTATGGCAACACCTACGCCTTCAGCATTGCGACGATTCTCCAGACGTATCGATATGAAGAGTTTTCCATGCTCAAATCCAAAACGCACGATTTTGTATGGGACAACTACACGCTTTATCCCGGTCTGACGGGATTCAATGGTCCGTTCAGCACGGGTTACACCATTCCGGTGGAGAAGCGCGTTGCGCCTCATCCGCTGGCATCTGGTGAAACGTCCGACACAAAGGGATATGAAGGAGGCCGCAACGTCCTTGACGTTTCCGGCTTCGTGCAGATGCACAGTGCCCGAAAGGATTAGCCTATGTTCAATTGTGTAACCATGTTTTATTCACGCTTTTTTGTGATTGCCGCACTGGCTCTGGCGTTGGCTGGATGTGGTGCGAAAGCGACGCGACCCGAAACGCAGATCTATCGTGGCTTTGGCGAGTTCACCTGGAGTGAGGACATACAACCGCAGCCAGTGAGCAAAGTGCTGGCCGTCATGCAGAATGATCAAGGTGGTGAGGTCGTCATAACAGGTGTGGTGGCGGATGTCTGCAAACGTCGCGGGTGCTGGCTGACCATCACGGAGCCCGGGCTGAGCGAGACAGTATTCGTCAAGTTCACCTGCCCGATCGAAGGTCGACTCATTCCGATGGAGGCGATCGGTAAGCGCGTCGCCGCACGCGGAACGCTGGAACGCGTCGAAGTGACTGAGGCTTTTGCCCGACACCTCAAAGAAGATGCGGGTGCGTCGCCGGAAGAGATCGAACAGATCAAGGGGCCTCAGCAGATGTTGCGGCTGGCGTCACCGGGGGCACGCGTTTATGGGCTGGAAGGTGCTGATGTTCCGTGATGCGAACAAGCTGCGAGGTTTGGCGCGGACGGCGGCTCTGCTGGCGTGTCTGAGCCTGTGCTATTGCGGCGCGGAACGTCGGCGGGCGGAGGACCCGCGCGATGTTGAAGGGATGAGCGTGACGGCGTCGGTTAGCGAGGCCGATCTTTTTGATGTTCTGCCAGATCCGCTGCGCACCACGACACAGACTGGTTTCACGCCGACGAGTGATCGTGATGAGCGGCCGATGTTGAAGGAGCATCAGTACCGCAGCCTGGCCGCCCTGCTGCGCGAAGTGTACAGCCAGCCGCCGACAACCTGGCCTGCGCCGCACATCGATCCGGATGCTGAGTTCACCGAGCTGGGGCCTGTGCCCGGCAAAGGAGTCTTCCCGGAAGACAATCCCTACTCGGCGGCCAAGGCGGAATTGGGGCGGATGCTCTTTTTCGATGGCCGACTGTCCGGGCCGCAGCAGATGGCGTGCGCATCCTGCCATGTAGCGGACCTGGGCTGGGCGGACGGCCGGGCCCGTTCGCTTGGCCATGGCACGGTGCAACTGGAACGTAACACTCCAAGTCTGCTCAACAGCGGATATAGTCCGACACTTTTCTGGGATGGGCGGGCAAAGTCGCTCGAAGCGCTGACTGCGGAGGTGCTGCAGAACACCGATGAGATGCACGCGACGCCCGACGAGATCGTCGAACGCCTATTGAGGCTGAAGGGCTATCGTGAGGCCTTTGCCAAAGCGTTCGGAGATGAGGAAATCACCTTCGAACGCATCATACAGGCGATCGCGACGCACGTCCGAACGGTGGTGAGCGAACCTTCCAGTGATTTCGACCGGTTTCTGGCAGGTAAGCGTGATGCGCTGTCGGATGAAGCGGTGCGTGGGCTGCATCTGTTTCGCACTGATGCGCGGTGTGTGAATTGCCACAACGGCCCGTTGCTGACTGACGGACGGTTCCACAACCTGGGGTTGACCTACTACGGCCGCAAGTATGAGGATCTGGGCCGATATCGGGTGACAAAGGATCCGCAGGATGTCGGCCGGTTCAAGACACCAGCGCTGAGGAACGTGGCGCGAACCGCTCCCTATATGCACGTGGGTTTTTTTGATCTGGAAGGCGTGATCAATATTTACAACGCCGGCGGAGCCGAACCGCGTATGCGGGAGGAATTCGCGAACGACCCGCTTTACCCGAAGAAGAGCCATCACCTTGTTCCGCTGCACCTGAACGAACAGGATAAACGCGACCTGCTGGCATTCCTGCATTCACTGACGGAACGACGACGACGCGATCTTGCGCCGGATCTGCCGAAGGAGTAGGAGCGATGTGGTGTTTGGTGACGTGGTAAGGCGCGAGATCGTTGATTTTTGAACAGTGAACGTTACGTTTGAATAAAGAAAGCCCACCTCCTCCCGGAGGTGGGCTTCATGTCATTGGGGGATGACTACACAGCTCACGTGCTTTCCGCACCCGCTTTTTCAAGGTCTTCCGCGGGCTGCGTCTTTTCGCCTTCCACAGCGGTGAAGGTCAGGCGGTCGTCGCCCTCGTTGTGGGTGACGCGGATCTTCTGACCTGACCGGAACTCATCCCGCAGGATGGCTTCGCTGAGGGGGTCCTCAACGAACTGTTCGATCGCACGACGCAGCGGTCGGGCACCGAAATCGGGGTTGTAACCCTTCTCGATGAGGAACTCCTTGGCCTTGTCATCCAGGTCCAGCGTCATATCGCGTTCCGCCAGCCGCTTGAACACCTTCTTGAGCTCGTACTCGACGATGTTCACCAGGTTCTCGCGGGTCAGTGGACGGAAGACGATGATGTCGTCCAGACGGTTGATGAACTCGGGGCGGAAGAACCGCTCGATTTCGCTCTGCAGCGTCTGCTTCATCTTCTGGTAGTCCGCCTCTTCCTGCGGACGCGCGAAGCCGAAGCCGCCCTTGCTCTTGATCAGTTCGGCGCCGATGTTCGACGTCATGATCAGGACGACGTTGCGGAAGTCGACGTGACGGCCGAACGAGTCGGTCAACTGCCCCTCTTCCATGATCTGCAGGAGCATGTTGAACACGTCCGGGTGCGCCTTTTCGATCTCGTCCAGGAGCACGACGGCGTAGGGCCGACGACGGATCTGCTCGGTGAGCTGACCGCCCTCCTCGTAGCCGACGTATCCCGGCGGGGCGCCGATGAGGCGGCTGACGTTGTGCTTCTCCATGTACTCAGACATGTCGATGCGGATCAAAGCATCCTCATCGCCGAACATGAACTCCGCCAGGCTCTTGGCCAGCAGCGTCTTACCTACACCGGAGGGGCCGATGAAGATGAACGAGCCCATCGGTCGACGCGGGTCCTTCAGACCGCTGCGGGCGCGGCGAAGCGCCTTGGAGACGGTCTTGATCGCCTCTTCCTGGCTGACCACCTTCTTGTGCAGCTCTTCCTCGAGCTTGAGCAGACGTTCGGTCTCGGCCTTCTCCAGACGCGTCAGCGGGATGCCCGTCATCTTGGAGACGACCTCGGCGACGACTTCCTCGTCCACCACGCCGTCCACTTCCTTGGCCTTGGCACGCCACTCCTTCTGAATCTGCTCCTTCTTGCGACGGAGCGACTCAGCCTTATCGCGCAGCTCCGCAGCCCGCTCGTAGTCGGCGGCCTTGACGGCTTCGTCCTTCTCGATCGAGTGACGCTCGATCTGCTCTTCCAGCTCCGCCAGGTCAGGCGGCTTGCTCATGCTCTTGAGCCTTACCCGAGCGCCTGCCTCGTCGATCACGTCGATCGACTTGTCCGGCTGGACGCGCGAGGTGATGTAGCGATCGGACAGCTCCACCGCCGCACGGATCGCCGCATCGGTGATCTGCACGCGATGGTGCGCTTCGTAACGGTCACGCAGACCCTGGAGGATCTGAATCGTCTCCTCCTTGTTGGGCGGCTCGACGATGATCGTCTGGAATCGACGCTCCAGCGCGCCGTCCTTTTCGATGTACTTGCGATATTCATCGAGCGTGGTCGCGCCGATGCACTGGATCTCACCGCGTGACAGGGCCGGCTTGAGCACGTTGGAGGCGTCGATCGCACCTTCCGCGCCACCGGCGCCCACCAGAGTGTGCAGTTCGTCGATAAACAGCAGCACGTTCTTGGCGCGGCGAACCTCGTTCATGACGGCCTTGATGCGCTCCTCGAACTGGCCGCGGTATTTGGTGCCGGCGACCATCATCGCCAGGTCGAGCACGACGATGCGACGGTCGGCCAGCAGTTCGGGCACGTCCTTGGCGACGATCTTCTGCGCCAGGCCCTCGACGATGGCTGTCTTACCCACGCCGGCCTCACCCAACAGCACCGGGTTGTTCTTGGTGCGTCGGCAGAGGATCTGGATCAGCCGTTCAATTTCGTTGGCGCGGCCGATGACCGGATCAAGCGTGCCCTCTTCGGCAAGCTGCGTCAGATCGCGGCCGAAGCTGTCCAGGGCCGGTGTTTTGCTCTTGGCGTTGTTCATCTTGCTTGCCGCGGCGCCGGTGTCGGAACGGCCGGCAGCCTCCTCGGGATCCACCCCAGCACCCAGGAGGTTGAGCACCTCCTCACGCACCTCCTCGAGCTTCAGGCCGAGGTTCATCAGCACCTGCGCCGCGACCCCCTCATGCTCGCGCAGCAGGCCCAGCAGCAGGTGCTCAGTTCCGACGTAGTTGTGATTCAAATTGCGCGCCTCTTCGATGGCGTACTCGATCACCTTCTTGGCGCGCGGCGTCTGCGGCAGCTTGCCCATGGTGACCATGTCGGGCCCGCTCTTCACCAGCTTTTCGACCTCCAGGCGCACCTTGCGCAGGTCGACATCGAGGTTCTTGAGCACATTGGCGCCCACGCCCGAGCCCTCCTTGACCAGGCCCAGGAGGATGTGCTCGGTGCCGATGTATTCGTGGTTAAAGCGCTGAGCCTCCTGGTTGGCAAGGGCCATGACTTTTCGGGCTCGGTCTGTAAAGCGTTCAAACATGGTCTGGCTCTCTTACGGGAAAATCTCCCAGAAATCCGTGGTGACACCCAATCATAGGCGCCCTGTCAAACCCCGTCAGCCAACTTCCGAAACCGGCTTGAACAAGCCAGCGGCCCGATCGGCTGGTCATACCCGGCACCCGGCCGGGCAAGCGATTCTACCCGCTGGGCCACCCCGGGCAATCACTCGCCCGGCGGCACGCCCGCCTCTTGTATCGGCTGACGCGGATGTTGACATCCAAACTGTGCCCCGCGGCCTGATTTACCGCGTCGAACTGCCGTATTGGCAGAAAATATCTGATGCACGTCTGGCTTGGGCGTTCATCACCCGTAGGTTAACGTAAGTATAGCGCTGTGGCGTCGTAACGATGTGTGGCAATAACAGAGCGACCGATCCTCGCGATCGGAGATCACTTTGTTGTTACGGAACGGGTTTCGTCCGCGTCGGGGATCGTGGTGAGGGGCACATGATGCAGATGAATGTCACCCTTGAGCAGTAATAGTGCCCCCAGGAGGCCGAAGGCGATCTGGTAGAGGCGGGAGATCAGGAGCATGGCAATGATCTGGTTGACGTTGGCCTGATCGGTGGTCTGCAAGAGCATAGCCCCGGCGAACTCCATGACGCCGAAACCCTGAGGGGTCAATGGGACAGCCCCCAGAAGGAAAATCGCGGGGATGACACAGAGCATGACGCCCATGGGAATGGTCATGCCCAGAGCGTAGCCCGCCAGTGCCGCAGCGGTCGCCTGAGCGATGTGGACGATTGCGGAGAGGATGACTGTCGCGACGAGAATGCTCAGGTGACTGCGGTAAGCCAGGGCAGCGGCATCGATCATGCGGATGAGCGACCCGCCGGGTACACGGTTCATCCACCTGCCGACGGGCAGCATGCGTCGCACGGTGTGCGAAAAGTAGAGCCCGCCCCCCACCGCCAGCGCGGCCGCCAGTAGCCAAATGGAAGCCGTTACCTGCCGCACTACCGCATGTTCGAGCATAAACAGGCCGACGACACCGCTGAGCAGGATCAGTCCGATCAGCCCGACCGCGCGGTCGACGATGACGCTCATGACCGCGTCAGTACGGCGGTCGGAGCGGACGGCGGCATACCAGGCTTTGATTACGTCGCCGCCGGTGGTACCGGGCATACAGAAGTTGAAGAAGGTGCCGACGAGTGTCAGCCGCATCGCCCGGGCGAGGGTGACGGTCATGCCCCGGGCACGCATCAGGACGAACCACCGCAGCGCCTGTAAAGGGAAGACGATCGCCACCAGGGCACAGCCCACAGCCAACAACTGCCACCGCGCGGTGGCGAGCATCGAGAACAAGCCCTGCTGGACCAGTTCACCGGCCTCGTTGAACTGATCGCGCCACGTGATGGTAAGCACGATGTAGACGATGCCAGCCGCCGCCAGCAGCAATCGGATGACAAGGGAGAGTGTTTTCTTCATGAAGTCGCCACAGCATCGCGTAATTGGCTGCGGACTGTGAGATTAGGTGCCTTGCACGGAAGCGGCAAGTCGGTGCCGGATCTGGTGGGACCGGAAGTCATCCCGCCGCCGAGCGGACCATTTCGGGGATCGCAGCCCGCAGTGCGGTCACGATCGCCTGACGTGTGGCTGCGTCGGGCAGCATCGAGGCATCGTGGCCGGCGGACGATTGCACGCGTAGCCGCTCGAATGTCGCGATGATCTGCTGCATGTGGGCGGGGTCGGGCGGCGAGGTGCGCCAGATGCGAATCGAGCGGTGGCTCGTCGGGATCATGTCTTCGCCATCGTAAGCCAGTTCCTCGAAGAGTTTTTCGCCCGGGCGGACACCGGTGATGGCGATAGAAACATCGATGTCCGGCTCCAGGCCATGGCTACGGATGAACCGCCGGGCCAGGTCGATGATCCGCACCGGTTCGCCCATATCCAGGAGGAACACTTCGCCACCGCCGTTGTTGTCCGCGTTGCTCAGCGCCGCGGACTGGATGACCAGGCCCGCCGCTTCGGGGATGGTCATGAAGTATCGGGTCATGTCCTGATGGGTGACGGTGATGGGGCCGCCATGCGCCAGTTGCTGGGTCCAGATGGGCAGCACGCTGCACGCGGAACCGAGCACGTTCCCGAAGCGCACCATGCAGAAGGTGGTATCGCTGCGGACGTTGAGGTACTGGATGTAAAGCTCTGCCAGCCGCTTGGTAGCGCCCATGACAGAGCTGGGATTGACCGCCTTGTCGGTGGAGATCATGACGAAGCGATCGACCCCGCTGCGGGCTGCGGCATCAGCGATGGAGCGCGTACCGAAGAAGTTGTTCTCGACCGCGTGGGCCGGGTGGTCTTCCATCATAGGCACGTGCTTGTGGGCGGCGGCATGGAAAATCACGTTGGGACGATAGGCCGCCACGAGAGCCGCAGTGCGCGGGGCATCGGTGACATCGTGCAACAGCGCGGTCCGATCGAGGTCGGGGTAGATGCGGCCAATCGTCTGATCGATCTCAAAAAGTGGGTTCTCCGCCCGTTCGACCAGCAGCAGCCGGGAAGGCTCGAACCGTCCCACGATGCGTGCCAGCTCTGAGCCGATCGACCCACCGGCGCCGGTGATCATCACTACCTTGCCTTGGATGGTCTGGCGGATCAGGTCCTCATCCAGCGGCTGGGGCTTGCGGTTAAGCAAATGGGCAGGGTCGAAGTGGACGGCCATGGGGGTGACTGGTCGGCCGGCGAGTTGGTCCGCCAGCGTCGGCATGATGCGCCAGGTCAGGTTCGCCCGATCCAGCTCGGCGGTGAGCTGCCGGGTGCGGCCGGACCATGCGGCCGGGAGGCTGATCAGTACCTGTTCCACGCCCTGCTCGCGCAGCGTCGACCACAGATTATCGGCATCCTGCGTCAGAGTGCCCAGCACAGGTACGGGTGGTTCATCGCCGGCGGGATCTGCCGGCCGCTCGGCGTGAAGCACGCAGCCGAGCACCTGTGGCATGGGCTGTGCCAGTTTCAGGGTGTGGCAAAGCTGCCGAATGCTCAGCGTCGTGCCCACAATCACCGTGCGCACCGACCGTTGCGCGACCGCGACGTCCGAACTGTGACCCATGTTGGCGTTATCGGCCGAACCATCGGCGCAGCTTTGACAATCGTGCCAATGGCGACGTTTGAAACGATTAACCCGGCCGTTCTTACGGCCGATATTTCACCTGACGGGCTACCTGATTGCTGCCCTCACTGATCGTGTCGTGGTTCCAAGGAGTTGAAGATGTCCGACCACCTCACCCCGGCGCGAGCCGACACCCGTGCGGATGTGCGGCTGCGTCTGCCCGCAATGTACACGCTAATCCGTGTTCGCCCGGCTGGCGCGCAACGGTATCGGTGGACCGGACACATCTACGACATCAGCCTCAGTGGGATGCGTTTCGAACTGGACAGCGCTTTGGAGCCGGGCACGGCCGTGGAGGTGCGGGCGATGCTTCCCGGGGCCCAGCACACGACGATCGAAGCGGCTGGCCGCATCATCCGCCTGCATGATGACGCGGATGAGCCGGGGCCGGTACGGATGGGGATGGTGATCGAATCCTTCGCGACCGCCATGGATCGCGGCAAGCTCGAACGGTATCTCGAAGCGGCTCAGCCTCGCCTGGCGGCGTGAGGTGGTTCACCCCTTGCTGTTCAACCCGAAGAAACGTTCGGCGTTGGCGTCCACCGCGGTGACGAAGTCTTCCAGCGACATATCGCGTTGATCTGCCAGAAAGCGCGCCACGTGCACCACATAGCACGGTTCGTTCGGACGAACCTTGCGGTGAGGTTCTGGCGTCAGGTACGGAGAATCGGTTTCGATCATCAGCCGGTCCAGAGGCGTTCGTCTGGCGCACGCGGCGATCGAGCCGGCGTTCTTAAACGTGACGATGCCCGTGAAGCTGATCATCGCGCCCAGTTGCATGATCGCATCGTGCTCGTGTTCCTCGCCGGTGAAGCAGTGGAACACGAAACGCTCGCCGGGGATGCCGCTGGCGCGGATCATCGCGATGGTTTCATCGGTCGCCTCGCGATTATGGATGATGATGGGCAGGTTGCTGGCGGCCGCAAATTCCAACTGCCATTCAAACGCGCGGCGCTGCAGGTCGATCGGCGGGTCGGGATAGTGACGATCCAGCCCCATTTCCCCCAGTGCGACGACGCGCGGCTGACTGCTCAGCTCAACCATCGCCTCAACCAGCACGTTGCGGTCGGTCCACTCCTGCACATAGTGCGGGTGCAGCCCAACGGTGGCATAAATGTTGCTGTGCTCGCGTGCCAGTCCGGCGGCTGAGCGGGCATCGGTTGGTGTCGTTCCGACGCTGATCATGCGATCGACGCCCGCTTCCCGGGCACGCGTGAGCACCCGGTCCAGTTGCGTCAATAGCGGGTCGTACGTCAGATGGCAATGGGTGTCGATCATGGCGCGATTGTATCACGCCATACGCAACGGCAGTTCGACCTCGCGAGGTGCCATGCAGGCCTGCTCGGTACACGCCTGATAGCGCACGACCAGCTTCGGTTCGACGTCGCGCGGTATCGGACCGGTCGCGCGGATGTTCGCTTCCAGTTCGACCGTGTCTTCGTAAACGGTCAGCATCTCGTCGGCGAACATGAACCGACGATTGCGGCCCTGTGGATAGGCGACCGTCAGTTCCAAACCTGGTCCATCACGTAACAATAGTTCGGTGGGTGTGAGGAACTGCTGTAGCGGCGCGTTGGCGTTGATGTGGTAACCCTCACGAATGCGCAGCGTAACGCGGATGGTTTGACTGGTGGCGTTGAAGTCGATCTGCGCTGGGGTGACCTGGGCCGTTACCGGTTCGAGGAAATCGCTATTGTGCGTGCGAGCTGCCGAGGTAACGTGCGTAGGCGTTCGCATCAGGGCACGCAGGAGGGCGTGCTGCATGTGGGCCATACCCGCGCCGTACCGCTGCATGGAATCGGCAAAAGCGCTGATCGTGGCAATGGCGGCATCGAGGTAGCGATCATCGCCGGTCAGCTCATGCAGGTCGAGCAGGTTGTGCGCCATCTGGCTGTTGCCGCTGGAGATCGCACCATCGTAGAACGAGCGCGTGCGGACCAGCAGGTCGCGCTGGTCCGCCAGAGTGTCGTAATATCCACCTTCTTTGGTGGCGAATCGGTCTGATGCCTGTCGCATCAGCACCACAGCCTCATCCAGCCACTTACCCGTCGGCTGACTATGGTGCAGCTCGATCAGTCCGTGAATGAAAAAGGCGTAATCCTCGAGAAACCCGGCGATCTTCGCTCTGCCCTCGCGCATTGTGCGATACAGCCCGCCATCGGCATCGCGCATGTTTTGCAAGATGTACGTCGCTGCCTGCTCCGCAGCCTCGACGTAACGCAGCTCGCTGAGCGTGCGGCCTGCTCGCGCCAGTGCCGCGATCATCATGCCGTTCCAGGCCATCAGCACCTTGTCGTCCGTTGCGGGCTGCCTGCGGCGGCTGCGAGCAGCGAATAAAGCCGCGTCAATCGCCAGCTTGGCGCGCAGCAACTCACCGAACGTCATTCCCCTCTGCTGCGCCAGTTCGTGCAGCGGCACGGGCAGATACAGCACGTTGGTGGGAGGTTCATCGGGATGGTGCGGATCCTGAAAGCTTGGTCCGCGATCCAGACCGTACATTGTCAACGCCAGGTCGGTCAGCACTGTATCCCGAAGCGGTTGCAGCGCTTCGCGCACCTGGTCGGTGGTCCACACGTAGTTGCCACCTTCGCGGGCATCGACCTCCGCATCCTGGGCGGACCAGAAGGTGCCCGTTTCATCTAGCATTTCGCGCAGGACGTAGTCGCATACCTGCCGTACCACACGCGGGTAGAAATCAAAATCCTCAACGCGGGGGCGAATCTCGTGAGCGGCACAGTAGGTTTGTACGAGCTGCGCGTTGTCGTAGAGCATTTTCTCGAAGTGGGGTACGAGCCAGCGTTCATCGACGGAATAGCGGTGAAAGCCCCCGCCGATTTGGTCGTACATGCCGCCGCGTGCCATGCGGTCGAGCGTGTGGGCGATGGGCTGCCAGGCCGATTCATCCTCTCGACCGTGGCGGTAGTAGGCGATGAGGAAGTCGAGCTGATTGGGCTGGGGAAACTTGGGCGCGCCGCCGAAGCCGCCATGCTCACGGTCGTAGATATGCATGAGCTGCTTGAAGGCGAGCAGCACCGAATCGCGTGACGGTTCCGTGTCGGGGCTGCGCCGGGTCAGTTGGTCACGTACTGCGGTGGTGACGCGACGGGCCTGCTCCAGCACCTGCTCGCGGTCGTTATGCCACACCGTTGCCAGGTGCTGCAGCACTTCCGGGAAACTGGGCATGCCGCGCATCGGCGTGGGAGGAAAGTAGGTGCCCGCGTAGAAGGGTTGCAGGCCCGGATCGTCGGGGCCTGCCGCACCCGGAGGGGTGAGAAACACGCTCATCGGCCATCCGCCCCGGCCGGTCATCGCCTGCAGTGCAGCCATGTAAATGTCGTCCACATCCGGTCGTTCCTCCCGGTCGACCTTGATGTTGACGTACAACTCATTCATCAGCCGAGCGATGAGCGGATCTTGGAAACACTGCCGCTCCATCACGTGGCACCAGTAGCACGTCGAGTAACCGATGCTCAGGAAAATCGGCCTGTTTGTTCGCCTCGCCTCCTCGAAAGCCTCGTCCCCCCAGGGGAACCAGTCGACAGGGTTATGCGCGTGCTGCAGCAGATAGGGACTGGATTCGTGGATCAGCCGATTGGTGTATTTCCACGAACCATCCGGATTTCGCAGCGCGGCGGCGTCTCCACTGTGTGACGCGTCACGGGCTTGCGACATGGATCGATCCTTCCCCCTGCCGTTGGATTGGGAGGCGGCTGACCTGAGCGTGGCAGTGTCTGGCCGCGAATTTCACGGCAACGCGTGCCGCACGTCGTTTGTGCTTATTCAGCCGCACCCGGCACGATGATCGTGTGGCCAGCCGTGCCCATGATCAGGCGGTTGTTCAGCAGGATGCACAGGGCAGGATCGACCAGTTCGGGTATCGGCCCCAGGCGCTGCTGGCGCAGGATCATGCCGTTGCGACGATCAAGCATGTACAGCCGATAACTGTGTCCCTGATCGCGGGCGACCTCGATGCGACGGATGCCACCCTCCAACTGACGCACCTGCAGCGCCTGGCCCACATCGAAGCCGATCGCCAGAACGTATTTGTCGCTGAGCAACTGCACGTACAGGTTCTTGGGATCGTCGAAGATGGCGTCGCGCCACAGCACGTCGCCCGATTCGCCCATTGCCATCACCTGCTCGGCGGTCAGCACGTGGTAGATGCCATCGGCATAACGCCACACGGGGTGCTGCTCCTCCTGGCGGTCGGCAGCGGCGATGATGCTGAAGCGTCGACCCGTCGTCGGCTCAATCATGATGGCAGAGCGACCCTCATCGGCGATCAGGATGCGGTCGTTGAGTACCGTGCCACGCACCACACGCTGGCCTACCGCCTGACGCCACAATTCCTCCCCACGCCGCACATCAAAACCCACCAGTTCGCCGCCAGCCGAGATCGCCAGTACACCCGACGGTGTCAACCCCATCCAGTTGGGATGATCCATTTCGATGCTGGCGTGACGCAGCTCGCCGGTCATCGCATCGAGCACGACCACCGAAGAGCGCGCCTGGCGTTCATCGCCCTGCTTAAGCCCCGCCACCGCCACGAAATCCTCGTTCATCTCGATATGCGTGACGAGTTCGAACGGGCATCGCATCGCCCAGAGAACCTGCCCCGTCAGTCGATCGATGCCGGTCACACGTCCCAGGGCATCACATACGGTTACGACTGTGTCGTTCACGGTGATGAGCGATCGTCCCGCCAGATGCCGCCGCAGATCACGTTCGAAATTACCGGCCGGCTGCGGGACGATCATCACGCCCTGGCGCTGTTGTAACTGAAAGCGAAGCGCCCGCTGGCGGGCCAGTTCCTCCTGCAGACGATTGACTGGCGGCTCCACCTGATCCCGTATCTGAGCATTGCCGTCATCGCCGGGCTGATCCGACGCGATACGCTCCAACACGGCCGAAACGTCCACTGCCGCCCAGGCTTCCTGGCCCGATCGTGTATCCAGCGCCAGCAACTGCGACTGATCGCGCCGCCACAGCAGTACGCGATCGTCCGTGAAGCTGAGCACTTCAAAATCCTCGCCTGGCGCGGGCACCTGCCACCGCACTTCCAGATCATCGCCCTGCCGATATCGCAACTGACCGCGTGCGAACGTCAGAATCGCATCGCGTGGCTGCGTTTCAAGCGGCTGACGGGTGGGAAGCAACAGCTTCTCTTTAAGCACCTTCGGTTTCTGCAGAGGAAGCGCCAGCGCAGGCAGCGTCACATCCGTGTCGGGTTGATCCAGCAGTTGACCGAGCCATTCCTGCGGCGGCGTGGGCACACCACGACGAACGGGCATGATCTGCGGATAGTCCCGCATGGCCTTACGAAGCCACTGTACCGCCTGCCGGGGTTGATTCATCTCCTGCAGCACTTCCGCCAGTCGGCCGACAATCCGCTCAGCGTCCGCCTGTGATCGGTTCTGCAGGTAAGCTCGGCGGAGGAGCATTATGCCGGTACTCGCATCGCCCTGTGCGATCGTTGCATCCCCGGCAGCCAGTAGCGCCCGCGCTGCCGCGGTTGCCAGCGGGTACTGCCTCGCCAGCTCGACCAACGCCTCGACGTTCACACTCGACGCGGCCATCAGTTCCGCCAGTCGATGTGTCGCCTCCGCTTCGAAGCGGGCGTAGGCGTGCGGCGCCTTCTCGACCACGTCGGTCATGCGCTGCCGTGCTTCCTGTCCCGCCTGCTGGGTGATGAAGCCTTCCTTGTAGGGCTGCGATGAAAGCTCGGGATTCTTGAGGATTGCCTGGTAATGCTCGACCGCCTGGGCGGGCCGGTCGGTTTCGACCATGAACGAAGCGCGTGCCAGTAGGTAGACCACCTCGTCGGCCGGCCCCGCCGTCACCGCTGCCAGCCGCTCGAACAGCCGTTCACGCAGTTGAACGTCGGGTGTGCGGGCAGGGTCAACCATGCTGCGCAGTTGTTCGAAAACCAATCGCTGCAGCGGATCCTGCGCCATGGCCGTCCGCTCACCTCCGCGTAGCCGCATCGCCGTCACGACATGGTCCACGCCCTCAAGGACCGATTCGCGATGGTTGGTCGCCAGCGCCAGTTCCGCCAGCGACAATCCCGGCCGCGGGTCGGTCGGATGGTCGGCCACCTGCTGCCGCAGACTGCGGTACGCTACGTTCCAGTCCATGTAGCTGTAGAGCTTTTCGGCACTGGCGATGAGTAATTGTGGCCCCACCGCAACTACGTTGCCCGACTCTTCCACTGCTGACCGCATCAGCACACTGCCATCTGCCAGGCTCAGCACGTTCATTCGCTCGCCCGCCGCGATCCACACTGCGTTACGCGACACCCAAGGCAGTCCGAACGTTGTGCTGCTGGTCACGCCTTCCAGATCACGGCTCCAGCGAGGTTCGAGCGTACGACCGTCCAGCAGATGCGTGCTGCGTCCGACTGAAAGTACATCGTCGCCGCACTGCATCAGGAATTGCGCCCGGGCAATGGCCGGGGCGGTCAGATCACGCAGCTTCTCTCCGGTTTCTGGATTGAGCAGCACCGGGTTGGCATCGCTGAACGCGTTAACGAGCAGGCCGGCTTCGATAAGGATCGGCGGGGTCTCGAACCCAGCGTTGAGCAGCCGCGAGCCGCGGGCGATTGCCGCCTCGGTCGTGGCACGCTGTTCCGCCGTGATGGAAAGCCAGCGGATCGCGCCAGTGCGACCGTCCAGGCAGGTCACCGCCCCCTGATGATCGACGACAAAAACTCTGCCCTGTGCAGCAGTCATCTGCGCGAACGGGGGCTGCTCGCGGACAATCGCCGAGGAGGCACTGGTCAGGTGACGTCGCCACAAGAGTTGACCCGTTCGGGCGTCCAGCGCGACGACGAATGTTTCAAAGAACCCCGCCTGACTGCGACGGATCAGCACATAGATGCGGCCCGGGCCGGCCAGCGGTGTCCCATGGAAATAGCCCCGCTCCAGGGTGCGGTCCAGTTCACCCGGCTGTGTCTGCCAGAGCACCGAGCCATCCGTCGGATTGAGGCACACCAGCAGGCTCGTGCCGATTGCCCGTTGCCACATCCCGAACATCTCGGGTGTCTGCCCCACCACCGCGTAGAGCCGTCCCTCATTCAGCAACACGCTTCGTACATCGGATGGGCTGAACATCTGGCGGCGAATCTGCTGCATCGCCGGGTCGCCATCCGCTCCGCCGTCGTACTGCCACAGCACGCGATGGGAGATGCGATCCATCGCAATGACCTGCCGCGTGTTGTTCAGGTAAAGCACCGACCCGTCCAGCACGGGCAGAATGGGAAATGGCATACGCTGGGAGGAGCGGATGTTGGCTCGCGAGACATTCTCCACCTGAGTCGTCGGAGGCCGGGTGTCCAGCGACCAGAGCGGCTGGCCAAGCGATTCAGGGATGTCCGCCTCGGGCAGTTCGAGGATGCCCTCCTGGCTGGCGTACCCTTCCGGACGCCGCAATGTCGCAGCCCAGCGGTCAATCTGCGTCAGCTTTTCAGTCGCACCAAGTTGTTCCAGGGTGGCACGGTGCTCATTGAATCGGCCGCTTTGTCCAGCGAACAGCCCCACTGCTGCCTGCAGCATGTGGTAACGGGCTGCCTGCTGCGCCAGGTCCGGGTAGGAGGCCAGTTCATCGAGCACCGCGCCCGCGTCGCTCAGGTTGCCCTGCGCGACGTACAGTCCCGCCAACCGCAGTCCTGCCTCCAGACCGCTCGTACACAGGAGATAACGTTCGACGATTGCTTCCAGCGCGGCCGCTTCATCCGCCGCTTCGGCCGCCTGCACCAGCTCACGCTCAGCCGTTGCCTCGTACATGCGGCGATAAGTGGCAGTCAGATCGCGGTCGGAGGCCAGTTCCTGCTGCACCCAGCGGGCGGTGTCGTAGTACCGGCTGCCCCCGCGCGTCATGAGCTTGTGCGGATACTGCTCGATGATCTGCTGATAGATGGCGACGGCGTCGGGAATGCGGTTCTCGCGCCGGAGGCGGGCTGCCTCTTCGACCAGCTCCTGCGCCGCCGGGGAATCCTCCAGGTAGATCGAAGCTCGTGGGGCAGCTTCACCCGTGTCGCCGGGAAGCACAACCTGCCCCACCGTCACCGAAGCGACCGCGAGAGCGACAACCACGATCCACCGCCAGGCACAAGCTACCCTCATGATGCGATTCTAGGCTCCATGCGGTGATCGTGCAGGCATCCTCGCGCGAGTGACCGCCTTTCTCCTATCTTCGACAAAGGGAATGGTCCTGGCAACAGCAAAATGAACGCTGCCCTCATGACGAACGTCGGGAACGGCCCAATGACCGGTTCGGCCTTGACGCGATGAGGACGCTGGCCGCTTAACATGTGCTGGTCGCGAGATTAATCTGTCTCGGCCATGGCACACCGATTTACCATTGTGGGCGTCGGCGAGGCGCTTTTCGACATTTTTCCGGATCATCAGACACTTGGTGGTGCTCCGCTGAATGTGGCGGTTCACGCCCATCAGCTTGCCCGGCCGCGCGGCGGACAAGGTATCGTTTTCAGTCGCATCGGGCAGGATGAACTGGGTGAACGTGTCCTGGAGGAATTGCGCCGACGGGGAATGTCCACCGATCATATTCAGACCGACCCTGATCGGGATACCGGGCGCGTCTACGTTCGATTCGATGCATCTGGTCGGCACTCGTACGAAATCGTCTCCAACGTGGCTTGGGACGTGCTGCAGTTTGACCCCGACACTGAGCACCTGGCTCGCCGCTGCGATGCGGTCTGCTTCGGCACGCTGGCGCAGCGGGATGCGCAGAGCCGGCACACGATCTATCGTTTCCTCGACACCGCCCGTCACGCCGTGCGGCTTTTCGATGTGAACCTGCGGCAGAATTTTTATGATGCGAGAATCATCGCCCGCAGTTGCGAGCAGGCAACCATCGTGAAGCTCAACGATGAGGAATTGCCCATCGTGTGCGGCCTGCTGGGGCTGTCCAGCGTCGGTGTGGGTGAGGTGGACGAACAGGACCGCAAGGCTGCGGCGCTTCGGCAGAAGTTCAACCTTCATATGGTGGTACTGACACGCGGTGCGGAGGGAACGATACTGTTCACCGAAGCGGGCCGATTCCGGGGCGAACGGGTGAGCTATCCGCCTGCGGCAAACGCGGATTCGGTCGGTGCGGGTGATGCGTGTGCCGCAGCCATTCTCGTGGGCACCGTGCTGCGATTCGACCCGCAGCGGATCGTGAATCTGGCCAACCATGCCGGGGCCTACGTGGCGAGCCAACCCGGTGCGACCCCTGATCTGCCCGAATCCATTCTCAGCCTGGTGTCGTAAGGTCTCAGCCTGGTGTCGTAAGGCGCGACAGGTCGGCGCGGTTGTACGCTTCGCGTTCGAAGGGGTTGTCGTAATAAGGATCGCCTCCACGCAGGTAGATGATCAGACCGGCCACCAGATATGCGGGAACGAAGGCTGGACCCCATCGTTCGCACTGCCGTACATGGACGCGTTCATGGGCGCGGCTGCGGTCCAGATCAGCCTGATTACGGGCAATAACAATGTGGCCGAGCGTCATTGCCGCAGCCCCGCCGGGGATGGGGACACAGCGTTCCAGCAACCGGGCGATCAGTCCGCCATGCGCCTCGATGACACCCCGCACTCTCCGCACGCGGATGCCCGAACCAGCGGTCAGCAACAGCACGAACAACCCCAGCAATGTGTTCGGTGATGCCCAGAGGTAACGCGTGATTTGCATAGGGCTGGGCATAGTTCAGGGCTCCGAAGGGCAATCCTGACCTGGACGGCGACGGAACTACAACATCTTACGCTCGTGAGCAGTGAGCGGTTCCCGGTCGGGGCACATTTTGTGCAATGACCGACCATTCCTGACGGAAAAGTTGCTGTAAGATGCCGCCTGCATGCCTCTTGAAACGGGGACACCGGGTGCTGACAGCCAATTGCGGGGCGTAGGGCCGCTGACGGTCTGTGCCCTGGCGTGGATCGCCGGCTCCTTATTGGGGGATGCCTGGCCCGACATCGTGCTGTGGCTGGGGGCGGCCACCCTCCTGACGTTATGGGCCATCGGGCATGCGGTGGCGGGCAGGCCACGGGCAGCCCGCGCGTGGGCGATGGTCGCCCTGTTGGCGGTGAGCGGCGCATGGATGGTGGTGCGCGAGCATCATCTGCCGGCTGACAGCATTCGGCACTATCTCGGTGAAAACTCGCAACTGGTACGTGTGGTGGGCGTTGTGGAGCGTGAACCGCACTTCCAGCCGGCCGACAGCGGCGCGTTCGCCGACTTCAGCTATCGTCCGCCGGTGAGCCTGTTCGGTCTGCGCCTCGAAGGCATCCGGGCTGACAAAACGTGGCTGCCGGTAAGTGGGTTGCTGCTGGTAAAGCTGGATGAGGTGGAGCCGCGGCTGCGCGGGGGAGAACGAATTGAGGCGATCGGCTGGCTCAGCCGAATCGAAGGGCCGGCGAATCCGGGCGAACTGGATTACGAGCAGATCCTGCGGCGACGCGGTGTGGATGCGCGGCTGACACTGCGCGATCGGGGCAACTGGTGGCTCTCAGATGAGCCAACGCGAGGTGGATCGTGGTGGACGTCATGGCGTGAGCGGCTCTCCACGGCGGCGAGTACGCTCCTTCTGCGCGGGCTGGATGATGATCTTGTGCGGGCGGGGTTTCTGGATGCCATCGTGCTGGGGCGGACGGATGGCGAACTGGCCGGGACATATGAGGCATTCCGAATCGTTGGACTGGCACACATCCTTTCATTGTCCGGGGCGCATTTGGCAATTCTGATGGGGTTGATCTGGTGGGGGCTGCGCCTGTTCGTAGGGCATCCCGCGCGTGCAGCAACGATTGTGCTGGCAGTGCTGATCTTTTATCTGCTGGCGGTACCATGGCGTACGCCGATCGTGCGAGCGGGGATCATGGCGGCGGTATTTGCACTGGTGTACGCGACGGGCCGACAGGCACGCGCGATCGACGTGCTGGCGCTGGCGGCGATGGTGGTGTTCGTCTGGCGGCCGGGCGATGTGTACGACGCCGGGACACAACTGAGCTTCATTGCGGTGGCGGGGTTGATCCTGCTGACGCGGAAGGTGAGTTACAGGCTGTACCCACCACCAATTGTGGAATCGGACGATACGACTGTGCGCTGGTGGCGGCGCGTGGCCCGACGACTGACGGATGTGGTGGCGGCAAATATTGTCGCATTCGTCATTGTGACACCGCTGGTGGCGCACCACTTTCAGTTGATGACGCCTTTGTCGTTACTGGTATCGCTGCCGGCAGCGGTGGCAACCGGTGCGCTGCTGGCACTGGGGTATCTAAAGATCGCGATTGGTGCGATTTCGCCGAGTCTGGGCTTTCTGCTGGTGCCGCCACTGGGCTGGCTAAGTGATGCAATCACCGGAACAGTGGCGGCCATCGCATCGTGGGAGTCGGCAGCGATCAACCTACCGCGTGCGCCCTCGGCAGCATGGACCATCGGGGCGATGCTCGTCGCGGCGGCGCTGTTGCTCGGCTGGTTCAGCGGACGACGGCAGGCGCTGATCGCGACGTTGATCATCTGTATCGCATGGTTCGTTTGCGACGTCTGGCCGCACACAGTCCAGCGGTGGAATCCCTTCGCATCACAGCCACCGGTCACGCTGCACATGATTGCAGTGGGCGATGGCTCGTGTTACGTCGTCCGAATACCGGAAACAAATGATCGTGGCGAGCATGTCCTCATGTTCGATTGCGGCTCGCAGATGTATTTCGATGTCGGCATCAAAAGTGTGTTGCCCACACTGGCTTACCTGGGCATCGACCGGATTGACACGCTGGTGCTGTCGCACGCTGACTTCGATCACTTCAGCGGCACCCTCGATGTGGCGGACGGCGTGACGATCGGTCGGGTGCTGATGCCACCGCAAATGCTGCGTGAAGCAGAAGAACGCCCCGGTTCAGCGACGGCGTATCTCATCGAGGGGTTACGTCAGCGCGGCCTGCCCATCGAAACCGTGTCGCGTGGCTGGCATGAACTCCATGGTGATGTGACGCTGGAACTGCTCTGGCCGCCGGAAGATTACATCGGCGCGAACAGCAACGAATCCTCGGCGGTGCTGGCAATCGCCACGGCCCAGCGGCGGCTGCTCCTGTGCGGCGACATTCAGCAGCAGGCCATGACCGCTCTGCTCAGGCGTGGTGAGCACCTGCAGGCCGACGTGTGCGACATCCCGCATCATGGCAGCTTCGTCGAGGCAGCCCCGGCGTTTCTCACCGCTGTTTCACCAACAGTGGTGCTGCAATCCAGCGGGCCAGGTCGACTGTATCACGACCGCTGGCAACCCTTTTTCGAACGCACGCCCGTGACGCGGCTCATCACCGATCGCTGCGGGATGGTGAGCGTATACGTGGAGCGAGATGGTCGGCTGTGGTGGGAAACGTTTCGTAAGTGAGCGCATGAGCGATCGCGGTGAGGCTCACTCCTGCGGCAAATCGGCCGACGTGGGCTCCGCCTTGTCTGTTTCGTCGGTGGGTTTCTCTTTCTCGCCGTCGGCCTCATCAACGCTCGGCTCGATCCGCACCACCACGGGCCGGGTGATATCGCGGTCGAGTGACAGCGTCGCGGAAAGGGGTAACTGAGGCAGCAGCAACATGCCCCACTGTCGCGGCTGCGATTCAGCCGGGGGAGCCGCCGGCTTCGCAACGGCAACGCCAGCCGGACCGGCCTCTGATGCATCCGTTTCTCGCGCACGCCGTCGCGGTGCGATCGCACCCGGCGGGGGCATCCAGGCGCGGTGACGCATCAGAGGGTCTTCCTCCGCGCCCCATCCCTCGGGCAAAGCGGGCATCGCGCGTGTATGTGCGGGCGGTGTCAGTTGCGGCGGCTGTCTGCCGGACGGTGCGTCTCCGGGCTCCTGCACCAGTTCCCGTTGCCTCGTAGGCAACGACACGTTCGTTACCGCGATACGAACCTCCGCCTCGTCGACCTGCTGGAGCTGGCCGATCAGGTCGGGCAACTGGTCCGCGCGAACGAGCAGAACAAACTGTCGCGCAGCATCATCGGCAGACGACTCTACAGCCTCGTCATCCGATGCGACGAGCGAAACGGCATTGGCCTGGCTCCATGCCTCCAGAGCCGCCTGTGTCGCCTCAGTGTTGGTTGTCTGAACTCGCAACTGCTGTGCCTGGTTGAAAAGGATCGTGGACGAAGCAGATTCGGTCGCCTGTGCAAAACTTTGGGCTGAAGGCGCTGTCGCTGCGAGCATGGCAGCCTGCTCACCGCGTGCGGCTTCTGCCTGCCGCCCAGGGCCGCCCTGTGGCTGGAGCATCGCATAAGGTTGCCCTTCCGGGATCAGCGACTGCGGCAGCGGCACAGGATCGTCCGGTTGATCCGCCTTCGCCAAAGCACGAGCTTCGGGTGAGGGTGACATTTCGGCAAGTTTGGCCGGTGCATCCGAAACAGCCCGAGCCCCAGCGCCTTCCACCGCCTTTGCGAGCGACGGGACATCTGCCGGCGGTGTGTCCGCGGCAGTATCCGCAGCCTTCGCCACCGTGTCCGCCGTCGATGCCGCCGCGAGCGATTCGCTTCGTCCGGCTGCCCCATTGCGCACGGCGCCGCGGTCAGCCAGTTCCTTCTCCACCTCAGCGTTGTGCATCGCGAGCTGTTCGATGGGCGTCTGTCCGTTCCACGGAGCAAGCGTGCGGTACATGAGCAGCGCGCTGACCAGCAGCATTGCTGCCAGCGAACCGTAGGCGATGAGCCGGCCGATCCGGAATCGACGACGCACCGCCATGTCCTCGGCGTGCAGCGGCACCGCGTCCAGGAGCATGTTGCGTTCCATGCGCTGCTGCACGCGCTCCATCACATCGCGCGGCGCCTGTTCCAGCGGCATCTCCCGCAGCAACTGCCGATCGGCGATCATCGCATCGACCAGCACCTGCAGTTCCCGGTCCTGCACGAGCAGTTGCTCGAAGCCGGCCCGTTCCGAAGGGGACAGATCGCCTTCGATGTAGTCCAGAATCAGGTTGTGGTCGTAGCGGTCAAGCATTGATTGGATTCAGACGACAGGGTTATCGGTCAACTTTCTCACACCTTTTACAACTAAGTGCCGCGTTCGACGCGCCGGGCGGTGAGCGGAGATTCGGGTCGCTCGGACGGGTACAGTCGGCACATCTCCTGACGCAGCATCACGCGGGCGCGGAAGAGGCGACTTTTTACCGTACCCACCGGAATCGCCAGCACCTCGGCGATCTGCGAATAATCCATTTCATTCAGGTCGCGCAGCACCAGGACCGCCCGAAAATCCTCATCCAGTCGATCCAGTGCTTCCCGCAACCTTTCTAACATCTCCTCCTTTTCGACGCCCTGATCGGGCGCAGGTTCCCGCGTGTCACGAATTCGGCTGTCCAGCACCACCGCATCGAACGCCGGGGCGTGGCTCGACTCGCCGTGGGTGCCGTTGAGGCTGACGGTCTGGCGCAGTTTGCGTTTTCGCAGGAAGGAAATCGACAGGTTCATGGCAATGCGGATCATCCAGGTGGAGATCGCACTTTTGCCGTTGTAGTCACCGATATGCTCGATGACCTTGAGCATGGTGTCCTGGGCGACCTCGGCGGCATCGTCGCGGTTGCCCACCATGCGGAGGCAGACGTTGTAGAGCCGATGCTGATAACGCGACAGCAGGTCCGCCAGCGCTGCCGGGTCGCCCCGTCGGACCGCCGCCACCAGCCTGGCTTCCGATGCCTGCGTCATGAACGCTCCGCGTCTACTTCACCCCGATAGGCTCGTGCCGGGCTTCTCCCGCTTTGCTAATATGACCCGCCTGCTCACGCGGGTCAACACCGCTGAACTTTCCTCAACCGCCTGACTTCCATGAACGTGCATCACACTTATCAATCGCCGCTGGCCAGTCGCAACGCCTCGCCGCAGATGCAGGCGATCTGGAGCCCACAACGTAAGTTCTCCACCTGGCGTCGGCTGTGGTTAGCGCTGGCGGAGGCGCAAAAGGAAATGGGGCTGGATATCCCCGATGCCGCCATCGAGCAGATGCGCCTGCACCTGGACGACATCGATTTCACCCGGGCGGCGGAATGGGAAAAGAAGCTGCGACACGATGTGATGGCCCACGTCCACACCTTCGCCGAGGTCGCCCCGGCCGCCAAACCCATTATCCACCTGGGGGCGACCAGCCAGTTCGTCAACTGCAATACGGAACTGTTGCAGATTCGCGATGCGCTGCAACTGGTGGCGGGCAAGCTCGCCGCCGCCATCGACGCCCTGGGTCGCTTCGCCCAACAGTATCGTGACCTGCCTACGCTCGGCTTCACGCACTACCAGCCCGCCCAGCCTACGACCGTCGGCAAGCGAGCCACGCTCTGGGCACACGATCTGGCGTTGGCACTGGAGGAAATAGAGTATCGCATCGCCTCGCTGCGCTTCCGCAGCATCAAGGGCACGACCGGCACGCAGGCCAGCTTCCTGGCACTTTTTGAGGGCATCGGCGCGGCTGATCCGCACGCCTGCGTGGATGAACTGGAGCGGCGGGTCGCTCAAAAGATGGGCTGGGACCCTGATCGCATTTTTGTTGTGACCGGGCAGACCTATCCCAGGGTGGTGGATGGGATGGTGGTAGCGTCGCTGGCCGCCGCCGCTGCCGCCGCTGCCAAGTTCGCCACCGACATGCGGTTGCTGGCCAACCGCAAGGAACTGGAAGAACCGTTTGAGGAGCACCAGATTGGCTCCTCCGCCATGCCCTACAAGCGTAACCCGATGCGCTGCGAGCGCATCTGCGGGCTAGCACGCTTCGTGATCGGGTTGACGCAGGTGCCATTCACAACAGCGGCGGAACAGTGGCTCGAACGCACGCTGGACGACTCCTCGACCCGTCGTCTGAGCCTGCCCGAGCCGTTCCTGGCGCTGGATGGGGTGCTGGACCTGCTCATTAACGTGACACGCGGGATTGTGGTCTACGAGAAGACGATCGCCGCCAATCTCGCGGCTGAACTGCCGTTCATGGCGACGGAGAACCTGCTGATGGCGGCCGTGCAGCAAGGGGGTAATCGCCAGGATCTGCACGAGGTGATCCGCCGTCACGCCCAGGCCGCCGCCCTGCGGGTGAAGTCCGAGGGGGCTGCCAATGATCTGCTGGAGCGTCTGCGGGCTGAGCCGGCGTTTGCTTCGGTGGACATCTCGGCTGTGCTGGACCCGAAACTTTATGTGGGTCGGGCCCCACAACAGGTCGATCGTTTTATTGAGGAGGTCGTTGCCCCGATCCGCACCCGCTATGCCGCGGCCCTCCAGCAGGAGGTGGAACTGAAGGTCTGACGACCACGCCCGCACCTTGAGGCGCAGTCGAAGGACGGGGGCACGCCAAATAACTCAGCCCTCCCCCCTACCGGGATTCGCAAATTGGTCGGTGGGCTGATACAATGGGTTGTTTCGCCAGTCGGGGTTGCCTGGTTCGGCTCGCGGTGAGCCGGGGTGGCCTTGCTAAACCAAGGTTCGTGTCAGCGCCTTCGCGGGAAGGGCCGAACCGCAACGTTACCGGATTTTTTCGCTTATGGTCGATCGCAATCTCATCGCACAACTCAGCATTGACGACAACGAAATCAATCAGATGATCGCGGATGCGCTGGGCGAAGACGTGGCCCAGGGCAACATGCAGGGGCTTCTCGAAGACCAGATCAAGGACTTCAAGCCCGGCACCATTCTCACCGCCAAGATCATCGGCAAGGCCGGCGACGACTGGCTCGTAGACCTCAACCTCAAGAGCGAAGGCATTCTCGACAAGAACGAGTTCGACAATCCCCAGGATGTCGAAATCGGCGATACCGTCGAAGTGCTGCTGGAAGACGTGGAGTCGGCTGACGGCCACGTCGTCATCTCCAAGCGCAAGGCCGACCGCATCCGTGGCTGGGAGAACATCATCGCCAACAAGAAGGAAGGCGATGAGGTGACCGGCCGGGTGATGCGCAAGATCAAGGGCGGCCTGCTGGTCGACATCGGCGTGCCGGTGTTCCTGCCCGCGTCGCAGGTGGACATCCGCCGGCCGGCAGACATCGGTGATCTGATCGGCCAGGAGATTCGCGCGGTCATCCTGAAGATCGACCAGCCGCGCCGCAACATCGTGATCTCCCGCCGCAAGCTCATCGAGGACGAACGGGCGGAGAAGCGCAAGCACCTGCTGGCAACGCTGCAGGAAGGCCAGACGGTCAAGGGGACGGTCAAGAACATCGCCGACTTCGGCGCGTTCGTGGACTTGGGCGGTCTGGACGGTCTGCTGCACATCACCGACATGAGCTGGGGCCGCATCAATCACCCCAGCGAGCTGGTCAAGATCGACCAGGAGATCGAGGTGAAGGTGCTGAACATCGACCGGGAGAAGCAGAAGGTCGCCCTGGGGCTGAAGCAGAAGGAAGCCAGCCCGTGGGAGGACATCGAGAAGAAGTACCCGGTCAACACACGCGTCCGCGGCGTGGTGACGAACATCATGTCCTATGGCGCGTTCGTGAAGCTGGAGGAAGGCGTCGAGGGCCTGGTGCACATCTCGGAGATGAGCTGGACCAAGCGGATCAACCATCCGTCGGAGATGGTCTCCGTGGGCCAGGAAATCGACGTGGTGGTGCTGGATGTCAACAAGGACAAGCAGGAGATCAGCCTCGGCATCAAGCAGACGGAAGTCAATCCGTGGGAGCTGGTGGCCGACAAGTACCCGCCGGGCACGATTATCGAGGGCAAGGTTCGCAACCTCACGACCTACGGTGCGTTCATCGAGATCGAGCCGGGCATCGATGGTCTGCTGCACATCACGGACATGTCCTGGACGAAGAAGATCACGCACCCCAACGAGATGCTCAAGAAGGGCCAGACCGTGCAGTGCGTGGTGCTGGAAGTCGACCAGGAGAAACAGCGCGTGGCGCTGGGCCTGAAGCAGATGACGCAGGACCCGTGGCTGGAGGCGATCCCCGCTCACTACCAGCCGGGCATGATCGTCCAGGGCAAGGTCACCAAGATCACCAACTTCGGCGTGTTCGTCGAACTGGAAGAGGACCTGGAAGGCCTGCTGCACATCTCCGAGCTGTCCGACCACAAGGTCGAGAACCCGCAGGAAGTCGTGCAGCTTGGTCAGGAGCTGGAGGTCAAGATCCTGCGCGTCGATCTGGAAGAGCGCAAGATCGGCCTGTCGCTCAAGCGTGCTCAGTGGACCGAGCAGCAGGAAGCCCGCGAGCGTCGCAGCATGCCCACCCCCGGCAAGGGCGGCATGGACGACCACGGCGCGCTGGGTACCGACAAGATCACCTTCGGCCCGGGTGGCGCTTCGGTCGAGTAAAACAACCGCGAATCCATCCATCAACCTCCGAGCACATGAGGAAACCCCTGATGTGCTCGGAGGTTTTCCATTGGTGAGATGGGGTAGTGTTCAAGGGGTTCGCGTCGCCGTACATCCGGATGGATTCATCCATCTGCCACCGCGCGGACGGCGGTCAGCAGGTCGTCCGCCGGGCAGCCCTTGGTGTGGAACGCCGTTGCCCCGGCGTTCATCATCGCCGCAGCCATGTCGTCCTTCTCGTGCATGGACAGGCCGATCACACGCATCTCCGGATGCTCCCGGGTGATCAGCCGCGTAGCCTCGATGCCGTTCATTCGCGGCATGCTGATGTCCATGATGACGACGTTGGGACGCAGATCGCGGGCGAGCTGTACCGCCTCCACGCCGTCGCACGCTTCGCCCACCACCTCAATGTCCGACGCCTCACGCAGCAGGCTGACCAGCCCGTCGCGCATGATCTTGTGGTCGTCGACCAGCAGGACACGAAGTTTGCCTGAGTTGCCGTTCTTGCTCGTCTCTGGCGCATGGGCGGTTTCCGTTTCGACCATCGCATCATCCACCACGGGTATCGGGCGATTGGGGACGCTGATGACGATCCGCGTCCCTTTCCCCGGCGTGCTGGAGAGCAACAGATCCGCGCCGATGGCGGCCAGTTGCTCCCGCGCGCTGAGCAGGCCGAACCCTTGACGCTCCGTCGCATGGTCGATTACCGTCGGGTCGAACCCTTTGCCTTCATCCTCCACGACAATCCGGTTCGTTGGACCGTCACACTCGAGCGTCACGCTGGCGCGATCGACCCCGGCGTGTTTCACCACGTTGAAAAGCAACTCGCGCACAATCTGGAACAACAGCACGCGCTGTTCCAGGGTCGTGCCGCAGTCCGAGGCGCCCATGTTCACCTCGACCTGCAGGTTGTGCTTGTCCGCCATGCGCCGCGCCAGCCAGGCCAACGCGGGCCCCAGTCCGGCATCGTTGAGCACCGGCGGGCTCAGTTCGGTCGTCAGGGCACGCGATTCATGCAGCGCCTGCGTCAGAAGCTGCTCCACTTCCTTCAAAGGCGCCTGGGAGGGCGTCTCGCTCATTCGTCGCACGACGCCGCCAAGCCGCATCTTTGCCGCCACGAGGGTTTGCTGCAGTTGGTCGTGAAGCATCTGCGCCAGCCTCCGCCGCTCACGATATTCGGTCGCGCTCAGTTCAGCCGCCATTGCACGAAGCTGGCCCGCCCGGCGTTCCGCTTCAAGGGTTCGATCGCGCACACGCTGCTCAAGCGTCGCGTTGAACCGCCGTAACTGCTCCTGTGCCTGGTGGGATGCGGTTACATTCACGAGAAACAATAGCACACGAGGCGATTGGTCCTTTTCGCGGGGAACGATCGAAAGACCACTGTTGGTCCAGATCACCTCGCCGTTGGGCCGCACGCATCGCTGTTCCATCGCGGTCGTTGCGAAGGTTTCGCGTGAAAGGCTCCGTAACGCGTCACGTATGCGCCGCTGGTCATCTGGATGGGCAAAGTCGATGAAGCTGCGCCCCTCCAACTGCTCGGGCGGCACCCCCAGCATGTCGCCGATCGCGCCGTTCGCGGTAAGGATCGTGCCATCGGGGGTAAGGAATGCGATCCCCACCAGCGGCTGATTCAGTACAGCGGCGAACGCCCCGGGGTAGCTCAACTGCTCGTTCGGGCTGCGATAAAAAGGCTGTTTGCCATCGCCGATGTACATACGCAATGATACTCACGCGATTGGCCAAAACGAGGCCGTTTCATGATCGCCCCGATCCAGATTGGCAAGATTGCGACAGCTCACGGTGCAGCGCTTGGCGTCACGGGCGTGATGCGCTGCCGTCTGGCCCCGAAGAGAGTGTTCATCGACTCGCGAATACCCCGGAAATTGATCACCTGAGGGCGTGGATCATCCAGAGTGCCGCCTACGCGAACGCAAAGCAGCTCATCCTTCAGAACATTGAGGATGTCCGAGATAGGCCCCAGGTCCGGTCCTCGGGGATTGTGTGAAAACATGATCAGGTCAAGACTGCGATCGCTGTAGCGCATCGTCCCATCACCGGTCAACGCGATCGTTGGCGCGGTGATGCTCACCTCGTCGAACAGCACGCGGTCGCCGTCGACGATGAACCGAGCGTTGGCTTCATCAAACGCGCCAGACGCTGGCGCAGCGAGGTTGAGAATCTGCAACATCGCCATCGCCAGCGGCAACTCGTACATGCGAGCCCCGCGAATCTCCAGCATGCCCCGACCGCGACGCGAATCGGGCCGAGCCATCGCCATGGCGATATCCAGGCTTGCCGACAGCCGACCGGTCTGCAGAAGCTCGCGCATCTCATCGCGATTGATCCGTAGGGGGTGGATGATGAGCGTGCCATTGTTGTCCACTGTTGGCGCCGATTGAGCAATCGCCGGTTCCGGGGTGGGTCGGGGCTGCCTGTATTTCTGTGGATGAATGATTGGATCGAGCGGGGCGTCCAGCAGCACTAGCTGGAACATGTAGCCGCCTTCACCGTTGAGATCGATGTTGCCTTCGCCGCGCAACAGGCCACCGTAGACGGAGCCTTCCAGTTCCATCAGTTCGATGACGCCCGGCCGGGGTGTTGTGGCCAGGCGCATGTCCAGCGGTGCGATCGCACGATCCGCCGCGGTGAGATGGTCGGCATGCAGGGTGAGGTCCAGGCGTGGCCAGCGTTCCTGGCTGCGTTTGGCGGCGTAAATCGACAGCACCCCCGACAGGTTCTCGATGGGGACGCCCACTTCGGCCTGGCCGCCGGTGATGTGAAGATCGCCTGTGAAGCTGAACGCGGACGCGCTGGCTGATTCGGAACCATCCTGTGTCCCGCCCCGCAGCTTCAATCGTCCATCGCGAAGTTCGTACCCGCCATCCAGGTGCAACCCGTCGATCGCCGCGAGTACCGGCGAGGGCAATACCAGTCGTACGGTCTGGTCGATGTGCGAACCCCGCGCGCTCAGTTGCAGGTTGGCGAACCGCTGTTCACCGCGCGTCACCAGTCCGGAGATTTCAAACGCGCCGCTGCTGAACGAGGCGCCAAGATTTCGCAGTTCGATCGCGGCAGGGTCAATACGAACATCGCCTTGTCCATTGGTCAGCGACACGCGTGTGCCCAGCAGGTCGAAGGCGATGTCGTGTGGTTCTACGTACAGCTCGTAGCGCTCCCCCTCTTTGCTGTGAAACTGATAATCCAGTTGGGCGTTGAATGTGCCGGCGGGCTTCCACGTCGCGAGCAGCTCGCTCAGCACCGTCGCGGCAGGGTGCTCGGGCGGAACGAGATCGACCAGTGGATCCTCGAACCGCAGATTCTGTCCGCCGAGTTTCAGCAATAGTTGCCATGCCTCATCATTGGCCTGCACTTCACCCGCGATGCTCAGCTGACTTTCACCGCGCCTCGCCTGCATTGATTCGATCACGACGCCATCGCTGGTGATGATTGCCGTACCAGCCAGTTCGTCCATGGCAAAGCCACCGCCGAACGGTCGGGCTGTGGCATCGCGCACGGTCGTATAGGCACGGTAGTCAATCCTCCCCTGCTCATTATTGAAGATGTCCACGCGGGCATCGACCCGTCCTGTCAGATTCAGCATGCGTACCCATTGATCGCGCGGCTGAGGGATCGCCGTGAACAGCAGCTCATCCAGCGGCAGATCACGTGCATCCAGTTCGATGTGCGGTTCGAGGTGTTCCTGACCGGCTTCGTCGCGCACGATGTCGATCCAGCCGCGGCCCACACCCCCGCCGCCATGCAGGCCAACCGCGGTGATGTCGTCGGCGATCACCTTGTCATGCTGGATGTGCAGCGTGCCGCCGGTCAGCCGCAGAGGATAGGGCCAGTAGCGAAACAGCACGTGCATTCCTGCCATTTGCAGCGTGACATTGGTGTGGATGGGTTTGTCCGGCCCCAAATCGCGTGTGATGGTAATGTCGTAATCGGTGACGCCACCGAGCTGGAACTGCGGTCGATCGGGCCCGTTCACCAGCCCCAGCGATTCAAGTCGATGCAACGCCTGCTCATCCCCAAAAATGTGAATGATTGCCTGATGCCGGGGAAGCAGGGCACCAAAGACATACTCGTCCAGGGGCACCTGACGCGCCTTGATTCTCAGATCCACCGCTGCCTCGCGCCCGACCGGCGCGATCTCCCCCGCCAGATGCACTTCCGCCCCGGATAACCCCCGCGCGGTGATATCGCGGATGCGGATCATGTCATTGTTGAACAGGATACTGCCTTTCACCTCGCGCAATGGATAGGCGAACTTTTGGTATGTAAACCTCCCGTTGCGCATCCGCACCAGGCCGCGATAATCGAACTGGCCACCACGTTCCCGGCTAAGCTGCAGCGCCAGTTGAAACACGCCACTGGGCTTGAACTGGTCGAATGCCATACGAATTGCGGCCGGCAGCGCGGAAAGAAACTGCGGATCCTCAGGAATCTCAAACTCCTGAGTCCGCAGCGACAAATCGAACGGTGCATCGGCATCCAGTCCGTCGATGTGGCCATCAATCACATACTGAATGTCGCCAAGCATCCCCCGCAAATTCACGACTCGAATGCGGTCATTGACCATCTCGAATCGGCCCGACACGCTCGTCAGCCGAAACGGATGCAATGCCTGTTCCCCATCCTCCTTGTTGTCCCCCTCCACCTTGAACCACGGGAGAGTGAGGGCCGAATCCTGCACCTCCAGTACTGCCGCGAATGCCTGCACCTCCGGATCGTAGCTGAGGCGGATGGCACTGAACTGCCCTTCGGGCTGCATCCTCTGCCACCAGTGCCGCAGACGATTGGGCAGCATGTCGCCCTGTCGCGCCTCCACGACAAAGCGATCAAGCTCGACCTCCACGTTCATGGTGCGCAGGTTGAGTCGGCCACGTAACGGCGTGCCATCGGCAGCCGCGTCAACCTGCCGCAGCGCGAAGTAATATGCATCCTCATCCGTTTCCGCCTCGGTCAGTGTGCCTTCGACACGGAACTCGAATAGCGGCGTGTAGACGCCCTGCTGAACCTCGCCACGCACGATGCTGCCCTGCCGAATGAACAACTCCGGCAGTTCCGCGGGCATGGCGCGGTCCTCATCAGTCTCGTCGCGGCGAAGCAGGTTGTAATTGAATGTGCCGCTATGGCTGTCCTCGGTGAGATAAAGGGTCGGCTCGCTGAAGGTGAGCGAGCGTGCGGTGAATCGGCCGCGCACCAGGCTCATGGGGTCGTGCCGTACCAGTACCTCGCGCGCGGCGAAGAGGCGCTTCTCATCACCAGGCATATCCGGCACCATCAGTTCCACATCGCGCAGACGGATGATGCCATCCAGCCCAAACTCGGCATGGCCGATGCGCACTTCCGCTCCGGTGATGCCTTTCAACAGCCCACCTGTCAGCTGCGCCAGCCGTCGCGGGCTTGTCAGAAAGAGATAAGCCCCTACCACTATGACCACCAGCACGCACGCAGCCATCACACCGCGGCGGCGCCATCGGTGCGGTCGTTCAAATCGGCCGGTGAGGTGCCTGGGTCGAGCCATCGGGTTCAGGTCTGCACGTTTCGCGGATCAGCTTCGCAACCCCGGCCGGAATCGAAAATGTTACGGGGAGCGAAGCAACGTTTCAGGCTGGATGACGATCCCGAGCGAGCTGCGGTGAGGTCGCCACCAGCCGATCGCCCTGTTATCTTATCGCCGAAAACAGTCCTGGAGCTGACGCATGGAATTGAAGCCGGAAATTACGATTGACGATTTCGCCCGCCTGGATCTTCGGGTCGCCACGGTGCTTGCCGCCGAGCCGCACCCCAACGCTGACCGTCTGCTGAAGCTGCAGATCGATCTGGGTTTTGAGAAGCGTCAAATCTGTGCCGGCGTGCGTCAGTACTACCAGCCCGAGCAACTGGTCGGTCGCCAGATCATTGTCGTGGCGAACCTCAAGCCACGAGCCATCCGCGGGGAGGAATCCAGGGGCATGTTGCTTGCAGCCAGTGCGATGGATGGCGAAACGGTGCAGGATGTCGTCCTGCTTGCCCCGGACAAACCCGTGCCCAACGGATCGACCGTCGGCTGAATCCGTATTCCAATCGCGTCTTCCGTTCGGCAGGCAGAAGCGACTGTCGTCAGCCCACAGGGAATGCGACCGTCACGGTTTTCGCATTCGGTGAAACAGCGTGCGGAGCACCCGTTCCACCGAAATCCTCATTGAGCGAAGTCGCCCGTGTACCCCGTGCGGGCGATCAACGCCTCGCGGGACATCGGTGACTTGCCATTCGTGCCCTCGGTCACTGCCTGCATGATGGCCGTGCTTACGCCCGGGTCCGACATCGCCATATTCAGGTTGCTACGGGTCATCGGCGAGTACTCGACCAACCGTACGATCAGCAATTGTTGCTTGCTGTCCAATGCCACCGCACCAAGTCGGGCCGACGGTTCCACCGCACCGATGCCGCCAGCCTGCATCACACGTTCCGCCAGTTCGAACACGGCATCCACGAAGGCTGTGTCACTGCCGATCTCAGGAATGTTGGGCGTCATCACGCCGAGAATCCCGTCGATACGTTTGGGAAACGGTTCCGGCCGCAGCACCTGCGCGTTCAGCTCCAACTGCAGCGCTTCGATGCCCTTGGCGGCCGCCTCGGCCACCCAGCGATCGCGTTCAGCCAGCAGCTTTTCGTAAGCCGCCAGCCGTCGCGCATCCCGTTCCACCTGCTCACGTACTTCATCCAGCGACTGCGGATCACGGGCCGGCTGCGCCTCGATCAGGCGGAAGAGATAGCGATCACCCTCGAACGTCGTCAGCGGCTGACTGGGCAGCTTTGTCTGCAATCGCAGCGACGCCAGCGGGCCCGTTACCTCCGTGCCTTGAATTTCCATCGCGCTTAATGCGTAGTCGGCAAAGGGTACGGCCCTGCTCATGCCACCGGCCCGCAGCACGCTCACGCCAATCCCTTCAAGCTGCATCAGGTCGCGACGATCGAGCCAGCGGCTGTCCTCGCGTACCACATCCGGTCGTACCCCGAACTGCTCTTCCAGTTTCTCAGCCACCGTCGCCAGCGGCATCGGCGTGAAGTTCGCGGTCTCACGGTAGCCAAGGCTCGTCGTCGGCAGACGCCGCGCATCCTCATTGAGCATGACCGTCGCCGCCTTGAGGATGTCCTCGGCCAGCTTCGAGGCATTCTGATCGGTCAACTGTTCGATAATGCGCTGACGCACCTCGCGATAAGTGAGCTGTCGTGGCTCCTGAGGAATTGATTCGCCATTCGGCCCGACCAGCGGCTCAGGCTGTTCCACAAACAGACTCTTGTTCGCCTCGTAATAGCTGTAGGCATCAACCTCCTCGACCTTCGCACGTTGCTTCACACGTTCGAATGGGAGTACGAGGTACTCAATCTTCACGCGGTCGGGGAACCGATAGCCGAATCCATAGGGTTCGCTCTCGTCCGGCAGATCACTCTTGTATCGCCCGAATAGCTCCTGCAGCTTTGCCTCGCTCGGCGGTTCGACCTGATCCAGATACTGTCGGGCATCCAGCACCAGCGCCTCGATGCGCACACGGGCCCCCTGGTCAGCGATGACGTGCTCGATCAACGGTTTGCTGATGCGCATCGTGCCCAGGGCAGGCTGCACAAATCGCTGAAAATACTGGGGTGGAATCCCCTGCATGAAAAAGCTGGCCGCAACCTGATAATGGGCGACCTTCTCCGGCAGCGGCACATGCGCCAGTCCCAGCATCAGCTCCTGGTATCGCTGGGCGATGATCCAGTTCCGCAGCGCTGCGTGGATGTCCTCCGGGCGAACGCCCAGGGCGCGGGCGGTCTGTCGCAACTGCTGGTCGTCCTGGATGCCCAGTATGTGCCGCAGGGCCAGCACCTGTTCATCGCTGGCGTGCAAGCCCAGTTCGTTCGCCTCGTGCATGATCAGCAGCCATGCCAGCGCATCGGTCGACCCGCGTGCATCCTCAAGCGGCACGGGCAGCAGGCCGTATGAGAGCCGCTGCACGATACTCATTTCCATATCCGCCTGACGGATATCGCCCATCCGAAGCTTGCGGCCCTTTACCTCGCCGATGACGTGATCCGCTTCCGTTTGCTGCATCCAGTTCTGGACCGGCAGGAGGAAGGTGATCATCAGCAGCGATGCACCAAACGCAAGAATCCACTTGTTGTATTTGCGAAAGTACTTGAGCATGTTGCTGGCATGTAAAGGATTGAGTTCTCCCGGCCGGCCGGACGTCGCCGGGCCGTGGGCGCAATTGTAGTATCGGCCGTGCCTTGCACCAACCAACCGTTGGGCCGACCTGAACCCCCGGCGCCAAGTCCTTTATCTTACCATGCAATCGCGGTTTGGCGATTCGCCCGGCGGGACGGTGGCAGGCAGGCCGACCTTACGGAGCAGCGGGTCGACATACGGGACCCAGTTTCAGTCCCTTCGTGTCCCCCTCAAGTCTACTCTGATCGTCGTCGATACCTTTCGTACCACCTCTGCCGGTTGTAGCGGCAGTTACGGTTGGGAGATGTGCCTTCTCAGGGTGCCACGCGTGTCGCTGTCCCTTTCCTTGCCTGTGAATGATGCCGCGGCGGCTACGAAGCCTCTTGTGTTGCGGCCGCGTCGTGGTTGGGCCGGGCTGGGCGTGGCGGAGCTGGTGAGATACCGCGACCTCTTATGGTTTCTTGCCTTACGTGACATCAAGGTCCGATATAAACAGACTGCCCTGGGGGCGCTCTGGGCGGTCCTGCAGCCGGTGGCGATGATGGTCGTGCTGAGCGTCTTCTTCGGAAGGCTCGCACGTTTCGATCAGATGACGGGCACAACCCCCTACCCGATTTTCTTTTACGCGGGGATGCTGCCCTGGACCTTCTTCGCAGCCGCAGTCAACGCTGCGGGCAACAGCCTTGTGAACAACGGCCACATGCTACGGAAGATCTACTTCCCAAGGCTCATCCTGCCACTGTCGGCCCTGGGGGCGCCACTGCTCGATTTCGTCATTGCTTTCTCGGTGCTGATCGGGTTGATGGTGTGGTACGACATCGTACCGGGTGTGACAGTGGCACTGCTGCCGGTCCTCGTCGCGATGCTGCTCGCTACGGCCCTGGGCGTGGGACTGCTCCTGGCAGCCATGACCGTAAATTACCGCGACTTCCGCCACACCGTACCCTTCCTGCTGCAGGTGTGGTTCTTCCTCACCCCGGTGATCTATCCCGTGACGCTGCTTCCTGAACGCTATCGCTGGTTGAGCATGATCAACCCGATGGGTGGCGCGATCGAGGCGTTTCGTGCGGCGATGCTGGGAACACCCATCGCCTGGCTGCAATTGTTGTCGGCGGTGGCGGCGGCGACCGTCTGCCTCCTGGCGGGACTGCTCTACTTCACGCACACCGAACGGCGATTTGCCGACCTGATCTGATCCTGCGACCCAACCATGGCGGCCCCCATCATCCAGGTTCGTAATCTCGGCAAGGCCTATCGCCTGGGCGCACAGGCTGGCCTGCAGCGCACGCTGCCCGAAGCGGTCGCCGATGGTGTCGCACGGCTGTTCCGCCGCAGGCCCCGCACGACATGCAACGAACCTTTCTGGGCGCTGCGAAACGTCAGCTTTGACGTCGCGGAAGGTGAAGTGGTCGGCATCATCGGCCACAATGGCGCGGGCAAGAGCACACTGCTCAAAATTTTGTCTCAGATCACCGACCCAACCGAAGGCGAAGCGATTCTGCGTGGCCGAGTGGCCAGCCTGCTGGAAGTGGGCACGGGATTCCATCCGGAACTGACCGGCCGCGAAAACATCTATCTCAACGGGGCGGTATTGGGGATGAACCGGCGCGAGATCGCACGCAAGTTCGATGCGATCGTCGACTTCAGCGGCGTGGAAGCGTTCCTCGACACACCGGTGAAACGCTACTCCTCCGGCATGACCGTGCGTCTGGCCTTCGCCGTGGCGGCGCACCTGGAACCGGAGATTCTCGTTGTCGATGAAGTCCTGGCAGTGGGCGATGCCTCCTTCCAGCGTAAGTGCCTGGGCAAGATGAGCGAAGTCAGCCGCTCGGGCCGGACGGTGCTGTTCGTGAGTCATAACATGGACAGCATCATGTCGTTGTGCAGAAGCGCGCTGGTGATGCATCAGGGCAGGCTCAGTTGCTATCTGCCGGTTCAGGAAGGCGTCAAGCACTATTTTGAACTCCTGCGTGCCGAGGAACAGCGGCCTCTGATCGAACGCACGCGACGTTCCAATATGGATCATCCTCCCGTGTTCAGGGACATACGTATCACGGGTGAGCAGGGAGAGATCATAACCTGCGGCGGATCGGTCACCTTTGACATCGAATTGTCCAACATGACGGGGGTACACAACGGACAATGTGCGATCAGCGTTACTAATGAGCAAGGACAGCGCCTTGTTACCTTTCAGAGCGCTATTCACAGTGACGTACGAATCTCGGGAATCTCGACAGGGCGAGTTCGATGTCACATCCCTTCGCTTTTGCTGATACCAGGCACGTACTACGTTGATCTGTGCATGGCGGACCATCCTCGAATCATCGATTATGTCGAACGTGCCGCATCCTTTGAGGTGGTCTTTGCCGACATTCTGAAAACCGGCCGTTTACCAACAAGTCAACACGGCCGGGTCGTGTTACCGTGCCAATGGAAGCTTGCCGCATAAGGACGTCGCGTATGTCGCTTGTCATCGCGTCATCAGATGGATTGGTTTCTCGAACGCTTGGACGCGTGCGTGCGTCCTATCATGCTGCCATGCCTCACCATCGCCTACGCCGATATGTTGGCGACGCGGCTGATATTCCAACGTATACCTCGGTGCGCGAACGATTACTGCTCTTTGACGAGGCAACGACGGTATTGTCATTATCTCCCCAGGCCTGTCATATTGTCGAAGTCGGCTCGTATCTGGGCGCTTCGGCTGCGGTGTTGGCGGAAGTGCTTCGTCGAGAAAGGCCAGACAACGGCCGACTTTATTGCATCGATACCTGGAACAATGACGCCATGAGCGAGGGCGTGCGGGATACCTATGAACAGTTCCGTGCCAATACGTCTCGCTGGCAGGATTTGATTACGCCGATTCGCAGCAGCAGCACGCAGATCTCGTTGCACGAGTCCTTGCAACTGGCCCTGGTATTTATCGACGGCGACCACAGTTATGAAATGGTAACCGCAGACATAAACCGATTTGCACCCCATATTATTCCCGAGGGTCGGTTGATCCTTCATGATCATCGTTCCAAGCCGGGGGTGGCTCGCGCGCTGGGGAATCTGTTGGAAAGCGGCCAGTGGGTTATCCAGCGATGCGTGGAAAGCCTCGTTTCTCTTCGGCGCGCACCCTGGACGACCACGACATCATGAATGGATCCGCCCCGGAAGTCACCTGGCTCCTGCCGGTACGCAACGGAATGCCGTACCTGACTGAAACGCTGGCATCACTTGCCGCGCAGACATACCGCCGCTACAGGGTACTCGCACTGGACGATGGTTCGACGGACGATTCGTTTTCAGAGCTCACTCGATGGATTCCCGCAAGGCTACCCGGACGCATCATCTCACTTCGCACATCCGTCGGATTAGGCGCTGCCCTGGCACGCCTGGTGGAAGAAGCTGATACCGAGTGGTGCGCCCGTATCGATGCGGATGATCTTTGTGAACCGCAGCGTCTCGAACATCAGGTTGCATTTGTCCAATCCAATCCGCAGGTAGCGGTTGTCGGAACGCAGATCCAATTCATTGATTCGTCGGGTCGCTCGATTGATGGCGCGTGGACCATGCCGACCAACGACGCGGACATCCGTTGGCGGCTACGATTCTGCAATGCCCTTAACCATCCCACCGTCATGTTCCGGCGTTCCGCAGTTCTCCGGGCTGGCAATTATCGCCCCATGCAGCCGGGTCAGGATTATGATCTATGGGTGCGTCTTGCACCTCACTGCAGAATGGCCAATCTGCCACAGGCTCTGGTGCGATATCGTCGCCATTCCTCCAGCATCACAGCTCGCGAGAATCGTGCGGAACACCAGGTTCCTGCAGAATTGTTTCCTGACCTCTCAAGAGATCAGATTTCGCGACTCTTCACTGTCGTGACAAACTGGAACAACGAAAACATTTCGCTGGAAGATATTCGGCTGCTTCGCCGCGCAGCGACAAATGCCTCAATCGAGGCGGGTCAGGCGAACGATTACTTTCGTCGTACCGAACTGTATCGTTGCCAGCATAGGAGTTTGGTACGACGATGGATGCGATGCCTTCTGACGAACGCGCCGATCAGGAATGCTGCATGATCCAGCCCTTTACCATCCTTGCCGAGCGCTTCTGGCCCGATGTGCATGGCGGGGTCGAAACGCGGCTGTTTCATATGGCTCGCGAGCTGGCGCAGCGCGGGATCGTCGTCAACGTGTTGACGGAACGTCGGTCTGATGCCCCGCCGCGCGAGGAGCTGATGCCGGGGCTGTTTGTGCGGCGTTTCGCCCGAATGGACTGCGGTCGACTGTGGCGATGGCGTAACCTAGTTCGGGTCCAGTGGTGGCGGCGAAACCTGCATGATTGTTTGTCCGATGCAGGACATATCTGGGCCACCCATCCCGCCAGCGCACTGGCAGTCATCGCGCTGGGGCATCGCGACCGGCTCATCTACAATCCTGCCGCGTGTACGGCTGGAATGCGCCACATTTTCCGCGTTCATCCGCACATCACGACAATGCGCATGCCGCATCATCTTTGCGTGCTGGATCGGCTCGCGTATCGACTGTCTCACCGCACCATCGTCAGTTCACGCAACCTGGCGCGACAGTTCACCTGCTTCTATGGAGTACACGACCGGCCACCGGCCGTGTTGCCGCTTGCTGCCCGCACGGCCGACCTTGCCGTACTGCCAAACAGAAGTTCCGCGCGTCGACGGTGGAATCTGCCCGATGACGGCCTTGTGCTCGGTTACGTCGGTCGGCTCGACCCCTGCAAAGGCATCGATGTCCTGCTTGAAGCCATGGCCAGCCAGCCGCTGAGGTCCACCACCCGACTGCTGCTTGTCGGCGAGGGCCCTGACGAAGCACGGCTGCGAACACTCGTCGATCAACTTCATCTTTCGCGTCACGTCATTTTTACCGGCCGTCTGGACGATCCCTCACACGCTTACTCAGCCATCGATCTTCTGGCGATGCCTTCACACTACGAAGCGTTTGGCCTGGCCGCAGTGGAAGCGATGGCGATGGGTGTTCCCGTTCTCGCGCCGCGGGGCAACGATCGCGATACGCTGACCGCTTTCGACGAAATCATCGAGCACGAACGAACAGGCTGGCTCGTCGATGCCAATCATCCAGCCGCACTCGCCACGGTGATCCACGCGCTGGAACGCGCTCCCGGCCAATGCCGACTTCTCGGCGATAACGCCCGCCGGCAGATGTCCCAACGAAGCTGGCGGCAATATGTCAGTGAGTGCCTGGAAATGCTCACAAGCTCGCATGATGTCGGCAACACGAGCACCGCACCGCTCGCAAGCATCGCCGCGCATGCCCGGTCTACAGCCGCCTGAGCCCCACCAGAATCGTTACAACCCGCTCAAGTCGTATAACCGTTCGTCCGATGCCGTTTATGGGGACGCTACCAGGACGATCTACGAGGTTGAGCTTCCACCATGGCACACCCGCGTTTCACGGTTATCACGCCAAGTTACAATCAGGGGCAGTTTCTCGAGTGCGCGATGTGCAGCGTGCTCGATCAGGGATATCCCAATCTGGAATATATGGTGGTGGACGGCGGCTCATGGGATGAAAGCCCCCGGATCATCCGCCATTACGCGCATCGTCTGGCCTGGACGAGCATCGAACGCGACTTCGGCGCTGCCCATGCCATCAATAAGGCGTTGCGCCGCGCCACCGGTGAATTTATCGCCATTGTCAACAGCGACGACCTGCTGCTGGCTGGCGCGTTGTACGATGCGGTGCACTATATGAATGAGGCTGGCGTCGACTGGGCTGCCGGGAACGCGCTTCGCATTGACGAACGTGACAACATGCTTGGCGAGCTGCACGCTTCGGCCCCCTCCTCCACGGCCGCCTTCGTCATGCACGATTCAGGCTATCTGCCCAGCAGCGCCACCTTCTATCGGAGAAGCCTTTTCGAGCGGCACGGCCTGTTCGATGCCCACCTTCAGCGGGCCTACACTTTTGAGTTTGGTTGCCGCCTGTTACTCGCCGGCATCAAGCCGCATATTCTCTCGGGCTACTACGCCGCTCGGCGCGAACACGCCAACAACCGCAGCGCGGTGCAGGCTGTGGAACAGGGCCTGGAGATGGTTGAGGCGTCGTTGCGCTATGCGGAGCGACTGGCGCCGGCCCAGCGTCTGGCTGCCCGCGTCAACTGCCATCAGCGTCGGCGCATTTTCACCCGGGCTGCGGCGGAACTGGCCGCACGCCGGGCCGCGTGAAGATACTCGTCATCACGTGTAACCAGCGCATCCAGGCCGTGCACTCCGATCGAAGGCCCCCGGATTACATCGGGTTATTTCTCGTTCTCGCGATAACGCCGAACGGAAGCTGCAACCTCCTCCATTGCCACGGCCATGGTGTCCCAGCCCTGCGCCTCGACGGTGACGCCTTCCAGCTGCTTGTAGGTGGAAAAAAAGTGCGCCACCTCCCGCAGGAAGTGAGCCGGTACATCATCCAAATCCTGGAACTCGGCGAACAGCGGGTCGCGATGGGGTACGCCCAGCACCTTATAATCGTTCTGGCCTCGATCGGTCATCCGGAACAGACCTACCACGCGTGTCTCGATGAGGCAGCCACTGAATGTCGGCTCATTGACCATGACCAGGACGTCCAGCGGGTCGCCATCCTCAGCCAGCGTCTGTGGGATGAACCCATAGTCACCGGGGTAATGGCTGGATGAGAACAGGTACCGGTCCAGCTTGATCAGACCGGTCTGCTTATCGACCTCAAATTTATTGCGGCATCCTTTCGGGATTTCCACAATGGCGTTGACGACGGCGGGCAGCTCCGGCCCAGCGGGAATCTGCATGTACGGCGATACCTTGTCGAGCATGATTCACAATCCATTTCAGTAAGGTTCAGGGCGAGGCATGATAGCGTCACGCAGCCGCCGCGGCACGCCCGCTATTAACCATCTAACCTTACTTCGGCGTCAGGCCGGGGCGACAACAGTCGCGGCATCGAAATCCATGTGAGCAAAAGGAAAAGCAACCAACGCCGGGGCTGGGCTACCGCTGCTCGGGCATGACCGCGCAGGCCCCCTACACCGCATCACCTCCTCTGCCGGTGACACTTCCTAATGGCACGATTGTTGCTGGGGCCGATAGCGACGTGTGACAACGTCCGTTCGCGCGTTCCAGCAACAACCGCTACTCATCCGTGTCGTCTGTGTTCCTTTTCTTACAAGCCGAGCAGGAGGTCCCATGTTCCTTCGCATCGACAAACTTCCGATCGAGCTGCCCACGCCCAAAAAGATTGACCCGGAATCGGCCGCAGCCGTGCAGGAGTTGATGGGCGGTCGATTCGGCGAGATGTCCACCTTCAACAACTACTTCACGCAGAGCATGAACATGCGAAGCAAACGGCAGTTGGGGCCGTTTTATGAACTGGTCGCCAACATCGCTGCGGAGGAACTGGGACACATTCAGATCGTGGGAGCAGCGATCAATGCGCTGTTGAACGGACCACCGGAGGGCAAGGATCAGGATGACGACGTCACCGGCACGCCAATCAGCAAGGTTACCGACGAGGTGAACACCTACATGGCGGCCCACTTCATCGCAGGTGGACGCAACGCCCTGCCGGTCGACTCTGGTGGCATGCCCTGGACCGGACAGTACGTCTTCTCCAGTGGGAACCTCATCCTCGACCTGCTGCACAACTTCTTCCTGGAGAACGCAGCCCGCACCAACAAGCTGCGCGTCTACCAGATGACGAAGGATCCGGCTGCGCGGGAGATGCTGGGCTATCTTTTCGTGCGCGGCGGGGTTCACGCGGCCGCATACGCCAAGGCGCTGGAAAAACTGACCGGCGTGCGCATGAGCGACATGCTGCCCATCCCTAAGATCGGCAACGAAGTCTTCCCCGAGGCGAAGAAGTACATGGATATGGCCAGCCACACCAAGCTCTACCGCCTTAGCCCTGCCGACTACCAGAACCTGTCCGCGATCTGGGATGGCGAAGCACCCGAAGGCGGTCAGTGTCAGGTGGTCGACGGCCCGCCGGACACGATGGGCGATCACATCGAACTGGACGGCATCAGCTCCGCCTTCGCACCGGAGTACCACCCGCAGGAAATCTTCGAGATGGCGCAGAAGCTCTACAGGAAATCAAAGGGCTAATGCTCGCGGCACAGTGTCGTTGAAATCCCGTTGACGATTTACCATCGCGACGCTGAGGGATAATTCCCATCGGCGTCGCGTTTTTTTGCACAGGTCCATTGCTACTGGCGGATATCATAAGACATGTCTTCGTCTCAGGTTACAACGCTCACCTGCCTGCGCGAACACTGTACGCGCCGTCTGTATTCGGATCGCACGAAAATCGTGATGTATTGATTTGCCACTGCGCGTCAATCATAGGTGTAGTACCCTTTCCTTTTGGGGCGGATCACACCACATGCCTGTCGAACACGATGTGATTGTCCGGGTACTGATGGCCGAGCGTGACAAGTTGTTCGCGTACATCTGGTCTATCGTTCGCAACGACCACATCACCGAGGATGTCCTGCAGGACGTTGCACTTCTGGCGGTGAGTCGGCGCGAGGAAATTGATGGCGAGGCACACCTGCAGGCATGGTTGCGTAAATCCGCCCGCTACAAAGCGTTGGAAGCGGTACGGGCTTGTGAGAGACGGCCTGTCATCCTCGATGACACCGTACTCGATCTGCTCGAATCCCAGTGGCGACAGGTTGACCATGTCTCGACTACCGCGATGACCGATGCCCTGCACCATTGCATGGACAAGCTGACGCCTCATGCCCGCAAGATTGTGCAAATGCGTTATCGGGATGGGGTCCGCTCCTCAAGGATCGCCCAGATCCTCAATCGGAAGGTGCAGGCCATCTACGTGACGCTGACGCGTGTCCACCGCAGCCTGGGTGATTGCATCCGTGCCCGGCTGGTCGAATCCGATGCGGTCGTCGAGGTGCACGGAGGTGACGCATGAGCGATTCGGATCGACATCATGCCGAACCTGCACTGGATGTGGCTGTGATGCTGGCGGCCTATTTCGAAGATGATCTGCCGCCGGAGGATCTGGATCGACTGAACGGCATTCTCGCCCAGGATGCCTTCGCCCGCGAGTTGTTCATTCAGTTCGCCATGCAGCGGTGCCTGATGGTACGAAGCGAAATGCGCCAGCGTATCGTCGCCACACAGCCGACCGCTGAGGAAGACCTGGACTCTCAGAAGCTGCTGTTGGAAGTGCTGGAGCAGGAACGGTTAGCCAGATCCCGCAGACAACAGGATCAGATCGCTCTGGAAGAGCAGGAACCCCCTGCCTGGACGCAATGGCATCTCGTGCAGCACGAACAGGTCGTTCCGGTCCGTCACATTGTGATTCCGCGTCCTCTTTTTTATGCCGCAGTGAGTAGTCTGGCAGCGGTACTCGCGTTGATGGTGTATTTGTTTTTCACACAGCAGCCCGTTACGAAACCGATTGCACCACCACTGGCGCATAGCCCCGTGGCTGTCGCATCGATTGTCGACGCGATCGATGCACACTGGTTGGACAAATCGCAGAATATGCAGATCGGCACACGCCTGAACGCATCGCAACCCCTGCGACTGGTCGAGGGATTGGTCCGACTACGCTTCGACAACGACGCGGAACTGATCGTTCAGGGGCCCGCGGACCTGACGCCGATCGACAGCTCAAGCCTGCGGCTTCAAAGCGGACGATTGGTCGGCCACTGTCCAACACCGCGATCGCACGGGTTCACGATACACACGCCAACCGCCCAGATTATTGATGTAGGCACCGAGTTCGCCGTGCAGGTTGAATCCGATGGCAGTATCGAGACGCATGTCTTCGATGGGCGGGTCGACCTGCTGCCTTTAAGGCAGGGTGAACCCAGTCTCGAAGCGATCGTGCTCAAAACAGGTGATGCTCGTCGTGTCGATCACACCGGCCGAATTGAAGCGCCGATCCACAGCGATGGACGCACCTTCGTCCGCGAGGAGGAGTTCGATGCTCTTGGCAAAGCTCAGCAAGGCTCGGTCTATCATCGGTGGCTGGCACATCGGTATCGCCTTCAGCGTGACGAGGCGCTGCTCGTCTTCTACGACTTCAGTCGCAGGGATGATGTCGTTCCCGACCTGAGCCGATCGGGCTACGATGCAATAGTGACTGGGGCGATTACCGTCCCGGGACGCTTTCCCAATACCGAGGCGATGGCATTCATCGAACCAACGCACGGTCTGTCGATCAATATCCCGGATGCGCTTCACCAGGCAACCTTCATCGCCTGGGTCATGCTTTATCCCCATGAACAAACCAATGAACCCCATCGCGGAATTCTTCTGCCGGACGAGGCGTTACAGTACATGTCCCCACACTGGCAGTTCGATACGCTGCTTCGTCACAGCTTCGGCTATTACTCACCCGAAAAACACGTTACGCTTCGCGCCGGATCAGCCGTTTTGGGGCAGTGGCAGTGCATCGCGGTGGTCTTCGACCAGTCAGCAGGCACCTATCACATCTACGTAAATGGCCAGGAATTGGACAGGCAGGTCATCGCCACAGATGAGCCGTTGTGTATCGGCCGGGCTGGTATCGGCAACTGGGCTCGCGAAACCCGGCCATTACTCGGTGCGATTGATGAGATGTGGATCTTCGAACGGCCCATGAGTCCGAGCGAATTGCGGGAGATCGCACAACTGCGGCCTGACAGCCTTGGTTCTTTATGAAAGGGAATCGCTTTGATTCAAAAATGCCGGCAACATCGCATCTGGGCAGCAGTCGGAATCACGATGGCGTTCTGTGGAATCGTCTGGTCCACAATGGTTCAGGCCGACGAGAACGCGAAACCGGGAGAGACAAAGATCCGCCTGCTTTCTTACAACGTTGAGTTCAGCAAAAGCACTACACCAGAGCAGGTTGGCGAGGCAATCAAATCACTTAACCTCGATATTGTCACGTTCAACGAGGTACCAGGCGGCGACTGGACGGAGCGTGTGGGAAAAGTGCTGGGGATGGAGCACCACTACACCGGCGCAATCTCATCGGGCAACCACAAGGATAAATATCGCTCGATCCTCAGCCGCACACCATTGATCAATCCCACAGAATATCGCCTTCAGGGGCGCGGCTGGAACCCTGCCGCAGCTGTCCATGCCAAAACAATCATCAATGGCAAAACAATCTCCATTTACAGCCTGCATGTCTCGGGCACAGCTCACGGCAACAACCGAACAGTGGACGGCACGCACTCACAGTACCTGGTTGACGAGATTCTCGCGAAGGACGAAACCGATTTCATCATTCTCGCGGGCGACTTCAACGACCGCGCCAATGAGCCGGTCATGAATTACTACAAGGAAAATGGATTCCGGATCATGTGGGACGATCTGGGAATGGATGTCAGTCGTGCTTCCGAACATTTCACCTGGAACACGTTCGGCCCGCAGAACGCTGGTGTAATTGACCACATCGTTTACAAGAGCGCCAACAACAATATGCGCGCTCGCGAAGGCGGCATCATGGTGTGGGAAAAGCCTCTGTCAGATCACCACCCCATCTGGGCGGAGCTGGTGATTTCTGCAACATCAGCCGCAACGCAACAACCGTCTCGCTGAACAACATGAATGATTGTCGTCGTTTCCACCACCACCCACAGCATTTCGTTTGCTTCTGAGATCATCTGTCAGTTTCCTATGTCACTGAAACGGAGGATTCAACATGTTGCTTCATACTTTGAAGACGGTTGGGACTGTTCTCGTCGGCTACGGTGCTCTGGCACTGACCACGACCACATACGGCTCACTGGTGTTCTACACCGGTTTCAACGAAGGGGTGGGCCACCCCTCGGGTACCTATCTTGGCTCGCAGACCACGGGCGTAAAAGCGAACACGGTCGACTACAGTAATCAGGTCAACCCGTTTGCCAATGGTGGCTACTCGGTCTACATCCCCGCCATCAATCCCGCTTACAACAATGCTGTTACGTTCACCACGCCCACATCGTTGAATGATGTGAGTTTCACATCAGGCACCATCGCAGCATGGATCAATCCTGAATCCTTCCCGGTGAGCACGGGCAATCGCATTTTCACCACGCGTGAGACCGGCGGTTCCAGTGACGCTTTTGACTTCTACATTTGGAACCCCAACCACGCCACCAACGGAGGACGCCTTGAACTGCACGCTGGCAACGGTTCGGGCCCTGCTACTTATACGACGACTCAGGCAGTCTTTACCAACGACTCGGTAAACAAGTGGCACTTCGTTGCAGTCACGTGGGATGGTAACGCCGATCGGATCGACTTCTACATCGGTGACAGCACGGGGGTGCTGACTCACATCGAGACCCTCACGGGAATCAACATCAATCCGCAGCATCACGCGAGTGATATTCGCATTGGTACCGGCCAGGGTGCGGGTGCTTATTTCAAGGGTCTGATTGACGAATTCTACCTTTACAACCACGCGCTGACGATGTCGGAACTGCAGGCGATCATGACGAAGGCTGTGCCAGAACCTGCCAGCGTGACGCTGCTGTGCCTTGGCGGCTTGCTCCTGACGCGTCGTCGCAGTGCATGATTGCGTCGACGGCCGGGAGAAACCGTACACTCACACAGCGATAAGACCGTTCAGCTTTTTTCACGGAGGACCTGAAATGTCTTCAAGCTATAAGATGCCGGGCACACTTCTCGTCGGATGCGTCGTTCTGACCCTCAACACTGCCGCCCATGGCAGCCTGGTGTTTTACACCGGGTTCAACGAAGGTACAGGCAGCCCAGGTGGCACCTATCTGGGATCGAATGTAACAGGCACCATGGCGAACGGAGCGTCATACAACAGCCAAACCAACCCGTTCACCAACGGTGGTCATTCGATGTATTTTCCTGCACCAAACAGCACACCGGGAGGCGTGGACTTCATAACGCCCTCACTAAATGATGTGGATTTCAGCTCCGGAACCGTTGCAGTCTGGATCAACATGGAGGCGTTCGCTTCGGCGTCGGGCGGCAACCGCATCTTCACAACACGCACGTCCGGTCAAAGTGATGCATTTGATTTCTACATTTATGGCCTTAATCACGGCTCTCGTGCCGGCTACATCGAGTTTCACGCGGGAAGTGGTGCCCCCACGGGTACACAGTACAACACCGGAAAAGCAGTGTTCGACAACGACATGCTGAACCAGTGGTATTTCCTCGCCGTCACCTGGGATTCAAACGCCGACCGGATGGATTTCTATCTGGGCGACAGCACCGGCGATCTGAATCTCATCCACACCATTGACGCAGACGTCAACGTCAACCCGCAAGCCCACGGCCCGTCGATTCGCGTTGGCGCGGGGCAGTTCAGCAACAACATCTATCGTGGCCTGATTGATGAGTTCTATCTTTACAACCATGCCCTGACGATGTCGGAACTGCGGGCACTCATGACTGTACCCGAACCCGCCAGTGCCACTGTGCTGTGCCTGGGCGGCCTGCTACTCATGCGACGCCGCCGGGCGTGATGATCGCGTGTGGAGGCATGACTGGCCCATGCCAACGACCATGCCACCCTACGACTCAACCTCACGATTAAGGAGCCAGCCATGCGTAAAGCATTCACGCTCATCGAACTGCTGGTGGTGGTCGCGATCATCGCATTGTTGATCGCACTGCTGTTGCCTGCACTAGGCAACGCCCGTGAAGCGGCACGCAACGCAGCATGTGCATCAAACCTGAGGCAATGGGGCATCGCCTGGGGTTCATATCAGAACGATTACAACGGGAACCTGCCCGAAACCGTCTTTCGATTCAGTGGTCGTTATCCCAGCCTGTTTTACGGCGACGATGAACTTGCGCCGAATCATCACGGCTACAACTATGTGTCCTCACGCCGCGTCAGGCCGTATCTGCCCGGTGTGGATCATAACACTGGCGACCTGACCCAAATCTGGCGATGCCCCAGTAACGACACCGACTGGGAGCCGATGAACGTCACACGCTTCGCTGGCAATTACTTTCACACCCAGTACTCCTACTTTGCACGGGTGGAGTTATGGCGGAACTGGGCTTATGAACCTCGCGACCTGACCGAGCATGAACTGACCGCAGATCGCCTGTTCATGTCCGACACCCTGTTCTGGTGGAAGAGCACCGACGGCTGGCTGATTAACCACACACCTGGCGGCGGCGGGTCGGTCAAAATGGCGCCCGGCCCCACTATCTTTGGGGTAGCACAGTTCACCGGTATCAATCAGATGTATGGCGATGGACACGTCGTGTGGAAGAGTGTCGACCTTTTCGACGCGAAGAACATGCGAAATGGCAACATCAATATGCCATCGGTGTGGAACGCCCCGGGCAGCGACGTGAGCTACTACACCAATCAATGAGCTGATGCACCGCCATCTCTGGCGGATCGGCAACGTTCCTCATCACTGAGGATACCGTGCATGACGATGTCGAGAATGTCCTGTGCCTGCTCGGCAACGGGTTTAATCCGGCCGCGGAAGTAGTTGGTGAACATCGAGCCGTAGAGCAGGTCGGACACGACGTCCAGAATGCGATCGACTGGCACGCGACGGAAACGCCCCTGTTCGATCAGGTCGATGGTCAACTGCCGCCACCGTCCGATGTTCGCATCACGGTGCTCGAAATAGGTGGGCTTGCGTCGATCACGAAACTCGGCCCGCTCCTGGATGAACAGCTCGATCATGCCTGGGAAACGATCGAAGAAGGCCAGGTGAGTCTCGATTGCCACGCGGATTCGATCGATCGGATCCTCAATCGGTTCCACCGCTTCGTCGATCTGCTGCTGCAGCAATTGCATCCCACGGTCAACGCTGGCGAGAAACATCGCCTCCTTGCTGGGGAAATAGCGGTAAATCAGCCCTTTGCTGATGCCGCACACGTCGGCCACTTCCTGGACTTCCGTCTGGCGGAAGCCTCGCGCGGCGAAGACCTTTGCGGCAGCGCAGAGGATCTGTTCACGCCGGCGCTGCGCCAGTTCGGCATCGCGCGGCCTGCCCATTTTGCTTTGTCGGGGCGTACTCATGGATTCCCTCACGGAAGCATGATTCATCGGCGCGTCACGATGCCGTCGCCGGAGGCACCACGGTACCCGGTTCCTCTGTCCCGGTTTCGACGCGTTTGAACAGGAACTCAGATGCCTGCTGGAGGATCACGTAGAAAAGCGGCACGAAGAAGGTCGCCAGGAAGGTCGCGGCAAGCATACCGCCGATGACGCCCGTACCGATCGAATGTCGTGCGGCCGCGCCTGCACCGGTGGAGACCGCCAGCGGCACGACGCCGAGAATGAATGCCAGCGAGGTCATGACGATCGGCCGAAAACGCAGCTTCGCCGCCTCCAGTGCAGCTTCAACGATCGGGGTGCCCTGCCGCCGCAGCGCCATGCAGAACTCAACGATGAGGATCGCGTTCTTGGCGGAAAGGCCCACCAGCGTGAGCAGGCCGATCTGGAAGTACAGGTCCTGCGACAACCCGCGCAACTGAATCGCGATCAGCGCCCCCAGCACCGCGAAAGGTACCGCCAGAAGCACCGCCAGTGGAATCGACCATCGCTCATATTGCGCCGCCAGCACGAGGAACACGACCACCAGGCCGAACATCAGCACGATGGGCGCCTGATTACCCGCCTGGACTTCCTGATAGGATGCGCCGCTCCATTCGAAACCGAACCCTTCGGGCAGCACTTCGGACGCGACCTCGCGGATCGCGGCCATCGCCTGACCACTGCTGTATCCCGTGGTGGGAGCGCCGGTGATCTGAATCGACGGATAGCCGTTGAATCGCGAAAAGACGTTCGGTCCAGCCCGATAGCCGGTGTTCACCACCGTCGACAACGGCACCATTCGCCCCTCAGCGTTACGCACGTAAATACGGGCGATGTCCGACGGACTGTCGCGGAACTGAGGCTCAGCCTGCAACTGCACGCGCCACACACGGCCGAAACGGTTGAAGTCGTTGACGTATAGCGCCCCCAGATACGCCTGCAACGAGTCGAACACATCCGACACCCGCACACCCATCATCTTCGTCTTGTCGCGGTTGAGTTCGACGAAAATCTGCGGCGTACTCACACGCAGCGTACCCTGCAGGGCACTGATCTCGGGGCGCTGGGCGGCTTGCTGAATGAACTGCTGGCCTACCTCCGCCAGTTGCACAATGTCCGCACCGCTACGCGCCTGCAGTTGCATCTCGAATCCTGCACGCTGCCCCAGTCCGGGGATCGCGGGCGGATTGAGCGTCAGCACGAGCGCTTCGGGCTCATTGCCAAACTGAGTGAAGGCCGCGGCGATGAGGTCGCGAGCGCTCAGGCCCGGCGACCGGCGTTCATCGAAAGGCTTGAGCGTGACGAAAAGCGTACCCGCGTTGGTGTTGGCGGTACCACCGGTCAGGATGTCGAATCCGCCCAGCAGCGTTACGTTCTGCACCGCCGGGTGCTCCATGAAAAACTCCTCCACCTTACGCAGCACGCGGTCGGTACGGTCCATCGAAGCACCGTCCGGCAGCAGCACCGCAGCGATCACGTAGCCCTGGTCCTCCTCTGGCAGGAAGCCGGTGGGGATGCGCTGCGACAGGCGGTAGGTGGCGAAGCACAACACGCCGAAGATCGCCACCGAGATCAAACCGTAACGAATCGTCGCACGAACACCCGCTGTGTAGCCCGCGGTGAGCGCGTTGAAGAGTGTGTCGAACCAGCGGAAGAAAAACAGCTTCTTCTCACCGTGCCCCGGCTTGAGCAGAAGTCGGCATAGCGCCGGGCTGAGTGTGAGGGCGACGAGACCTGAAATCGCCACCGAAATGGCGATCGTCACCGCGAACTGGCGATAAAGCTGACCGACCAGCCCGCCCAGGAACGCCACCGGCACGAATACTGCCGACAGCACCAGCACGATCGCGATGACCGGCCCTGTCACCTGCTGCATCGCCTTGACCGTTGCTTCATACGGCGGCAGATGCTCCTCGTGCATGATGCGCTCGACATTCTCCACCACGACGATCGCGTCGTCCACCACGATGCCGATCGCCAGTACCATGCCGAAGAGTGTCAGTGTGTTGATGGAAAAGCCCAGCGCGAGCATTCCCGCGAAAGTGCCGATGATCGCGACCGGCACCGCCAGCAGCGGGATCAGTGTTGCACGCCAGGATTGCAGGAAGACGAACACCACCACCAGCACCAGTACGACCGCTTCCAGCAGTGTGTGTACCACTTCGGTGACTGACGCCCGGATGAAGGTGGTCGTGTCGTAGGAAATCTTGTAGGTGACACCAGTGGGGAAGTTGGTCGCAGCCGCCTCCAGCGTTTCGCGTACTTTCTCGATCGTGCTCAGCGCGTTGGCGCCGACCTGCAGATTGACCAGCAGCAGCGCGGTGGGCCTGCCGTTAAGTCGGCCGACCATGTTGTAGTTCTGTGCCCCCAGTTCGACACGTGCCACGTCCTTCAGCCGCACCACCGTGCCATCGGGAAGGGCACGCAGGATGATGTTCTCGTATTCAGACGCCGCGCTGAGTCGGCCACGCGTCAGCACAGGCAGCGTCATCTCGACGCCACCGTCCATCGGCCGCTGCCCAATGGTGCCCGCGGGGAAGACGGCGTTCTGCTCACGAATCGCCGCTGCCACATCCGATACGGTCATGTTCTTGAGCGCAAGCCGATCAGGATCGATCCAGATGCGCATCGAGTAATCGCGGGCCCCGAAGACCGATGCATCACCCACGCCCTCCACACGGCGAATCTGGTCCAGCAGGTTGATGACCGCGTAATTGCTCAGAAACACATCGTCATGCTGTGGCGAGGTCGATTGCAGCGTGACCACTGCCAGAATGCTGGACGACGCCTTCGTTACGGTGATCCCCTGCCGCACGACCTCCTCAGGCAGTCGCGGCTCCGCCTGCGAGAGGCGGTTTTGCAGTTCGACTGCTGCCAGGTCCTGATCGGTGCCGATTTCGAAAGTAGCGGTGATCTTCAGCGTTCCGTCGTTGGCGCTTTGCGAGCTGAAGTAGATGAGGTTCCGCGTGCCGCTGAGTTGCTGCTCGATCGGAGCCGCGACCGATTCGGCAACGGTCTGCGCATCAGCCCCCGGATAGGTTGCGGAAATCTGCACCGTGGGCGGGGTGATCTGCGGGTAGCGGTCGATGGGCAGCACCACCATGGCCACGCCGCCGACCAGCAGAATCAGCAGCGACACCACGCAGGCGAACACCGGCCGGTCAATGAAGAACTTTGCAAACATGCACTTTCACTCGCGCTGCGATGCCCGGCTGATCCGCGGCGCCGGGCATGGCGTCTGTCGCTTCGGATGAATAGTTCGTGAAAAACCAGATGGTTCAATGCGCCTGCGCGGTTGCCGTCGACATCGGCCTGACCGGCATCCCGGGTCGCAGCTTCTGCAACTGATCGAGGATGACCAGATCACCCGATGCCAGACCGCTTTCCACGATCCAGCGGGTGCCATTCCAGTCGCCCAGTTCCACTGACCGTACTTCCACCACCCGTTCGCTGGTGTTGTCCGAGACGACATACACCATCGCCCCGGCCGGCGACTGCATCACCGCAGTCTGGGGAACGAGTACCGCCTGATTACGGCGAATACCCTCTACTTCAATGTGAACAAACTGGCCCGGCCGCAACTTTTGCTCAGGATTCGGGAACTGCGCCCGGACCAGCGCGGTGCCCGTCGAAGGGTCGATCTGCACATCGACGAAATCGACGAAGCCGCGGTGAGGATATCGTGTGCCGTCCGCCAGGACGAGTGAAACTTCGATGTGTTCAGGGTTCTCTACCGTCAGCTCGCCTGCCTCGATGCGTTTGTTCCACTCGAGCATTTCCTGCTCACTGACGCTGTAGCGCACGTAGATCGGGTCGACCTGCTGCACGGTAGCGAGCAGGCTGTTGGTACTGTCGTCGACATAGCTACCGACATCCTTCAAAGCCCGGCCGATCATGCCGGTGATGGGCGAGACGATCGTGGTGTAGCTCAGGTCCAGTTCTGCCTGGGCGACGCGGGCACGCTGAAGCTGCACATCGGCCGCCGCCACCGCGGTCTGGGTCTGCCATTCATCCAGTTCATAGGGGGTGCCGGCATTCTTGGCGACAAGCTCCTGATGCTTGCGAAGCTGTCGCTGGGCGCGGTCAAGCTGCGCTTCCGCCATCGCCAGCCCCGCCCGGGCAACCTCCAGGTCCGCCTCGAACTGGCGTGGGTCGATCTTAAAGAGCAGATCGCCCTTCTTCACCAGCGTGCCTTCCCTGAAGCCCTGTTCCTGGAGGAACCCCCGCACACGAGCACGGATTTCCACCGTCTGAAACGCCTCGGTCTGCCCCAAAAAGCGAGGCACAATCGACACCGACTCAGCGCGAACCGCCATGACCTGCACCTCAGTCGGCTCCGAGGGCGCTGCTGGGGCGTTCGCCTCCTCAGGGTTAGGGGTGTGGTCGACCTCCTGGAAGAAATAGATCGCCGCCCCGATGACGCCGAGGAAGATCAGAAAAACGATCCCACGACGGACCACGTGGATCAGCCCGGACGACTTGTCACCGTTCTGCTGTGTTTGCACGTCTCACTTCCACTCAAAATCGCCCGGCGACGCGCAAGTCGACGCCGGGCAAAGACACTTTTTCCAACCACGGAAGGTCCCCGAAAAGCTGCCCCAGAAAAACGCCGGTCATTTTAGTGACCGGCTGGTCATTTGTAGGAGCAGCAGATTACTTTGTCAATCAAACCTATTTGGAAGGTGGAGATATTGATATGAACCGCGAAGTTTGAAGGACGGTTATACCCGACAGCGGTGGTTAACTATTGTATCCTGCCTCACAGGGGGGCTGAGGTGGTGTAAGGCCAGTTTTTCCAAATCCTTACGCTGCGCTGGCGGCGAAACGTTGGCGGACCTGTTTCATCGCTTCGCCCCAGAGTATCACCTGATCGAGCATGGCGTTGAGAGATTTTTCATGGTGGGCGGCAGGCTTAAACTGCGTGTAGTCCACAAAATCATTCCGGAGCGACAGCATCACCTGCGAGCGGACATCGGCGACCATCAGTTCCGCCATGACCAGCCGCAGGCTTTCCACGGCCCGGACACCGCCGGCACTGCCGTACCCCACGAAACCCGCCACCTTGTTGTTCCACTCGGCGAACAGGAAGTCGATCGCGTTTTTGAGCGCCCCGGGGATGCCATGGTTGTACTCGGCGGTCACAAAGACGTAACCATCGAACGAGGCGATTTTTGCCGCCCACTGCCGTGTGTGTTCCTTCGAATACTGCCCCTGGGACGGAGGGATCGGCTCATCCAGAAGCGGCAGGTTGTAATCCCGAATGTCGACCAGTTCGAACCGGGCATCGTTTCGCTGGCGGGCCACCTCGTACACCCACTGGGCAACCGATTCACCAACGCGTTGCGGACGTGTGCTGCCGAGGATCACCGCGATGTTAAGCATAGGCCTGCGCTCCGGAGATACTCAAAATTTCCGTAAGCACATTCGATGCCAGACAGGTCATATGGCCCGTTACGGTGATGGTGGAGCCTGTTTCGGCGGGGACAGCACGCAGCGGAAGCCGATGTGCATGGTGCTGGTGTCGGGGGACGTCTGCATCCGTGCGCTGGGGCGGAACCCCATACAGTAAACGTCGCTGCAAAGGAACGAGCCACCGCGGATGACTCGCTTGGGAGCAGTCGGCTCGCGCGGGTCAAAGCTCGTTGGCGGACCGGTCGGGTTTACCTGCACATCCTGACCGGCCATGGCGTACCACTCGGCGTGATACCAGTCAGCGCACCATTCCCAGACATTGCCCGCCATGTCGTACAGGCCGAAAGCGTTGGGTGGGAAGTGCCGCACGGGCGAGGTGGTCGCGAAACCATCGGTCAGCAGATTTTCGTGAGGGAAGCGGCCATGCCAGATGTTGGCAGGTGGTTCTTTGCCGCCGGGCCTGCGTTCGGTGCCCCAGATGTAAGGCAGGCCATCTTTTCCACCCCGGGCGGCGTATTCCCACTCCGCCTCAGTGGGTAGTCGCTTGCCCGCCCAACGGGCGTAAGCCTCAGCGTCGTACCAGGAAACGTGGACGACCGGATGGTCATCCTTTCCTTCGATGGTGCTGCCCGGGCCTTCAGGGTGTCGCCAGTTCGCGCCGGGTTGCCAGCGCCACCAGCTTTCTAAACCGTACCGCAGGTCCGCACCCTCAGAGGAAAAGACCAGCGAGGCTGGGATCAGCAGCGATGGATCCGGCGGCTCCGTTCCCGGTGGGAGTTGCGCCATCAGTTCATCCAGATCAGGTGCTTTCTCCGCGGTGGTAACGTAACCCGTTGCCTCGACGAACGCCCGGAACTGGGCGTTGGTGACGGGGGTGGCGTCCATCCAGAAGCCATCGACACGGACACGGTGAACGGGCTGCTCATTGGGCCGCGCCAGGGGCGAGTCATCCCCCATGCGGAACTCACCTCCGGGAATCCAGACCATGCCCTTGGGGGCCGGACCGGGCGGCGATTCCGAAGTGTCGACGGAAGCTGACGTCTGAAGCGCGGTGGCATCGCTGTTGCCGCCATCGCATCCCACGCAAAACGGCACGAGCATCGCCAGCGTCAGCATCAGCACCAATCGGGGAAACATGTTCGCATCATACCCTGAGAGGGTTCGTTTAGTCCGGAGCGCGGGCAAGTCAAAGGTACGGATTGGATTCGCGTTCCCGGGCGATCGTCGTTTCGGGGCCGTGGCCGGGCAGGACGCGGGTATCATCCGGCAGCGTCATGAGTTGATCGCGAATCGAGGCATAAAGTTTCGCCCCATCGGAACCTGGAAAGTCGTATCGCCCGATGGAGTTCTGGAATAGCGTGTCGCCGACGATCGCCAGGTGATGCTCGGGTTGATAGAGGCAGATGCCGCCGGGACTGTGCCCCGGGGTATGGCGGACCTCGAACATGACCGATTCGCCCGTTTCGCTGACGAGCGTGAGCCGGTCACCGTGGCGCAGTGTGCCGGTGGGGTCGGGCGCGACGATGGGGTCGGCCAGAGCAAAGGAGAGATTCAGGGCCGCATCGCCGGGGAACTCGCGTTCTGCTTCGTGAATCAGAATGGGGATGTCCGGCCAGCGTTTCCGGACCGTCCAGAGACCCGCGATGTGATCGACATGCGCGTGTGTCAGAATGACCTGCACCGGCTCAAGCCCCTGGCGCTCGATCCAGTCAAGCATTGGCTCTATATCGAACCCGGCATCGACAATCCAGCACCGCTTGCCCAGTGCGACCACATAACAGTTGGTCATCCAGGGGCCAAGCGTGAAACAACGAACCTGCAGTTCCGCACTCATCGAACACAAAGCCTCATGATCTGCATTTCATCCGTCATGACTCCGTCCACGCCCTGGCTGATGTTACTCATTGGTGATCGATATCGCATTCGCGGCGGTGACATGTGTCAACTCGCGAAGCTCTTGCGTTTCTTGCCGTTGAGATAACTTTCGATGACGGTGCTGGTCAGGTCGTCACTGGAGCAGTAGTAGGCGATGCCACGGGTCAGGCGCGTGAGCTGATCGACGAAGCCGACCCAGTCCATGCCCCAGTAGTCTTCGACGAGGGCAAAGGTGGCGATTCGGATGTCCTGCTGACGGCAGCGAAGGGCCTCCTTGAGCGTGGCGGTGCTGGTCTCTTCCGTGGGCGGGTAGAGCAGGTAGAGCATTTCCACACCGTGAGCGTCACTGGTTTCCACGTGCGCGGTAGGTTGGCCATCGGTGATGATGAAGATGACCTTGTTCGTTGCGCCGCGACGGTTCAGAATCTGCCTCGCCAGTCGCAGTCCCAGCTGTAAGTTCGTGAAATGCTGTGGGATGCGCTGCGGTTCGGCCTGGGCCTGTTGCAGCGGGATACGCATGCGCACCTGGTAATCGCGCACGCTGATCGGCTTGGGCATGACCAGCGGCAGTTCGCGTTCGGGGATGACGTTCGCCATCGAGTAAAAGCCGACGAAGTCGATCGTATCCTGCGGGAAGCGTGTGCGGATTAACTCGCTCATGCCCAGCGCGACACGCTTGGCCTGATAGAACCGTCCCCAGCGCATCATCGAGCCGGACAGGTCGATCAGCATGCACATCGCAAGGTCGCTCTGTCCTTCGGTCTGGTACAGTTCAAAGTCGTCGAATGCCAGGCGGAGAGGCAGGTGCGACCGGCGATCAGACCGGGTGGCGGGCGAGACGGTTGCCTGCGGTCGCGCCAATGTGGCTGCCTCCGTCACCTGTCGCTGCAGGGCATTTCGCAGCGTGGTTACCAGATCGACCTCACTGAGTTTGTCGCCAAACTGGTAGGGTCGCGTGCCCTCGGTGCGTTCATCGCTGCGACCGGGGTCGCTGGTGGCGTGACCTTCGCGGTTGCCAGTACGGAGGTTCTGGAAGATGTCCAGAAACGCACGGTGCTGGATACCCCGCACCATGCGGGGGGTCAGCCGCAGTGCACCGGTCGATTCATCCTTTTCCAGCAGCCCGGCGTCCAGCATCTCCTGAATGAGCTGTTGCTCCTGCTCATCGTCCATGAACTGCATGGCATCAAGAGCCTGCTGGCCATACTGGAGGATGAACTCCACCACGTGCGGGCTGGGGAAAAGACTGTCGGGCGTGGGGAAGGGGTCGCCCTCGAATTTTCCGTACTGATATTGCATGGCAAAGCGCCTGACCGGGTGCGGCTTCGACTATCATAGGGCACATACCCGACTACGGCGCACCTGTTGAGGGGAACGGCGGTGGGATTTTCGCACACGCAAAGGCCTCTGGCGGTGGTGACCGGCGCCTCGGGTGGGATTGGCGCTGCGGTGGCTGGCCAACTCGCCCGGCGCGGTGTGCGAACCGTGCTGGTCGCCCGGCGGACCGAACGGCTGCGCGAACTGGCACGCGAACTGGCCCCTCTGGCGCCCAGTGTCGTGATGAGTCTGGATTTGGCCGATCAGGATGCGATCGAACCCGCCATGCGAGACCTGCTGCGAGAGCACGGCCCGGTCGACATCCTCATCCACGCGGCAGGTTACGGCATCCTCCGAGAGTTTCTCGAACAACGGCCGGAGGACATTCACCGGCTGATGCAGGTGCACTACTTCGCGGCGGTGCAGATGATTCATGCCGTCCTGCCCGGGATGGTGGAACGACGACACGGCCACATCATCAACATCGGCTCCATTGCCGCCAAGGTCGGGCCTTGGGGGCATTGCGGCTACTCAGCTGCGAAAGCGGCGTTGCAAAGCCTGACCCACACACTGGCGGCCGAGTATGGCGATCGCGGCGTCCACTTCAGTTACGTGCAGCCGGGCATCGTCAACAGTGCGTTCTTTGAGGGGCCGGGATATCGACATCTGGCGTCGAACCTGCGGCGGCACGCGCTGTCCTGTGACTACGTGGCCCGGCGGATCGTCGGCCTGCTCGATCGCCCCCGGCTGGAACTGGTGGTGCCACGTCATCATCGCGTGGTCGACTGGCTCAAGCTGTTGCTGCCGATGGTGGTGCATGGCACAATCGCGCGGCGCAGCCGACCCGATACATCCACGCAGCAACCCGCCCCACCTGATTGGCGGCCGAGTGAGTCACAGGTCATCTCCCCGGCGTTGACCGGCTCCGGTTCCTCGCAGCCCAAGGACAGGATCGCTTAGCATTCGGCCTCATACCGCTTTCGCGACAAGCGGGCGCCCCACCATCATGCGATCCATGACGTGCCTGCTCAGGTCAGTCTTCTCGTTCGTTGTCATATTTCCTCGCCATGCCTGCGATCGGGTATGATGCGATCCCCCTACCTGTTGCAGGATGAATTCTATGCGCACGTTATTCGCCATTGTTGTCCTTTTGCTCATGATGACTGTGGGCTGCATCGCCGCCCAGCCGTCCGGCAACCCATCGGCGTCTGACAAACGGGTCGTGGAACGGCTTAAGAAGTATCTGGCCGAATCGCCCCGCCCGGAGCTGGACAAACAACTACTCGCCACCATACCGCTGTCGCGATCAGGGGCGGAACAGGTACGGCAACTTCTCTGGGAGGATCACGTCGCGACGATTCGTGAAACGCGAGCCGAGGAGATGCGCAACAAGGTCATCGAGCTGAACGGCAAGCGCATGCGCTTCGACTACCGGGTTTTCGGGGAGAAGCCTGAAGGCGGTCGCAGCCTCTTCATTTCGCTGCACGGTGGCGGAAACGCGGCACCTCGGGTTAACGATCAACAGTGGGAAAACCAGAAAATCCTGTATCAGCCGGAAGAGGGAGTTTACGTCGCCCCCCGAGCGCCCACGGATACGTGGAACCTTTGGCACGAAGGGCACATCGATGACATGTTCGATCGGCTGATTGAGAACATGATCGTCTTTGAGGACGTTAACCCCGATCGTGTGTACGTGATGGGTTACTCTGCGGGTGGCGACGGCGTCTATCAGCTGGCGCCGCGCATGGCCGACCGGTGGGCGGCGGCGGCGATGATGGCGGGACATCCCAACGATGCCTCACCTCTGGGGCTGCGAAACATCGCGTTCACCATTCAGATGGGCGGCCGCGACTCGGCCTACAACCGCAACGGCATCGCGCAGGAATGGGCGGAACGGCTGGCGAAGTTGAAGGCGGATGACCCGGACGGTTATGAGCACTGGGTCGAGATCTATCCGCAGTTTGGCCACTGGATGAATCGGGTCGATCGCGCTGCAGTGCCCTGGATGGCACGGTACACGCGCAGGACATTCCCCGACAAGGTAGTGTGGCATCAAAGCAGTCGCACGCACAACCGGTTTTACTGGTTGGCGGTTGACGAGGAGCACCGTCAGGCGGGTGCGACCGTGGTTGCACGCCGTGACGGCCAGACGATCATTATCGAATCGTGTGACGTGCCACGTCTTCACATCCGGCTGAACGATCAGATGCTCAATCTGGATCAGCCGGTCACCGTAGAATATCAGGGCAAGCAACTTTTCTTCGGAAAGGTGAAGCGAACCACGACGACGATCGCCCAAACACTGGCAGAACGCGGCGACCCCAAAGCGGTTTATTGCGCTGAAATTGTTGTCGACATTACTCGCTGATGGATTCAGCGTTTGGGCTGTTCGTCGTTTCGGGCTGTCCTGAAGGCGTATCGACACGCGCACCGCGAATGGCGGCAATCAGCGGTTCGCTCGGCCCGCCCTTGGGCAGGTAGGCTGCGGCACCCGCGGCACGCATCGCGGCGGCCATCGTTTCACGCTCGTGCATCGACAGTCCAATCACCCGCACCGAAGGCAGTTCCGCGAGGATGCGGCGTGTCGCCTCGATTCCGTTGAGCTGCGGCATGCTTACGTCCATGATGACGACATCGGGCTTGAGCTCGCGCGCCATCTCCACTGCCATCTGCCCATCGCACGCTTCGCCGATAACCGCAATGTCGGGCTGCTCCTGGATCAGACCCATGAGGCCTTCGCGCACGATCTGGTGGTCATCTGCCAGCAGCACACGCGTGACATTGGGACCATAGGATCGTCTATCGCGTTTCGGTGCGACGCTGCCGGAAGTACGTTCGGGGGCAGCCACCTGCAGCTCCTCCGCAGCCTGAACGAGCTGGTCGCGTGGCGCCAACATGCTGATGCGGGTACCACCTTCGGGTCGGTTCTCGACGTGCAACTGTCCGCCGAGCAGTTCGAGTCGTTCGCGGATGTTGAAAAGACCAAACCCTTCGCCAGAGTCCATGCGTTCGAGCGCTTCAGGACTGACACCGCGGCCGTCATCTTCGACTGTAATGCGGAGCTGGCGTGCTTCATCAACAGCCACTTCGACGCGGGCGGTATCGGTATCGGCGTGCTTCACCACGTTGAAGAGCAGTTCGCGAACCGCCTGGAAGAAGAAGGCCCGCACATCCTCAGCCAGCGGCTCGGCGTCGGGGTCGGTCTTCACCTCCACCTTCAGCCCGTGCTTTTCCTCCATCCAGCCCGCCAGCCAGTTCAACGCGGCGGCGAGGCCCGCGTCGTACAGCACTGGCGGACTCAGTTCCACCGTCAGCGAGCGCGACGAAGCAATCGACTGGTTCAACAGGTCCTTGATCTGCTGCAGAATCTGTTTGCCTTCCGGGCTGGGGACACGGCTTCGCAGAATGCCGATCTTCATCGTCGCCGCGACCAGCAACTGCTGCAGATGATCGTGCAGGATGTTCGCCAGACGTCGCCGCTCGCGCTGTTCGGTACTGGTCAGTTCTGAGGCAAGGACACGCAACTGTGTGGCCCGCTGTTCAGCGACGGCGGTGCGTTCGGCCACACGCTGCTCCAGTGTTTCATTCAGTCGCTTGAGTTCTTCCTCGCTTCGTTTGAGTGATTCTTCAAATATTTTGCGGTCGTGAATCTCCGTAGCAGTGCCGATCCACTTGATGATACGGCCATCGTGATCGCGCATGGGCATGGCGCGGCTGAGATGCCAGCGATAGGTGCCATCAGCGGCGCGAATACGATGCTCGATCTGGTAAAGCTCGCCGGTTGCCATGGACTGACGGAAGGTTTCCAACGTGCGCTGCTGATCCTCGGGATGAATCACATCCAGCCATGCCCAGCCGCGGCTTGCCTCTTCCGCCAGTCCCGTAAACTGCGACCAGCGTTCATTCAGAAAGTCAACAAATCCATCGGGGTTCGCTGTCCAAACCATCTGCGGCAGCGCCTGGGCGACGGCCACGAACCGTGCTACGCTGTCACGCAGGCTTTCCTCAACACGCTTGCGGTCTGAAACGTCGAGCATGGCGCCAATCATGCGCACTGGTCGACCGCGCGAATCACGAACCACGAAACTACGATCGAGCACCACCGCATAGGTGCCGTTCGCACGACGAAAACGATATTCGTCGACAATGTGTTCCTCACCGCTGGTCAGGATCATATCGACCGTCTTTAAGACGCGCTCACGGTCATCGGGATGAACCGCCTCGCCAAACTGAGCGCTGGTGCGTGGCACGGACTCGGGGCTATAACCGAAGACGGTGGTGATGCTCTCATTCCACTCGATGTGATCTGAGGCCAGGTCCCAATCCCAGATCACATCGTTGGTCGCCCGGGCTGCCAGACGAAAGCGTTCCTCACTCAGGCGAAGCGCCTCCTGACCTCGTTTGATCTCCGTCAGATCGAGCATCGCGCCAACCATGCGGATAGGTTTGCCGGATTCGTCCCGAACCACTGTGCCGCGATCCAGCACGTACACGTAGGAACCGTCGCCGCACCGGAAGCGATACTCATCGGTCCAGGTGTCCTGTCCCAGTTCAAGCGCCTGACGCAGCCGATCCAGGACGTGCTTGCGATCGTCCGGATGGATGTGATTCTTCCACCACTCTCCGGTTGGAATGATTCGCGACAGTTCGTGCCCGAAAAGTGTGCCAAACCTTTCCGACCATTCCATCGTGTCGTTGGTCAGGTCCCATTCCCAGATCGCATCGGTGGTCGCTCTTGCCGCCAGTCGATAACGCTGTTCGCTGGCGCACAACGCGGTGTATAGTCGGTCGTTCTCTACCGCTCGCGCGGCATGGCGGGCCAGATCGGAGACCATGTTCACGTCTGCCTGCGTGTATTGCCGTTCACAACTGGTGAAGACGATCACGCCGATCGGCTCGTTGCGAACCGTGATTGGCATGATGATGGCCGAGCGCGGGTTCATCTCCCGGACAATCCGCCGTTGCATTTCATCGGGAAGGCGCTGCCGGATCATCTCATCCGTGATGTCGTTGACGCGTTGCGGACGTCCGGTCGCCAGCACCTGGGTATAGGGGTGATCCGGCGTGTGTACGTTCGGCACAGTTCGCGAACGCAGCAGTTCGGCCAGTTCAGTTTTAGTTGGGTCACGGTGCGTGACCACCAGCCGCTTCCACACCCCCTCCGACTCGCGTAGATCGATGATGCACCAGTCGGCGAATGCTTCAACCGCCACTTCCGCCAGCTTTCGCATTGCCGTGCTGAACGTCAGGTCATCCGCCAGTGCTCCCACCGCTCGCGCAAGAAACGTTGTGGCCTCTTCGTGAAAGCGCTGCTCGGTGATGTCCAGCGAGGTACATGTCACGCCGATGATTTGATTCGATTCATCGCGCAGCGGGTCGATGTTCAGTTGCCACCACCACGGCCTGTCCATGTGCCAGAGATGCAGTTCCTGCCGTTCGGATTCCCCTGTCTCCATAACCCGCCGCTTGTATTCTTCGAGCATTCGGCCGACCTCCGGGCCGAACAACTCGTAATCGTCCTTACCGTTGAGCAGTTCAATCGTGGATTCATCCTGTGGGTTGTACGCCCAGGTGTAGCGCAGGTTGCGGTCCTGATTGGTGATGATGATCCTCGCGCCGCGCAGGGCTGAGCGGAAGCGTTTTTCATTCATCATCGCTTCCGCTCGTTCACGCAGGACACGCCGCAGGCGATACTGCTGCTCCCGTCCCGCCAGTGCCGCGGTGATCACAGCCCGTAGCGAGTCCGGTGAAACCTCATGCCCCAACGTGATCGGCCTGCCCAACGCCTGCCGCGTGGTATCATCCAGATCACTCGACACATCAACCCCGAGCACCACCACGGGAAGGTCAGACCAGCTCGGCTGTCGGGCACGCCATTGTGCAAGTCGATCTGTCAGGTCAGGTGTAAGCAGGTCACGCTCGATGATCAGGACGCCAGCGCCCCGTTCCAGCTCGTCGAGGATGGACTGTGTGGAACAAGGGGCGATCTCCAGGCCATGTTCCGCTGTCAGTGCATCCATGCGGGCCGTGTCATGCGCGACACAGAGGACACGGCACTCCATCGATTCGGCTTGTTGCACCGTCATATGATTCCGCCGTCACGAGTCCCCGCAGAAAAGGCAGCGAATCAGTCAGGCGCCGGTACGCGCGCCGGGAGACGACGCGGGATTTCGTCCTCAAAACACTGAATGATAGGCCCGCAATATCCCATGGAAATGTCCCGGCGCACAATCCGGGAAACCCCGATAAGCTTCACAATTAATTAAGGGTTCGATGATATGTGCCTTGCCACAGCCGGGTTGCAAAAACGATGTCATCGCCCTGATTCACATGTGGTGGCAGGTGACAGCCCGAGAAAACTGGATCGCCATATCTCTGTCTTTATGCCCATCAGCGATCCACGCTGATCCCCCCTCGGTTTTTCGCCCCACCGCAAGGATGGCTACACTACTGGCATGACGCAGTTTCCTGATAATCCTCCCCCCGGCGACGAGCCGGAGCTGCGCGACGATGCCTGGGATGAACCGCAGCGCATTGGGCAGGCGATCCTGTTTCGTCGGGCTGCCGGCGCAGTCTGGCTGCTGGGCGTGCTTGAAGCCCTGGTATTCGGATACTTCACGCTCGGTGCCCTGGCGCTGTCAATGCTCCCCGAGGATGAACTTCGCAAAGTCCTTGCTGATGCCCAGGACCCGACGGTAATCGACATGGTCGTTCAACAACGCTGGGTCTTCCTACCCATCGCAGGCTCGCTTGCCCTATTCGGATTCGTGCCGGGCATTACCTACATCGTGCTGGGCTTTTTCGTTCGTAACGCCCGCCAGGCCGCCATCAGTTTCGCCTTGCTGATCGTCCTCACGCAGGCAATCGTCGTGGGTGTGATGCTGTTGGCGGGTGTCCTGGGCAGCATTGTTCAGGCGGACCCATCCGCGTTGACGGTCTACATCCTGCTGATGGGCACGCCGATGGCGATGCTGGTGTTCACAGGCATGAAGCTGATGCAGGCCCGGACGGCCCATCAGGCGCCGGACGCTGGGGACGACAATGAAGTGGAACCGTGGAATCGCTCGTGGTAAGTGACAGCTCCCCCCAGCCAGATTCGCCCACCTCACCCGACACGCCCCCACCGCGTGCTTTCGCCCAGGGAACGGGCGTGCTCCTGCAGACGGTGGGCATGATCTTTCTGCTGGCGACGTGTTGCGTCTGTTCGACGACATTCTGGTGGAATCCGATGCCACCGCTGGCGGAGATCGACGTCGAGGCACAGCCCCCCAGCACGCTGGCCGAGGCGTGGGGGGCGATGGTCGCAGACAAGGGCAAAAGCGGGCTGATGCTCACGATCGTCTCGTTGAACGTGGGCGGGCTGGCACTGGCAGTGTTCGGACTGGGGTTGCAGTCGGACAGACGGCGAGCGGCCTGGGGTACGGTGGCCTCCGTAGCGGCCCTGACAGGAACGCTGCTCCTGGCCGGCGTCTGGCTTTGGACAGGCGAAGCGACGCTCAACGCACGGATCTGGCACGCCATCGCGTTGCTGGTCACGTTATTGCTATGGCTCTTCGTCATCCCAGCGCTGAGGCAGGTATTGGCCAACCCGCCGCCAGCCGATGTCGACGTGCTGCCCCCCGATTACAAGATTCCCTATAGCATCTACCACGACGACCCGCCCGAGGTGCGCAAGGCTAAGGAGATCGCCCGTCGCAAAGCACAACTGGAAGCCGAACGCCAGGAACTGGAACGGCTCGAGCGCGAGCTGAAAGAACGCCGCGGCGAGAGTGGGCAGTAGACTCAGCCCCCACGCGGCTGTCCACTATGACCAGGCCTTCACGCCCCGCGCCGTAACGCCGCCGTACCGGCCGCCATCGCCACCGCGTGCCGGATCGCCGCCTTCATACTGCCCGGGTTGGCCATGTTGCGGCCGACAATGTTAAACGCGGTGCCGTGGTCCACGCTCGTGCGAATGATGGGCAGCCCCAGCGTCACATTCACTGCTTCATCGAACGCCAGCAGTTTGATGGGGATCAGTCCCTGGTCGTGGTACATCGCCACGACCAGGTCGAACTTACCCTTGATCGCGTCGATGAAAATGGTGTCCGCCGGGTATGGGCCGGAAGCGTCAATGCCCGCTCGCAGGGCCATTTCGATCGCCGGTTCGATGATGCGTCGTTCCTCATCGCCGAACTGCCCGTTTTCCGATGCGTGCGGGTTCAGGCCGCACACTGCGATCCGCGGACGTGCAATACCCATCGCCTGCATGGCCTGATGGCCCAGATCGATCGGATCGAACACGCAACCGATGTTCAGCCGATTGCGAACGTCCATCAGAGGGATGTGCACCGTCGCCAGCGCGACATTCAGCTTCGGTGAGGCGAACATCATCACCACCCGCCTGGCACGTGTGCGATGCTGGAGAAACTCGGTGTGTCCGGGGAACTTGCACCCGGCCAGCATCCAGCTTTCCTTGCAGATGGGGGCGGTCACAATGGCATCGATCCGTCCTTCGGCACCCACCGGCTTCATGGCAGCAGCTACCGCGTCATCCAGGAACCTCAGGCTCACCACGCCCCCCTGCTTCGTCGGGCGATGCACCGTACTGCCCAGCATCGAATACTCGTCGTAATCGAGCACCACCACGTCATGCACAAGATCGAACGCGGTGCGCGCTGAATCATGCTGCACGCGCCACCAGAAGGGCTCGATTTCCGCCAGGTCGGCTGCGTAGGCAAACAGCTCGTTCATGCCGTAGACGACAAACCGCGCCAGCCGACGGATGGCCGGGTCTGCCAGCGCCTTGATGATGACCTCCGCGCCGATGCCGGCCGGATCACCCATGGTGATACCGATGACCGGGCGTCGCACGCCGGGCGTGGTGGGCATCGGGTTGTCGGGCGTCTGCGTCATGCCGTTATGGTAGCAGGGTTTGCCGGGGCGTCAGGTTGTCCGCATCGTGTGTGGATCAGACCAGCTGCTTTACGTTGGCGCTTGACGTGAAGCCGAGGCGCAATCTCCCTAAGATATCGACCATGACTGTATCCGGATCCGATGTAACGCGCGTCGCGGTGGTGGGCGTTGGCCGCATGGGCCGCCATCACGCACGCACCTATCACCATCTGCCACAGGCGAAGCTCCTGGCTGTCGTCGACAGCAACCTCGACCGCGCCGAGGAAGTCGCCAGCGAGTATGGCTGTGATGCGCTACCCGATGTCGCGGCACTGCTGGAACGTTACCCCGATGTGCAGGCGGTGACCGTGGCGGTGCCTACGGTATATCACGTGCCGGTCGCGACGCCGCTTCTGGAGCATGGGGTGGCATGCCTGGTGGAAAAGCCACTGGCGCCGACGGTGGAGGAAGCCCGCAGGCTGGCGGCCATTGCCGCGGAGCACGGCGCGCTGGTGCAGGTGGGACATACGGAACGATTCAACCCGGCGGTGCGTGCCGTGGCCGCCCTCAACATTCCGCCTCGCTTCATCGAGGTCGACCGCATCAGCCCAATGACCTTCCGCTCGCTGGATGTGGGCGTGGTCATGGACATGATGATCCACGATCTGGACATTGTGCTCATGCTGGCCAACTCGGAGTTGGTGAAGGTTGATGCGGCGGGCGTTGCAGTGCTGGGCGAGCACGAGGATGTTGCCAACGCCCGGCTGGTGTTCGCATCGGGCTGCGTGGCGAATCTGACCGCCAGTCGTTTGGCGCTGAAAACAGAACGCAAGATGCGACTGTTCAGTGAAGAAGCGTATGTCAGCCTCGACTATCAGAAACGCACCGGCCTGGTCCTGCGCAAAAGCAACAACGTCGAGGGACTGGAACAGGTGCGACGCCAGATTGCCGCTGGGGCAGACCTTTCCAACCTCGACTATTCCGAACTGGTGCAGGTTGATGAACTGACGATGGATAGTGATGCATCCAGCGATGCGCTCACAGCCGAGCTGAGCAGCTTCCTTGACGCGGTTCGCGCGGGGCGTCAGCCGGATGTGGATGCACAGGCCGGTTCCGCCGCGGTGGAAGCTGCCCAGCGTGTGGTGCAAGCCATCGCCGAGCACAAATGGGAGGGCCTGACCTCCAGCCGCGTGCATTGAATGGTTCGATTGCGTTGTAGTGTTGAACGCTTCCCGTGCATGAACGCTGGTTCATTTCGGACATTGCCGATGCCGTCGCAGCCGGCCTGCAGGAACGCGCCCGCGAGGACGACGTGGAGCAGGCGGTTTACGGCTTCGATCATCTGCCCGAACTCGGACTGCACCCGCTGATCTTCGATGCGCTGCGCATGCATGGTGGCTGGGGTGTCTGGCCCGAGCAACGCTACCCGGCCGACATGCTCAAACCCAAACGCAGCGAGGGCAAGCGGTGTGATGCCGTGCTCTGCCGTAACCCCGATCTGCCGGGGCTGCGCGACCCACTGATTCGTGACACACTCTTCGATCAGTTGCCCGCGGCTGACCCGGAAGAAACCTACTGGCTGGAAATCAAGACTGTCGCCCAATACGAAACCAGCGGCCCCTTTCGTCGCTACAGCAGCGAGCTGCTCTCCACAGTCGCCGAAGACGTGAAGAAAATCTGGGGCGATACGGTCATCTGTCACGGCGGGCTGCTGCTGGTGCTGTTCACCGAATCGCGCGAGGTCGCTGAGCACGATCTGGCGGTCTGGCATCGCAGGTGCCTTGAACGCGGCTACCCCGTGGGGCCACCCGCCACGCGCGGTTTTCCCATCACTGACCGCATTGGCAATGGATGGTGCAGCGTCGCCGTCTTCGGCGTTCGCGGCGTATAAGCGAATTCACAACAGAAGAGCGCTGTGCCCGTGAAGGCACAGCGCCCAGATATTCGTTTGCCATCAGCCAATTCAAATCTTCTCAACGAACACCTGCTCGGCGTCGATGATCAGATTCTCCGGCGTGGATCCCGTCGCCACCTTGCCGCGCACCACCACCGTGCTGAACGGTTTTATCCTGCCGTCAGCGCCGATCGTCGCCTCCAACGGCTTTCCCTCGGTGTCCACAAAGCGAACCGTCGCGATGCTCGCCATCAGCCGCTCCCTGGGTGTGCAGCAGTAATCCCAGGGCGTGGGGCAGTGATCACCCTCGCTTGCGCAGCTTTTTTCCAGCGTGTCGTCGATGATTGTCATGATCGCGCGATTTTCGCCAAATGGGTTCTTGCTGCCGCCGACGACCCCACGCACGATGATTTCTTCACCCTCGTGTACTTCCGCGCGCGCCGCCTGCACCGTCTTCACCGTCGCCTCGGGCAACGCGGTCAGATAGACCGTCGCTGGCAGCGGTGTCGCACTGCTTTGTGATGAACCTTCATTGCCGCACCCGGTCATCATTAGCCCCGCCATGATGAACATGATTGCACTCAACTTTCGCATGACGTTTCTCCTGAGAAATAAGCCTTTTGTGTTATTCAAGCCGCCTTCAACGCCTCGGCGATTGGCAGTCGCAGACAACGCCACGCCGGCGGCAATGCACCGATGAAACCGAGCAACAATCCCGCAACCAACCCCAGCATCAGTGTCACCGCGTCCATTCGTAACCCGAACGCCCCCATTGCGAATCGCACCGAAACACCATCAAACAGCAGCAGGCATAATCCCGCTGCGATGATCGCTCCCGCCGCGGCTGCGAGCATGGATTCCTGCACGAGGCTCAGCACGATCGCCCGTCGGGCAAAACCCAGCGCCTGCAGCATACCCACTTCGCGGACTCGTGCGGAGAACGCGGCGTACATCGTGTTCAATCCGCCGAACAGTCCGCCCAGCGCGATCAACCCGGCCGTTACCCACACCATGATCATCACCGGTTTGTAGAATGCACTCAACTGGTTGTAGTAGTCCATCTCGCGCATCGCCACCAGTTCCAAATCCAACCGCGACTTGGCGAATGCGTCGATGTCCGCGAATGTCGCTTCGTCCAGGGTCACCACCACGCACGAGATCGTCGAACGCTTGGCGGCGATCATCAAATCGGAAAGAGCTGTCCAGATTTCCGCATCCATCACGGTGCGATCGGCCTGGAAATGACCCACAATCTCCCATGGCTGATCGTCAAACCACAAATGGTTACCAATCGCCAGTGCTTCCGGCCGTAACCCGATGCGGGTGTGCGCCAGCCGTCCCACCATGATCTCATTATTGCCCGGGCGCGGCGCCCGCCCTGACGTAATCCGCACCTGCGGATGCACCGCATAAGCGGTATGCGTCACGCCGCGCACTACCACCTGCTGATGCGACGCCTCACCCTGCCGTGTGCCTACCGCCAGCGCCATGTGCACCTCGGGCGACACGAATGGCACGTTCAGTTGCGAGCGAATGCCCGGAACCGTGCCCGTCAGTTGTGTCGGCACCGTCGCGCTGATTTCGCTACGCTCAATGCTCTCCTCACTACCTGCACCCAGCAGAATCACGTTGTCTGGCGACGCGCTGGAAACCAGGCTGTTGCCCATCGACCGCACAAACGCCGCAGCGCCAATCACCAGCATCACCACCAATGCACTGCCAGCCACGCTCAGCGTCAGCCGCAAGCGGGACCGCCCCAGGTTTCGCACCGCATAGTCAAAGGGAAGAATCTTCATAAGTCATCCACATCGGGCGATTATTCGTCCGTATATGACCCTGCCACTCACACCGCCCGGAAGCATCCCGCGATCGGACGCCGCGACGCCTGCCAGCCGGGGATCAACCCACCGATCACACCCAGCGTCATCGAAATCAGCAGCCCTGCGATCACGAGCTGCGAGCTCACCTCAATGGGAATACTCAGCCCATCCATGGAAAGGCTGAACTGTCCCCACTCGACGACGAGTACCGCCGCCACCGTGCCCACCGCGCCACCAAGCAACCCCAGCATCAACCCTTCCGTCACGACCAGTCGCCCCACCAGCCCGCCGCGAAAGCCCAGCGTCTGAAGAATCGCGTGCTCCTTGATGCGCTCCTGCACCGACAACACGATCGCATTGCCCACCAGCGCCAGCACCGCCGCCAGCGACGCCCAGCCCACATACCGGGCGAACGACACCAGCTCGATCATTTCATCCGCCGCCTGCGCCATAAACGCCTTGTCCGAGCGTGTCGCGGTGGGGAACTCGCTCGTGGCGAACATTTCATCGATCGCCGCGGCAATCTCATTCATTCGCTTTGGATCATCCACGCGCACGTTGAACTGCGTCACCGTGCCCAGCTTGCGGTCCACGGTCTGCTGCAGGAAATCGAGCTTCACGTAAGCCACGTTCTGGTCCTGTGGCTCATCGGAGCGCACGATACCCGCCACGTAAACCCGCACACCTGCTGCATCGAAGCTGTCGCCTGCCTTAAACCCGCGCCGCCGTGCCAGGGTTTCGCCAACGATGGCCGCGTCCGATCGCCGCTCCCATTCCGCGATCGAACCATCGATCACGTCCATTGTCGGCGCCATGTGTTTCAGAAAATCATCATCCGGCACACCGCGAAACGTCACCACATCCAGGCTCGTGCGGCAGTTGTTCACGATGATGCGCATGGGAATCACTGACACCACACCAGGGATTTCAGTGATGCGCTGCTGGTAGTACTGCGGCAACTGACTGGTGAACGGGCAGTAGCGATCCTGGCGATAAACGATCAGAAGGTTGTCTTCTGCGTTCTGCTGCGTGGTGATCATCACGCCACGATGCATTGCCTGCACCGCGATGAACAGAAACATCGCCGTCGCCACCCCCGCCACCGTCAGGAACGTGCGTGTGCGATTGCGCACAATCTGCTTCACGATCAGCGGCATGAACTTCGGCGCGATCATCGCACAGCCTCCATCGTCGCGTGTCCGGACTGATCGACCAACCTGCCCTTGTCCAGATGCAGTGTCCGAGAGGCAAACTCCGCGGTATTGGGATCGTGCGTCACCATGATGAGCGTCTTGCCCAAATCACGCACCAGCCGTTGCAGCAACTGCATAATTGCCAGCGCCGAAGCCTTATCCAGATCGCCAGTCGGCTCGTCAGCCACGAGAATCTTCGGGTCGGCCACGATCGCCCGCGCGATCGCCACGCGCTGCTCCTGCCCGCCGCTGAGTTGCCGTGGGTAATGATCGTGCCGATCAGCCAGTCCCACCAGCGACAAGGCTGTCGCCACACGTTCATGCCGTTCCTTTCGCGACAGCTTATGCAGCAGCAACGGCAGCTCGACGTTCTCATACGCGGTCAGCACGGGCACCAGGTTGTACAACTGGAAAATGTAGCCGATGTACGTCGCCCGCCAGTTCGCCAGTGCGCTGCGTGACAGCTTGCTGATGTCCTGCCCGTCGATCACGAGCGAACCGCTGGTCGGGCTGTCGATCCCGGCGATCAGGTTCAGGAGCGTCGTCTTGCCACTACCTGAAGGCCCCATCAACGCCAGAAACTCGCCCGCTTCAACGTCGAGGTCCAATCCATCCAGCGGACGAATCACCATATCGCCCTTGCGGTATTCCTTCGTCAGTTTGCGGCATTCAATCAGCACCATTGGCTGTTACTCGCTGTGGGGTCCACTTCGAAGCGTCGTTTCATTCAACGCACATGGAAGGTGCGATTCATCGCCCAGCAACGCGAACACGCGTGCCTTCCTTCAACGCCCGGCCGTCAACAATCACCGCATCGCCCGGGTTCAATCCTTCGGCCACTTCTATCCAGCCGTTTTCCCGCGTCGTACCGAGCGTGATCTGCACCTTCTGCGCCCGCGTTCCATCGGGGCTGACCACCCACACGCTGCCGCGGTCGTCCTGTCGGCCGACAATCACCTCCTCGGGAATGAAGGGACGCAAATCGGTCACGCCATCGCCCTCATTTTCCCCCTCATCCTGCCGCGTCGACATCGCCAGAAACTTCGCCCGCGCCAGCATCTCCGGCCGAATCACCGGGTCGGGGTTCTCGATCGCCACCTTCACCTGCAACGTGTTGCGCTGAATGTCCGCCTGTGGCACCACGCGCGTTACCACGCCGTCAAACTCCCGGCCGGGCAACACGTCCACAATCACCTTCGCACGCTGGCCAACGCTCACCTTCGCCGCATCGGCCAGTGGAATGTCGATGCGCACCTGCTGCTTCTTCGGGTCGTACAGGTGAATCACATGTGCGCTGTGCGGCATGTCCGCTTCGAGCATCACCTTGTCGCCCGGCCCGACGAGCCGTGCCATCACAATGCCATCCACCGGCGCCCGGACTTCCATGCGTTCCAGCCGCAGCCTGGCTTCCGCCAGTTCCGCTTCTGCTCGTGCCAGTTCGGCCCTTGCCCGCTCATGTGCCGCGGTCGCCGATTCCAGACTGAGTTTTTCCGCGACGCGCAGTTCTCGTTCACGTTTGGCCGCAGCGAGTTCCGCCTCGAATCGGGCCGCCTGCGCCTTGAGGATGGCCTCGCGCTGAATGACCGCGTTCAAGGCTGCTTCAGCCGCCTGAACGCGATAGCGTGCCTCAGCCGCTTCGACCTCCGTCGCCGCGTTGTTACGGACGAAGCGTTCCAGCCGCTCAGCCACCACCAGCCTTTCCGCCAGAATCGCCCGTTGCTCGGCAATCACAGCAGGCAGTTGCGCCAGCTCTGCCTGCACCTGGTCCAGTTGCGCCTGCATCACCGCAACCTGCCGATCGCGTGCCACTGGGTTCTCCCAGTCGGTCCGCGCCGCCTCCAGCCGGGCCACAGCCTCCGCCAGTTCTGCCTGCCGTGCTGCCGCCGCCGCTTCGGCACGCGCCAGCGCCAGTCGGGCGTCATCGTCCACCAGCCGCGCGACCACCTGCCCCGCCTTCACCGCCTCGCCTTCCAGCACGAGCACCTCTTTGATCACGCCGTTGGTCAGCGCCGAGACGAAGATTGGGTACGGATCAGGCTCGACCCAGCCGGGCGCCTGCACGACCACGGTCCCCACCGGGCCACCTGTGGCTGTGCCGGGCCGCACCTTCACCGGCTTGCCTACCGCTCGCATGACCTCGACGGTCGGGGCGGGAAAGAGTGCCTCACCTGACGCTGTCGCCAGCAACGCCGCCGTACAGACGATTACCGCCGCTGGCACGCCCACGCGCGTGAGCCACCGCCGTCGTGGAACCGGAATCGCGGCCAAACCAGATGACACCGACGGCCCCGCCACCTTCTCCAACCCCGAAAGTTGATGCAAGGGATCGATCATTTCGCAGCACCCCGGCGCTTCGGGAGCGCCTGCCACAAAATCCTGTCACAGCAGAATTTCACAAGGGTCTATGTCCGAACGCACACGTGATCGGACGGCACGACATGACTTCGCACACGGATGGGATGCCCGAAAACGGGCGCGCAGCCCCGGCGCAAAGCCGGTTAGGCAAGGGCGGGTGGCCGTTGCGGTGAGGTCAGAAACCCGCAGGCCAGGCGGTGAGTTTCGTCGACAGAGATGTAACCACAGGGCTGCTCTACAATTGCGGATGTGCCGGGCAACAACAGGCCGCTAACCCCCGTGCTGCTCAACAGCAGACAGCCTGAGCAGTCACTGCACCCCGTATGGCCGGACGATGCAACCGGGTCAGCCGTGTCGGTCCCCGATTGGTCGGAAGGTGAATGCCTGCAGCAGTCATCCGCCGTCGTATCGTGTAAGACTGCCGCCAGCTGCAAGTCCGCATTGTGGCAACACATGCACCGCGTCATGCGTTGCGATACCCCCAAAGTGATCGGCGATATCGCGGCCATCACCCCAAGGGCAACCGCCAGCATGACGGATAGCGAATTGGATGGTCCAAAGTGCATCATGCCCCACGGAACTGAACCGTGTTACGACTCAGTATATTCCACACCTCTCGGCGCAGCAAAGATTTCCGGCCCCCGGCCCCGCATCGATTTCCACGAACGGATTTCCACGATGCGACGCGACTTGTCGCATTTACGCTATACTGACCATCGGCAACCACGCAATCATCAGGTATTCATCATGAAAAAGGTTGGACGCAAAACGCTGGCAATCCTCGTGGGTCTGATTCTGGGCTGGATGTGTGCGGGGCTCGTGAGTGATGGCACACCTTCCGTGCTGCCGCAGGCGCACGCCGCTGCCGATGACCATGACCATGGCCATGGAGACGGTCATGGCCACGGCCCGGATGAGGGCCAGAAGACTGCCGGCCAGCTCCGGCCAACCGCTGAGCAGGTTCCCTTTTACCGGCCGGTGGTAACTGCTGCGGCCGGGCTGTTCGGGCTGGCGCTGGTTTTCGGCGTGGCCTACCGCTCGTTCGGCGGTAAGGATCCGGGCGTCGCCGCATCGGAAGCGGATCAGGCTGCCGCCCACCATGACCATCACGATCACCACGACGGCCACGCAGACCACCACCACGGTGGCCACGGCGGGCACGGACACCACTGAACCGGTTGGCCCCACCATTTTGCATCACCCGGGCCTGTCCCGGTTGCGGCCGACCGGCGTGATCATCGCCTAGTTCGTCATGGCACGGATTCCCTTCCCAATCCGCCCGCCTTATCCGCGACATGGCTTCACGCTCATCGAGCTGTTGATCGTTATCTCGATCATCGCCCTGCTCATCGCGGTGTTGCTGCCCGCCCTGGCTGCCTCACGCCGGTCTGCCCAGGCTGTCGTCTGTGCCACCCGGCTGCGGCAGATCACCACCGCTGCCCTCACCTTCGCCCACGACCACGATGGCATGCTCCCCAGTGCCGGCAGTCTCTCGTTCGGCCCGCCGGGCCAGAATGACATCCACGCCAGTTGGTTCTTCTCGCTCGACCGCTACCTGACGGGTGACATGAGCCAGACCGCCCGCTGCATCGCTGATGAAAGCCCTTACTGGGACGCCCCCGAACCCGCCACCCAACTTAAACGAGCCGTCAGTTACGCCACGAACTACTACCTCTCCGGATGGCTGACCGGCTACGAGGATTACGCCGTGCTCACCGGTGTGCCCCGCCCCAGTAACACGGTCTACCTCACCGAACTGGCGGAGCAGGGCAGCTACGCCACCAGTGACCATGTTCACCCGGAACTGTGGTGGATCGATCCGACCAACGAACCGCGTCAACAGATCGCTCTGAACCGCCACAATCAGCAGCCCAACTGGGGTTACCTCGACGGCCACGTCGCCTCCCGTCCACTCGATGAGGTCTACCTCCTCGCCCCCGACAGCACGGTGGGCAAACTGATCTGGACGGTCAATCACTTTGACCCCAAAATAGCCCGCTGAAAAGGATGGAAGATCGATCCCCCCAAAGCCCAGCCACGCCGTGGCTGGGTGTCCAGAATTCCAAGGGAGAAAACTTCATGGCCCACCGCCTCCCCCTGCTTCTGACCGCCCTCGCCCTCCTGACGCTCCCCCTCCCTGCCCTCGCGCACGAAGGCGGTGGCGAAGAGGAACACCTGCGCATCGGCTTCTACTACGGGCACGACGGCTCTTATGAAGCCCCGGCCGACCCGCCCGGCCCCGCCACGCTCCTCGTCGATACCCACCCCTGGGAGCTACACAACGTCTTTTACGAGCTGGCCCCCGGCCTGGGCGGCGTCTACAGCCTCACCCCCGGTTTCCGGCCGCTCGATGTCGAGGATGAGGAATACGGCGGCCACGGCTTCTACACCTGGCTCAACGTCGCCCATGGCTTCGGCACCCCCGACCTTTACCTGCACCTGGACGACATCGACCCGCGTCTGCAGGTTCTCGACCCCGGCACCACCGCGCCCGCGACGATGCCCTTCCACCTCGGCGCCAACGCGGTGAACCATCACCTGATTTTCTTCGTCGCCGATGCAGACCTGCCCGCCCCGGGTGAGATTCTGACCGCCACGTTCCACCTCAGTGACGCCGCGGGCATCTTCGCAGATTCGGAGCCGTTCACACTGCAGTTCCGACTCGTGCCCGAGCCTGCTTCGGTCTCGCTGTTGATCGCAGGCGCAGCCGCCATAACCCTGCGTCGCCGCCACTGACGGTTGTCCTTTAGACCTGATCCCCCGAAGCCCACGGATGCAATCCGTGGGAGCACTTTTCCTATGCCCTCCACGCCCCTTCACAGCCGCGCCCGCAACCGCGGCAGCAGCACCTCCTGCGACAGAATCTTAACGCAGGCCGCCACCGGTATTGCCAGGATCAATCCAAGTAGTCCCGCCAGCGAGCCACCAATGAGCACGACCAGCAGGATGGTCAGTGGGTCCAGGTCAGTCGCCTTGCCCTGAACCAGCGGCTCCACCACCCAGCCGTCCACCGTCTGGGCGATCAGGTAAACCACCGCCGCCCCGATCGGCACAAACCAACTGAACGTGCTGCCGGTCAACTGATCGACCGCCGCCAGTCCAACGGCCGTAAGGAAGCCAATCACCCCCGCGTAGGGAATGAGGTTGAGCAGCCCCGTCACCACACCCAGCAGCAGCCAGTAGCGCACGCCCACCGCCCACCAGCCGATGCTCAGCAGCATCGTCATGATGACCGACTGAATCAGTCGGCCGCGAATGAACGCGGAGATTGACTCGTCCATGCGACCAAGGATGTGCAACGTCCGCTCCCTACGATCCGGCGGAATAAACGAACCAAACCACGCCTGGATCGGCCCGAATTTCCAACTGAAAAAGAAGAAGCACAGCGTGATGACGACCGCCGACAACACCAGATAAGTCGTGAAGCTCACCACCGAGCCAACCACGCCCACTCCCACATCCAGTGACTTGACCACGAAATCAGCTACCGCGGCGAAATCCAGATTCGCCAGCCGCTGCGAAGCGCTGGCGAACAACGTCCGTCGCGCGGAAGGCTCCTGCGGCAACCCTTGCGGTTCCTCATCAACGGTCGCTGCCGCATTCTCCGAAGCCTCTTCGTCGACAACCTGCCCCGTACCGTCGGCAGTCGCAGTGTCCGCGTTCTGCTCAATCGCCGCATCCGTGTCACCACCGACGCTTGCTTCCCTCGTCGCCTCCTCCTGCTCAGCCGCCTCCTTTTCCGCCTCCTGGATCGCCGCTTCGATGCGTTCGGTCAGCACGTGGGCATACGCCCCCACCCGTTGCACCAGCTGCCTGCTCTGCGCGATGATGGGCGGGGCCGTCGCCATCACCGCCACAGTCAGCATCCCGTATGTCACCACCAGGACCGCCGCCGTGCTCGCCCACCGCGGCCAGCGGTGGCGCCGCTCCATCCACGTGATGAACGGATTGAAGACGTAAGCCAGCCCCAGCCCGATCAGGATCGGCACAATGATCGCCCGCGTCCGGTACGCCGCCAGCAACACTACCGCCGCCAGCCCCAGCCAGACCAGATCGCGCACCCACACAATCTGCCAAAGATGCCGATCATGCGGCGATGCTGGCACCGCCCGCCCGCCCACCTCAGACGTCTGCGGCTGCCCGGATGACGTTTGTTCGCGTTCAATCTCAGACACGGATGACAAGGCCCCACGTTCCTGAAAAATGTTCCGCTACAGTCTCGTCGTTTCTCCCGCTTGTGTCCACCAGCAAACCATTGACACACCAGTCTTTGAATTGAATCGACCAATCGACGGTTTCGCCCATTGAAAATATCACCCGAGGGACTTCGATTTGTGACAATCTAACATGACCGATCCCCGACCGCGGGAATCGGGTGTATGGGTGAAATGCATTGAACAAAGGGCCACGAGATGGTGACTTGGACGAGGATGGCGGTGGCGTGGCAGGCGTCCCTGCGGAAGCGTTCAAAATGTGGAGCCGTTTGGTCAGATTGCGATTCTTCATCCTCGATGGCTATGAACACGATGTCTGACACGGTGCCGGTACGCTGCCGTACCAACAACATGCCCGCACAGCCATATTTTAGTCGTTAGGGCGTATCTCGTTCCCTTGTCCTGATACCAGACATTGGTCTGGCGGCCGCGTTTATGATTGTTGTTATAGAAATTGCATCCTACTCGAGATCAAACGACACCTGCGACTTTTTGCCATCTGTATCCTCGATTTCGATCCAGATGGCGCTGCCGTCGGGTAAGGTCGCGGGGACTTCCACATGACCGTGGTAGCCGTTGCCGGCTTTCTCCAGCCGGGCCTTGAGTGAGCCTTGCGCCGACTCGACGCCTACCCATGCACGCACGGCCGAGGGTGTCGCGCCAGACACTTCAACATCGATCACGCTGTCGGCTCCGGCGTTGATCTCGCCCAGTACCGCGGCAGTCACGGTAAACCTGCCAATCTCCGCTTTACCCAATTCACGGCGTTCCCCGTGTCCGTGGTGGTGACCGTGCCCTGCATGGTCGTGATCGTCATGGGATACATGGGCGGTCTTACTTGCAGTAACTTCGGAAGTCGAATTGCCGCCATCGCAAGCACTCAGTCCAAGGGCGAGCAGAGGCATGACAAGCCAGGGAATGTTCTTCTTCATAGGAGTGTTCCTTTCAATCAAGCGGTTATGTTCGAAGTAATCATTGGGTCTGGCTGACGACTGGAGAACGCGGTCGATCAACATTCGACGAGTCATCGCGGGTGTGCGGGACACCTCTGCCACTGAAGATCAACGAATATCCAGCAGGAACCACCAGAAGGTTCAGCAGCGTCGAACTGAGCAGTCCGCCGAGAACAACATTCGCCAGTGGCGCGAGCAGTTCGCTACCTGGCTCGCCCGCAGCGAGTGCCAGAGGGACAAGGCCCAGCACGGCGGTGAGCGCGGTCATCATGATGGGAATCAGCCGCTCCATCGATCCCTGGATAACCGCCTTCTCCAACGGCTTGCCCTCTACTTCCATCAGATGCCGGTAATGATTGACCAACAGAATGCCGTTGCGGACGGCGATGCCGAAGAGCGTCACGAAACCAACCATGCTCGCGATAGAGATCACTGGCGCCTGGTATCGCAGCCCCCCCACGCCGAACAGTGCCATGAGGTTATGTATGGGATGATCGGACTCGGTGATGAAGATTGCAGCAATGCCTCCAATGAGCGCCAGAGGCAGGTTGACCATCACCAGCACTGCGGCACGGGTGGAGTTAAACGTCATGTTCAGTAACAGGAGCATCACCACCGCAACGCCCGCTCCCATGATATAGATGGTTCGCGAAGCAGACTGCTGCGCTTCAAACTGGCCACCAAATCTGACGGTATAGCCGCCTCCTCCTTCGGCTCGTGATTCGCGCGAGTACCGCTCAACAATCGGCACCACTTTAGCCTTGACATTCTCGACAAGGTGGCCCAGGTTATATCCTTCAGCCACATTGACGGAGATGACTGCTTTTCGCTGAGCGTTTTCGCGTGCAATGAGATTCGAGGCTCGCTCCGGGCCGATATCAGCCACTTCATCCAGTCGGACAAGAGCTCCGCCACTGCCTTTGAGCAACAATCCTCCGATGTGCTCGGGCTTCTCACGCTGATCGGGTGCGAGACGAACCACGATGTTGTACACCCGAACGCCTTCGTTCACCTGTCCAACAATCTCTCCAAAGACTGCCTGCTTCACCTGTTCCGCAGCCGAGACGGGTGTCAATCCCCAACGTGCCAGATCGTCAAGCCGGTATCTGATTGGCAGTGTTGTGATCATCACTTCACGCTGTGCGTTGACATCACGGGCGCCTGGTATGGTTTTGAGTGCGGCCTCGATTTCCCGGGCGATCGCCCGAAGCCGATGCAGGTCGTCTCCAAATACGTTGATCGCCACGGCGGCTGGCGTGCCCGACATTACGTGTGACAGTCGATGTTCAATCGGCTGGCCGATCATGGTGGTAATGCCAGGCACGGCGCTGATGATCATGTCGATCTCAGCCTTGACCTGCGATTTGTCATACCCTGGCTTAAGGGTGACTTCGATTTCGCTATTGCTGACCGGTTCCGCGTGCTCGTCGCGTTCCGCGCGTCCCGTCCGGCGCACCACCGAGCGTACGCCTTCAATCTCAGTCAGACGCATTTCAATGCCGCTCGCCAGACGATTGCTCTCTTCCAATGATGTTCCGGGAGGAGCCATCAGAAAGACGGTGAACGTTCCTTCGTTGAACTCCGGCAGAAAGCTGGTGCCAAACGTGCTGCCCAGCCAGATGCTGACCGCTGTAACCAGAAACATTGCAGTAAGCACCGTCTTTCGCCACCGGATAACGAAATAGAGTAGCGGTGCGTAGAGGTACTTGAGGCCGCGCACGAGCGGGCCTTCCTTTTCTTCCCGATACCTCAATCGGCCGCCAAGCAAGTACTTGCACAGCACGGGCGTAAGCGTCAGAGCGACGATCAGTGACGCGCCAACTGACGTGATATACATGATGCCCAGCGGCCGGAAGAAACGCCCTTCAAGCCCCTGCAGAAAAAGCAGGGGAACAAAGACGATGACGATAATCAGTGTGGCAAACAGGATCGAGCTGCGAATCTCGTTGCTGGCTTCAAAGACAATCTGTGTCAAAGGCTTCTGCTGCGAGGGAGGCAACTGTCGATTCTCACGCAGTCGACGAAATACGTTCTCCACGTCGATGATGCCGTCATCCACCACCACGCCGATCGCCACGGCCAGACCGCCCAGCGTCATGACGTTGATCGTCTGCCCCCATGCCCAGAGAATCAACAGAGCAATGGCAACGGACATTGGAATGGCCACGAGTGTAATGATCGTAGTTCGCACGTTCATCAGGAACAGGGCGAGCACGACCGCGACGATGATCGCCGCGTCGCGAGACACTTCGATCACCTTATTCAGTGACGTTTCGATAAAGTCCGATTGCCGCATAACGTGGCGGTTGAGTTTCATGCCACGAGGCATACTTTTTTCAACGGCGTCGAGCTTCTCATCAATCGCCTGGGTGAGAGTCAGGGTATTCGTTCCCGGTGCTTTCTGGACGCTCAGCACAACCGCCTGCCGACCACCCTCCGAAGCAGTTCCTCGTTTCAGCGTGCCGGCCAGCTGAACATCAGCCACCTGGCCGATCGTCACGGGCGCGCCGTTGTGATAACGGATCACCGTGCGGCGAATATCCTCCACACTTTGCACACGCCCGGTCTGACGCAGCGGAATCTCTAGGCCTTCAACATTCTGCAGGTAGCCCGCCCCCAGCGTGGCATGCGACTGCCGCGCCGCTTCAACGACATCCTGTATGGTCAGACCGTACGACCGCAGGCGGGTCTGATCGACATGGACCTGGTAGTCGGGCAGTTCTCCTCCAATAACAACCACCTGAGATACGCCGGGGACTGATAGAAGATGATTGCGCAACTCAAACTCGCCGAAGGCGCGAAGGTCCAGATCACTGATCAGAGGTTTGCCAAACTCGTCGACTTCTGAACTAAGGGAGATGAGCATGATCTCGCCCGTAATGCTGGTAACGGGCGTCATCATCGGCTGAACCCCTGCAGGAAGGGCTTCCTGCGCAATGGTTAGGCGTTCCGACACCAGATAACGGGCGGTGTAGATGTCGGCTCCCCAGTCAAACTCGACCCATACGATGGACAAGCCGATCGCACTGCCGCTTCGTACGCGACGCACGCCGGTAATGCCATTGACGGAGCTTTCGATTGGAAAGGTAATGTACTGTTCAACCTCGTCAGCTGCGTATCCAGGCGCTTCGGTGAGAATCACAACCGTGGGGGCATTGAGTTCCGGAAAAACATCCACCGCCATCTTCGGTACCTGATACACGGCGAAGACGAGGATCAGCGCGGACACAAGGATGACCATTACCGAGTTGTCCAACGAGAAATGGATCAGTCGCTTAAGCAACGTAAGACTCCTTTACTCGTGGTCACCCGCATGGAACGTACCGTCTGCGTGGAAGTGTCCCCCTTTTTCCTTGGTTCCTCCGCTGGCAAGCATCAGCTCATAAATGCCGTGATGAACGACTTCATCACCGTCCGCAAGTCCGCTTTGCACCTCGACCCAGTGTCCATCACTGATGCCAAGGTCTGCAATGATGCGAATCAACTTGTCCGGATCCTTTGGATCGCGACGGAAAATGACCTTCTCCAGACCATCTGTAATGACAGCGGACACAGGAATCGCCAATTGAGGCAGATCGGTCTGTTCGACGACAACTTCCATTTCTGCCGAAACGCCAGGACGCGCCCAATTCGGCAGCGTTACATCAGCAGGCGTGACGATCAGGTCGATCGTGCGCGCCAGCGAATCGGCTTCAAGGCCAATCGTCAGATGCCCATTGATCGAACCTGATAGGGCCTGAGCACCACCACGGGGCGGAACAATCATGACGGGCAGCCCATCACGCAATCGACCGAGCTCAGCCTGTAAGCCGACAGCGCGAAAGCGTATCTCCTTCGGATTCACTGTTGTGAGGACAAGTGCCGATGAATCGACCCACGCACCATTGGTTACTGCAATGGTTTCAACGATACCCGGCTGATGCGCACGGATCTCGATCTGGTCTATCGTGCGCCAGTAAGGAATCGGATTTTCGCTGCTGCTGACATTCCTGCGCAGCTCATTGACAGGCACTCCCAGCATGGCGGCTGCGGGGGTCAGCGCCAGGTCGATCGGTGCGGAAGACCCATTGGCAGACGCAACCTGCTCCCCGAGTGCATCGACGTACAGTAACGGCATTGCTTGTCGGTAACCGGCCAGCTCCGCCTCGATCTGATTCTGTTGCTGGGCGATTTCGACCTGTTCTTCTTCAACTTCTGCCAGGCTTGTTCGGGTACTTATCAATTGCGAACGCGCCTCGGTCAGATCGGATGCTGCGCCCCCTCCTGCCGCAATGAGCTTTTCCAATTGCGCGATCCGATCCATCCAGAGTTTTTCCTGGTCCTGCAGACGATCGGCACGCTTATCCACTGCAATTTTTCGTGCTTTTAGCCCCTCTGATCGCTGAGCTGCTTGCTGAATGGCGATTATCGTCTCGTTGAGTTTCTGCTGCATTTCCCGCCATTGCGGAGAGTCGATTCGATAGAGCGGCGTACCTGCCTCAACCGATTCGTATTGATTGACCAGTAATTCGATACGACCGGAAAGCGTTGTGTGGTACTCGCGGCGGGCCCGTGGCGCCGTCTCGAACTGGCCTGGCACACGAATCGTCGATGCAACATGACGGCGTTCGACCCGGGCAAAAGTGATCCCCAGGTTACGACGTACGGTTGGCGGTACATCGATGCGGTTCGTGATAGTCCGCTCATGTTCGTGTGAACTGCGATCATGCTCGTGATCGTGGTCGTGTGCATCATCACTTCCTGCATTCGCACACCCCCAAAGGAACACCAAAACGATGGATAACAACAGCGAGCTGAAAATCTTCAGCGTCATGAGATTATTCCTTCTCATCGCCAACCCCCTCCCGCATCGGCGTATTGAGCGGTCGCAGCAGCGATCGCAATCGGGTCACCGCTTCAGCCTCCTCAACCCTGGCTTCAAGAATCTGGAACTTGGTTTCCAGCGTCCGTGATAGTGCATCCAAAATCACCAGCACATCAAGGTCACCCAGTTCCGCCAGCCGACGGAGATCCGCCAGCTGCTCATCGACCATGCGAGCGACCGTTCCTTCGATGTAGGTGCTACGCTCCTTAGCTGCCATCACATCCAGTTCTGCCTGCGAAAGCTCCGCAACGATTCGCTCATATTCAGCCTCGTAGGCAGCCTTGGCGGCGTCACGCGCAGCACGTGCCTCGGCAATGCCACGACGGTTCTGATTCAACAGTGGAATCGGGATACTCAGCACAACGCCGGCACGTGACATGCCCTCCTCATTCTCATAACCCGGACCGATTACGAGGTCGGGATACTGTTTGCGAATCTCAAGGCGAAAGGCCTCATCCGCCACTTCATATGCCGCACGAGACACGGCAAGTCGGAGGTTGTGCTCCCGCAGTTGCGTGATTCGGTCGGCCTCATTCAGTTCAGGTAACGCCAGAGGGAACTCAGGCCTGAGATCGATCGGTGCATCAGGATGCAGCCCCAAAAGCGCCTTGATCGCCAATCGTCGACGTTGTTCCTCGACGCGGAACGAATGAAGTTCGCCGATGCGTGTTGCCTTTTCGAGTTGAAGAACGCGTAATTCTGGCGAACCAATCCGGTTAGCCTGTCGCTGCGCTTCAGCTACCCCGATGACTTCATCCAGTTGCTCAAGGTAGGTCTCAACGAGCGTAATCCGTTGCACGGCTGCGGACCAGTGCGTCCAGGCGATGCGCAACTCGCCAAGCATGGTCCATTCCGCCAGTAAAGCTTTCATGAGCTCGCCATTCGCTTCCGCAAAGGCTTTGTCTTTTTCAACCTCCAGCCGGCCTGAGATCGGGATGGTGAACGACAGGCTCGATCCGATCACCCACGGATCCTTCACACTCTCCGTAACACGCAAAAGGTCAAAGTTGAGCTCGGGATCGTCCCAGTGCCCCGCATGCGAAGCGCCAAACAACGGCACCTTGGCGTTGAGCCTTGCTACGCGCAGATCGGGGTTAAAAACCAGTGCAACCAACTCCGCCTCGCTCAGGCTCAGACCATCAGTCAGGTCGTAAGCCAAATCTGCATCGGCGTTGAGCGCCGCAAGCTGAACCGCGTACTCCCTGACACGCGCATCATCAATCGACCGGTTAATCCATTTGTGGTGGTGGGCGTGGTCATCCAGCGGAAGTGTTCGGTATGACTGGCAGCCGGCAAGAGCGGACAGTAATAACAGGATCACTGGGCCGTGACGGTTCATGAATGATCTCACGTGAGAATTGGACCTGGAGACGAGCGCGCAGCAGTCAACCAGTCCCGAACTACAGCATCGGGGCAGGTTACTCGGTCGAAAAAGTGAGATCAGATCCGCAGAATGGTGGTGGTAATGGACGCGCGAAGGTTCAGGAGCGGCTTAGATGTGCGATGACAGAAGCGAAGCAGGTCACGTGTTGAGTCAAACCGGTAATCGTTGAGAACGCCCAATACAGCCGGTAAGGCGAGCACAATGCAGCGTGACTCGGACTTCGTAGTCAGGCAGTCATCAGCCTGGATCTGGATATCCGTATGATCGTGCTGACCCGCCGGCTGCTGATCCGGCTTCGAACTTCGGCCGTCATCATGGTGGCCACAAGCCGGTTCTGCATGTCCTTCCAACGCATACGCAACATGCCCCTCGGCACATGTGCAAAGCACGAGAATCGGCGCAATACACAAGTAGACCGCCAAGTAGAAGGTCAGGCCGACCGTCCCAAGTTGGGAGAACAGGCGTGGCATATCCAGATCGCGTGACACGATCGAATCGTCTCTGCGAAATCTACCTGGCCACACCGCACCAGTCAATCGCGAATACCAAACCGTCAACCTGGAGCGGCTGACGTTCTGAGCGACACTCTCGCTTCAAGAGAGTGATAGGACTGTCAGGATGATTGCGTGAACCCTCGCCTATGCGGTCCCGCCCATTCACACCCGAAAGGGTACATCACAAAGATTTTGGTTCCCCAAGTGGTTCCGATTTCCCGGAACTACTGCCCTAACTGTGAGATATTGAGCAGGCCAAGCTGAGGTGGAGTATCAACAAGGAGATGGGCGATACAGGACGCGTACCCGGCGGCGACGGATCGGTTGTAAGATCAAGTAAAACAAAGGTGTTACGCGCAGGTGCGGCATCGGTGGAGGGAGGCGTTGGTGCGCAATCCGGTGCGCGCGGCGACCTGAGCGATCCGGAACTGGCCGAAGTGGTGCGCCGATGGGCGGACCTGCCGGCTGCGATGCGGGCGGGAATCATCGCCATGGTGCGCAGCATCGATTCAGCCTGAGCGCCTGTTATGCACGCGGTTCGACCTGCTGTGCAGGCGTTGACGCGCATGTTGTGGCGTCATTGCCGGTCGGGAGAAGTCGTCTCCGCTTTCCGCCGTATCTCTGCCAGTTGGCGACGGGTTGCCTCGATCATCTTCTCGATCGTTTCGTCGCTCATCGGCGGCTCACCCGGTTTTCGACGCTGGACCACGATCTTGTCACGACGTTGATCTCTCGACATGAATAAACCTCCGCGATTCGTGTTCGCATAATCGGCCCACGTTATCGCATCATCGGCAAGGTACCCGCCATGCCTCTCAAAAGCACCCATTCCCCACAGCGGCAGGCGTTCGAGCGCTCCGGACGTGGCGGCACCGTCCCTCCGCCAGCTCACCGCTGGAAACCCGGCCAGAGCGGCAACCCCGCTGGCCCGCGCCGTGGGCAGACCTACCCCGGCCGCTGGCTCGCCGCCCTGGCGGACTACCCCGTGGAGGAACTGGAAGCGATCGTCGCCGGCCGCCGCCGCGCCAGTCCCTCCAAAATCACCGCCGCCCGCCTCCTGCTCGACGCCGCCACCCACCCCAACCCCCACATCCGCCGCCGGGCATTCGCCCGAGTGCTCGCCGCGTGTGATCCGTCAGTTATCGCGTGCATGGTGTCATCTACGCGCTCGGCGTAGTTGACCTGGCCTGCTCCCTCGCGGCGATGGCCCACCCCCGCCGCAGCTCTCCTCTCTTTACAAACCAACCAGAAACTGGTTGAATACAATTCCGATGTGGGTCATGATACTGGGGTGCAAAGGTGGGGGCAACGCAAGGCAGCGTTCGATGGGGCATTGAGCGCCGACTTGAGTTCATCGAGTTCCGGCTGTTCTGGGAGGGGCATGTCAACCGTAGCGACCTGGTGGACGCCTTCGGGATCTCGGTCAACCAGGCATCCGCCGACCTGAACCGCTACCTCGGCATGGCTCCGGACAACATGCTCTACGACAAGAGCGCCCGCGCCTATGTCCGCGGCGACCGCTTCGAGCCCCTGTTCCTGAGACCGGACCCGGCCAGCTACCTGTCCCAGCTGCGGTCGATCTCCAACGGCATCGTCAGCCAGGACCAAACCTGGATCGGCCAGATGCCGGACTTCGATACGGTGCGCAGCCCCGCTCGGGGCATCGACGCCGGCCACCTGCGCACCGTGCTCCAGGCCATTCACAGCAGACAGGCCATCGAAATCGAATACCAGTCCCTTTCCAACCCCGCTCCACGCTGGCGCTGGATCGCACCGCATGCCATTGCCTTCGACGGCTTCCGCTGGCATG
>CALKHT010000033.1 GCA_937988825.1 uncultured Phycisphaeraceae bacterium
GAATACGACCTGATGAAACAGCCCCGCCATGAACTGCGCCAAAGGCTGCTGCACGAAGCACTTGCGGCTTAAGTAAATGGCATTCATTACTGTCCCAGATAATGGACTTCGACGTAGTACGCCCCACGATCCGTGCGTCCATCCTCTCGCATCCACGTCTGCAGCATAGCGTCCCCGGCACTGAGTGTCAGCTCAATCCGTACCGATGTGGCTCCTTCGGCGATGGGCACAGTCAGGTCTTCTTCGGCGATGCGCAGCCTGGCGTGGGTCGCTGTTAGCACGTATGCTGCTGCCTCCGGCCGTTCACGAAGAATAAAGGCGTAGCGCCCATCGCGTACCACACGCACCGCCCATGGCCCGTTGCCTACGCGACGGCGAAGGATCTGTGTCTGGTCCCACGGCAGTTGCGACAAATCGGAAACAAGCCAGTCGTGGGCCGTCAGAAGCGTGATAGGCTCCTCTTCGGCACCAATGTACCAGCGCGACATTTCACCGAACCGCTGTGACACATCGTCCCACCACGCTTCATAAGATTTGCGGAGTCGTTCCGCGACATCGGGGTATCTGTCGATAACGTTGTGCTGCTGTCCGGGATCAGTATCGAGGTCATATAGTTCGTTGTTATTGACCAGCCGCCAACTGTCTGTCATCACAGCCGTCTGTTTCCACTTGATGGGATCGAGAACCCGCTGATTATGAACGACGATGACGCGGTCGGGCCAGTCGCTGTCCTGGCCGAGCAGCAACGGTGTCAGACTTCTGCCGTCTAGTCGAAGCTTCACCGGAACCGAAATGTCGCACAGGTCCAGCAATGTTGGCATGATGTCAATATGGGCGGTTAGGCGATGCACATCTTTTCCGCTCGAGCCAATGCGTGGGTCGTGGATAAAGCAGAAAGCCCGGTGTCCACCATCGTATTCGGACGTTTTGTAACCGCGCATCCCGGCGTTGTATCGTTCACGCCATTTCTCATCGGGCAGGGTTGTCCCATTGTCGCCCATGAAAACGATGATCGTGTTGTCGGCGATACCAAGTTCTTTCAGTTGCCGTCGCAGGATGCCGATGTTGTCATCGAGGTTTGATACCATCGCCCAGTAACGAGCGACCCGCTCTGGCACATTTTTCTTCAGGTAAATGTCCACGTACCGGTCTTCCACATGAAGCGGCCAGTGCGGCGTGTTTGGCGTCAGATACACGAAAAACGGTTCGTTGCGATGTTTCTCAATGAAGCGCAAGGCCTCGTTGAAGAACACATCCGCGCAGTAACCCTTGAACGCTCGCCATTCACCGTTGTGCAGGTAGTGGTCATCGAAATAATCGTTGCCCCAGTAATCCTGAGTGTTGCCGATCGCGCCACCACCGTGGATGAGCGTTTCCTGAAAGCCACGGTACTGTGGGCCATAGGGGTACGTTTCGCCAAGATGCCATTTGCCGAAAACGGCGGTGCGATATCCCGCATTTCTGAAGACCTCCGACATGAACGTTTCGTCATCGCGGACAACGGAACGTCCCATGACTGTGTGCCACACGCCGACACGGGCGGAATAGCGACCTGTCAGTAGGGCAGCCCGCGTCGGTGAGCAACTGGGATCGACGTGGAACTGGGTGAACCGCACGCTCTCTGCATGCAGTTGATTCATGTGCGGCGTGTTAACTACATCGTTGCCATGGGCGCCGATGTCACCGTAACCCTGGTCATCGGTCATGATCAGGATGACATTTGGCCGGGTATTGCCTTCGACGGAGGCTGCCAGCCCCAGGATCCACAGCACGACCAGCCAAAGTTGTCGGGGCATAACCGCTCCGTTGTGGGAATGAAGGAAATAGGTAGCACGATGTCCACAGCGTCAGTGGACCTGCGACGTCATCGCGTTGAGTGGGACGGCCCCTGCTTCTCCAGCTCAAGCAGAGCCTCGGCGAATGCCTTCCCCGCTGCATTGAAGAAGCGAACGCTGCCCAGATAATGGTACGGGCGGTCCGAACCCACCTGGTTCCATTCCTCAAGGTGCTGCTGCCAGCCTTTGTCGTAGACTTCCTGGGCACGCTTGTCCCAGAACACATCGGTGCGCACCAACGCGACGTTGCCGTGAAACTCGGGATGTGCTGCCGCTGCCGCCTGTGCCTCCTTGAGCTGAACCGTGTTGCTGCTGGGTTTGTCGCCCCCCACGCCCATCTGCCCGATCACGAAGGGCAACCGTGGCGCTTTCAGATCGCGGCGAACATCGCGAATGAAGTGCACCATGTTGTCGACATACTCCGCAGTGAACTCCGGGTTGATCATGTCGTTCCATCCCTGGAACCACACGAACCCCGCCAGTTCATACCCCTGCCCCTGATATTGGGGGAAATACTCCTTGAGATTCGCTAGCGAGTCCTGGACCTCCTCAATCATCTGTCGATAGCTGAAACCGATTTGGGTACGAATATCGTCGAGAGTGGGCTCGGGCCGGTTGCGGCGGCGAGCATCCTCCCGGGCTTTGTCGAGGATTTGTTGAAGCTGTTCTTCCGAAAGCCTGGCGGAAGGCGGGCGAAAATCCCGGGCGAGGCTCTTGCCGCCCCAGGCGGTCTTGATGATGAGGACCTGCTGGTCATAACGATCGCCCATGACATGACCGAAGCCAAGCTCCGGTCCAATGCAGTCGCGTGCACCAAAGCCCACCGTCAGGTTGCCCTTGCGGTCGCCAAAGCGAATCCACACATCATCGCGCAGGATCCACTGCCCATTGTGATGCAGGTGGGCAAACTCCGCTTTCGTCTCGGGGGCGTGAATCTGTCGCTCCAGCAGCGATACTTTCGCGTGACCCACCATGTTGGACTGCCCCGCGAGAATGTAGACCTTGACCGGCTTAGCCCGGTTATTCTGCGCCGCCGCGATCGGTGGTGACGTCAGCCGCACGGTCAACGCGGCTGCAGTGACGGTGACCAGAAGCAGCATTCGCGAGCATTTCACGAGTGGATAAAACCTCATGGTATACCTTTCGAGGTTGATGACGCTAACAGAAACTCCTCACCGCAGCATGGGTAGCATATACGAGCAGTGTCCCGGCAGCGTTAGAACAATACCACTGGTAAATTCTGAACGCCGCTGAAGGCGAAAATGGTATTTGTGATCTCGTCAACAGCGATAAAATGATATCGTTGCGCGGCGTTCTATATGTTTCACTTTTCTACCGATCGACCATGTCCAAACCCGTTATTTTTCGCAGTAGTACGGCCCGCTATCGTGCGGATACTTGCAATCCACTGGTTGAAGCGGCTGCACGTGGCGAAGTTCGGCTTTCCGCACTGGGCCATGCTCCCTACCCGGGGATCCGTCTGGATCATCGAACGCTCCGACAAATCCGATCGGCCGGCTACTGGAATGCCGACCGTGGTCAGAACTGGGGACTGGACTGGCATCGCAACGAAGGCATTGAGTTCACCTATTTGCAGCGCGGCCGTCTGGATTTCGGTGTTGATGATGAGGCGTTTACTCTGCTGCCCGGATGTATGACTATCACGCGGCCGTGGCAGCGTCATCGTGTCGGCGCGCCGAATGTGGATGCCTCGCATCTCATCTGGCTCATCGTCGATGTGGGAGTCCGCCGGCCGAACCAGACCTGGAAATGGCCATCCTGGCTTGTTCTCACGCCTGAGGAGACGCAGCGTCTCACGCAATTGCTCAGTCATAACGAACAACCCGTCTGGATGGTCAATACCGCCGTAGCGAACTGTTTTCAGCGGATGGCACAGATTGTGGATCAGTCGCATCGCCGCTTTGATCGCACCCGCATGGTGGTCTGCATTAATGAACTGCTGATGGAAATCCTGAATCTTTTCAACTCGAAGAATGTTCCACTTGAAGCATCGCTCACCGGAACAACGCGCAACGTCGCACTGTTTCTCCAGGAACTGAAGCACGAGTATGCCGAACCGTGGACGCTGGACACCATGGCAGAGCAGGTAGGGTTGAAGCGCAGTCGCTTCACAAGCTATTGCCGTCAGTTGACGAACATGACCCCCATGGAGTACCTGACGCACGCTCGTATCGACGCGGCCAGGCGATTGCTGCGCGAGCATCCAAACGTGACAATTACACGTGTAGCGATGGCATGTGGATTCAACTCCAGCCAATATTTTGCGACAACGTTTCGCAAGATTGTGGGTTTAACACCGCGAGAGTATCGGCAGGATCTACCCGCATCCATGGAAGCAGTCGGTATGTCGGTTTCACGTCCATGTTCGCAACAACTAATCTGACGCTCTAATTTCCCATAAATACATGGACATCTTATGCGCAACACCCTGATGATGTGCACGATGCTTGTATTTTGTTGTCTTGCAATGGGCTGTAGCCACATGAATACTGCGTGGTCATCCAGCAATGTGCAAGAGATTCGCGTCCTGCTGCTAACGGGCCAGAACAACCACGACTGGCGTCGCACCACAGCGAAGCTTCAATCGATTCTCGAGGAAGCGGGTTTCATCGTTGAGGTGACACAGACACCTCAGACGCTGACCGCGGAGCAATTGAAGAACCACCACGTTATTCTCAGCAACTGGAACACGTTTGGCCCCGGCGAAAAGGTCCGTACTTGGCCGAACACTACCCGCAAGGCATACGAGGATTTCGTGCGAAATGGTGGTGGACACGTTGTCGTTCACGCTGGCAGTTGTTCTTTCTATGACTGGCGGGAGTATCACGAGATCGGACTGGCGACGTGGATCGTCGATCAGACTCATCACGCGCCTGTGGGCGAGTTCCCTGTTCGTATTGATTCCTCCAATCACCCGGTCACACGCGGACTGGCCCCCTTCCGGACCACAGATGAGCTTTGGAATCGGGCCAGGGTACAGGAGCACACGGTGGTGCTCGCATCAGGCTTTGCTTCCAAGGAGGCGCGTGGAACGGACAACTGGGAACCGATCGCCTTCGCAGGGACGTTTGGTCGGGGCCACTGTTTTACATTGCTGTTGGGCCACAACGCCGATGCGATGGACAACCCTGGATACCGTGCTATGTTGTTGCGCGGCCTCGAATGGGCCGCAACGGGTATGGTTCGCCGCACCGCTCATCTGTCCACCGTGAGAGATGAATCGGTATCTGCAATGCCATGAGCGGATCGGATGATCTTACCCATCACCGCGATCCTGTGCCGTTGCTTGCGAACACGCGAATATGACGTGGGCGAACATACACGGTGCTGTTTACCTCCAGATTCATTGTCGCGAAACGTTCCTGAGAAATCTCTGAGGTCAGGTGCTGGTTGGTCTTAGTCAGCAGTTCAACGCGGACCAGGGGGCCAGCTGAGTGAACGCGGACGACCTTTGCTTCCAGGGCAGGCAGCCCGTTGGTCTTCGTGTCGATGGTCACATCGTAGGGACGCACGAAAACACGGGCGTCGCCGTTGATCTCCTGCCGATCGCTGGGGAACGGCAGTTCCAGGTCGCTGAACTGAATGGTCCCCTGATTCACCCGTCCGTGGAACGTATTGACATCACCCAGGAAGTGCATGACAAACTCAGTGGCGGGGTGATGGAAGACCTCATCGGGGGTTCCCACCTGCTCGATCCGTCCCTGGTTCATAATGACGATCTCATCCGCGACTTCCAGGGCCTCATCCTGGTCGTGCGTGACGAAGACGCTGGTAATGTGTAGTTCATCGTGCAGGCGGCGAAGCCAGGTCCGCAGTTCCTTACGGACCTTCGCATCAAGTGCCCCGAACGGCTCATCGAGCAGCAGCACCCGCGGCTTTACCGCCAGAGCACGGGCAAGCGCGACACGCTGACGCTGGCCACCCGACAACTGGCTCGGAAACCGCCCAGCCAGCCCCTCAAGTTGAACCAGTCTCAATAGTTCATGTACACGATCGGCAATCTCCGTGCGACTCGGACGTTGTTTTCGCGGCAGCACGCGCAGCCCGAATGCGACGTTCTCGAAGACCGTCATGTGCCGAAACAGCACATAATGCTGAAAGACGAATCCCACCCGCCGATCGCGAACGTGCGTCCTGGCCACATCTTCATCATGGAAGAGGATCGATCCGACCGGCTGGCCATTGGCGTCCGGATCCGCCTGCTCCAGGCCCGCGATGATGCGCAGCAGGGTGGTTTTGCCCGACCCCGATGGGCCAAGCAGCGCGATGAGTTTGCCCGTCGGCACGGTCAGGCTGATGTTGTCCAGTGCGACGAAGTTGCCGAAGCGTTTACTGATGTTGCGGACTTCAATGCTCATAACGTTTGTTCCTTCCCCCGGATCAGGAAGGCTCTTCCTGATCATGCTGCACGCGCGTGCGCCACTCAATCAGACTCTTGAGCACGAGCGTCACGAGTGCGAGCAGGGCAAGCAGCGATGCGACCGCGAACGCCGCCACAAAGTTGTACTCGTTGTAAAGGATCTCCACGTGCAGCGGCATAGTGTTGGTTTTTCCACGAATATGACCGCTGACGACTGACACCGCGCCGAACTCCCCCATCGCCCGGGCGTTACAGAGGATGACACCGTACAGGACCGCCCATTTGACGTTAGGCAGTGTCACCCGAAAGAACGTCTGCCAGCCAGAGGCGCCGAGCGTGATCGCTGCCTGTTCCTCCTCGGTGCCCTGCTCCTGCATGAGCGGAATCACCTCTCGCGCGATGAAGGGAAACGTCACGAAAATCGTGGCAAGGACGATACCTGGAACTGCGAAGATCACCTGGATACCTCGTTCTGCCAGCCAGGGGCCGAACCATCCGTGAATGCCGTAGAGAAGCACGTAGATCAAACCGCTGATGACGGGCGAGACCGCGAACGGCAGATCGATCAGCGTGATGAGCAGTTGCTTGCCTCGGAACTCGAACTTGCCGATGGCCCACGACGCTGCGAGGCCGAACACCAGGTTCAGCGGCAGTGCGATTGCCGTGACCAGCAGTGTCAATCTGATCGCCGCATACGCCGCCGGATCGTTGAAGCTTTGCAGATATGCGCCGACCCCCTTGCGAAACGCCTCGACAAACACCGCGGCGAGCGGCAGGAACAGAAACAATGTCAAAAAGGTAAGTGAGATGCCAATCAGGAGCCAGCGCACCGCGGTGCTTTCACCGGTAGCGAGACGAACAGGCGTTCCCGCGGCTGATTTTCGGAGTGTGATTGTACCAGCCATGTTATGCCCCCCTCTTGTGCCGGGTTGACCACCACTGAAGCACATTGATGGTCAGCAGAATGGCAAACGAGATCACAAGCATCGTGGCGCCCAGGGCTGTCGCTCCGGCGTAGTCGTACTGTTCAAGCTTGGTGATAATCAGCAGCGGCACGATCTCCGTTTTCATGGGCAGATTCCCACTGATGAAGACCACCGAGCCATACTCTCCAACCGCACGGGCGAACGCGAGGGTGAATCCCGTCAGCATGGCGGGCAGCACCGTGGGAATGATGACGTAACGCAGCGTCTGCCATCGGGTCGCCCCGAGACTCGCCGCCGCCTCTTCGACTTCAGCTTCCAGATCCTCAAGTGCCGGTTGCAGTGTTCGCACCACAAATGGCAGCCCGATGAACGTAAGTGCAATCGTGACGCCCAGTGGGGTGTAGGCCGCCTTGATACCCAGCGGTTCGAGGTAACGGCCGATCCATCCCGAGGGGGAATAGACCGCGACCAGCGCGATGCCGGATACGGCCGTGGGCATTGCGAAAGGCAAGTCCACGGCCGCATCGACAATCCGCTTGCCCGGAAAGGTGTAACGGACGAGCACCCACGCGACGAGGAACCCGAAGACCGCGTTCAGGAGTGCACCCACCAGTGATGCACCGAATGTGAGCTTGTACGCCGCAAGCACACGCGGTGAGGTGATGACCTCCCAAAGCTCGCCCAGCCCGAGTGATCCGGCACGAATGAACATGGCCGACAGCGGGATCAGTACGATGACACTGAGGTAGAAAATCGTATACCCGAGAGTCAGACCGAACCCGGGTAGGACGCTGGGTTGTTTGATTCGTATAGCCATAACTGATCGTATGCGTGTTGTAATTTTCCCGAATGCGGCCATCATCCCGTGACGATTACGGGGAATAGATCTGGTCGAAGGTTCCGCCATCTGCGAAGTGAGCCGCATGGGCCTTCTGCCACCCGCCGAATGCTTCGTCGATAGTGATCAATCGCACCTGAGGAAATCGTTTCATGTCCGCCGGGTCGGCGTGCTCGGGATGCACCGGCCGGTAGTAATGCTTCGCGACCACGCGCTGCCCCACTGGTGAATAGAGATACTTCAGATACTCCTGCGCCACCTCGGTTGTGCCGTGCGTCTTGGCCCAGTGGTCGACCACCGTGACGGGAGGCTCGGCAAGAATGCTGACAGATGGCACGATAATGTCGAACTTATCCGGCCCGAGTTCGTTTACCGCGAGGAAAGCTTCGTTCTCCCACGCCAGCAACACATCGCCGATGCCGCGCTGCACGAAGGTGTTGGTTGAACCGCGGGCACCCGAATCCAGCACAGGAACCTGGCGAAAGAGACGGGTTACAAAGTCTCGTGCCGCCTCTTCGCTGCCGTATTTCTCCCGGGCATAGGCCCACGCTGCAAGATAGTTCCACCGTGCTCCACCCGATGTCTTGGGGTTCGGCGTGACAACCGTAATACCCTCGCGGACAAGGTCGTCCCAATCGCGAATGTTCTTCGGATTGCCCTTGCGAACTAGGAAAACGATTGTCGAGGTATAGGGGGATGAGTTGTTCGGAAGACGGGACTGCCAGTCCGCGGGAATGTAACCCGTTTTCTCCCCGATGGCGTCAATGTCGTACGCCAGCGCCAGCGTGACGACGTCGGCCGGTAACCCGTCGACAACCGCACGGGCCTGCTTGCCCGCCCCGCCATGCGACATCTCGATCTGGACGGTCTGCCCCGTCTTTTTCTTCCAGTATTCGGCGAATGCCTCATTAAACTCCTTGTAAAGCTCGCGAGTTGGGTCGTACGAGACGTTGAGCAGCTTCACAACGTCACTTTCACTCGCATCGGATGAACCGCACCCGGTTGCGGTCAGTGTGCTGAATGCAAGCAATGGTGCGGCGAACAGGGAGAAAAGCCTAAAAACATTTCGTGTTGCTTTCATATGTGGTTTCTTTCAAGCGTAAAGTTTGTTCTGGGTTTGGGTTGGTATGGATTCCTGTTGATTTAGAAGGCGAACTGCCATTGGGCCCGCAGCACAACCTGGTCGTCATCCACACTGGTCAACAGACCTGCGCCACTGTTGCTTACAGGGACTGGATCCAGCGCCCAGATCACATCGAAGGTGAATTTCGCGTTATGCCGCACGAGGTACCAATTGGCTCCGAAGGTGATCAGGCTCAGTTCGTCCTCGGCGAGATTGCCCGTGCCGCTTTGCGTTCCTGCCCCGTTGTTGCGGTAGTACACGCCGTCGAAATCGATCCACTCGTATCGACCGAACAGTTCGAGCTTGTCGGGAATTACGAACACGCCCGCCTGAGCCACCAGGCCGAACTGCGTTGCGTCATCGAGATCGCTCGGTAACGACGGATCATCATTGTCGCTGAACTTCTGGAGGTAGCCGGCGACGAAGACGTTGATACCGCTGACCTCGACTGAGACGTCAGCCGTAAACTTGTAGATGTCAGGTGTATTCGTCCCGCTGCCCTCCTCTCCACGTTCATAACCACCGGCGATGCCCAGCAGCAGACCAAACTTGTCCTTCGACCAGCTCGAAAAGTCATCAAATTGCTTCCAGTCACCCGCAAGCAGAAGTTCAACCCGACCCGCGATAGCAAAGTTGGTCCGGTCCGCGTTGAACTCGGAGTCGGCCGAGTAGGAACCATCGTGGATGGCCAGCGAGAGACGCAGATTGTCCCAACCGCTGTAAACCAATTCCACACCCTGGCTGCGATCGATGGTGAAGTAGTCGGCCGCATAGGACCGCTCAACCGCGATCTGCTGGAACGCAGCGACGTTTTCTTCCCTGGCGAACAGAGGTTTGAACTGACCAACCTTGATGTTCAGTCCGTCGATCAGGTTGTATGCCACGTAAGCGATGTCAAGGTCGATGCTGCCGTCGCCGCGATCCGACAGGAATCGCAGGCGGTATGTCAGATCAGGCGTAATCGCATGACCGCGGAAATCCAGCCTGGTACGCCGAAGCTGGAAACCATTCTCATCCTCATCGGTGTCGGGTGCTTCGCCGTCGCGCGTGTTGTAGATGTAGCGGAACTGGAACTCAGGATTGACGCGCAGGTAGTAAGTGTTTTCCTGGTTGCCGATGAAGAATCCACGGTTGTAGCCTGCTGTCAGGCCGTCCTGCAGTAGCGAGGCACGGGTTTCCGCATCGGCTAGAACCTCGCGGACAATAGCCTGCACCTCTTGATAACGTCGCTCGCTGAGCCAGTTGTCGGTGTTATTTTGCTCCAGGGCGGCCAGTCGTTGCTGTTGTTGCTCGATGATCTGCTGCTGCTTTTGGAGCTGTTCACGCAAAGCAGTCAGTTCGGCATCGGTGGGTTCAGCGTGGGCCAGCAGCGGTGAAGCTGCGATGGCACTGAAAACAAACAATGGTTTCCAATAGGGGCGTGTCATGTCGGACCTTTCGTCGAGTGCATACTGCGACTCTCCGGTGGTCCGGTCGAGACGTATAACGAGGATGATGAGGTTCGGCTGCGGCATGTCCGCTCGCTGTATTTCAGTCAGTAGTGGTCTGACGCTGCTGGTCGCGGTCGATCGGAAGTCGCGTGCGTTCAGTGCAATCCACCTGCACGACGCGGCCGTCGTGTACGGTGATCTGGATCGTGCCGTAACGCATCGCTTTGAGACGTCGACTGACCAGACTGGTCCAGGTGTCAGATTCCTGATGTTCGCCAATCAGTTGTGGTTGTTGTGCCATGTTTTTTGTGGTTTCTTCTTCCGAACGCGGAAATAGCTGTCGGCTCGGGATTCGTGTTGATCAGGTTCTTGCCAATCAGGTCGTACAGCGGCGTGGTCAGGTAACGTTCGCCACTGCTGCATGCGAATGTCACGATGGTGCGGTGCCGGTTTTCCGGTCTGGCTGCGAGACGCGCCGCGACGGCAACGTTTGCGCCGGTGCTGATGCCAACCAGCAGTCCCTCCTCCCGTGCCAGCCGACGCGCCCAGTGGAAGGCCTCATTGGATGAAACACGCTCGACCGCATCGAGTAGAGACCGATCCAGATTGGCTGGGACAAATCCAGCCCCGATGCCCTGAATGCGGTGTGGCCCCGGTTCCCCACCAGAGATCACCGGCGATTCGGCCGGCTCCACCGCCACCGCCACCAGGTCGGGTTTCTTCCGTCGCAGGTAGCGCGTCACACCGGTGATCGTGCCCCCCGTCCCCACACCGGCAACGACCACATCCACTTCGCCGTCGGTGTCTGCCCAGATCTCCGGTCCGGTCATCTCCTCATGAACCTGCGGATTCGCAGGGTTGTCGAACTGCAACGGCATCCAGCCGCCGGGAGTCCGGTCCAGAAGCTCCCGGGCACGCTCGATCGCGCCACGCATCCCCAGGGGGGCCGGCGTCAGCTCCAGATTGGCGCCAAGTGCCCGCAGCAGCGCCCGGCGCTCGTGGCTCATTGATTCGGGCATAGCCAGTGTGAGGGCATACCCCCGGGCAGCGGCGATAAATGCCAGTGCGATACCGGTATTGCCGCTGGTCGGCTCAATAATGTGGCTTTCGCCCGGGGTGAGGATTCCCGCATGCTCGGCGGCGTCGATCATCGCCCGCCCGATGCGGTCCTTGACACTCGATAAAGGATTGAAGAACTCCAGCTTAAGCAGGACCGTGGCATGACCGGCAGGAATCACCCGATTCAGCCGGACCAGCGGTGTATGGCCGACGGTGCTGGTAATGTCGGAATAGATCGTATGATGCGGCACGCGAACATAACTCCTGTGGTTGGAAGGCAGTCCCAACCGCCCAAGTCGAATCAACTGACGTGCCACAATATTCGTGTTGATCGCAAATGGTTGCTGTGGCGGCTTTTATGAAACATTGGAGATTTGGCGCTGCCTTGGATCCATGATATATCAAGGAAAATTTCTGTTAAATAAAATGGATAGCCGTCTTATTTCACGGTACACTTCCTGGCATGGACCAGTTCCCCGCGTTGCTTCTGGATGTCTGGCGCGAAGTGTGCCGCCACTTTGCGATCGAGCAGTCGGTTCAGACGATTGCTCGAATTCTGACCCACCAGATGCCCATCGACCGCCTCCATGTGCATAGCCTCGACCTCGGTCAGGGGCTGGTCATCCCCCGCGCGGTTGGGCTGGCGGATGGCCACGGTGAAAACCTGCCCGCTCCTTCGCCTCTGCGGTCCGCGGATCGCCGTGTCCTGCAGGAATGGCTGCGACGGCGGGAGGTGCTGCTGCACGATGTCGGCGATGATCCCCATGAGGTCATGCGGCTGCTCATCGGCAACGAAATAGATGGTAGTTGGCTCGCAGCACCGCTGTTGACCGAGGACGGCGTCGTTGGCGCGCTACTTCTGCGTGCCCATCCTCCAGAACGATTTGAACGCTCCCACGCTCGGATGGCGGAATCGTTGATGGAGCCCTTTGCCGCAGCCCTGGAGAACGACCGTCGGCTGCATGAACTGAACGCCCTGCGAGAGGCTGCCGAGGCGGACAAGCGATCGGCGCTCTCCCGGCTCGGCCGCGACGATCTTGTCAGTACCATCGTCGGCAGTGACGGCGGTCTGAGGGCGGTAATGGAGCGTGTGAGCCTGGTTGCCCGCTCGGATGTGCCCGTGCTGATCCTCGGTGAAACCGGCTCAGGCAAGGAGGTAATCGCCCGTGCGATCCATGAGCACTCGCCGCGCAGTAAGGGGCCGTTCATCCGCGTCAATTGCGGTGCGATTCCACCGGAGCTGATCGACTCGGAACTATTCGGCCACGAAAAAGGTGCGTTCACCGGCGCAACCGCGTCGCGCCGTGGATGGTTCGAACGTGCCAACGAAGGCACATTGTTGCTGGACGAGGTAGGCGAACTGCCCCTGGCCGCACAGGTGCGTCTGCTGCGTGTGCTGCAGGAAGGCACGTTTGAGCGAGTCGGCGGCGAGCAATCTGTTCGGGTGAACGTGCGTATTATTGCTGCAACGCACCGCGATCTGCCCGCGATGGTGCAGCAGGGCCGGTTCCGCGAGGACCTGTGGTACCGTATTGCCGGCTTCCCGATCGTGCTGCCACCGCTACGCGAGCGCAAACAGGACATCCCGGCTTTGGCGGCACACTTCGCCGAGCGGGCTGCGCGACGCTTTGGTCTGAGGCCATGCAAGCCCACCGAGCACGACCTGGCACTGCTGACCAACTACTCCTGGCCTGGCAACATCCGGGAGCTGGCTTCCGTCATTGATCGTGCTGCCATCCTTGGTGATGGCGAGCGGCTGGCCATCGCCCAGTCGCTGGGTACGCTCGGCCCGAATCAGGACACCTCAGCACCCGGCCCATCGTACTTACAGACATCCGCCTCGCCCCGATCGTCCAACTCCGCCGCCCAGTCTCTGCCAACGCTCGATCAGGCCATGCGGCAGCACATTGAGGTCGCACTGATGATCACACAGGGGCGAATCGAAGGTCCCCGTGGCGCAGCCAGACTACTCGGTATCAACCCCCACACCCTTCGCTCCCGGATGCGCAAGCTCGGAATCGCATGGGACCGGTTCCGCTGAGCCGTCCGACATACCTGTAAATCCTCGTTACGCCAATGGCTCCCGGCGGTCCGCACTTCCCAGCCGTCGGGGTGGAAATATGGGTTAAATGGGGTAGTTGGTCCTTCCTCGAAATCGCCATTTCATCAAAAAAGGACTTTTTTTGAAAACGACGTGTTCACATTCGGCGGATATCGCGTCTTAACCTGTGCCCAATTGGGAGAGGTTCGAACGACTGGGAAGCGTCATGGTCTATCCGCCCCAGTCAACCAGTTCGTGGTCGATTGACCAGTGCATGGAGCTGTTCGCGCGGTACCAGCGCCGACTGTACCTCTACATCCTCTCCATGGTGCCCAACCCCACGGATGCCGAGGAGGTGCTGCAGGAAACGAACATCGCCGTCTGGCAGCAGTTTGAGCGGTACAAGCCCGGCACCGATTTCCGTGCGTGGGTCTTTCAGATCGCCTTCTACCGCGTGCGCAAGCACTACGAGCGTCGCCGACGCGACGGACTGAGTTTCAGCAACGAACTGCTGGATGAACTGAGCCGGATGCACGAGCAGCGCAGCGATCTGCTCGAGGAGCGTCGGGCGGTGCTTCCTTCGTGCATCGCGCGACTGTCGCACCCGGACCGGCAGCTTCTGGACATGGTCTATGGCCAGGGGGTGCCCGTGCCGGAGATTGCCCAGAGGACGCAACGTCAGACGACGAGCATTTACCGTTCACTTCGCCGAATCAGGCAACTGCTTTTCTCCTGCATTGAGTCGCGACTTGGAGAGACGGCGCGATGACACTGCCCGAGAAACAGGCTGAATTGCTCGAACTGATCGATGCCGCCCACCTCGGTGTCATTCAGCCGGAGCAGGTTGCGCGCCTGGAAGCCCTCCTGAAAGGCGACCCGGAGGCGCAGTGGTTCTACCTTCGGCAGGTCGATCTGTACGGCAACTTGGCTTGGACATGTAGTGCCGAAGCGGAGCGTGATGCGCTGAGTCAGTTACGGACACATCTGGCATCACAGGCAGATCCGGATGAGCCTTCGCCCGACGAAAACGGCTCGCTGTTGATGGAAGCGATCGAGATCGACGCCAGGGCACGCGCGCAGCGCCGGATGGAACGCGAGGCGATTGAAGCGGCACGGCAGCGTGAGGAAGCGGAACGGCTGGATGTGGCGCGGATGATGTTCGGCCGAACGGAACCGGTTGTTCCGGTGCGGCATCTGGTGATTCCACGGGCGGTGGCGTACGGCGCGGTGGCAGCCATCGTGGTGTTGATCGCATTGTTGATGTGGCCGACCGCTGATCGGGTGTCCCCACAGCCCTCGGTTGTCTCATCGCCTGAAATGTCAGCGTTCACGCTCAACGGCCAGGTCGATGCGATCTGGGCTGCCGGTGGTGAGCCTCGCGGCATCTTCCAGGGGGCCGTGCAACAGATTGCCTCGACCCGCCGGCTGCAACTGCAAAGCGGATGGGTCGAGCTTCTGAGCCGCCAGGGCGCTCGGATCATTGTGGAGGGCCCTGCTACCTTTGAACTGGCATCCACAGAAGAATTAACGCTCCACCTCGGGAAACTAAGTGCCTTTTGCCCGCCCGGCGCCGAGGGACTGGCAGTGGTGACATCGCGCGGCCGAGTTGTCGATCTTGGCACACGATTTGGTGTGGTGGTCGCGCCCCAGCAGGATGTGGAGATTCACGTCTTCGATGGCGCTGTCGATGCGCAGAGTGTTGCGGGTCAGCACGTGCGTCTCGATGCGGGCGACCTGGCAATCATGGAGCGGGAACGGGTGGTAGCCCACCGCAGGGTCATCGATCGTTCCGCATGGCAATTTGTCAACGACCTGGCAGAAGCGCGACGTCGACAGGTCGTTGAGGTGCCATTTTCCCACGAAGTCCGGTACGTCTATCGCGATTCGTATCTGTCGCACAACGGATCGCCCGGGACTTACCGTTTGCGTGACGGCGCACTGGTCGTTGAACCTGGGCCGGGCAACACCGCCAGTGTCTTTCTCCCGACGCGGCAGCATGTGCTGGAGGTGGGCGATATCTGGGCGGTGGATGTTGAGCTGAATCACAGCAAAGGTGATTCGCTGGGAGCTTATGTCACGATCTCGGCGGATTTCGTGCAGCCGGGCCGCGCCACTGATCGCTTTGAACGCCGCAATGTTCCCGGTCTGCTGGTCCGACGGACCACGCTGGACGGAGGTGTGATTCGTGTTCACACCGTCCTGTAGCGCGGCGAGCCTCCCAATGATCTGCAAAGCTCTGGCGGAGATGGGCTGAGTGATCCAGGTGGACGCCTGACCATCATCGTGCATCGCATCGCAGCCGATCGATTCGCGTTCTACCTCGGCGTGGCTGAAACCGGCGAGCTGATTTCCCTGGGCGAGCGGACGCATTCGGAGCTGACCACCTTCGAAAATCTATGCCTGGGGTTTGAATGCTATTCCATGCGAGGGAGCAGTACAGCAGTTTTCAGCCGACTTCGCAGGCTTGAACAGGTGGCCTTTTGGAGGGTCGGCGATTTCGCGCCGACACGGTACCCGGAATCGCGTTGAGAAAGGAGATACCGACGAACTGACGTGACACGTGGTGTTGTGGAAGTGTGAAAGCGAACCTGAAACTTTTTAACGCGGAAATTCAAGGAGATATGAGATGTTTTGGAATATGAAGAATCTGACGGCGATGGCTCTTGGCGCAATGCTGACATGGAGCAGCACCGCAAGCGCGAGCATTCTTGTTAAGAATTACTCGTTCGACGCGGATGCTCCCACCACGAACATTTTCCCGGCCGATTGGGTTGCGACGATCAACGCCAAGGTCTCCGCCCCCTCGGGTATCAGGGTGGTTTATCTGGCAGGTCTGAACGAGCGTGTGCTCCAGGCTCTGCATCATGACGATGAAACCCCACTCCTGTGGACGGGGGAGAATGTCGTTTATGAGGTTACCGCTACGCTGGGTAAGCCGACGTGGCGGCAAGCGACGGACAACGATGGCGTGCGGTTCGTGATTGGGCAGTACCACAACGGCACCTACACGGAACTGGCTTATCGAACTGCTGGTGGTCATTTCGATCATCGCGCTGCTGATCGCGCTGTTGCTGCCAGCCCTTTCGGCTGCACGGGAAGCCGCCTGGCGAATCAAATGTGCCTCCAACAGCAAGCAGATGCTGACCTCGCTGATGACACTGGCGGCGGATAACAACGGCCAGTTCCCGCAGCATGAGGCCGTGTTCCCCGATCACGTCAAAGCCACCAATACGATCGGAACCTCGCTGTGGGAGGAGATGTACAACGGTGGCTACCTTGTCGATGGCAGCATCACCATCTGCCCCCTGACACAGGACTTTGGCTGGATCTATTCCGACCACAAGTTCCGGGAGGATGGTGGCGGCTGGGGAGCGTGGAACAGCAATCCTACCGCCAGCAATATTGCCACCAGCTACGCTTTTTCGCACATTACGTTACGGAGAAGCACTCTGTCGTGACGTGGCTGGATGATGAGCCTGCCTGGCCCAGGTCGATGCAGGAATGCACGGGCAAACAACGTCATCCTCTCTCATCGCATCGCACGTATCTCCGCGGGATCCGGCCCCAACGGCACCAACGTCTACGACTTTAGCCATCATGGGCGCCAGTGGGGCACCGATGGCGTCATCGCCTCCGATACGACGGTCGTGGGCTATGGTGACGGACACGCTGTCATTCGTGCCAAAGACGAGTTCCGGGCCCGGGCGCGCGTGCGTAAGCCCGGCCGTGTCGGTTACGAGATGGAGTTCTACTATTGAAACCTCTTCCTGGTTTGTCGCGAGTTCAGTTTCGCTCGTTGTGTATCGTCGTTCTGTGTGTCCTGACACTGGCGTTGTTGCTGTCTGCTGCGTCGGCGCAGGGGCCGGGTGCGGGTGAACCGCACATCAGGCCCGCGCGTCCCCCCGGACGAGTGCGTCGCCCCGTCGTCAATCCCTACGCGGATGTCAACTGGGATACCGCACATCAGGTTCATTCGCTGTCGCACATTCACACGGGCTGGGGCGATGCGCCGCCGATCTATCGTCGGGTGCGCGCGCTTTACGATCGTGGCATTCGGCACTTTGCCTTTTCCAATTACTATCCTTCCGCCCCCTACTATCCACTGGATCAATATCTGCCCGACCTGCCGGATGATGTGATCGCCAGTCCGAACGCAGAACATCACACGATGACCAACACGCCGCTGCACTTCAACAGCCTGGGCAGCTTTTTCCGCAGTGGCAGCCCGCAGGGCCAGCAGCCCAAGGGTGTTCGCCGGACCTGGCAGCATGCCTTCCGCGCCACGCTGGACAATCTTCAGTTTGATGATGGAGGCGGCGTCACGATCAATCATCCGGTATGGTCCAAACTGACCATCGCGCAGGTCATCGAAATGTTCGACTACGACCCGCGCGTGCTCGGTATCGAGGTTTACAACGATACATGTGAGAAGCGCACGGATACGCCCCAACTGGGCTGGAGCGATGAATACTGGCAGATCATGCTCGGCACCGGGCGTTTCGTGATCGGGTTTTTCGTGATCGATCATTCCGATGATGATCCGCTGGGTCGCAATGTCCTGCTCGTTCCGGAAGTGACCGAGCATGAGGCGCTGCGTGCATATCGACGAGGCGCGTTCTACGGCGCGCTGCGTGGCACGGCCCGCATCAACCGGATCGCAGTCGACATGCCCTTCATCAGCATCGAAACCGACAAGGGCGAGAAGGTGCGGTTCATCACACAAAAGGGTGTGGTGCAGGAGACGGAAGGCAATCAGGCCAAATACCGTCTCACCGGCCAGGAAGTCTTTGTGCGCATCGAAGTTGATTGCCCCGATGGCGAGCGGCTGTTCTCCCAGCCGATCATGTTTGTCGCGTCGCCGGTGAAATGACATTCACCGGGGATGAGGACGCCACCGGAGGATCTATCGCACCGGGGCGAACGCGATGGAGGTCTGCACCGGATACGCACAGGTACAACCGGAGCTGGCTTCCGGCACCAGAACGAGTCCACCAGCGGGAATGATGTTGATCCAGCAACCCGGCCGGGTGATGGTGGTGAGCTTCTGTGGCCCGCCGCCAGCACCGAGGCGGTACATGATGGGGTTGCTGGCCCGCCAGAACAGCGACGATTCGCAGCCGGTGACACCCCCGCATCCGTTCCGGTTGTGGTTGAATTCCCAGCCGGCCAGCCGTTCGCCGGTGTGGATGTTATAGGCGTACACAACGAAATAGGCGGTGTCGCGGATGATGGTCGGGCGTCGATTGTATTCGCCATGCCCGCCACGGGTCGCCAGGTTCGTATCCTCGCTGATCTGCCACATGCGTGAGCCATCGCGGGCATCGAAGGCCAGCAGGTGATACCGCACCTTTTCGTTGCCCTTTCGCTGTTCGAGCGCGGGCAGACCGCTGACGCGGATGTGTTCGCCGTTGACGATCTGCGAACCGCTCAATAGCAGCACCTCGTCGCGGTAGGCGAGGTAGCACGGCTGCTGTACATGACGGATGTCGATCTTCTGGCGGTAGAGAACCTGGCCCGTTTTCAGATCGAGTGCGACGAGAAACTGATCGCCTGCTTCCACCATTTCCAGCATGCTCAGCCGACCATCCTTGTTCGCCAGTGCTGCCGGGCTGTGCGTCTCGATGAAATAGACGCGACCAGCTCCGATCGTCAGCGTGGTATCGATGATGCGGCCCGAGCGATACGTCCAGCGCTTGTCAGGATTATCCGTGGGAAATCCGAAGACATACTCGCTGACTGCCAGCTTCATGTTCGGGTACCACATCGCCTGGGTGACGAGCTGGGCGTGACGGCTGATATCACGGTAAGTCGCGCCTCGTGGACGCCCCGATCCAACCAGCATACCATCACTCAGTGCGATGTAGCCCCATTCGCGCGTCACATCCGTATCGAGCTGGGGCATGCGCCAGCGCACGTGGCTTTTGCCAGTGCGCACATCGAGGGCGATGCAGTGATCGTCCTTCACCACGTTGAGATAAGCATCATCCAGCACCATGTTGCTGGCATCGAGGAAAGAGCCGATGCGCAGCGATTCGGGAATCTCCGCTTCCCACAGGATCGTCCCGTTGTACGCATCGACTGCGAAGATGACCTCGTTGCCAGGAATGAACAGCCGGCCTGCCTTGTAAAGCGGCGGCACGTTGCGGAAGTGACGATCGACCATACGGCTGGGGCCCGGCTGCCCGAACCACTGCATACGCATCGGCCCCTCAATAAGGCGATCGCCACTGGATGCAGTGTTGTCGGGGCCAGAATAGGTGTGCGTCCACTCCCCTTCGCCCTCGAGCGCTGATCGTGTGGCCGAGGCCCAGGTGAACCGCCCGCTCGTGGTAACCGTCAGACCGTCGATGGCATTCCCGCCCCACTTTTTCAGCTCAGCGGCGTTCCCCCCGGTGATGCTGAGCATCAGTTTCCCGCCACACGGACGCAGCGCGCGATAGATCTGATCGGCCGACTCGCGTGGCAGGTCGGATGAAAGGCTGCCGTCGCGGACGATCAGGTTGGCGAAATAGTCAGGGAAGGCAAGGTCCGCCAGCGAACCGTGATAGAGCGTCACACGCGCGCCGTACAACCCCGCTTTCGCAAGTCGCTGTCGCGCCACAGCCAGCTTCCGCTCATCCGATTCGATACCGACGATATGCATCCGAGTCCGGCGGGCAAGTTCATGAGCCAGACGTCCCTCATCAGCGTCGAGCACGAGGCAATAACCCTGCTGTGTGTCCAGCGATGCCACAATCGCTTCAGCTGCCTCGCGATAGGCGTCACTCAATGTATCCGTTGCATCGGGTGCCTCGTTCGGCCGCTGCTGTACGACACGCGGCTGGTCAACCGGGGCGTTGCCGAAACAGTGCAGTACCCCCTGGTCGGTACTCACGATTAACCTGCTCCCGGCGATCGCCAGCCCCAGTGCCTTGCCCTCCACCGGCGCAGTCCACAGTCGCTCGCCCGAGGATACGTCATACAACGCCACCTCACCGTTACCGCCACACACGATGATGTCACCCGCCACTGCCAGCGACAGCGTATGAGTGGTCGGCACGTTTACCCTCATGCACTCCTTGCGTGCCTGCGTCGCGGCATCCAGATCGCGGCTGACCTGCGCAATCTCACGGCGCACCTCCGACGCCGTTGCGTCATCCCCAGCCGCCTTTTTCAGTTTGTCCTCCAGCTGACGCCGCCGTTGCTGCAGGGTGTTGATCTGCCGGGTCAGCTCCAGATATCGCACACGGTCGAGCACCTGCAGGTGCGTCTCACTGAGCATGAAGGACTGTTCAGGCGTGACGACCATGTGCCGGCCCGCGAACGAGATCAGGCGATCGCGCGTGGCGGTATCGATCGCTTCCACACGCCCGTCGTTGCCCCGACCGGTGAGCAGCGTGTCGCCCGCCAGCAGTGCAAATGTGCCACCGACGCTGTTGTATTGTCGTGCGATTTTGCCCGTGTTGCGATCCAGCGAAAAGGGACTGGTGCGTCCCGTCGGCGAATAAACATGCTGTGGCGACAGCAGCAGGTAACCCTGTGGCGAAACACCCGAAAGCTGTTCCTTCCAGACAACTGAACCATCTTCGATGCGAAGTGCGCAGGCGTAGACCCCATAGGATGGAAAGAAGCCGCCGATTGCATAAGCGATACCATCTTCGACGGCGACACCTGTGCGCACCGGCCACTGACTGATCATGCGTTCGTTGCCGGGCAGATGCTGGGACACGGGCCCGACGCGGTGCTTCCACAGCAGCGAACCGTTGTCTAGCCGGACGCAGTAGACATACCCGTCATCACTGCCGAAGAGGACGCGTTCATCCCACACCGCGGGAGCATAGCGCACCGGCCCGGAGGTGAAGAACACCCACTGAACTTCCCCCGTCCGCGCATCGAGGCAGACGATACGATCTTCGGAACTGGAACCAAAGAGCACGCGGTCGCCAACAGCGACGGGATGGAAGGCGTGATCGTCGACGTTCCGGGCATCGAGCTTGTCATGCTGATTGAGCACGTCACGATGGGCGGGCGCCGGCCAGGCAGGGCGCGGGCCGTGCAGCGGACGATGGGTCCACTGCAGGTGAAGCGTTCGCGCCAGCGGCGTCGCGGTGTAGCCACTGCGTGTATTGTCGCCGCGATAGGTCGGCCAGTCCGCCGCGGACACCGTGGTCGACATCAACAGCACAAACAGGAACGCCAGACCAGCGTTCATAATATTCACGCGATTCATACAGCAGGTCATGCCATCTCCATCGTCACAAAAGGTACGGCCGCTCGAGTCATGACTAAACCACATCAATGCTGCCGCAGGAGCAATACTGTCCCCCCCTCCCCTCCCTTTATTCTCAGAGTGTCAGTTTACCTGCCGGAAGCTATGCCTTGGCTCCCCTGATCGTGGATGGCATTGCCGACATGGGTTCGGGCCGTACTGTGGTACGAGTCCCTGCACGAGGCAGCCGGGTTGTGAAATAGACCGAGTTGAACACGAGAATGAATCCTCCGACCGCCGTCAGAAACCATGCCAGTCTCTTAAGGAACAGCAGGTGAGTCAACTCTTGGTGGCTCAAGGCCTTGTAGAGGTAGATCCCCGCGGAGACGGTATACCCCACGCCATCCATCAGATAGATGAAAAACACAGCCGTGCTGACCTGCCCCGAAGCCGCCTCCAGACGTTCAAAGAAGATCGACCCGTTGGGGATGTAGAGTAGATAAGGTAGGTGCCTGCCCCGGGCAGCACCGTCCACGCGAATCCACTGATGGCACCCGAATCAAAGAAGTCGATGTCTCCACCAATACAGCCACGCGCCGAAACGTCATGGTGCACTATCTCTCATGCGTTCTCGCCACGACCCGTAGCGATCAGGCCCGTGATCAACGATTTGTGGTGACAGCGCACATTCCTTGCTGATGGAGACAGATTATATGAGCGCTTCGTGAACGTTGTGCAAATGATTTTGACTGAGGCGACGCGTGTCGCATGTGCGTTGAGCATCGGTAAACTGAACGCATGGCGATACTCACGCATGGTTCGGATCTTTCGTTGGCACCCACGGCGACGCCGGTGATCGCCCAGACGGACGGCACGCTTCGCACCGCGCTCGGGCGATTGGCAGGGGCAGGGTTCACGGCCGTACAGATTGATGCGACGCTGGCGGGGTTAAGACCGCGCGAACTGAATACCCGGGCCCGCAAGGACCTGCTGGCCCTGATCGCGCGACATGGGATGCGACTGGCGGGCATCGACCTCTTTCTGCCTCGCAGACACTACCTCGACAGCGCGTACATCGATCGCGCGATGGCGGCGACACTCGCAGCGATCGAGCTGGCAGCGGACCTGGGGCGTGTGCCGCTGTCACTGGCTCTGCCGGTGGCGGGCATGACGGAGGATGCACGCGGTGCACTGGTTGAGGCAGCGGACGGTCACAGCGTATCGCTGGCGGTGCACGGTGAGGGGCAGTGGGAAGCGCTGTCGCAATGGGTTGAGGCGGTGGACCTGCCCGCCCTGGGCATGGCGATCGACCCAGCCACGCTGCTGGCGCAACAGGTTGACCCGGTGGCACTGATCCACCAGCACGCGAAGCGGTTACGCGTGGCACGGCTGAGCGATCAGGCAGCCAACAGTGTCGGGCGGTGCGATGTAGGACAGGGCGATCTGGATGTCAGTGCGTACCGGATCGCGGTGGATCTTGCGACTGCGAGGCTCGGGCCGGTAGTGCTGGACCTGCGCGGGCTGGCGAATCCACTGGCGGCGGCATCTGTTGCACGCGATGCGTGGGAAGGAGCGGCGTTCAGCGTCTGAGAAAGATCTGGTGATTGGGCGATGGGGACGGGTGAGACGGGGGCAGCGTGATGACGGCCGCGGCAGGGTCGGGTATTTTGGGGCGCCTTGATAATCCTCATTATTGCGAAAGTCTTTCCATGACCCCCTATGAAGAACTGATTCATCGTGTAAAGGAAGCGGGACTGATCGGCAGTACCGCGGCGCTGCTGGGCTGGGATCAGGAAGTGATGATGCCGCCCGGGGGCGTGGCCTATCGCGCCAAGCAGATGGCGCTCTTGGCGAAGTTGCGGCATGCCATGTCGACCGATCCTCGCATCGGCGAGTTGCTTGCCGTCTGTGAAGCGGATGGGCAGCTCACGGCTGACCCACTGTCGCCCGCGGCGGTGAATCTGCGTGTTATCCGCCGCGAATACGACCGCGCGACGCGCCTGCCCGCAGCTCTGGTTGAGGAATTTGCCAGGACCACCAGCGTGGCCAAGCACCACTGGGCAGAGGCACGACGAAAGAATGACTACGCCCTCTTCGCCCCGTGGCTGGACAAGCTGATCGAGCTGTCACGTCGCAAGGCAGAGTGTTATGGCTGGGCGAAAGATGGTGAACCGTGGGATGCACTGGCGGATGGCTACGAACCGGGCTGCACCGCCCGCTACGTGGCGGAGGTGTTCACGCCACTGCGGACGCGACTGGTTGCGCTGATCCAGGACATCACGGGCAGTGGTCGCCAGCCCAGCGATCGCTTCATCCGCACCCGTCAGCCCATCGAACAACAACAACGTTTCGTGCGATACGTGGTCGAACGGATCAGCTTCGATTTCACCCGCGGCCGTTTGGATGTCTCGACGCACCCCTTCTGCAGCGGGACGCATTGTCACGACACCCGCATGACCACGCGCTTCCACGAAGACAACATGCTCGATGCGCTCGGCTCGACGATGCACGAGGCGGGGCACGGCATCTACAACCAGAATCTGCCCGATGATGAGCACATCGACACGCCGATGGGCCGGGCGGTTTCGCTGGCGATTCACGAGAGCCAGAGTCGGATGTGGGAGAATCAGGTCGGCCGATCACGCGCGTTCTGGCAATGGTGCCATCCACGGCTGAAGGAGTTCTTCGGCGATGCGGTCAGCGCGTTCAGCGAGGAGGAAGTCTACGCAGCCGCCAACCGGGTACAGCCGAACTTCATCCGCGTGGAGTCGGATGAGGCGACCTACAACCTGCACATCATGGTGCGCTTCGAACTGGAACGCGCGATGATGAAGGGTGATCTGACGACGGCAGACATTCCCGCGGCGTGGAACCAGATGTACCGCGACTATCTGGGCATCGAGGTACCGGACGATCAGCGCGGCTGCCTGCAGGATATCCACTGGTCCATGGGCGCGATTGGTTACTTCCCCACCTATACGCTGGGCAACCTCTACGCTGCCCAGTTTTTCGAACAGGCGATGGCGGACATCCCGGGTCTGTACGATCAGTTCGCCGTGGGACAGTTCGGCGCATTGAAACAGTGGCTCGTCGAGAAGATTCATAAACAGGGGATGCGGTACGATTCAGAGGCGCTGTGTCAGCACGTGACAGGGAGGCCGCTGTCTGCCGATCCGCTGATGCGCCATCTGGAAGGCAAGCTCCGCCCTCTCTACGGGGTATGAGGCGATGCCCTGAACTGAGACGGGGGGTCAAGGTCAGGTATAGCCTGGATCCACCCGCACCTGCACCCGCCCTTCCTTCTCCTGAAGCCAGATCAATCCCACGTGCTGCAGCAGTGCCAGCTCCGCGTGCTTGCCGGGGTACTGTCGCACATCACGCCACGAAGCCACACGCTGCAAATCATCGAAGATGCGCTGCGACTCGGTGATCCGTGCCTTGTCGATTGATACGCGACGGCGAAAACTGCGAATTGCCCGTGCCATGGTATGTGGCGCACTGAGTAGCAGTTCGCTGATGAGTTTGGCAGCGTTCATCGTATGGACAGGATCAGTGAGCATTTGCGGCTTCACATAGGATGTCTGCGGGTCGTACGTATCCAATGCCTCGTGCCGCATGGTCCGGATTCCCTCAATAAACAACAGCCCCATCACACTCAGCGAAATCCACCAAGCCATGTTCAGATGGTCATACAAATTCCACTGGAGGAACATGGTTGTCACGACACTGAGCACGATCCAGAACGAGATGCCCCAGAGGATGATCGATGCCAGAGCATAACCGATCGTCGCGAACAGACAGATACGGTTGAACCTTCCTATATGCGCGCCGACATCAAGAGGCGCGGCGATGTTTTGATGTGTTGTCGTCACGTGAATCCCCCTGGAAAGTGTCCTCCGGTCATTGCCCGTGCGATGCCGACCCAAAGCAGACAACCCATCGTCAGGTCATTCTACTGCCCAAGACGCACTCCGCGCCAACCCCCTCCACCCCCCTGACGGCCAGGCGGACGGGACAATCACCGTTTCGGGGGGTATACTCGCGGACTTTGCGGCCGGGATTGGCCATCACCGACCGCGTCCGGAGCCTTGTCATGAGTCAGACCCAGGCAGACAGCACCGACCAGCTCTCGGTGAAGTTTAACAAGCAGGGCCTGGTCCCTGCGATCGTACAGGATGTGGAGGACGGGCGCGTCCTCATGGTGGGCTGGATGAACGCCGAGGCGCTGCGGCTCACGCTGTCGACGCGCAAGGCGACCTTTTACTCACGCAGCCGTGACAAGATGTGGGTCAAGGGCGAAAGTTCAGGCCACATCCAGGAGGTCGTCGAGGCCCGCATCGACTGTGATCAGGACGTCGTGCTCCTGCGCTGTCGCAGCCACGGCCCGTGCTGCCACGCTGGCTACAAGAGTTGCTTCTACCGTACCATCGGAGAGGATGGGAAGCTGCAATTTGTCGATGAAAGGGTGTTCGATCCGCAGGACGTTTACGGATCGAAGTCCTGATTGGGAATCCTGAGGGGCGAGGGCCGAAGCCGCCCCGCCTGTTACACCGCCTTTCTCCATTCGCAGGGACGCCACACCATGACCAGCACCACGACCCGTCGTTCGCGTAAAAACGCCACGCCACCGATCCTCCTTGACCGTGTTCGCCAGTTGCAGAAACGCCTGCGCAGGCTGCGCATCGATGCCCTGCTGGTGAACAACCCGCGTGACATCCGCTATCTCACCGGATTCGTCGGCGACGACAGTTGGGCGCTCATTCCGGCCTCGTCATCCCGCGTCCACGTGCTCAGCGACTCGCGGTTCGAGGAGCAGATTCAGATCGAAGCGCCCCACGTGATCAGCCATATCCGCAGGAAGGGGCTTGCAGAGGAACTGGCCCGTGTCCGACAGGAGGAGGGTTTCCGCCGCATCGGTCTGCAGGCCAGCTACATCACGGTCGCCACACGTAAGGCGATCGAAAAGAAGGTCGGCGCCCGTCGAATCAAGGATGTGGATGACGGCCTGCTCGCGCAGCGTGCCATCAAGGACAAGACTGAAATCGCGAACATCCGCAAGGCGGGTGAGATTCAGCAGGAAGCCTTCCGGCGGCTGCTCAAAACGCTCAAGGCAGGCCAGACGGAGAATGAAATCGCCGCCCGGCTCGAATACGAGATGCGATCGCTGGGGGCGGATGGCCCCAGCTTCCCGACCATCGTCGCAGCTGGTGCCAACGCCAGTCTGCCGCACGCCATCCCCGGCCAGGCGAAGCTGCAACGCAACAACATCCTGCTGGTCGACTGGGGGGCGCGTTACAACGGCTACTGCTCGGATATGACCCGGGTGATTGCCCTGGGCAAGATGCCAGCGAAGATTCGCGAGATTTACCAGATCGTGCTGGAAGCGCAGCTCGCGGGTATTGAAGCGATCAGACCGGGCGCCCGGCTCAAGGATGTCGATGCCGCTGCCCGCAGCGTGATCGAAAAAGCGGGCTACGGGGACAATTTCGGCCACGGGCTGGGGCACGGGCTGGGGCTGAACATCCACGAGCTGCCGTCGCTGGGCAAGCTGTCCAAGGGCGAACTGCAGCCAGGCCAGGTCGTTACCGTCGAGCCGGGCATCTACCTGCCGGGCATCGGCGGTGTCCGCATTGAGGACGATGTGCTGGTGACTGAACGCGGACGGCAGGTGCTCACCCATTTGCCCAAGGATTTGGATTCCGCGATCATCTGACGCCCGGGGGCGACGCGCTTTCCCAAAAATCGAGGGCAGCGTTGCGTTCTCAACCTTGTCGATCATTGAACCTTAACCAGACGCCAATATGACCGATTTGAAAACGCTCAAGCAGTTGATTCGCCTGATGGTCGAGAATGACCTGACGGAGCTGGATCTCGAGGGCGAGGGTGAAAAAATCAAGCTCAAGCGAGGCAGTGGCTCGCCGCAGGTGCAACTGGTGGCTCCCGCGGCTGGATCGCTTCCGGCTGCCGCGGCCCCCGTACCCGCTACACCCGCCACACCGGCCCCTGCCGCGTCCGACGCTGACGCCGGCCTCGTTCCCATCCCCAGTCCCATGGTGGGCACCTTCTACGCCGCCCCCAGCCCCGACGCCAAGCCATTCGTCAGTGTCGGGGACAAGGTCGGCCCCGATACGGTTGTCTGTCTTGTCGAGGCCATGAAAGTCTTCAACGAAATCAAGGCGGAGGTCAGCGGCACGATTGAGAAGGTGTTGGTCCAGAGCGGCCAGAGTGTGGAGTTTGGCCAGCCATTGTTCATGGTTCGGCCGTGATGAGACACACAGGTTCGCGTGAGCATTGGTGTGACGAGCCGGGCCGTTTGCACAGTGGCCCGGGCCATCAGATGCTCTCTCGCGACGCTGAACCAGCCTTCGTTGGCGGTCTTGTCCTTTGTCGGCAGCCGCACATCCCCGGACTGACTGAAGAATCCCTATGTTCTCTCGTATTCTGATAGCGAATCGTGGTGAAATTGCGGTGCGGATCATTCGCGCCGCTCGCGAAATGGGAATCGAGACCGTTGCGGTCTATTCGACCGCCGACCGTGACTCATCCCATGTTCGGCTGGCCGATCAGGCGATCTGCATCGGCCCGCCGCCCGCATCGGAAAGCTACCTGAACATCCCGGCGATTATAGCGGCCGCAGAAGTCGCCAGCGTTGACGCCATCCATCCGGGCTACGGCTTCCTGGCGGAAAACGCCCATTTCGCCGAAATCTGCCGGTCGTGCAATATCGAGTTCATCGGTCCCAGCGTCGAATCCATGCGTGCCCTGGGCGACAAGGTCCAGTGCAAACAACTGGCGATCAAGAGCAAGGTGCCCACCTCGCCCGGCTCGAAAGGCAAGATCGTCAACGAGGATGAGGCGGTCAAAATCGCCCGTGACATCGGCTACCCGGTCATCATCAAGGCTGCGGCAGGTGGCGGTGGACGCGGTATGCGCGTTGCCCACAACGACATCTCGCTGCGCTCCGGCCTGCACAGTGCAATGGCTGAGGCGGATGCGGCCTTCGGTGACGCCACCGTCTACATCGAAAAGTTCATCGAGCGTGCCCGCCACGTCGAGGTGCAGATTATTGGTGACCAGCACGGCAACATCGTGCATCTCTATGAACGCGACTGCACCATGCAGCGTCGCCACCAGAAACTCATCGAGGAGGCCCCCTGCCCGGTGCTTACCGAGGAGCAGCGCGAGGAGCTGTGCAAGGCGGCGGTACGACTGGCGAAGGCGGCCAACTACTTCTCAGCCGGTACCGTCGAGTTCCTCATGGACGACGACCACAACTTCTACCTCATGGAGGTGAACACTCGTGTCCAGGTGGAGCACCCGGTCACCGAAATGGTCACCGGCATCGATATCGTCAAGACCCAGATCCGCGTGGCGGCCGGCGAGAAGCTCGGCTTCACGCAGAAGCAGGTCCGTTGCAACGGCCACGCCATCGAAGTGCGTATTAACGCGGAGGATCCGAGCCGGAACTTCGCTCCTTCGCCGGGCAGGATCGATCTCTTTGATGCGCCGGGTGGTCTGGGCGTGCGCGTCGATACCCACTGCTATAGCGGCTACACCGTTCCACCCAACTACGATTCGATGATCGCCAAGCTGATCGCCCACCAGCCCACACGCGATGAGGCGATCGCCACCATCCGCCGGGCGCTGGGTGAGTTCCGCATCGAACCGATCAAGACAACCATCCCGCTTCACGACCGGCTGATGCGCAACGGCAACTTCCTCAACTGCAACGTCGACATCCACTTCGTGGAAAGGCTGCTGGAGAAGTGAGAGACGGAGTACGAAGTGGAAATATTTAACGCCCGCTCCTAAGCGACGCGCAGGGTGGGATTACAACCGCCTCATTCAGTATTCAGTGCCGCCGGCGCATCAGCACCATCGCCCCGGCAGTCACCAGCAGGACACCGGTTGCCGGCTCGGGGATAATGACGCGCGGATCCAGGCTCAGGCCGATGATGCCTGTCCGCTCATCGAACGTGACCCAGTCGAACGCGCCGGGGGTCATCGGTGCGTCCAGCAGCCCGAAAAGGTCGAGTGGTTCGTCGATGAACATGGTCGCAAAGAGCATGTTCATGCCGAAGATGCCATCGAGGATGATCGTGTCACCCGTCAAGGGGTCGCTCGTCCCCACGTCAAAGACGAGCACCGGTACATCAGCGAAGTTCAGCGGTTCGCCCTCGACGGTCGGCACGGAGAAGGAGTCGAGGATAAAGCCCGCGATCTGCACCGTGCCATCGATTCCGCCGATGGTCAGCTCGAACTGCTCAAAATCGCTCAGATCGACCCATGTATCGCCCACCAGCCGTTGCAGGCGAGGGCCGTTGTCCGTTCCGGGTTCCTGCCCCGGCTTGTAGCGAATGTTGAGCTGCTCTGCCAGATGTGTGCTGATGATGGTGGCTGCGGCTCCCGTGTCGAAAAGAAAGCTGCCCGTCGCCTGCTGCCCATCCCGGCCGAGCGTGATGCCCGGCGTGTCATCTGGAATGCCTTCCAGCACGTTGACTGGGTTCGCTCCGATGAAGGGGTTGTGCGCGAAGGAGGGCATCTCGGCCCCGTCGCCCGTCACGCGCGTAAACCGGGTGAAATCGGCGTAGCTGGTGCGGATGTGATACTGCGTCTGCGGAATGCCGGGGTCGAAATTAATGGTCCCCTCCTTAAAAGGTGTCCCCGGCTCATACAGATAGGTCTGTAGCATGGGAAAGGCATCGGGATCCTCCATGCCCAGCCACCCATCACCACTCAGCACGAAACTGTTGAGTCCCCGGGCGTCGAATACCGCCACCTTATCCTTGAACAACGGCATACCGAATACGTTCACCTGTGAAAGCAGATCAGCAAGCTCGTCTAACGGAGTCTGTGAGACAGGTGTGGTGTGGCTGATTGGCCCGACGATCGCACGCATGTCGTAATAGGCGTGGTTGTAGACGGTGTTGAAGTAGTTGTAGTTGGCTGGATCGTTCGGCACGCCGGGATTGGGCGGGTTGTCGATATCGACATAAAAGTTGTAGGGCGCGATGCGTATTTCCAGTGGCTGCGTGATGTGGAACGGCGTAGGGGTCGATGCGACGCCTACGTCCTCGAAAAGCCAGCCATCCTCCAGCGGAATGTTGAACTCATCGGGGGCGGCAATCGCCGGGGCGATAAGGATGCTGCTGGCCCCGGTATCGAGGAAGCCTTCGATGTTCCAGGTTGGGCCGCCAAGACCAGGAATCGGAATGGGCAAGGGCAGGTCGATCCCCTGACCGTCCAGCGGGTCCATCTGGCCCGGCAGGCGGATGATCATGTTCACACGCGGCTGATCGAGCGAACCGTTGTAAACCGCAGGCATGTCCAGCGCTTGCGCACTACCCGCCAGCATCAGCCCGATCAGACCGGATACCCGCCACCCACCGCAGAACATCCGTTTCATCGCATTCACCTTTACAGAAAGGACGCCCCATCATACCCCCTCGCCACCGTGGCGTGAACCCAAAATCCGGCCCGGGATCACCCCGCAATCCATCTCACCGTGCAGGCGGGCCGCCCCGGCGGATCACCGCCTTGCCGAACCGTCGGGTGATCTCATCCGTCACGGCGTCCAGCCGCTTCTGACGGTCGCGGCCGGCATCGGGGAACAGCCCCAATTGATCCGGCCCTGTGGTCAACTCCCCTGCCGTCATGCCGATCAACCGCACGGGCTGAAACTCCTGATCCGCCCAGCGGTCGAACAGGCCCGACGCCACCTGCCAAAGCTCCGACGTGACGTTCGTCGCCGTCGCCAGCGTCTGTGACCGTGTGATCGTCTCGAAGTCGCCGAAACGGATCTTGAGTGTGACGCGCCGGGCGGACAGGCCGTGCCGTCGCAGCCGTCGGGCGACCTGCTCGACGTGTCCCAGCAGTACCTGCCGTACGTGATCGCGCTCCGCGACGTCGTAGGTGAAAGTGTTCTCTTCCCCGATCGACTTGGCCTGCTGATCGGGCGTCACACGCCGGTCGTCGATTCCGTGGGCAAGCCGGTGGTAATGTTCGCCCGCGCTGCCGAAATGTCGGGTAAGCCGTTCCAGAGGCATCGTCCGCAGGTCCGCGATGGTGCGAACCCCCAGTTCAGCGAACTTCGCGGCCGCGGCCGGTCCCAGCCCCCAGATCTTCGACACCGGCAGCGGTGGCAGCACACGGTCCACATCCTCCGCAAGGATCACCGTCAGCCCGTCGGGCTTGTTCATGTCAGAGGCGAGCTTCGCCAGAAACTTGTTTGGCGCCACGCCGACCGAGGCGGTCAGGTGCAATTCTTGGCGGATACGGTGACGAATGTGCTTGGCGATCGCCACAGCATCGCCCATCAGCCGTTCGCACCCGGTCACATCAAGGTACGCTTCATCGATGCTGACCGGTTCCACCAGCGGCGTGACGCTGTGCAGGATGTCGAACACCTGACGGGAGACCTCACGATATCGCTCCCCGCGCACGGGCACGATGATGGCATGCGGACAGAGCCGGCGTGCGATGCTCATCGGCTGGGCAGAATGGCAGCCGTAGGGTCGTGCCTCGTAGGACGCGGTGGTGACAACACCGCGCGGACCGTCATGACCGACCAGGATCGCCTTGCCGCGTAGCTCTGGCCGATCAAGCTGCTCGATCGCGGCGAAGAAGGCGTCCATGTCGACGTGAAGAATCATGAACGTGCGATTCACAAACGGCAAAGATTCCCGCAAAAGGCGCAACGCACCTTTTGCATCGAATGGCGGTCACGACACACCGCTGCACGACAGTCAAAA
>CALKHT010000034.1 GCA_937988825.1 uncultured Phycisphaeraceae bacterium
GTTTGAGCGTGCCGTTCACCGCCACCGCGGGGATGACCGCGGCGTGACGCCGGCCAGCTTCGATCACACGGTCGATCAATTGTCGAGACGCCAGCGGCCGGGCTGCATCGTGCACCGCCACGTGCGTGAACGTGTCATCCACCTCGCGCAGCGCGTTGAGTACGGTTTCCCACCGTTCCGCCCTGCCGCCGGGCACGATCCTGATGCCGTGGAACACCAGCTTGTCACCCCAGCGGAAGCGAAAATCGTCGATCGCATCGGGGTTGACCGCCAGGATAATCCGGCCGATGTGCGGCTGATTCAGAAACAGTTCGAACGAGCGCAGGAAGACCGGCCGCCCCACCAGATCCTGCTCAAGCTTGCTCGCCCCGCCGAAGCGCTTACCCACGCCCGCGGCGGGAAGAATCACGGCAATGTTCATCGAATCCATTCAAACGCGTCCCTGCATCGGTGCCATCGCCCGCTCACTTCACCACGATCGCGTGCGGCATGAGCGTGAGCACCGGCTCGTGGTTCAACTGCATCAGCCCCGTGCCGATGTGCTGCACCTGGCGCCAGGCCTGCTCGCCCACCACCGCCCGCACCGATTCGAGCAGCGGCGAGGCCACCTCGACCTTCAACCCCGGCGCGGGGCTGTGCACATCGCCCATGCCCAGCAGTTGTTCGAAGAATTCGCCCATGCTCATCGGCTCGGGCAGCGTGACGATGTCGTAGCTGCCCGGCTCCATGTTGAGCGCAGTGGCCAGATCGGCAATCGCATCCTGCAGGCCACCGATCGCGTCAGCCATACCATTGTCGACCGCCTGTCGCCCGGTGAAGAGGCGGCCGGCGGCGATCGCTTCCACATCGGCGATCTTTTCGCCCCGCCCGTGTGCCACGCGATTCTTGAACTGCTCGTAAATGCGCTGCATCGCCTCGCGCACCACCACCCGCTGTTCATCGTTGAACGGCTCAACGCTGTTGAAAAGATCGCCCAGCGGCCCGCGCGTGCGCCGATGCACACCAATGCCCAGCTTCTCGTACAGCCCACCCAGAACGATCTTGCCGCCCACCACACCGATGGAGCCGACGATGCTGGTGGGCGTGACGTAGACTCGGTCAGCACCACAGGCGATGTAGTACCCGCCGCTGGCTGCCATCGAGCCGACACTGAGATAGACCGGCTTTTCCTTAGCTGTTTCACGCACCGCCTGCCAGATCATCTCGCTGGCGATGGCGGAACCGCCGGGCGAATCGATGCGGATCACCACGCCCTTGATGTTCGGGTCCTTGCGCGCCTTGGCGAGCGCTTCGACCATCGTGCGACTGCCGATGGTCTCCCCACCGAACAGCCCGCCGCCCGGCTGGCTCCTGCCGCTGGTGATCGCACCCGAAGCACTGATCAGCGCCAGCGACTGACGCGAGGTGGTTTTCTTCGGCGGCTGGAACAACATGCTGAAAAGTGCAAATGGGTTGTCGACCTTCGGCCCAGCCTGGGAGGCAATGCCCATGTCCTCATCCCACGCCACCGCATCCCCGAAACGCTGGGCTGCGGCCCGCTTCACTTCGTGATCGGTCAGGGCATCGATCAGCCCGCTCTCGATGTAGTCCTGATCCGACATGGTCATGCAGCGGGTGATCGCTTTCTCCACCTCAGCAGGTGTCATGTTGCGCCCGGTGGCGATGCGCTGGATGATCTGGCTGTACAGATCGTCCAGCAGTTTGTCCATGTTCTGGCTCCAGGCCTCGCTGGGTTCGCGGCGGGTGAACTGCTCATCAGCGCCCTTGAACTGGCCGACCTGGATCATGTCCGCCTTCAGCCCCAGCTTTTCCAGCAGCCCGGCGAGGTAGATTTCCTCGACGCCCAGACCGAACAGCCTCACCTCACCCTGCCGTTGCAGCAGGATGCGGTCGGCTGAGCAGGCCAGCAGGTAGCTGGGCAGGTCGTACTGCTCGGCATAGACGATGATCTGCCGCCCCTTCTCACGGACAGTGCGCATCGCCAGGCTGATTTCATCGATCTGGCTCAGGGATAGCTGCGGCTCGTTGAGTGTGATGACCAGGCCACGGTAGCGATCATCCTCCGCGACAGTGCGAAGTTGTCGCAGCACCGACCGCAGGGTTGTGCCGGCCTGATCCTCGGTCACCCAGGCGAAGGGCGGCGGCCCATCGGGCAGCCGGCCGGACAGCTCCATCCACCCCACCCGCGTGCCAGTCTCAGCCGACCGATCCGCCTCGGCGAACGCCGGGGAGGCCACCACCGCCAGCGTCAGCACCATCACACCCCAAATCCACGCCATTCCGTGCTGCATCTTCATGAGCCGCATCCTTTTGTCATCACGACACGATTTGGGCGATGCCGCCCCCGGCACGCCACTCGTCCATCATACACCCGCCGCCCGGCTGCGATGCACCCGCGGATGATCGTTTCACACAACAAGCCGCATCGTTTGGTCATGGAACGCCGGGACGTGCGCAACTGAAAACCGCGCCATCCCCCCCTCGGGAGGCGCAGGTTTTCAGTGAAAGGGATGGAGATACCGCGAAGCGATCCGCACGGTGTCAGCATGCGACAACGTTCGCGGCGGCGGGTGCTTGGCAGGCAGGTCTGGCCGCTTCAGGGCGGGATTTTCATGAACAGGCGCCACATCAGAACGCCCATGCGGCAAATGGGCGCGGGGGGATGCAGCGACAGGCTCCTTCGCCGGGCAGACATGGACCGGCAGGGGCACGGATTAGCCCGGTCAGCCCCCTCGCCAACCGGGTGAGGAGTCCGGAAAAGCAGAGAGTGCGATCTTCACACACTCTGCCCGTTCTTACTTAACGGGCCAGAGACGTAAAGGTTGCACCCCAGCTCCCATATTCACAAAAAATTTTCCCTGATTGGGGTCAGAGCCGACTCTCGGTAACCTGTTGCGCCCGTTTCCTTCCCGGAGAATTGACACATGGGTGGTTTCCGCCAGTCGGTCTGGTTCATCGCTTCATTCCTGATGGCATGTCTTATTTTTTGGATAGGCGCTGATGCTGCCCCGGCACAGCAGCGTCAGATCGTGCCACAGCGGGCGCTGATGCTCGAATCGCTCAGCGACAGCCGACGCCCCCGACGGGAGATTCCGCACGACGCGATCGAGGCGTTGCTGGTGACACGGGGCTGGTCGGCTGACCTGCGGCCGAGGGAAGGGCTGGAGGTTCCCACCCATGGCGGTGCGACACGGCAGTGGAAGGCGGTGGAGCTGAACGAGGGCCGCATCCGCCACGAGGGCCTGGTCGGCGGGTACCTCCACACCGTTATCCCAGCCGAGCAGCCGCGGGTCATGATCCTGGACGCCTCCGGCCACAGCATGGTGCATGTCAACGGCGACATCCTCACCGGCGATGTCTACAGCCATGGCTACCTGCATCTGCCCATTCTGTTGCGCGAGGGAGACAACGACCTGTTGTTCCGGGTGCTGCGCGGCGATTTGCGGGTTCGGTTGTATGAACCGCCCGCCAGGGTGTTCCTGCTCAACGCGGACATCACCGCGCCGGATCTGATCGTAGGCGAGCCGACTGACACGGTGGCTGGCGTGGTGTTAATCAACGCGACGACCGACCCGGTGGAGGTGGCGCTCCGCGTGACGGGCGAGGATCTGGACGAGGCAACCAGCGACTGGATTTCGCTGCCGCCGCTCAGCTCGCGCAAAGTGGCCGCTCCGCTGCAGGGACCCGCCCCGACGCAGACGGGCAACGTGAAGGTGAAGCTGGACGTGCTTCTGGACGAGGAGGCGAAGCCGGTACACACGATGGAGTTCGAGCTTCGCCGGCTCACGCTCGCTCACTCGCACAAGCGCACCTTCATCAGCGAGATCGATGGCAGCGTGCAGTATTACGGCCTGCGACAGGCACTGAGCACGATTGAAGGACATCCCGCAGCGGAGAATGCAACGGAACTGCCGGGCATCGTGCTGTCGTGCCATGGTGCCTCCGTCGAGGCGATCGGGCAGAGCGATTCGTATGCGAGCAAGACGTGGGCGCACATCGTCGCGCCGACGAATCGTCGGCCGTTCGGTTTCGACTGGGAGGATTTCGGTCGGGCGGATGCGATGGAGGTGCTGGCAATCGCCAAGCGCACGCTGCCGTATGATCCCTATCGCGTCTGGCTGACGGGCCACTCGATGGGCGGACACGGCACGTGGCATCTGGGTGTGACCTACCCCGACACTTTCGCGGCGATCGGCCCCAGCGCGGGATGGATCGCCTACTGGACCTACGGCGGTGCGTCCGGCCCTGCCAAACAGGACGGCGGACAGGACAGGCAGAGCGATGGCCCCACGCTGTCAGACATCCTCGACCGCGTGCTCAACCCCAGCGACACGATCCGTCTGGCACGCAACCTCGCTCCGGTGGGCGTCTACATCCTGCACGGCGATGCCGATGACAATGTGCCGGTCGATCAGGCGCGGCGGATGGCGGAACTGCTGGCCACGTTCCATCGTGACTGGCGCATGCACGAGGAACCAGGCGCCGGCCACTGGTGGGGCAACGCATACGATGATGGCGGCACGGCGTGTCTGGACTGGCCCTTCATGTTCGACATGTTCGCCCGTCGCAGGCTGCCACCCATCGATGCGGTGCGCCATGTGCAGTTCACCACCGCCAACCCCGCGATCTCCAGCCGATGCCACTGGCTGACGATTTACGGCCAGCAGCGCATGCTCGCCATGAGCAGTGTCGACATCGAGCACTGGCCCAACCGCCGACGTTTCCGCGGCACGACCGACAATGTCGCGATCCTGCGGCTGGATGTGAGCCATCTGCAGCCCGGACCGATCCACGTTGAACTGGACGGCCAGACAATCTCGGACATCACCTTCCCCGAGGATGGCGCGTTGTGGCTGGAACGCAGGGACGATGCGTGGCGCGTGACGTCGCAGCCGCCAGCCTCGCACAAGGGGCCTCACCGGTATGGACCGATCAAGGAAGCGCTGCGTCAGCGGTTCCTTTTCGTGTATGGCACGCAGGGCAGCGAGGAGGAGAACCGCTGGGCGTTCGCCAAAGCGCGATATGACGCTCAGACGTTCTACTATCGCGGCAACGGAGTGGTCGAGATCATCCCCGACACACAATTCGAGCCGGATGCATTCCCCGACCGCACGGTGGTGCTTTTCGGCAACGCCAAGACGAACAGCGCATGGGCGACACTGCTGGTGGACAGCCCTGTGCAGGTTGAGCCGGGCCGGGTCTTCGTGGGTGAACGCATCATCGAAGGCGATGATCTGGCGGCATTCTTCGTGCGGCCGCGCCCCGACAGTGATGTGGCGAGCGTCATCGCCGTCGCCGGCAGCGGCGAGGTGGGCATGCGCCTAACCGACCGCCACAGCTTCTACTTCCCCTTCATTCGCTACCCCGACCTGACGGTGCTGCGCGCCAGGGGGCTGGAGACGGGCGACACGCACTACGAATGTGCGGGCTACTTCGGCCTGGACTGGAGCGTACAGAACGGCGATTTCCACTGGCGGCAGTGAAGAACAGAAGGACGCGGAGAAGAAAGAAGAAACCTTCCCGAATCACCCGATTGCCCGGCCGTCTCCCATGGTCAGAACGAGAAACCCCCTGATAGGGTTGGCCTGCCCCTGGGAGCGCCGGTTGCAGGCGGAGGGGATGCCGTCGTGCGCGCGGGCGGTTCGGAGAGTGTCATGGAACAGCAGGAAAAGACCGGGATTTTCGCGACGATCTCCATCGTCGCGGCGGTGGGCAGTTACATCGCCACGTGCATGGGCCATCCGGTGTGGGGGCTGGTTGCGGCGCTGGCGTCGATACCGCTGGGGATCGTGGGGCTGGTGCTTTCGGCATCGCCGAGGGTGGGCGGGGGTATGCTGAGCATCGCCGCCATCGCACTGGGGGCGCTGGGGCTGATTTTCGCCATTCTGGGCATGGTGGGCGTGGCGCTCTTCTGATCGCCAGGCTGCCGCACAGCCACATTACGAGATAAGCCGCAACACCCAGGGATAGCGGTAGCGCACCCCTTCGTTGGCCTTGATGGTCGCGATGACGAGCAGGATCATCGCCACGACATAGACGATCGGCAGCAGCACCACACCGATGAAAACAAACACCAGCACACCGCTGATGAGAAATGCGATCGTCACGGTGATCTGGAAGTTAATCGCCTCCTTACCCTGATCGTCGATGAAGGGGTGCTCATCCTTCTTGATGAGCCAGACGACCAGCGGCCCGAAGATGTTGCCGAATGGAATGATGTGCCCGATCAGGGCGAATGTGACAGAGCATCGCCCAGGTGCGGGCGTTCTTGGGTGGCAGATCGGACAGCGGTCCCGGCTCGGGCGGCAGGCTGGTTTCCATGTTTTGTTTCCGCGGGTTTGGATCACTTTACCTCATACCATTTCCACCCGGCCGCCAGACATTTACCCATTCGCCCATGGGGGCATCCCCGACACGGGACACGGCGGTGGATAAAATGTCCGCGCGGGCCGGCAGGCCGTGCCGCACTGGGACCAACACACTTTATGTGGACCATCCTGCTCCTGTTGATTTCCAACATCTTCATGACCTTCGCCTGGTACGGGCACCTGAGGGAGGATTTCAAGAGCAAACCACTTTTCGCGGTGATCGTGGGAAGCTGGCTGATCGCGTTTTTCGAATATTGCTTTCAGGTGCCAGCCAACCGGATCGGCCACGGGCAGTTCAACGCCGCCCAGCTCAAGACGATCCAGGAGATCATCACGCTGGTGGTCTTC
>CALKHT010000035.1 GCA_937988825.1 uncultured Phycisphaeraceae bacterium
ACGCGGAGATGGCGGAACTGCTGCGCGTGTCCGAACGCACGGTGCAGCGCGACCGGATGGCGCTGCGGCGGGAGATGGCCCTTGCACCCGACCGCCGACTGGGCGATGAGCTGCTGGGCGAGTTTCAGCAGATCGTGCTCAGCAGTGTTGCCCGGCTGCTGCGACTGGTGCGCGAGGGCGGCCGAATCGAATACGCCCGCGTTCGGGCGGAGGAGGCGATGGTGCGCATCTATCGGCAACTGATCGATACGGCGTATCGGCTGCGATATCTGGAGGATGGCGGCCGGCGCCTGTCCGATCAGCACCTGCACGAGACGAACCCGGTGCTGGCGAACATGATGTCGCAACTGCTGGGCAGACCGCCGGTACCGCGCGACGCGTCGGCAGCCGGTCCCGATCGGGGTGCAGCGCAGACCAACGGACGTCACAGCGGCGTGGAACCGCGAATGGATGCGAAGTGAGGTGAATGATGGATGAATCGCGTGGTCGCGCGTGGGTCGTGTGCGTGGGTCGCTGAAGCGACCACGCCGGGGGGCGTTCATTTGCGTCAGATGGCTTCGCCGTCGCGGAAGCTGGCGCGGGCGAACTGGCGCTGGTGGATCCATTGCAGGAGGCTGAGGGCTTCGGGGTCGGCGACCTGATACCAGGCGTGGCGGCCCTGGGGTCGGCGGCGCAGCAGGCCGTGCAGCCGCATGAGGTTCACGTGCTGGCTGACGACCGCGTGGGAGCGGTGCAGGTGGCGGGCCAGTTCCTGGACGGTGGCCTCGCTGAAGGTCAGGCGTTCCAGAATCTTCAGTCGCAGCGGGTGCGCCAGCACGCGCAGGGTCCGGGCGACTTCCTCCAGAACGGGCAGCGGCAGTCCTTTGGGCAGTGCTCGACGGCTCATGATATACAATCATACTGTTGTATATCGTTATATGCAAACGACTGTAAATATCGCAAGAAAAGGATTTTGCATGGATTTTTGAGAAGCATGAAAATGCATTGAATTTTGAATCTGGCGTGCAACAATGTGGGGCCGCGCACCGCGTGACGTGCGCTAACCGTGAAAAGATGTGTGATGACCAGCAGCCCCACGAACGTCGCCAGTCTCAACAAGGTCGAACTGCTCAAGCAACAGAAGGATGGCTATGACGCCCTGCAGGATCTGTTGCGCTACTCGGAGGCGGGCGACTATGACGCCGTTCCGAAGGATGACTTTTCACTGTTCCGCTGGTTCGGCGTGTATCAGCAGCGGCCGAACAACGGCCATTTCATGCTGCGGGTGAAGATTCCCGGCGGGCAGTTGCTCCCCCGCCAGCTCCGCGCGATCGCCCGGTTCACCGATGACCGCGCCCGGGGCTTTGGCGACATCACCACGCGGCAGGACATTCAGCTTCACTGGCTGACGATTGGCGACATCAAGCCGATCTTCGATGAGCTGGCGCGGGTGGGCATGACCACGCAGTTCGCGTGCGGGGATACGCCACGCAACATCGTGAGCTGCCCGCTGGCGGGTGTGCTCAAGGATGAGATCATCGACACCAGCGGCATCACGCGCGCGGTGAGTGATATGTTTCTGGCGGGCGGGCATGAGTTCTCGAATCTGCCGCGCAAGTTCAAGGGGGCGATTGGTGGGTGCCGCCTGCACTGCCATCAGCCGCAGATCAACTGCTGGGGGCTGTACGGGGTTGAACGGCCCGGCGGCGAGGTGGGCTTTGGGCTGCTGGTGGGTGGCGGGCTTTCCGATACGCCCCACTACGCGCAGCCGCTGCGTGCGTTTGTTCGGCCGGATCAGGTGCTGGATGTGGCCCGCGCCATTGCGATTCTGTTCCGCGATTACGGTTATCGCGAGAAGCGCGGCCGGGCGCGGCTCAAGTTTCTCGTGGCGGACAAGGGCTGGCAGTGGACGCGTGACACGCTGGAACAAATTCTGGGCTACCAGCTCGAACATGATGAGACGCTGCTGCATCCACCGGCTGTGCACAGTGACCACGTGGGCATCGGCGAGCAGAAGGATGGCCGCTGCTACGTGGGCGTACCGATCGAGCGTGGCCGGTTCACCGCGCGGAACATGCGCGACATTGCTGATCTGGCAGACCGCTTCGCCACGGGGGACAAGCGCATTCGCCTGACGGGCAAGCAGAATGTGATCATCCTCGATGTGCCCCGATCCAACGTGGAAGAGCTGACGAAGGCGCTGACGGATGCGGGGCTTTCGCCGCACGCGCATCGTCTGCGTCACACGCTGATCAGCTGCACGGGCAGCCAGTTCTGCAATCTGGCGGTGGTGGAGACGAAGCAGCGGGCCGGGGCGATTCTGCGTTATCTGGAGCAGCACACGGCGCTGGATGTGCCGATCTTCATCAGCGTGACCGGCTGCCCCAATTCGTGTGCGCAGTATCAGATCGCGGACATCGGCCTGACGGGCATTCCGGTGGTGGATAAGACGCGCACCGATGAGAAGGGTCGGCCCCTGAAGGTGGACGGGTTCAAGGTGCTGCTGGGCGGCTGCCTGGGGACGAACCCGCGCTTCGGCGAGATGATCGTGAAGAAAGTGCCGGCCGATCGCGTGCATTTGTCGATCCGGAACCTGATCGAGCATTATCTGGCGGAGCGCATCGATGAGGATGAGACTTTCCCGATGTGGTGCGCCCGCAGCGAGCCGGAGTATCTGCAGAAGCTGATCGAGGAACCGGTGAACGCGGAGGAGGCGGTAGCGCTGCCGGTGTGAGGGTGGCACATGTCCAGCCATTAACCTGGATCGCGAGGCGCTGCTGCTTGGCTGTCCGCAACTGGCGATTGAAGTCATTCAGGCTGCCTTTGCGGTATGCCGCGTGAGCTGCAATCTGTGCGGCGACGGCGTAGCATGTCGGGACGATGTCCTCCACCGACACCATTGTGGCTGTGAGTTCGCCGCCGGGAGCGTCGTGGCGGGGGCTGGTGCGTGGCAGTGGGCCGGATGCGGCGGCGGTGTTTCGTGCGCTGGTGGGTGGTGAGGCGCTGCCGCCTTCGCATCATCTGGTCACGGGGCGGCTGCGGCTGGGTGACACGACGCTGCCGGTGCTGGCGGCGTTTTTCGCGGGGCCTGGCACCTACACCGGGCAGGACATGTTCGAGCTGCAGTGCCCGGGGCATCCCGCGCTGCTGGATCGCATCCTGCACGCAGCCATCGCACACGGGGCGCGGCTGGCGGAACCGGGCGAGTTCACCTTCCGCGCGTTTCTGGCGGGCAGGCTCGATCTGACGCAGGCGGAGGGTGTGGCCGCGACGATCAGCGCCACCAGCGATGCCCAGCTTGCCGCGGCGAATCAGTTGCGGCGGGGGCAGCTCGGCCGCTTCGCCTCTGATCTCGTGGATCAGCTCGCCACGGCGCTGGCGCTGGTCGAAGCGGGCATCGACTTTGTCGATCAGGAGGATGTCGTGGCGATCACGCCGGCCGATCTGCACGAGCGGCTGACACATCTGCATGATGCGCTGCGCGATCTCCTGCGTCACAGCCGATCGTGGGGCGCACTGGAGGGGCTGCCGCGGGTGGTGCTGGTGGGCGTGCCGAGCGCGGGCAAGAGCACACTGTTCAACGCGCTGCTCGGGCGCGTGCGTGCGGTGACCTCGCCGATGCCCGGCACGACGCGCGATGTGCTGGCGGAGCCGCTGAAACTTCACACGCCCACCGGCCGGGAGGTGGAGGTGATGCTCGTGGACGTCGCGGGGCTGGATGTGGCGACGAGCACGCTCGATGCGGATATCCAGGCGGCTGCGCGCGAGGCGATCGAACGGGCGGACCTGCTCATCGCGGTGGATGATCCGACGCAGGGCAAACAAGGCATCGCGCAGGTGGACGCCCGGGGTGTTCCCGTGCTGCGGATTCGCGCCAAGGCGGATGTGCCGATTCCCCCCGGCGTGACCGCCCCGCCGTGCGATCTTGCCGTCAGCGCCCAAACCGGCGCGGGCCTTGCCGAGCTGCGTCGTGCGATTGCCGAGCGCGTGGGCGAGCGTGGCGTGAGCATCAGCGGCGAGATGCTGGCGCTGCATCCGCGGCATGAATCGGCGCTGCGTCACGCCCTGGAGCAGCTCGACATCGCCCGCCAGCTCGTGCAGCCGCACACGGATGAGGCCATGCTGCCCGCGCCGGAACTGGTGGCTGGTGCGATGCGGTCGGCGCTGGATGCTCTGGCCGGCCTGGGCGGGCAGGTCTCTCCCGATGATGTCATCGGTCGCATCTTCGCCACCTTCTGTGTCGGCAAGTAGAAGTGCCGGTGGGACAGCCGCCCCACCACCCCCTTCACCCTCCGAACACCCGCCCCGCGCAGACGCGGACGACCGCTTCGCGTATGCTTCCCCTTCTATGGCCAAGGGTTCGAAGGACAGGAAGAGCAAAGCGGAGACGGACGGCGGCGGGCCGCGGATCGTCAACCGCCGCGCCCGGCACGAATACCACGTGCTGGAGTCGCTGGAGGTGGGCATCCAGCTCACGGGCAGCGAGGTGAAGTCGGTGCGCGCCGGCCAGGTGTCGCTGGCGGAAGGTTACGCCCGGGTGGAGCCGGACATGCAGTTGTGGCTCTATCAGGTGGACATTGCCCCTTATCCGCAGGCCGGAGCGAACAATCACGAACCCAAGCGCCGCCGCAAGCTGCTGGCTCACAAGCGTCAGATCCTGAAGCTGCAGGGGCTGACCTCCGCCAAAGGCGCCACGCTCGTGCCGCTGACGCTCTACTTCGTGCGCGGCCGGGCCAAGATCGAACTGGGGGTTGTGCGCGGCAAGCAGGCGCACGACAAACGTCAGACGCTGAAGGAAAAGGACGCCAGCCGGGAAATCCGCCGGGCGATGACGCGGAAGGTGATCTGACCGGTTCGCCCGTTCATCGCGAACCGATGATTGCCGGGAGCAGGACGCATGAGCTGATCTTTGCGGTTCCCCACCATTTGTGGATCCAACGGGCAGTTTGATACGCTTTCGCACCCTATCCAGTGAAACGTCGCTCCCATGCAGCGTCTGACCGGGTTGCTCCAACTTACGTTCTGGGTCACCATCGCATCGGTTCTTCCGGGCCGGGCGTTCTACTTCTACACGCGCAACGTCTTCGCGTTCGATCAGGTCGCCAACCTCTGGATCGCGGTCGGATATGGACTGGTGTACGTCTGCGGCGCGATGCTCAGCCATCGCCTGGCGCTGCGGTTCAAGGAACGGCGTGTGCTGCAGGCGATGATGATCGGGCTGGCGGTGGCGTCGGCGGCGATGGGCCTGTGCATCCGCTGGCCGTTCGCCACCATCACCGCCTTCATCCTGTCATCCTTCTTCATCGGCGGCACCTGGCCCGTCGTCGAAAGCTTCATCAGTGCCGGACGCAGCCCCGCTGAAACACGGCGTGCGGTGGGCCGATTCAACCTCACCTGGTCGGCATCGTTTCCGTTTCCGATCGCCGCCGCGGGTCAGCTGCTGAACGCCTGGCCAGAGGGCCTCTTTTTCATTCCCGCTGCGATCGCGCTGGCGATGCTGCCGATCATCCATCCGCTGCCGATGCATCCCACGCATCTGCCCGCCGATGACCCGGATCGCCCCGCACCCGATGAACTGGCACGTTTGCAGCGACAGCTTCGCTCCGCCCGCTGGCTCATGCTGCTGAGCTATGCGCTCATCTTCGTGCTCGTGCCCATCTTCCCCGAGATCCTGCAGAATCGGCTGGGGCTGGATGTGCGCGTGGCGACGCCGCTGGCCTCCAGCGTCGATGTGGCACGATTCGTCGCGTTTCTGCTGCTGCACCTGTGGGGCGGCTGGCATGGCAGACGACGCTGGCTCGTCGCGGCCGCCACGCTCATGCCCGTCGGATTCTTCATGACCCTGCTCGACGCCAACGTGCCCACCGTGCTCATCGGCGCGTTCCTCTTCGGCCTGACGCACGGCGTGGCCTACTACGCCTCGCTCAACTACGCCATGGTCGTCGAAAACGCTTCCGTCGAGGCCGGCGGCCATCACGAAGGACTCATCGGCCTGTCGTTCGCCCTCGGCCCGGGCATGGCGCTGGTCGGGCACGCCACCAACAACATCTCCTTCGGCCTGATCCCGCTCATCACCTTCTGCATTCTTGGCGGCATGCTCGCCCTGCGCCCCACCGGCCGACAACGCGACCTGGCCCCCACCGATGCTGATCTGTGACCGCCCCCACGCCACGGGCGATCCCTGCGACCAACCTCCGCCGGGGGTACAATACAGGCGATTCCTCCTCATCGGACGACAGGAGTTCCAGCGATGACGATGCAAGGCGGAACGACGGCCCGGTGGATCCGTCGCACGCTGCTGACGGTTCTGTTCGTCAGCGCGTGGACGGGGCTGGCCGGCTGCGAAAAACGGGTGGTGCGCCAGAAGTCCTACTATTCGGGGCAGTTCTCGCACGTCACGGACGCCAAAGCGCCCACCGCTGCACCGGCTGTGCTGAATGAGAAGGAAACGAACATCTTCTCCGACATGTGGAACGGGCTGACCGATCTCTTTGAGCCGAAGAAGAAGCCCGCCGAGTCACGCAACGTGATGAGCGTCGAGGAACTGCGGCAGATGCAGCAGAAGCGCGCCGCGGAAGGCGAAAGCAAACGCTGATCCATCGGCCACCCCGGCTCATCCCTCACCACCACCTGCATCCTCGTGCTGCGCTGCCGCATCGAGGACCTGATGAAGCAGGAATGACTTCGTACGACCATTTGTCAGGTTGTCTTGTCGCAGACTGACCGGACGATCGCATGCGTATCAAACCAATAAAAAAGCTCCGGACGAACAGAGTCCGAAGCTTCCACATTTCCGGGTCGATCAGGTACTCCACCTCTGGCAGTGAGTAACCCGGCCTCAGCCGGGCAGCCCTCACCAAAGGGGCAACCGATCATGCGACGGCCCCCCTGACGATCGGCAACGTCAACCGTGAATAATCCATCATAAAAAAACCCGCCACTGGAGGGCGGGTTTTCATTGGTTCCGTGGGATTGAACAAGATCCCTGACAGGTGAACAGTTGGGTTGCCTTCGCCATACGTTGCCGCATGGCTATCCCGCGTGGGCGGGACGAGGTTGTGCTGACGATTCGTGGTGTGGATCGCTCCACTGGTTTACCGGGTTGACGCGGTCGGAATGGACCGTGTGCATTTCCGGGTCACTTAGCCTTCGGTTGAAGGCGCCACGTCTAAGGAAATCCCTTAGAAAGGAGGTGATCCAGCCGCAGGTTCCCCTACGGCTACCTTGTTACGA
>CALKHT010000036.1 GCA_937988825.1 uncultured Phycisphaeraceae bacterium
CTTCAATGAGGCTGCACCGGTGATGGTGCAGAGACGCATGGCCTTGCAATTGGCGGTGATGCCTGAACTTCGGAAGGCGCGTGCGAGAGGGTGGCGTCGCGGCGGGACAATTGCGTGTGGGCACTTGCATGAATCGTTCGTAACTCTTTACTTGTCAAGGAACGCGAGCAATGGCGGGGGATGGTTGACCACGTCGCCGCTCGATGGCCTGTTTTCATTATAATCGCTCTGCTCAATGTCAGTGCTTCTTTCATAACGCCGCACGATGAAACGTCACACGATGACGGTTCGCACCAGCGGTTCGTGCGGTCGGCCGAGTACCTGCATGGCGGATTCGAGGCTCAGGTGTGCCGGCCCCAGGTCGAGGATCAGCACCTGGTCCTCGCGGTGATGCACGTGCGATTCCAGTTCGCTGCGCAGTTCCGCCAGTTCGCGTCGGTTCAGTTCACACAGGAAGACGGAGAACTGTACGTGATCGCCCGTACCGTCCAGTGCCTGAAAGATCTTGTTTCGCCGGCGATCGTCGCTGATATCATAGCTGATGAGGTAGTGTCGTCGGGCCATGGTTACCTCGTGACGATGCTGGTGTAGGAAACGACATCGCCGCGCAACCATCTGGCCAGCAGGCGCGCTTGCAATCGAATGACGGTGCGCCACGAGCATCGGTAATCGAACAGCGGATGTGTGATGAGCTGATCAAGGCGACTTTCGTAGGCCCGAAGGAACGCCTTTCGCCCGGCTGGTTGCAGGACGCATCCTGCCTGTGATCGCGCAAAGCTTCGCAGATGCACCATGCCGGTGTTGATCGCGGTGATGACAGCCGAGTCGACAACGGTAGGGCGGAACGGTTCCATCAGGTCCAGCGCCAGTGCCGGCCTGCCGTGTCGCGGCTGATGATAAAACCCCCACCAGGGGTCGAGCCCTTCGCTCAAAAGCGCAACTGTACATTCCTTCGCCAGCAGGGCATAACCAAACGACAGCAGCGCGTTCACCGGATCGCGTGGTGGACGGCGGTTACGCGCGTTGAAATCCCACTGAGTATCGAAATCACGTGGCTTGAGCATCTGAGCGAAATGCCTGAAGTAGATCGCTGCAATGCTGCCCTCCAGTCCTAACAACGCATCGATCGAAGGGATTTCCCTGATCCGTCCGATCAGATCCTGCATATCGTCGAGCACACGTTGATCCACCGTCGCGTTGCGGCGCAATAATGCCCGTTGATTCGCCGCCTTGTCCGCAATGAGCTGTTGTGCGAACGCGAGACAGCGAGCCGGATCATCCGCGGTGCGAAACTGGGCAGCCCGATCATACGCGTTGCGCAGGCCCTGGCCGAAGGTGATTCCACTGAACCAGTGCCCGGTCGATAGGTAAATAATGGGCACGCCCGCTTCGCAAAGAAGATGGACCGTCTGGGTGGATACCTGGACATTGCCGCACAGGACAAGCTGGCTCACATCCTTGAGTCGGGCCTGGGCGATATCCTCGCGGTTACGTCGCACGATGAGCTTGCTGTGTGTTTTACCAACGGAAGCGCCCTGTTCCTGTACATAAAGCGGTGTCGCATATTCGCGTGCGGGATAGAGCCTGCGAACATCCGGCTGCTGCGGATCGCGCGGAACAGCGGCGAGGGCAAGCGTCTCATCCGGCAGGCAGATGCCGTTCAACGAACAACCGTTGCACTTGGGGCTGTCTTCCAACGGCAGCGGCAAGTGTGTGCTGGCAGCAGCAAGGTGGGCATCACGAATGTAGTTGAGCGTATCCGCCTCAAGCTCGGGCGTGAAGGGCACATCCACGCGCGTTCGTGAGCCTGCAAAATAGAGCACCCCATGATCGCATGTGTAACCATGCTCGCGCAGCAGCAGACCCTGAGCCATGAGTTGCACGCGTTCCGGCTCGTAGGACCGCTGCGGATTGTCGGGCACTCGGCCTCGCTTCGTTTCCACCGGCACCGCTTCAATGCCATCGGATGAAACCAGATCGAGCTTCGCCGTCAGATGCAGACGATCTGAACTCAACGGCACCGAACGCGAAATCACCGGCGGCTCATCACCACCGTCCCGCACATCGAGCCCGTTCGTCTCGTCATTATCCGAACCCGCAGTCGCAGCCTCCGGATCGGGCAGTACATGATCAAGCTGATCAACCCGCCGATGCACATGCCGACCTTCGACGGTGTAGACGTTATCCGCCCAGCGCCCCTCAACATGCATGAGATGGAACAGCCGCGGGCAGTACACATACTCATTGAGCATGCGTACGGGCAGGGGAGGGGTATCGCCGTGCATCGGTGCGACGTCGCGGGGTTCTGTATTGTGCTTGCTGAGCCGATCCATGACGGTGCTCCATCAGACAGACTCCGCAGGCGTGAAGTTACGGAATTTACCCGTCGTGATTCGCTGGCTTCGATACACGGCAACAATACCTCGTGGCGTAAGTTTCTCGTGATCAATTTTCTGTTCCTGGAGTTCTGCCAACGTGAGCACCGAGGCGACCACATCACACGAGAGGGGAACGTTCCAGATTGGCCAGGTCCAGTAGCAATCGCGACTGAGGTGGCCCTGGAATCCGGTGGTTTGCAGCTTGTTGCCCACAGGGGCGACGGTCAGATATGGAATACCCAGAATGGCCAGTGCGTTGGCGCCCAGGACGTTGCCGCTGTGATTGCGCGTGGGATCGCCACTGGGATCGTTCCATTGAAGCGCGTAACGCTTCTCATCCATCGGATCCAGACGCAGGTTCATTCCTTTGAGCGGGTCGTCATAACGCCAGGGTTCGAAGAGTGCCTTGTGGAGATGGGCCATAGTTACACTTTCCAGAATGGTGCGCATCGTTTTAAGAAAATGCTGATGACCTGCCCCCGCCATCGTGCGAAGAGCGGTATCGCTGATCAGGCCGTTATCGGTGGGAATTGCTTCGCTCCCAAATGCTGCAGCGAACGCGGTTGCCTGGCGATCAGGCAGGAGAGATTGCTGGCGCAGATGGGATCGAAAGTCATCGACACCAATCGTGAGATTGTCGGCCAGGTTCAGCGTCGGATGGTCACAGGTCTGTCGACATACTTTGTACAAAGCATCAACGATGTCGTCTGGGGGAGGTGCCGATACAAGCACTGGACGCCATGCCCCCTGTGCTTGTCGCCACCTCAATTTCACCTGATCGTTGGGCCGAACGTGGTTGAGTGCACGAAAGGCGCCCAGCGCGGCGAGAAACGCAAGCGGGTTGGAGCCGTCAAGCCCGGACAGAACAAGTTCCTGTCTTGCGATTGTGGTCATCTGGATGCCTTTCTTTCTGCTTCGTCACTGACAGCCCAATCCGCCAGACGCAACATGGACTCAAAGAATGTCAGTCCCCACCAACCGAACCGCCGCGTGAGCGACCAGAACCGTTCGGCAACGCCGGAGTCCAAACGATGGGGCGAAATGAATGCTTGACGCGTGTCCTGAGAGAGGCTCCAACCGTTGTATTGCACGGCCGGGGGAAGATCGTCGTCGACGACAATGGGGGCCAACGGCCGTCCATGCCCATGGTGCGAGCCGATCAGGTGTAACAACAAATCCCGTTCGATTGGCTTCAAAGGCACGTCGATACACTGCTCGACCAACTGCAACGAAAGCATTTCATGCCGGAAATGTTTCGGCAGCCCTGCCCGTTTTCGTGCTTCTTCGCGATCGTTAGCGGTCACCATTGACACGATGGATTTGGCAATGAGATGCGGGTAACCCCACAGACGGCGGCGGTTGCCACCGTGCAGTAAGGCCTGGAACCGTGAGTCAGCCTTTCCGGTATCATGGTACTTGCCAGCCAGAGCCACGGTATCCACATATCGTGGATCAGCTCCTGCTTTCTCGGCATAAAGGCGTGCTTGTGCGGAGACCGCCGTATTGTGCTCTTCGAGAAGCACAGGAGTCGATGAACTTGATTGCCAGGTTTCCTCGACGGCGACCAGCCCCTTGTTAAGGTTTAGTCGCCTGCGCCCCATGATGATGATGCCACCTGCTGGGTGCACCTTAACGATGCGTCTTCTCGCATCGCAAAGATTACGCGCCGCAGTTTGTACCCATTTGCGAGGATCGTCGAGCAACGGAGTAAGCGCCTGATCCAGTTTTTCCTCGAAATCTTCATCATCGAGTGTGAGGTCTTTCAGTGCAGGAATTGTAGTGGAACGCAGAATGGCGTAATCCCTGGCACGCTGGAACGCTTCGTCGCCCAGGTCGGTAGGTTGTGGCGCTGTTGCAGCATCATTCTCTTCCGTGGAACTTGCGGGAAGAAAATCGCCCAGGCCGGAATAATCGACATCGTCTGTTATTGGCAGAACGTATGTTTGGTTAGGTTGAATATTTTTGAGAGAGGTGACGACGCGCGTGTCTTTGGAATCTGGCCCGCGCCATAGCAGAACTTGTTGAGCAATGTGATCCAGTTCTTCACCCGCAGACGCCACCTCGCCTTCCACGTCGCTGGAATCATCGATTATTTTCGTGCTTGTCAGCCACTTTTTGAAGACATCAATGCGTACCGGAAGTGCCTCGGCTGACGAAGGCGGGCACAAGGCCACGATATTCTTCCAGAGATTAACATCGTTACCGAGATCAGCACGGAAGACCACCTGCACATTGGGCACACCGCGTGAGGGACCATGCAGGAAGGGTGCCGGGTCAGGATCAGGCTCCGGTCGTGGGCTGGTCTGGCACCACAGGTCAAGGTGCGCTGGTAGCAACACGGCAGCATCGGGCGCAGGAGCGTTCAATTGTGTCAGTGTCTCTGTTGTCATTTCATCCGTGAGACTCTGGACGGATGCGACTCTGAAGTCGAACACACCATCGACGGCATTCTGGTTCAGCCATTTCCATGTATTTGCGATGCTGTTGCCGTACACCGGGTCGGCATCGCTCTCGTCTGGTGCTGGATCGGTCTGATTCGCGCGGATTACGATGACTGCTTCGCCTTCCTGACGTGCGGCCACACGGTTCAGGCGGCCGAACCGCTGACGCAGTGCATCCAGGCTGGCACACTCGGTAACCAGAGCATGGAAATCGAAGTCCGCACCGACCTCCAGACACTGAGTGGCAACGACATACTGCGGAGGTGAACCCGGTTTGTTCGACAACAGCGGTTCCAGGTGATGCTGGAACAGTCGATCACGATCGAGTGGACGCATTCGCCCGGTCACCAAGACCGCGTCGAGTTCCTTTGCCAGTTCGCGTGCGGTCGCCACGCGATTGACGATGATGCCGACTGAGGCGTAACGCTCGGCCAGCGCTCGCGCGTGCTTTGCCATTTCGGTAACCAGCGCCTGGCGCCACCTTTTCCCTTTGGCCTTTTCCGCGACCACCAGTCGGGCAGGTTTGTGCATGCTGATTCGAGCACCGAGCGTGGGGTGGTTGCGATCATCTTCGTTCATTCCGAAAATCAGCGAAGGTACTTCGGGTCGCTCGCGCTTTCGGCGTTCCTCACGCTCGATCACATTCTCGGGTGGTGTGGCGCTCATCGTGACGAATTGGAACGGCAAGCTAATTCGTTCCTCTGCCCACTGGCGGTACCTGGCGACAGACTCCACCGTTTGTGCGAAGGGACGGGAACAGTGAGCTTCGTCCAGCAGAATGAGCGCATCGTTGCCCACCATGGCCGCGTGTAGTGGTTTTGATGTATCTGAGACGCCATAGCCGCGAAACAGCAGGCGGCTTCCCACCTGATCAACCGTCGAAGTGATCACCGTCGGTTGAAGTGGCGAGCGCACCCATGCATTGTCGCGATACATTCCCCCGCGCAGGGCGTAACAATCAAGCGGTCGGTGATCCGCTATTCCGCCTGCAAGTTCGCGCAGCGCGTCTGCAATTTGCTTTACGATGCCTGTTTCAGCTTTATCCAGAATCTCAGCGAGCTCTCTGGCGTGCAGGAAGGCCTGGTCCACCACCACACGGCGGTCAACCACGAAGAAGATGCGTCGTGGGGCCGTACGCTCCTGCGGCGGAAGGTGTGCCTGACAGGCAAGGGCGAATACCGCGATGTCAATGCAGGCGGTTTTGCCCGCAGCGGTCGGCAGGGCGATGCACTCGGGCCAGTCACCTTCGCAAACACGTTCAGCCAGACGCTGTTGCCAGGGGAATGGTTCGAGCGGCCTGCCCGAGCTGTCCTTGTAAACTTCCCCGAAGAATGCGGCGAAGTCCGATGGTCGCAGTCGTTTCATGCGCCGCCTCCTTTCCACAAAGGCCGGCACATGCCGTAGCCACGGAAACGTCCCGCCCCCAGCAGAACCGGACCGACGACGGGACGATCAAAGGTGAGGATCGCGTGTGTGTGATTCAGGTTGCCACCGGTCTTTCGCTGTAGAAGCGGGTACCGCCGGGCATGGGGGACACCTATGAACGGGGAGACCTGACAAAGCGTGATATCGACAGGTTCGGGTAGATCGATTCGCCGACATGCATTGGCAATGGTCGTTTCAGCATCGCCAGGCTTTTTCGGGTGACGATCGAACACGATTGGCGTTACGGTCGCCCACCGCGTTGTGCCCTGCATTGGGGCCCACGTCTGTGGAGACAAGGCCTTGCGCACGTCATCTCCCTCGTCGAGCACGATCGTCCATACGCCGGCCCGCCCCATGCGGATTGTCAATTCACGCGGCTGGCCATTATGGAAAAGAACCTTGCCGAGACAGTGTCGCTGTTCATCAGCCGGCACATTCCGTGGAATCGCAACCGCCACCCCGAGCAGACGCCCATCCGCGTGTTCATGTCCCACGTGTGGCAACGGCATAAATGCCAGATGAGCTAGTTGCGATGGCGAACCATCCGCAGCGTGCCCACTGACCCATTCCGGTGGCGGCTGAATACCGCATTTACTCATTACCGTCTCTCGTAACGCTTTTGTCAGCACCAGCGTGCTTTCGACGCCCAGTCGCGGACCATCTACGCGGCGAAAGATCAGGAGGTGCTCATCGAAACACGAGCGCCATGGCTTTTCCTGGGACGATTCCACTGTTGCTCGCACGTAACCCCGCGACAGTGACGACGAAGGACGCAGACCCATGACGTAACGCGCTTCCAGTTGTTCGAGCCGTCCCGCTGTCGGAATGCGGAGCTGGTATGCGGCAGCCACGCCCTCCCGCGGTACGTGTGTGGGCGGTGGTGGCGATGGCTCGACCCACATCTGCACGAAAGAGGCCGAGTGTCCGACCGATGTCACCTTCGCGCACAGATCAGCCAGAACCTGCCGATGCTCCTGGGGCACATCCACATCCCAGATCAGATAGACGTGCGGCATTGGCGTTTCCTCTGTCACGCCATTTCGTGCGCACGTCGGAAGTGCGACGGGAAAGTTCCGAGCTTGTCGGCTGCGATGCTCGGGTAGCAGTGCCAGTCCCGCATCCCTGGCTGCGTTCAGAGTGCTCACCTTCTCTGCTCGCTCCAGCCGTTTGGCCAGCGCTTGCGGCGAATCCTTTCTTCCTCGCGCAATTTCCGTATCGTTCACCGGCACATAGCTGGTGACGATGGTGCGTCTGGTTGCATCGCCGACAGCGAGTTTGGGGGCAGGCAGCGCTTCGAGCCATTGCAACGCGCGACGTTCAGCCTCGTTGCCATCGGTTTCGAAATGTGCCGCAGCCAGTGCCATGAAGATGCGGTCGGGATGTGGCGGCCACTCTGGGCGATCGCGGTCGGCGTGGTGTGACGCCATCGCCCATCCATTGAGGTAGCGAATCCCTAATGCGAACATCAGTTGCCCCCTTCCTCGTCGCCACCCGTGGCTGCCAGAATCTCCTGGCTCCGCTTCACCAGCGCCACCAGTTCAGGCGAGGGCGTAAGCGTCAGTTCCTTTTCGAGGTAAGGCAGGCCCGCCTTCTTCGCCTGAGCCACCGCGTCGTTGTACAACGCAATCGCTTCCATACCGGTGAGCGTGAACGTTTGCGGCGTTGTGCCGGGCTGATCGAGCAACTCCCATACATAGTCTTTTACAGCGTGCAGGTGACACCGCGAACGCAGGTCGCACCCCTGTTCGCGCGTGAGCGTCGCCGCGCACAATCCCAGTGCCGCCAGCACTGTCCTTGCCGCATCATCGACAGCTGGCGAATATTTCTCGTTGATCGGGAAACGCAGACGCCGCAGTGCGGGCAGTGAGATGACGGTTGTCTGGATGGCTTTGTCGATGGTGACGCCGCCTTCGGTGATCGAGGGGGTGACGTTGCCGTGGTTGGCTTCAGACGGTTTGCCGTCTTTACCGAATTTGGCTGGGCTGTTCTTCTCTTTGACCGCTCGTTTTTCATCGAGTGTCCAGTTACCTTCCTTATCCTTATAGAGCGGTCCTGCGGACAGCGTGATCTGAGCCGGATCGATACGGCTGCTGGTCTTCACACCTGTGACGGCGTTAATGCCCACGAGTTCGGATACCAGTGCCCGCTGGAACTTCGCCCCCAGACCACCTTTGGGTCCCGTCGAATCCCACATCCCAAAAACCAGAGCCGTCGGGCACAGTTCGAACAAGGCTGTCGCATTGCGATTGTCGACGTTGTCCAGTCGTTTGCCGATTGTCGACTTACGGAAAAGTTCACCGTTGAGCAGGCTGTCACGCAGCAGAGCATCCGCGATGCGGTGCGGCGCCTCCAGGCTGGTGATGCGCAACACGCGGGGCAGATCCTGTCCCCTGAAGTCGACGGTGATGACCGGCAACGTGAGCCTGCCGCGTTCCCACGCATCCAGCAGTGCCAGCTCCATGCGGTTGGCCTGAGACTGCACGGAATCGAGCAGCACACACGGCACGGGGTCTTCATAATCGGGTAGACGTCGGTCCTCAGATGCGTATTGGCCGCCTTCATACGTCGGTGGAAAGATCTTGTCGCCCTGGCCGCCCGCAGGCTGATACTCCGTCACGCACCGAAAACCCGCCGCCTGCCCCGCAACTGCATTCTGCAGAACATCCAGCGTAAGCGGTCGCGCATCTGATGTCGTCGTCGCGCTCCTGGAACTCCTGGGAGGAAGTGTAGTCGTCATGGTCATCTCCTGAGGAAGTGGAAAATGGATCGAATTGGTACGCCCCGGTGTACCCGGTGCTCCATACCTATACATTTGCGTTCGTCATCCCCCGAAATCAGGGATATGGCCCCCAGTAGTTAAGCTTCAGAACGAATGTCGTGGATTTGCCCCACTACGACATTTTGGTCGCGATTATAGCGTTGTCACTGACAGCGTCCTGTCAGTCGGAGAATGGATTGTTTGGTTTCCGCACCTCCCTCGGTGCGGCCTCATTGAAGTCCGGGGGGCAGATCGTCGAGTGCGATCATCGGTGCTTCCTCGCCGGCGAGCATTTGGGTGATGGAGGCGCTGTCCTTGAAGCCTGTACCGGTGATGAGGCAGATGGTGGTGGCGTGGGGGGGGATGCGACCGGTATGGGCGGCGTTGAGGGCGGCGGTCAGGGCGACGGCGCCGGCGGGTTCGCAGAAGATGCCTTCCTCGCGGGCCAGCCGCTGCTGGGTGCGCCAGACCTCCTCATCGTCGACGAGGTGGCCCTGTCCGCCGACGGCGCGGCAGGCGGCGATGACGTCGTCACCATCGACGATGTCGGGCACCTGCAGGCCGCTGATGCGCGTGGTGCAGGTGACGGCTTGCGCAGTGTTGTCGCCGCGCTGCAGGGGTGAGGCGATGGTGTCGTTGCCGCGTGGCTGAACGCAGTGGATGGCGGTTGTGGTGGCCTTCGGGTTGCGTGCGTGAAGTTTGGCGAAGCCGCGCGCGACGGCGAGGGTGAGTCCGCCGCCACCGGCCGGGCAGAAGACGTGATCGATCGGCCCGTCAATCTGTTCCGCCAGTTCGAACGCGATTGTTTCCACGCCCTTCATGCCCTGCGGGCTGTAGCGATAGGCGCTGATCTGCAGCGCGTTGCCCGGTTCGCGTCCGAGCGCCTGGATCGTCTCGAAAGTCTGACGGGTGATCTGCGGATCGGGGCCGAACCCGCGAACGCGCAGCACGCGCGCGCCGTAAGCCATCATCTGCTGCAATTTCTGCTGGGGCGCGGTTTCGACAGCCGCGATGGTGCAGCGAATGCCTGCTGCGGCGCAGTAGGCGGCCAGGGCGGCGCCGGTGTTGCCGCTGCTGGTGGCCAGGCAGTGTTTGACGCCAGCGCTTCGCATGTGCGACACAGCCGCGGCTGCGAAGCGATCCTTATACGAGCCGGTGAGATTGGTGGCTTCGACTTTGAAATAGAGGTTGGGCATTCCGGCGCGCGGGCCGATGGATCGCGATCGCAGCAGGGGGGTATTGCCCTCGCCGAGGGACAGCCGTGCCTCCGGCTCAGGCGCATCGATGAGGTCGGCGAAGCGCCAGATGGTCATGATGGGAAATCCTCGGGATAGGCTTTCTGTCGCACGCTCAGGGGCAGACGCTGCCGCAGCCAGCCACCGTCGATCGTGATGGTGGTGCCGGTGAGGTAGGAGGCGTCATCGCCGGCCATGGCGACGATGAAACGCGCCAGTTCATCTGCTGTTGCCCAGCGTCGCAGCATGACCATGTCCTCGCTGAAACGCCGCACGGTGGTGGTGCGTTCGGCATCGCCGGCAAGGTCATCGCTCAGGCCCGTGTCGATGGCACCGGGGTTGATGGCGACGACGCGGATGTTGGATGGGCCGTAGAGCGACGCCAGTTCGTAGGTGAGCGCATCGAGCGCGCCCTTGGCGGCGATGTAGGCGGGGGAGATGCCCGCAGCCTGCTGTGACATGCCGCTGGAGATGTTGATGATGACGCCGCCTTGCTGGCGTTCCATTGTTTCAGCCGCCCAGCGTGAAAGGAAAGCCGGTGCGGTGAGCGACACGCGCAGCGTTCGCTCCCAGCTTTCCAGGGTGATGCGGCGCATGCTGACGATTTCACGCCAGGCGGCGTTGTTCACAAGCACATCCAGTCGGCCCCATCGCTGCACAGTGGCATCCACCGCGCTGCGCGCAAAGTCCAGGTCCGCCAGATCACCCGCGCAGCACAACACATCAACACCCGCGGCGCGGCACGTTTGCTCCACCTGCTTCAGGCCCGGCTCATCGTTCGCCACCAGTGCGAGGTGATAGCCCTTTTCGGCGAAGCGTTGCGCGGTGGCAGCGCCGATGCCGCGCGATGCGCCGGTGATGATCGCGACGGGTTGCTCGGTCATGCGTGTGACTCCAGTGCGTGGCGGTGCGTGTCCGATGCGGGCGTGGCGAGGTTTGTGGGAAGGATGACAGCCAGCGCTTCGCGCGCTTCCACCCGACCGACGGTGTGCAGGAGCAGGACGATGCCATCCTCATTCGCGGTGACTGGTTCACTGGATGTGCCCAGCACATCGCAGACGCTGCCGAGTACATCGCCGCGCTTCACGGCGTCGCCCAGCGCGACGCAGGGTGTGAAGAATCCTGCCATCGGTGCGGGATGCTGCACCTGCAGATAGCCCGAATTGGGTCGCGAATCTTCCACGATATGCGCGACACGTGATGGCGGCGCGGGCCGATCAAGCATTCCGAGCATGGCCATCACATGGAGGCAGCCTTCAACGTAGGCGTCAACCGCATCGGGATTGAACGTGCCGCCTCCGCCATATTCAGCGTAGATCGCGGGGATGTTCGCATCGCGCGCGACGGAGAGCGAACGGCCCTGCAGGCTGGCATCCGTTCCCCATACGACCGGCAGATTGAAGGCGCGTGCCATGTCCCGCTGTGTGGCGAGCACATCGCTATCGGTATGCAGCATGTAGCCCGCCAGCGGATAGATTGTTAACGCGGCTCCACCGGTGTGCAGGTCGATGTAGTAATCGGCACTGCGGATGAGTGCGGCGACGGCATGCGCGGTGCGCTGCGTGATGCTGCCGTTCGGATCGCCGGGAAAGGTGCGGGCCAGATCGAGTCCATCCGCACCACAGCGGTGCCTGCGCTCGAATGCACTTTCATTGACGACTGGCGCGAGCGTGACGCGGCCGCGCAGTTGGGTTGGATCGATCTCGCGGATGAGGCGTCGGATCGCGGCCATGGGTTCGTATTCGTCGCCGTGGACTCCGCCGGTGATGAGCAGGTGTGGGCCGTCGGTCGTGCCGCGAAGGATGTGCGTCGCAATATTGATCGGCTCGCTCACGGCAGGCTCCGGATTGGTGTGGCGGGGTGCCAGACGGTATCGCGTTCAAAAGGGTACATCGGCCGGCGTCGGTGCGCATAGTGCAGGAGCGTCATGTCGGCACAGGTGATGCCGGGTGTGTTCACGCGAATGAAGTGTTTGCAGGCCGAAGCGTAGGCGGCGACGGGGGCGTGCACGCCCTTGGCGACAATGAAGTGGAAGCGTGCGGGGTCAACGCCGCAGGCGATGAGCTGCTGCAGGCTGTAGGGTGCGGCTCGCAATGTCGTGAGCATGATGGTGAGATGGCTCGTACGGACGATGGCGGTGGTGCCCTGATCGAAGCGCGTGAATCCGCCGTGGCGCGGCTGCGGTTCATCGTAGACGCCATCGCACAGATGTTCGACGATGCACGTGCGTTCCAGCGGCGGACCCGGTGAATCAGGAGCGTGGCCGCCCATCCGCAACGACACGGTGGCGCCGATGCCCGCCGCGGTGGCTGCGCGTACAGCCTCGGGGTCGTACAGGCAGATGAAGCCTGGCTGTGCTGCGGTGGTGCATTCTACCAGTGCGTGCGCGAGGACTGTGCTGTCAGCCGGAGCGCCGCCGCCCACGTTGTCACCCATGTCCAGCAGGCACACCGGCCCGTCCAGCTTGGCGGCGCGATCGATCGCTTCATCCACCGAGATGAACTCGCCCGCCAGTTCCGCCCGCATCGCCCACATCGTTGCGGCAAGCTCATCGGCGAGTTGCTGCGCCAGCTCGCGGTCGCCGTTGGTCACGACGATCGCGGACGATCCCATCTCCGGCACATCGGCATAGGGAAAGCCCAGCACGATACTGGTGGAGAGCACAGCCTCGTTCTGCTCGATTGCTCGCGCCGCTTCGTACAGCCTGCAACAGGGTGGTTCCGCGGTGAGCTGTCGCTCGATGTTGATCGCCATGGGTGGGGCGGCCAGCGCCTGCGTGGGCGCGACCTCGCCGCGAAGCGTGGCGGCCATGAGGTCCGCGGCGGCCCGACCGCAGGCACGCTGGTCGATGTGCGGATTGGTGCGGTAGGCGATTGTCGCATCGCACGCGGCAACCATGCGGGGTGACGCGTTGGCGTGCGGGTCGATGGTGCAGATCAGCGGCATGTCCGGGCCGATGCGGTCGCGCAGCAGCGAAAGCCAGTGGCCATCCGCATCGCAATGAACCTGGCTGACCGTCGCGCCGTGAGCTGCGGCGAGGATGCCGTCGAGCGGCCCGGTCCGTTGCGCCTCATCAAGCGATTCGAAGAGCATCGCCAGCAGGGTGTCGAACGCCTCGGCGGTGATGATGCCGAACGGTACCGCGCGGGCGGCGAAGATGGGCACCGCCTCGATGCCCGCGGCTGCCAGCCCTTCGAAGAACCCGCCCACCTCGTGATGCGCCCCGGCCAGTTGCCGCTCGACCGCCGCGCCGCGCAGCAGCATATCCCGCTCAAACTCCGCCAGCGTCGTCGGCTGACGAATGAACGTGTTGGACTCCTGCAGCAGTGCGACGATGCCAACCCGCATACGAGTCCCGGCAGGGGGTGAACGCCAGGAGGCTAGAGGCCAGGCCCTTGCGTTTTGTTTAATGGAACAGTACGATCAGAGTAATGGAATCAACTGTGATTGTCAAAGCGATGGGGCTGCTGGAGGCGACGGCCAATGCGGAAGAGGGGCGGTCGCTGGCCGAGCTGGCGCAGGAGGTCGGGCTGACCAAGCCCACGGCTCACCGGATCCTGAAAATCCTCACCACGATGGGATACATCGAACGGCTGGAGGGCGGCATCTACCGGCAGACCGGCCGGCTGCGGCTGCTGCTCGCCGGCGGGCAGGACCGCGCCCTCATGGATGCAGCCGACTTCATCCTGCGCGACCTGCATCTGGAAACGCAGGAGACGGTCAACCTGGGTGTCCTGCGCAACGGCCGCATCCTCTACCTGACCGTCCTGGAAAGCCCGCACCCGCTTCGCCGGGTCGCTCATGCCAACGCCCGCGATCCGGTGCACTGCACCGCGCTGGGCCGCGCGATCCTCGCGTTTCTGCCGCGTGAACGCCGGCTCTATCACCTGAGCGGCAAGCTGCTGCGCAGCACGCCGTACACCGTTACCGACGTCGATGAGCTGATGGCGATTCTCGATACAGCTCAGAAGAACGGCTATGCCATCGAGCGCGACCAGACCGATGTGGGCGTGACCTGCATCGCTGCGCCTGTCTTTGACGATCAGGGCGTGATCGCCGCGATCAGTGTGAGTCTGCCGACGGCGCGGGCGGCTGACGGTCGCGAGCAGCAGTTGGTGGAGGCGGTGCGCCGCGCAGCTGAACAGTTGACGGGCGAACTTCGACAACAGGCCCTTGCGCCGACAGGAGAACCCACGCGATGACGCGGATGCAAACGATTACGCTCGAAATGATGCGCACGAAGCTGTATAGCGCGGTGGTGTGCGATGCGCTGGATGCACTGGGCTACCGCAACCAGTCGCCGCGCGTGCAGTTTCGGCCGTTCACCGTGGACGATCTGCTGGTGGGGCGGTGCAAAACGACGCTTTGGGCCGATATGGCGCACGAGGATCCCAGGCCGTATGAACTGGAACTGCGTGCGATCGATGCGTGTCAGCCGGATGATGTGCTGATTGCAGCGGCGGGCGGATCGATGCGCTCGGGCATCTGGGGCGAGCTGCTGTCCACCGCAGCCCGCAACAGCGACTGTATCGGTGCGATCATCGACGGAGCTGTCCGCGATGTGCAGAAGATGAGAGCGATGCGGTTCCCTGTCTTTGCCCGTGGCACGAGCGTCTACGACAGCCTGCACCGTCAGCGTGTGATCGATATCGATGTGCCTGTCGAGATCGCAGGTGTCACGTTCCGCAGCGGTGATCTGGTCTTCGCGGACATCGATGGCGTCGTGGTTGTGCCTCAGGAGGTGGAAGAGGAAGCGATCCATCGTGCGTGGGAAAAGGTGCACGCTGAAAACATCACCCGCGACGCCATCCGCGCCGGCATGAAGGCAACGGCAGCGTATGAGAAGTATGGCGTGCTGTGAGAAGGGGGTTCAAGGTTAAGAAGTGCAAAATGAAACACAGCATTCACACCCGTCCTGAGCGCAGCGAAGAGCGGGTTCCTCAGCACTTTGCATTTTGAACTTTGCACTTTGAATTTTCACCCCACCAGCTTGCCGCGTTCGAGCGTCAGACATCGGTCGGCATAGTCTGCGATGCGCTGATCGTGGGTGACCATGACGATGGTCTGGCCCGCCTTGTGCAGGTCAGCCAGCAGGGCGAGGATCTGTCGGCCCGTGTCGGCATCGAGGTTGCCCGTCGGTTCGTCCGCCAGCAGCACACGCGGCTCGTTGATGAGGGCGCGGGCGATGGCGACGCGCTGGCGCTCACCGCCGGAGAGTTTGTTCGGCCTGTGTCGCAGGCGCTCACCCAGCCCCATCTGTGTGAGCAACTGCACGGCGCGCTGCCGTACCGATTTTCGTACACCGGGCCAGCCGAAGACCGATCGGCCCATCATGGCGCTGATCAGCACGTTTTCCAGTGCGGTCAGTTCGGGCAGCAGGTGATAGAACTGAAAGACGAACCCGACGTATCGGTTGCGGTATTGATCGATCCTGCTGCCGCCGAGTGAAAAGATGTTGTCGCCATTGAAGCGGACCTGGCCCGCATCCGGCCGATCCAATCCGCCCAGCAGATGCAGCAGCGTACTCTTGCCCGACCCCGACGCTCCGAGAATCGCCACCCACTCACCCGCCTCCACCGCCAGATCCACCCCGCGCAACACATGCAGGTCCTGGTCGCCCAGGCGATAGTGCTTGTGGAGCGAAGTGGTGCGGAGGATGGTGGTAGTTGTGGTGGTCATTCAAAAATCCGAAATCCGAAGCCCGAAATCCGAAACAAAACCCAAATCAGAAATCCAAAAGCGCATCTCCACGACACGCTCACTAAACACAGCTGTCCGCTCCACAAGATCGTACTGTTTTCCATCGCCATCCATCGCATGTCCCCCTTTTCAATTTCTGGATTTGGTCTTCCGTCATTCATTCGGGCTTCGGATTCCGGATTTCTCACTCGTATCTCAACGACTCCACCGGATCGAGTTGCGCCGCCAGTGCTGCGGGGATGAGGGCCCCGGCGAGGCTGGATACGACGGCTCCGAAGGCGATGAGGGCGGCTTCGGCGTAGTCCACGTGTTCGGGGATTTCGTCGAAGTAGTAGGTCTCGGCGCTCCACATGCGCCAGCCGAACCATGCATCGAGCAGGTCCTGCAGTTCGTTGAGGTTGTAGACGAAGGTGACACCCAGGGCGGTGCCCAGGATCGCGCCGAGCAGGCCGATGACCAGACCGTAGCCCAGGAAGATGTTGGCGATGCCCATGCGCGAGGCGCCGATGGCGCGCAGCACGCCGATGTCGCGTGTCTTTTCAAGCACGATCATGTAGAAGATCGTCGCGACCATGACCACTGCCACGACGCTGATGATGGTGAACAGAACGGTGATGAGGCCCTTTTCATTCCGCACTGCGTTGAGCAGATCGCGGTGCTGATCCTCCCACGTGTAGGTGTACAGGCCGGTCATATCAGGGTGGTTGGCGGCGAACCGGGCGGTGGCCTTGCGGACGGCTTCGTGAGCCGTTTCCAGATCCACCCCGGGGGCTGCCCGTACCAGAATCCGGCTGGCGCGCGGTTCATGCCGGCCGCCCACCGGCTCGCCCGTCTCCGGGTCGATCACTTCATCCGCCCCCATGCCCATCATTTCCTGCAGCAGGTCGAAAGGCACGAAGATGTGCGACTTGTCGACGTCGTACAGGCCGCTCTTGATCTCGTTGACGACGACCAGTTCGCGCGTTTCCGGTTCGAGCATTCCGCCGGCCTGCGTGACGGGCACAACGGTCAGGTTCATGCGTGCACCGATGAGCGACTGCCAGCTTGCGTACTGGCCACCCTTGTCACGGCGTTTGGGGTAGACCTCGATGCCGGGCATGATGCCGCGTGGAGGCGTCGTCTTGCCGTTGCCGTTGGCCTCGCTCGCCTGGCTGCCATCCGCATCGGCAGGATCGTCCCAGGGCAGTTGCCACTGCATGGCCCGCTGACGCACCTGCGGCAGCGACATGTTCTCCTCGCCCCAGTAGAGCGTGCTCTGGAAGGGCAGCACCTTGTTCAGGTCAGCAGGGTCCACCCCCAGCACCACGGGCGCCACCTGCACGTGATCGCCCAGCTTCACCATGCCCGCCCCGACGATCACGGGCGTGGCGGCGTGCACCTCCGGCAGTTGTTCGAGTGTCTGGGCCAGCTCCGCGTAGTGGGGAAACCCGGTCCACCCCGCCTCGATGGTGATATCGCCCGTGCCTCGCCGGGCCGCGTCGCGCATGGTCTGGAGAAACCCGCCCATGACACTGATGACGATGATGACCATCGCGGTACAAATCGTCACCGCCACCGCCGCAAACAAAGGCGCCAGCTTGCGACGCAGATACTTCGAAATCAGCAGCACCTTGTACATGTGTCAAACCACGAAGACACGAAGAACACCAAGGAAGGCAGTGTCAGAGCACTATACGTTCCATCGCGTTGCGCAGCACGGGGGCATTAAAGTTGAAGATGTAGCCCAGGCGAAGATTGGTGGCGCGGAGGTAGGAGATCAATTGGGCTTTGTGGACCGGCCCCAGGGCGTCGACAGCCTTCAACTCCACAATGATGGTGTCTTCGACCAGCAGATCGAGTCGGTGATTGCCCACCTGAATACCTTTGTAGCTGACCTTAATGGGAATCTGTCGCTTATACCGAATGTTGGCGAGGCTCAATTCGTGCGCCATCGCCTCTTCATACACCGATTCGAGAAAGCCCGGCCCCAGCGTACGATGAACTTCAATTGCCGCGCCGATGATGCGATGTCCCAGCGCCTCGATCTGCGGTCCCAGCCCAGCCATGCGCATCGGCGTCGACATAAAACCCCCCGTTTCATCCTTCTCGCGTGATTGTATGCTTCGTGTTCTTCGTCCCCTTCGTGTCTTCGTGGTTCCTAATCCCGGGGGCGCATGAGGGGGAAGAGGATGACGTCGCGGATGGTGCGGGTGTTGGTCAGGAGCATGACCAGGCGGTCGATGCCCAGGCCCAGGCCGCCGGCGGGGGGCATGCCGACGCGCAGGGCTTCCAGGAAGTCCTCGTCCAGGGAGCGGTAGGTCTGTTCCTCCTCGTCCGCGCCGGCAAGCTGCTGGCGGAACTTGGCTTCCTGGATGTCCGGGTCGTTCAGCTCGGTGTACGCCGTGCCGGACTCCATTTCGCCGATGAAAAGGTCCCACCGCTCGCACAATGTGGGGTCGTCGGCTCGCGGGCGGGTCAGCGGGCTGATCGCTGAGGGGTAATCCATCACGAAGGTCGGCTGAATGAGGCCGCGTTCCGCCACCGCCTCGAACACCTCATTGACGACCAGCCAGTCGTCCATGCCTGCCTCCTTGAGGTGCAGTTCGCGGGCCTTGGCACGGACCTTCTCGAAGTCGGTCATGGGGAAGCCGCACGCCTGCTCGAACAGCTCGGCATAGGTCGCCCGGCGGAAGGGCTTGCTGTAGTCGATCTGGTGGTCGCCCCACGGCAGCACGCCCGAGCCGTCGCCCGTCTCCTTACTGACGATCATCGCCAGGTGGCGGATAAGCGATTCGGTCAGCTCCATCATCGACTCGTAGTTGCCGAACGCCTCGTACACCTCCATGGCGGTAAATTCGGGGTTGTGCTGGCGGTCGATGCCCTCGTTGCGGAAGTTGCGGTTGATTTCGTAGACGCGGGGCAGGCCACCGACGAGCAGCCGCTTGAGGTAAAGCTCGGGGGCGATGCGCAGGAAGAGATCGATGTCCAGTGCGTTGTGATGGGTGGTGAACGGCCGGGCCGCGGCGCCACCGGCGATGGGCTGGAGCATCGGCGTTTCGACCTCCAGGAACGCCCGGTCGTCCATGAACCGCCGGATCGCGCTGACGATTTTGGAACGCAGGTGGAACGTGCGGATCACCTGCGGGTTGACGTACATATCCACGTAGCGTTTGCGGTAGCGCAGTTCCGGATCCTGCAGGCCGTGCCACTTGTCCGGCGGGGGGGCCAGGCTCTTGGTGGCGATGCGGAAGTCCTGGCCCTCGACCCAGAGGGTGATCTCACCCGTCTTAGTCGTGGCGAGTTTGCCTGCCGCGACCACCACATCACCCAGGTCGGTCAGCTTGTTGGCGACGGTGAAGACCTGCGGGTCGACCGCCTTCTTGCTGATGGCGATCTGCAGGTCGCCGGTGTGGTCGCGCAGCGTGGCGAAGATGAGGTTGCCCATCGGCCGGTAGAGCACGACGCGGCCGGCCACCTTCACGTGCGGGCGGCGATCGTCGCTCGGGTCAGCCTTGTACGCCTCATCCGCAGCCTTGTCGTAGCGATGGCGGGCATCGACGAGGGTGATCAGACCGGTTTCCCTGCCGCCGTAGGGGTTCAGCCCCAGTTCCTCGCGCAGGCGCTGAAGTTTGCGGCGACGCTCGGCGATCAGTTCGCTTTCGGACGTGACAGGCTGGTCGGCGGGCATCTGAGACTCAGACGCCGGGGGCATGGCATCGGACATCATGGGCGCTCACGAAGTCAGGCGTGGAAGGGTGGGGCGATGGCATGGTTACAACAGGAACGTCGGTCGGGGGGTGAGATCGGCGCAACTGAGCATGTCGCGCCAGAACATTGGCGGACCGCCGCGCTCGTCCCCCATGGAACCAACGGATTGATCGCCCGGGTATGCGTATTGAACCGGCAGGGCGGCGGGAATCACTCGGCCGCGGTTTCGACCGGCTGCTCGACGGCAGCGCCAGCTTCGGTCTCCGGCGCACGCGTCTCGACCAGCGAACCCAGGCCGCGACGTTTGTCGCGCAGACGACGTTTCTTGCCCACCCGGTCACGCAGGTAGTAGAGCTTGGCGCGACGGGTGTGGCCCTGACGCTTCACCTCGACCTTGGCGATGCGCGGGCTGTGCAGCGGGAAGGTGCGTTCCACACCCTCGTTGGCGACGATTCGCCGCACGGTGAACGAGCGCGTCACGCCCGTGCCATGGATGCGGATGATGACCCCGTTGAACACCTGGATGCGTTCCTTGGAGCCTTCGATGATCCGCACGTGCACGTCCACCGTATCGCCGACGTTCAGCTCGGGCAGATCGGCCTTGATTTGGCTGGCTTCGATGGACCGGATGATTTCCTGGCTCATGGCAATGCTCGCAGTTTCAAGGGTTTGCGCTCGCCGACGCGGTTCTCCCCCTGCCTGTGTGACACGGGCTGAACGTCAGCGAGCCAAGTAGTTTAACCCGCCTGCGGCTTGTTGTCCAACGGCCTTGCTGCGTCCCGGCCGTTGCGGCCTGCGTACCCCTCCTGCACCCCGTCCCTGTCACTGACCCCCTGAACCTTCAGGCACCGGCGTTGTCTGTGGCGTCGCGGGGGTTGCCGGCGCAGCTCCGCCGGTGATCTCCCTCAGGCGCTGCACGACCTGATCGTTGAACTGCCCGAACTGCTCGGCGATGTGGGTAAGCGTCTCTTTTCGCTTCTCATCGGTGTCGATCGTCGCCAGTTGCTGCGCCAGGTGGGTGACGTAGTTGGAGGACTCGACCTGTGTGAGCAGCAGCCGCAGTTCGAAGTTGTCGCCGAAGAGCAGTTTGTTGCGTGTGGCCGCTTCGACTGCTGCCCGGGTGTTCCGTTCCAGAAGCGGCAGTCCCTGATCGTCCAGCACGATGGCGGGGTTGTTCTGGGCGATTTGCCGCAACTGGGCGCTGGCTTCGCGCGAGGCTCTGGCGATCCGTTCCATCAGCGCCCGCGTGGTTTCGGGTGGCCGCTTCAGGAAAAAAAGCTTGTCCAGGTCGGCCTGCTTGCTCACGACGTTGTAGAGCAGGCTGTAGCCGTGGCTCAGTTCCTTGTCGCGCTGGGTCGGGTCGGAAGGCAGCCGCTCGCGTGAGGCGCAGCCGGTGAGCAGGGCCGTCATGCAGAGGGCGAACAGGAGGTGGTGGCGGTGTCGGGGTATCATCGTCGTTGATTCCCGTTGCGTGGCGCAAAGGGTGCGATGTAGTTGGGTTACGAATCGCGTGCCAGATGTCGGGGGGGTGACAAACACGACACAGCACGACACACCACGCCATGATGCGACAGGTCGCGTCGTTTCGTAAACCCCTTTCGTGCCCGGCACGGCTTCGTGCCTCTAATGCGCTCAGTGCCCGTGGTCTTCTTCGCCCAGCATGGGTCGCAGTTCCGCGAGCAGGGCGTCGAGCTGGCTGCGTTCCTTCGCCTCGGCATTGAGGCGCAGCAGCGGTTCGGTGTTGCTGGCCCGGACGTTGAACCAGTAGCCGCAAGCCTCCCAGCAGTCGATGGTTACGCCGTCCAGTTCGTCCACGCTGCCCCTGGGGCCGAACTTCTCCTTAAGGGCGGCGAGCACGGCGGCCTTGTCCTGCACGCGGAAGTTGATTTCGCCGCTTTGCGGGTACCTGCGGAAGGGGGCGATCAGCTCGCTCAGGGGCTTGTCCGATTCGCCCACTACGCTCAGCAGGGCGGCGAAGGCGATCGCGCCGGAGTCGGCGTAGAAGTTGTCGCGGAAATAAAAATGGCCCGACAACTCGCCGCCAAAGATGCCGCCCGTGTCACGCAGCACCTGCTTCATGAACACGTGGCCCACCCGGCTGCGGGCCGGCGTTGCGCCGTGCCGGCGGATCTCCTCCTCGACCACCTTGCTGGAGCGCAGGTCGTAGACGATCGTGCGGGCGTCGGCGGGGGCCGATCGCAGGAACGATTCGGTGAGCAGGGCGGTCAGGTGGTCGCAGCCGACGATCTGGCCCTGCTCATCGGTGAAGATGCAGCGGTCGGCGTCACCATCGAAGCAGGCCCCCAAGTCCGCCTTGTGGGTGAGCACCCCCTGCTGGGTCGGCTTCATGTTCTCCGCCACCAGTGGGTTGGGATCGTGGGCGAAGGAGCCGGTGATCTCAAAGTTTTGGCGGATGATTACGAGGTTGTCGACACCCTCGAAGACTTTGGGCACCATCGCGCCGGCCATGCCGTTGGAGGCATCGACGAAGACGCGGACGCGTCGCCTGAGCGGCCGCAGGAACCTGAGCACGTGGGCGCGGTAGGCGTCCCACAGGTCGCGTTCCTCGTAGCGGCCGGTGGGGGGGACGGTGTCCGGGCCTTTGGAGGGGTCCAGGCTCTGGGCGATGGCCTGGATGTCCTTGAGGCCGGTCTGGGCCCCGATGGGTTTGGCGTGCACGCCGGAAATCTTGAACCCGTTGTATTGTATGGGGTTATGGCTGGCGGTGGTCTGGATGCCGCCGATGGCGTTGAGGTGGTTGATCGCGAAGTAAATAAAGGATGTGTCGCACATGCCCAGATCGATGACGTCCGCCCCCGCCGCCCGCAGGCCCAGCGTCAGCGCCTGGCACAGGCTCGCCGAGTGCGGCCGCATGTCGCGGCTGACCAGCACCGTGCGGTTGCCCGCCGCTTCCGCCTGCCGCAGCAGGAACTGACCTGTTGCGTAACCGACTTTCCAGGCCGCAGCCTCGTTGATCTGCTCGGGGTAAACTGCGCGAACGTCGTACGCTTTGAAGATCTGGCCAATCATGAATGTCCTCGACTCCTGAATGAAACGACCGGCGGGATCATACCCGAAGTCCGCCAGGTAAGGCCCGGCGGTTTTCGCCATCTTGACATCCGAAGCGTGGTCCCGCCACGAATTTCCCGCGCGGATGCTATTCGAAGTCGTTGTAGCCCAGCTCGACCAGCAGGCATGGCCCGCCGTGGATGGCGTTGATACCCAGCTCGGCGGCGCGGGCGATGGCGGCGTCACTTTCCGCTCCGGGCTGCATCCAGAGATGGCGAATCCCCAGGCGGCCCGCCTCTTCCACAATCTCTTCGGTGATCTGAGGCGGGGTGATGACTGACACGCCGTGAATGGAGGTGTGCTGGGCCAGTGCGGTGAGGCTGGGGTAGCAGACCAGCCCCTCGATCTGCTCGGCGCGCGGGTTGATCGGGTGGACCCGCCGGCCGTTCTGCATGTAGCACCGCAGCACCTTGTTGCCGTACTTTTGTCGATTGGTGGATGCGCCGACGACGGCGAAGGGTGATCCGTCAAGGAAGGCTTCGATGTTCATGCCGGATATTAGGCGGGACAGGGGGTGGGGTGAAAGTCGTCGTGGCGTGATGACTGCCTGCGTTTTGGCGGGTGGTCGATGGTTCGCAACCGGATCGCGGGGCGATGGTTTTCGGTGGTTGCCAAAAGCGGCTGGGGCGAGCATAATTCAGGCTGCACTCCCCGCCTGGCGGTCGGTCGGCCGTTCGGTCGGAACCCCGTCCGCTACTCCCTCTTTGGCTCCGGGCTGGTAGGTACCATGGCGCGAACGCGAAGCAAAATCGGTGAGATTCTCATGAGCTGGGGCCGGCTCACGGAGAAACAGCTCAATGAGGGTCTGGCCCTGTCCAAGGCGTCCGGCAAGCGGCTGGGCGATGCGCTGGTCGAGCTGAAGCACATCTCCGATGACGAGCTGGCCAAGGCGCTGGCTGCCCAGCACAAGATGGAGTACATCGACCTCGACAAGCCCAACGCGGTCGAACGTTCCAACCTCAAGCTCATTCCCAGCGACATCATCCGCAAGTATCAGGTGCTGCCGCTGGGCAGGAGCAACGGCCGAATCAAGATTGCCGTGCACGACCCGATGGACCTGGGCCTGCTGGACGACCTGCGCTTCCGCCTGAACACGGAAGTGGAACTGGCGCTGGCGTCCCGCAGCAAGATCAAGGGCCACATCGACCAACTGCTCAGCGAAACCAGCGCGAGCATCGACGAACTGACGCGGCAGGCGGCCAGCATCGACCGCGGCAAGAGCATCGACCACAAATCGATCGACTCGCTCGACCTGACCATGGACGTGTCGATGGACAAATCCATCGACGTGACCAAGCTCAGCGGCGATTCGCAGGCGCCGGTCATCCGCCTGGTGGACAAGATCATCGAGGAAGCGGTTCGCTCCCGTGCGAGCGATATTCACATCGAGCCGATGGAAAACCGCGTGCGTCTGCGTTACCGCATCGACGGTGTCTGTCACGAGCGTGACCGCATCCCCAAGCGCACGCAAAGCGCGGTGATCGCCCGCATCAAGATCATGTCGGGCATGAAGATTCAGGAACGCCGCGTGCCACAGGACGGCCGTATCAAGAAGGTGATCGACGGCCAGCAGGTGGACTTCCGTGTCAGCTCCTGTCCGACGTATCACGGCGAAAGCGTGGTGCTGCGTATTCTGCGGCCGGAGTCGGCGCGGGTGGGTCTGCGCAACCTGGGTATGCGCGAAGACACGCTGGAGACGTTCAACCGGCTGATCCGGCGTCCCAACGGCATCTTCCTGGTCACCGGGCCCACCGGTTCGGGTAAAACGACCACGCTGTATTCGGCGCTGGACGTGCTGAACCGGCCGGACCGCAAGATCATCACCGCGGAAGACCCGGTCGAATACAACTTCAAGGGCATCAACCAGTGTCAGGTGAACGATCAGATTGGTCTGACGTTCGCCAAGATTCTGCGTGCGATGCTGCGTCAGGCGCCCAACATCGTGCTCGTCGGTGAAATCCGCGACAAGGAAGTGGGTGAAGTGGCGGTGCAGGCGGCGTTGACGGGTCACCTGGTGTTCTCGACGCTGCACACCAACGATGCGCCGTCGGCGTTGACGCGTCTGATCGACATGGGCATCAAGCCGTTCCTCGTCGCCAGCTCGGTGCAGGCGGTTCTGGCGCAGCGGTTGTGCCGTATTCTGTGTGATGAGTGCAAGCAGCCGGACACGAACCCGAACCACCGGCTGATGCGTCTGTGCAACATCACGCCGGCGGATCTGGAAGGCCGCACGATTTACAAGGCGGTAGGCTGCCCCAAGTGCTCGAACACGGGCTACAAGGGTCGTCGCGGCATCTACGAACTGATGGTGATGAACGCGGAGCTGCGCGAGCTGGCGTTCGCGCGGGCGCCGCTGAACCAGCTGCGGGCCGCAGCGATGGCGACGGGCATGCGCAACCTGCTGGGCGACGGCAAGCTCAAGATTCTGGACGGTCAGACGACGCTGGAGGAAATCGCCCGTATCACGCAGGTGGAGGGCGTCATCGACGATGGCGTCGGCGAGGAAGCGGCCTGAGGACGGCAGGGGGATCCCGGCCGCGACCGGCCAGCGGTATGGTTCGACACGCTGCCCTGCCCATGCGATCGGCAAACCCGGCCGATCGAATCATCGGTATGATCGCGGTTCCCGCAGCAGGCGTTCCGCGAACGTTGATTTCTCAGTCAGTACCTGGAACCTTCGATGTCCACGATTCACATTGACCGGCTGCTCGACACAGTGGTGCGTCAGGGCGCAAGCGACCTTCACCTGACGGTGGGCAAGCCGCCGACCCTGCGTTTGCGCGGCCGACTGGTGGAACTGAAAACGAAGGTGCTCGAACCGGCCGACACCGTCGCGCTGATGAAGGCGATCGCCCCCGAGCGTGCCCAGAACGAACTGCAGGAAGAAGGCGGTGCGGACTTCGGCTTCGCCTACGGTGAGCAGGCGCGCTTCCGCGTGTCCATCTTCCGGCAGAAGGGTTCGGTCGGTCTGGTGCTGCGTCAGCTTCCCAACAGGCTGATGACGTTCGAGGACATCGGGCTGCCCAAGATCTGTAAGGAGCTGTGCCGTCGTCCGCGCGGGCTGTTCCTGGTCACCGGGCCCACCGGTTCGGGCAAGACCACCTCGCTGGCGACGATGATCAACTACATCAACGAAAACCTCGATCGCCACATCATCACGATCGAAGACCCGATCGAATACTACCTCGATCACAAGAAGAGCATCATCAACCAGCGTGAAGTGGGCGTGGACGTTCCCAGCTTCGCCGAGGCGCTGCGTCGCGCCCTGCGTCAGGACCCGGACGCGATTCTGGTCGGTGAAATGCGTGACCTGGAGACGATTGAAGCGGCCATTCGCGCTGCGGAAACGGGCCACCTGGTGTTCGGCACGCTGCACACCACGGGCGCTTCGGGCACGATCAACCGTATCATCGACGCCTTCCCGGTGAACCAGCAGGCGCAGGTGCGTGTGCAGTTGTCGACATCGCTGATGGCGGTGCTCAGCCAGCAGCTCATGCCGCGGATCGATCGCAAGGGCATGGTGGCGGCGTACGAGTTTTTGGTGGTGACGCCGGCCATCGCCAACCTGATTCGCGAGAACAAGACGTTCCGTATCGACTCGGCCATTCAGACCGGCAAGAAGTTCGGGATGCAGTTGCTGGACGATCACCTGTGGGATCTGTACAGCCGGGGCATCATTTCGGCCGAAGACATGGTGGACAAGAGCAAGAACGCCGGGGCGCTGATCGAGAAGGTTCACCGCGCGGGTCAGAAGATCGGCCGAACGGAGCTGGACGAGGAAGGCGCCACCGAACAGGCGAGCTAAAGCGGGGGCTGATCCTCTGGCCCCGGGGACGGCCGCTGCCGCATCAGGACAACCGGGGCGGGATGAATCAGCGATGGATTTGCGCGCGACACTGGCGTCACTGAATCTGACCCTTCCGCCAGCCCCGAAGCCCGCGGCCGTTTACATCCCCGTGCAGCAGGCGGGGGATCTGCTTTTCGTGAGCGGCCAACTGCCGATGCGGGACGGCCAGCTCGTGGCGATGGGCCCCGTTTCCTCGCAGGTCGCGCTGGAGCAGGCGCAGCTCGCCGCCCAGCAGTGTGTGCTCAACGGCCTGGCCGTGGTGGACGATCATATCGGGGGCGACTGGTCGCGGTTGGTCCGGTTCGTGCGGCTGGGCGTCTTTGTGCAGAGCGATCGCGACTTCACGCAGCAGCATCTGGTCGCCAACGGGGCGAGCAATCTGCTGGAGAAGGTGTTCGGTGATCGCGGCCGGCACGCCCGCGCTGCGGTGGGCACCGGGCCGCTGCCACTGAATGCGGCGGTTGAAGTCGAGATGATCGTGCAGATTCGGTCGTGAACCGTTCGCGGCCTTGATGTCGGGTTCATTTTCAAGCGTTTCCGCGTCCAGCCATGCAAACCCTGCTGATCGCACTCGGCGCCGCTGTGGCCTTTGTTGTGGCGTATCACACATATGGCCGGTGGCTGGGTTCCAAAATCTTCCGTCTGACCGCTGATGCGGTGTGTCCGTCGTACCGGCTGCGTGACGATGTGGACTATGTGCCGACGCACAAGGGGGTGGTGTTTGGCCACCACTTCACGTCGATCGCGGGCACGGGGCCGATCGTCGGGCCGGCCATCGCGGTGATGTGGGGCTGGCTGCCGGCATTGCTGTGGGTGGTGCTCGGCTCGATCTTCATCGGGGCGGTGCACGATCTGGGCTCGCTGGTCGTCTCGCTGCGCAACAACGGACAGACGGTGGGCGACATTGCCGGCCGGGTGCTGAACAAGCGTGTGCGGCTGCTGTTTTTGTTTGTGCTGTTTCTCGCGCTGACGATCGTGCTGGCGATCTTCGGGCTGGTCATCGCGGCGGTGTTCAGGATGTACCCGGCGGCGATCTTCCCCTGCCTCGTGCAGATTCCCCTGGCGATCGCCATCGGCATGTGGCTGCACCGCCGCGGGGCGAACCTGTTGATCCCATCGCTCATCGCGCTGGCGGTGATGTATCTGACCGTCATCTTCGGCGATCAGAACATGGAGATCGGCATCCCGTTCTTCGAGACGTCGCTGCACGCGTTCAACACCAGGCTGGCCGGCTGGCCCACGATGGTCTGGGTCGGGTTGCTGCTGATTTACTCCTATGCGGCGTCGGTGCTGCCGGTGTGGATCCTGCTTCAGCCACGCGACTACATCAACAGTCTGCAGTTGATCTCAGCGCTGGGATTGATCGTGGTGGGGCTGACGGTGGCAGCCTTCGCGGGTGGTGCGCCGCCGGTGGAAGGGGCTGAGCGTGTACCGCTGGAGATTGTGGCGCCGGTGGTGAACTGGTCGCCCGCCGATGCACCGCTGATGTTCCCGTTTCTTTTCATCACCATCGCCTGCGGCGCGATCAGCGGCTTCCACTGCCTCGTGTCCAGCGGCACCAGCAGCAAGCAGCTCAAGTGTGAACCGGATGCCTGCTTCGTCGGCTTCGGCTCGATGCTGACGGAAGGCTTCCTCGCGGTGCTGGTGATTCTGGCGTGCGTGGCGGGATTGGGGCTGGGGGTTGAAGGGGTGGGCAACGCTCCTGGGTTTGATGCAGCTCAGGCCATTGCGGAGAGGGACAACCTGCGCGTGGTGGCGGCGGATGGCTCGGACGTCGCGTTCATTGGTGAGGCGGCGTACACGTTGCGCTATTCCTCCTGGGCCGCGGCGGGTGGTCTGGCCAAGACCGTCAGCGCCTTCGTTGACGGCTCGGCAAACTTCCTGGCTGCCATGTCGATTCCGCGCGGCGTGTCGGTGGCGCTGATGGGCGTGCTGGTGGCCTCGTTTGCCGGCACGACGCTCGATTCCGCCTGTCGCCTGCAGCGGTATGTGATCCAGGAGCTGGCAGCGACATTCATGCCCAAAACGACCGGTGAAGGGCAGCAGGAGGGAGCAGCGAAGGATGTATCCGTCAGCCCGCTGAATCCGATTGGCTGGCTGCACAACAAACACGGCGCGACACTGTTTGCGGTGACGCTTGCGGCGATCATTGCCGCGCTGCCCCGGCCGGGCGAAAACTGGTCGTGGGCCGCGGCCGGGCAGGGCGGGCTGATCCTCTGGCCCATGTTCGGCGCGACGAATCAGCTTCTGGGCGGGCTGGCGTTCATGGTGGTGGCGTTCTGGCTGCGGCGGCGACGCGTGCCGATCTGGTTCATGATCCTGCCCATGATCTTCATGCTCATCATGCCCGCCTGGGCCATGATCCTGCAGCTTTTCCACGGCATGGGTGCGGAGCCGGCCTGGCTCTTTGCCCCGAATAAGAACTGGGTGCTCATCTTCATCGCGATGGCGACGCTGGTGCTGGAAGCCTGGATGATCATCGAGGCCGTGCTGCTGTGGCCCAGAGTCCACGGCGTGCTGGAGACCGCGATGGAGCCGGCGGAAGCGCCGAGTGCAACGTTCAACGTGCAAAGTGCAGGCTGAGCCGGGTTCAGGGTGCAAGGTTCAGGGTTCAAGGTTAGAATCGTCGGGCGTTTCGGGTGCGTGTGAATGCCCGAGGTGGTTGATGACCTGTTGTGCTTTTTGCACTTTGAACTTTGCACGTTGCACTCAACCTTGAACCATAAATCCTCCTCCATGCCTCTCCGCTTCCTCCTGTTCATCGCGCTTGCCTTTTCCACCGGTTGTGCTGTGGTGGAGCAGCCGGCCTCGCGGGTGGTGGGTGTGGCGGTGACGGGGCGGTCGGCCGAAGGGGCGCGGGTGGAGGTGATGGTTGAGCTGACGAACCCCAACGCCACGCCGCTGCCGTTGCGACACAGCGCGTATCGCGTGGAGGTGGGCGAGGGCGTTTTCGCATTCACGCAGCGGCTGGATGTGACGCTGCCGGCCCACGGCACCCAGCGCGTGACGCTGCCCGCCGCCTTCGCCGATGGCCCATCCATTGGCCCCAACACGCCCTACACCGTGTCCGGCTCCGTCGCCTACGAACCCCCCGGCGAGCTGCGACGCATCCTCACCGATATGAACTTCCCTCTGCCCAGCACCCCGTTCCAGGCGAGCGGGAAGCTGGAATAGAGTGCAAGGTGCAACGTTCAGAATGCAAAATGAGTGTTGCATCGGGAACTTTGCACTTTGAACTTTGCACACTGACATGCACGAACTGTTCGACCAACGTCGGTACCTCATTCCCTTTCGCGCGACGCTGTTGCCGCAGATCTTTACGGATGTGCTGGTGATCGGCGCGGGGGTGGCGGGGCTGCGGGCGGCGATCGCGGCGCGGGCGGCGGGATGCGATGTCATCGTGGCTGCCAAGGCCAGGGTGGAGCAGTCCAGCACGAGCTGGGCCCAGGGCGGGATCGCGGCTGTGCTGGACACGGACGACACCTTCGCCTCGCACATTCAGGACACGCTGGTCGCCGGGGCGGGGCTGTGCGATGAGCCGGTGGTGCGGAAAGTGGTGGAGTCCGCCCCGGCCCGCATCATGGAGCTGCTGGACTGGGGCATGCGCTTCGACCGCGTGGTCGACTCCTCGGGACGCGATGCCACGGAACAGGCGCTGGCGTTCGGCCGGGAGGGCGGTCACAGCCGGGCACGTATCCTGCACAGCGATGGCGATGCGACCGGCCGCGAGCTTTCCATCACGCTGCAGCGCATCGCCCGGGCCGATGAGCACATCCGCATCTTCGAGGACTGCTTCGTCATCGACCTGATCACGATCGATGGCAATCAGGGCCGGTGTGTCGGCGCAATCACGCATCATCCGCGCTACGGGCTGCAGGTCATCTGGGCATCGGCGACGATTCTCGCCTCCGGCGGGGCGGGCCAGGTCTATCGCGAATCGACCAACCCGACGGTCGCGACGGGTGACGGCATCGCCATGGCTTATCGTGCCGGAGCGGTGGTCGAGGACATGGCCTTCATGCAGTTCCACCCGACGACGCTCTACGTCGCCGGTGCCAGCCGTTCGCTCATCACCGAAGCGGTGCGTGGCGAGGGGGCTTATCTCATCGACCGCAACGGCTACCGCTTCATGGCCGACTACCACCCGATGGCGGAACTGGCGCCGCGTGACATCGTCAGCCGGGCGATCCTTTCCCAGATGGCCAAGACCGGGCACACGCATGTGTACCTGGACTGCCGACATCTGGGCACGCAGCGATTTGCCGAGCGCTTCCCGCACATCTTCCAGTTACTCAAGAAGTTCGACATCGACCCGGGCAAGGACCCGATCCCGGTGCATCCTTCAGCCCATTACATGGTGGGAGGCGTGCGCACGGATGAAGACGGCCGAACCAACATTCCCGGCCTGTATGCCTGCGGTGAAGCGACGGCGACAGGGCTGCACGGTGCCAACCGTCTGGCGAGCAACAGTCTGCTGGAGGGTCTGGTTTTCGGCGAGATCGCCGGCCGCACCGCCGCTCAGGAAGCGGGCGATGGCAACGGCAAAAAGCCGCTCAAGATCGTCAGCGACATTCGCCCCAGCGATCGCAGCGAGCTGGACCTTGCAGATGTACGCTCCAGCCTGCGCAGCGTGATGTGGCGGCATGTCGGCATCGAGCGCGAAGGCGATCGACTGGCAGAAGTCGTGGAGATGTTCGACTTCTGGGCACGCTACACGCTGGACAAGATTTTCGATGAGCGGACCGGCTGGGAAGTGCAGAACATGCTGCTGGTCGGTGCGCTGATGACGCGCTCAGCGCTGTGGCGGCAGGAAAGTCGCGGCACACACTACCGCCGCGACTGTCCTGAACCGCGCGATGAATATCGCGTTCATGACGATTGGGTGCGTGGCGAGGCTCAGCCAACCCTCCGCCCCGTGCAAGTGAGCCCCGCCACGCATCCCTCTCATGCCTGAACGCGTTGTTGGCTGATGCGTGTCACTGTCGCCGTCACAGAAGCCGGGTCATCAGCGATGTAACGATACGCTTGCATGATCCTCACTCACAGCAGCCGCAGATGCCCGGCACGTACACCGTCATGGTCGCGCTGTACTTGGTTGAGGTGTAGCCTTCACCCGCCCTGTCATCCGCGTGATGCGCAACGATCAGGTAGTGGTTGGCTTCGGTGAATTCGAAACGCACGATGCCGTTGTCATCGGTGAGACGCTCATAGCGCTGGTCGAAATCCTCAGCCAGCATCTGACCGCGCGGAATGAATGACACGCGCGCCCCGGCGAGCGGTTTGCCCTGAAAGAGCAGCTTCACCCTGATCGACTGGCCCGGACCCATCGGTGTCACCGGGTTGGTCAGCGGCACCAGTTCCAGCGCATGGCCCAGCTGGCGATCGAAGCCGTCGAACACGGGCACACTGTCCAGACTTTCGCTGGCAACGAAGAAGGTCTTGCCGCTCTTGATGGAGCGCGTCGGGGCGTAGCTCACCACACGGTCGTAGGTGTGCGCGATCATGTACAACCCGGGCTGCTGCGGCTGAAAGCGCGCGGTCCAGTAACCCTCGCCGGGTGCGTAGCCCTGATCGGTCAGCCGCGGCTTCAGATCGATCGGCGATGCATTGCCGTGCAGCACCTGGAGCGTGGCGTACTGCGGATCAACCTTGCCCGCGAGTTTGAAATCGCGGTGGTCGTTGCCGTGGTTGCCCATCATCAGATGCACATGCACCACATCGCCCGTGCGCACGACGTTGATGTTCGTTTCCACCCACGAGTCGTGAGCGTGTGCGAGCGTCGCCAGGAGGATGAGCGTTGCAGGAAGGATTGTTCGCAGGGTTTTCATGACAGTTCAACGTGCAAAGTTCAAAGTGCAAAATTAAGAAGCAGACACATCATCAGATCACCACAGGTCCCACAGTTGATCGACATACGCCGGATCTGCCGGATTCGTGATGCCGTTGCCGGTCCATTCGCCGGGCAGGCCGGGGTAGAAGGGCGGGGCCATGGTGGTGTGTTCGGCGTGCCCATCGACGTAGCTGACGCTGACACCCGGGCCGGTGCCGGTGGCGTGTCGCGGGTTGGGCCGGCCGATGTTGGCAAAGGTTTGCCGCGAGGGTGGAAAGGCGTGCGTCGCCAGTGTCGGCTGGCGCGCATCATTGATGCCCGCATCGCACAGCGCGACCGTCGCGGCCGGCTGCTGAATCGCATCGAGCTTCTGGTCGTTCAGATTCGCGTTGAAGCCGTAGCCCGCTGCCAGTTCAGGCGTCTCATTGCTGGGGCAGTGCCACACCAGTGACTCGCTGACATCCTGATTGTTTCGGCCCTGCTGCAGATAGGGGAACAGCCGTTCCTTGCGGTCGATGTTGTCGCGGTAGCCGACGTAGGTGCCGTGGTCCTGCGCGTAAAGCAGGGCAGCCATACCAATCTGGCGTGTGTTGCCCAGGCACTGCACCGCCGCCATGCGTGAACGTGCCTGCCCCAGTGCCGGCAGCAGCAGCGCGATGAGCAGGGCGATGATGACGATGACAACCAACAGTTCAATCAGGGTAAAAGCGCGGAAGGATCGCATGATGGATTCACCGCGGCGGCGCGAAGGTTCGCACGCCGTGGCCTTTTGTAAAAAGTTGCAAGGCGGATGAACGTGGCGTCGACGTTGCGCAGGAATCGCGCGCAGCCGAACGTCACATAAACAGATGGGTGGATCAGCTCAGAGGTGGTGCCCGGCCGGTGTGAACCGACACGGTGGAAGGGGGATAGACCGCAACCGGGGCGACGGGATCGGCCAGGCCGACCAGGCCCAGCGGCGGGGCATCGTTGTTCACCGCCGCCGGGATATCGAGCATCGCCACCAGTTTGCAGATGGCGCAGTGTCGAACCGGATCGCCCCGGCCCGGCTGGGACTTGCAGCAGCTCGCCTGCACCGAATCGCCGCCGAGAACTGGGCATTCACCGCTGGCCTGCTGCGTGCCCGGCAGCGCAACGATGCCGCGCTGGTGGCCCGGGATGATCAACCCGAACCACACACTCCACAGAAGGATGAACGCGACTCGCAGCGTGCGACTGTGCATGGCGGAATCTTCATCCTACCCAAGCGATTGGCGGGGGGAAAGTCCGCAGGGGAAGTGTGCGGTTGAGCACCTACCCACGGTGTGGGCACCCACCCACTGCGTGGGTGGGCTTCGTTATACAATCGGCGCGATGAGCATGCGAAAAGTGGGCAACGTTTATATCGCGGACACCGCGCGGGTGCTGGGCGAGGTGGAACTGGGGGAGGGTGTCAGCATCTGGTATGGCGTGTCGATCCGCGGGGATGTGGCAAAGATCACCATCGGCCGCGAAACCAACGTGCAGGACAACGCCGTCATCCACTGCGACTCGGGCGTGCCCAACACGATCGGCGAGCGCGTGAGCATCGGCCACGGCGCGATCGTGCATGGTGAATCGATCGGCGATGGCACGCTCATCGGCATGGGCGCGGTCGTGCTGGGCCGGTCACGCATTGGCAAACACTGTCTCATCGCTGCCGGCGCGGTGGTGACGCCCGGCATGATCGTGCCCGATCACAGCGTGGTCATGGGCACGCCCGGCCGCATCGTGCGGCAGACGACCGATGAGGAAAAGAAGTATCTGGCCTGGCTGGCGCCGCAGTATGTGAGGTTGTCGCGGCAGCATCACGAGCATCCTGATGCGCCGACGGTGCGACCGTGGGGTGGGAACATGTGAGAAGCACCCACTGAGTGAATCACCCACCCACTGCGTGGGTGGGCTTCGAGGCGCGTTATTCCTTCTTTTCTTTCTCCGCGTCCCTCTGTTTTTCTTCCACCGGGCGCATGCGGATCAGTACCTTCGTCCCCACGGGAGGAATGGCCTGCGTGTTGGCGGCGAGAATCTCACCATCGCTGCGCGAGGTGAGTTCCGTGTCGCGGGCCAGCAGGTCATCGCCGAACTGCACCAGTGACAGCACCGTGCCGTTCACATCGGCCAGGAAAATCTGCTGGCCCTCGTGCTCGTACATCGTCGAGCCGGTGAACATCCAGTGATTGCCCTGCATGGGCTTTTGCGTGTCGCGGTCGAAAATCCACTCGTTGGCGGGCACTTCCTTCTGCTGGCCCTTCTCATCCGTGACGACCAGCCAGACAGCAACCAGCGGGCCACGCGGCGGCACGGCGTGGTACTTGCCATCCACCATCACCGTCTTCATCGGTGAACCCGGCTCCAGCCCCATCATGATGAGCGCGAGGTTGATGTGGCTCGGTCGGGCGGTCACCGTCAGGATGGCTTCGTGCTCGCGCGTGCCGGGCGTGCAGGCCAGCAGTTCCAGCCAGTCGCCCTCGCGACGGATCACCGTCGCCTCGACATCCAGCACCCGCTTTTCACGGTCCAGTCGCAGCCCGGGCAGTTCGATGATCTTTTTTTCAGGTGTTTCAGCCGGCTTTTCCGCGGGCTTCTCGGTCGGTTCCTGCGCCCACAATCCTGCTGTCAGACAACCCGCCACCAGCGCCATGACAATCCTGCCGCGAGCACCCATTGCCGGCTCCTTGAGAAAAGGGGTCACTGCCATTGTAGCCCGGGCAGGGGATGGAATTGGGGGATTGGGCGATGTGGCGATGGGGTGATGTGTTTTTTTCTTCGTGCCTCTTCCCCTCAGCTTGCGCGATTCAGCATCTGGGCGCGATCGAACTCGATGGCGATTTCGTGGCCGTACTCGCGGGGGCGGCAGCGAACGACCCGGCCATAGACATCGAAGCCCGGTTCGGGGCCGTGAGGTGGAAAGAAAACAGCGATGGAGGTGTTCAGCTCGACGGGTTCCTGGGAGATGGCTGCCAGCCCGCCGTCGGACAGGTTCAGCAGTTGGAGCGGGCAGATGCGATGGCGCAGGTCGGGCTGGTCGGAGGTGGCCCGGATCGCGGTGACCCGTCCGGAAATCTTCCGCCGACGTTCCCGGCGACGCTCCAGCGGAATCACATCCTGCTCTTCCGGTCGCACCAGCTTCAACGGCGTTTGGCTTAACATATCGGCTGCTCCTGGCGGCCGACGACGTGGTCGGCCCGCAACAGAGGCATCGGCGGAATAATCGTTAAGGTTTAACCAGATTGACATTCGCAAACTTATCAACCCCCAACGTCTCGCTGGTCGGGGCCGGTCCCGGCGACCCGGGACTCATCACCGTTCGCGGACTGGAACGCCTGCGACAGGCCCAGGTGGTCGTGTTCGACGCCCTGGTCTCGCCCGAACTGCTGGCGGAGGCACCGGCCGATGCGGAACTGATCGATGTGGGCAAACGGGCGGGGCATCACAAGCTCACCCAGGATCAGATCAACGCCCTGCTCGTGGAAAAGGCGCGCCAGGGCAGGCGGGTGGTGCGGCTGAAGGGCGGTGACCCGTACCTGTTCGGTCGCGGGGCGGAGGAGGCGGCGTACCTGGCGCGGCATGGCATCGCCTGCGAGATCGTGCCGGGCGTCACTTCGGGCATTGCCGCCCCGGCTGCTGCGGGCTTCCCCGTGACCCATCGTCAGATCGCCAGCACGCTCACCTTCGTGACCGGCCACGAGGACCCGACCAAGGAGGCGACCGCGATCGACTACGCCGCCCTGGCGCGGCTGATCGATGCGGGCGGAACGGTCTGCTTCTACATGGGGCTGTCGCGATTGGGCGCGATCGCCCAGACGCTCATCCGCCACGGGCTGGACCGTGACATGCCTGTGGCGGTGGTGCAGTGGGGCACGACGCCCCGGCAGCGGTCGGTCCGCACGACGCTGGTGACAGCGGCGGACGATGTGGCCCGGCAGGGCATCACCGCGCCGGCGATCATCCTCGTCGGACGGGTGGCTGCCATCGACGAACCGGGGCTGGACTACTTCACCAGCCGTCCACTTTTCGGGCAGACCGTGCTGGTCACACGCACGCGGCAGCAGGCGTCGCAACTGGCGGCCTCACTGCGGGAGCTGGGGGCGCACGTGCTCGAAGCGCCGACGATTCAGCTTTGCCCGCCGCAGGACTGGACCGCCGTCGATGCCGCCCTGCGCGAGGTGAAAAGCTACGACTGGCTGATTCTGACCAGCGTCAACGGTGTCAGCGCGGTGGCGGAGAGACTGGCGGCGCTGGAGCTGGACGCCCGGCATCTGGCGGGGGTGAAGGTGGCGGCGGTGGGGGAGGCGACCGCCGAGGCGGTGCAGCGTGATCTGGGCATTCGGCCGGACCTCGTGCCCACGCGCTTCGTGGGGGAATCGCTGGCGGGCGAACTGATCGCCCGGCACGATGTGAAGGGACGCCGCATGCTGCTGCTGCGGGCGGACATTGCCCGGCCGGCACTGCCCAGGATGCTGTGCGAGGCGGGAGCTGAGGTGGTCGAATGCACCGCCTACGCAACGAAGATCGCCGATGCGCTGCCCGAGGCGGTGCTCGATGCCCTGCGGCAGGGCGAGGTGGACTGGGTGACCTTCACCAGCGCCTCAACCGCCCGAAACCTGGCGACACTGCTCGGCGATGAGGCGGACCTGCTGCGGAAGGTGAAGATCGCCTCGATCGGCCCCATCACCAGTGACGCGGTGCGCGAGCTGGGGTTGCAGGTGACCATCGAATCCGCGAAATCGGATGTCCCATCCCTCGTCCAGACGATCGTTCAAGCCGTCCGCACGACTCCCAGCCAAAGGTGACTGACGCATGGCCATGGCCCGTTTGAAGCTCGAATCGACCGCCCTGCTTGTGGTGGACATGCAGGAGAAGCTGCTGCCGCACATCCACGAGGCTCCGGTGGTGACCGATCAGGTGGCCCGGCTGCTGGACGGCGCCAACGCGCTGGAGCTGCCCGTGCTGGTGACGGAGCAGTACCGCAAGGGGCTGGGGCTGACGGTGGAGCCGATCGCCAGCCGATTGGGCAACGCCGTCTGTGTGGTGGAGAAGCTGAAATTTTCCGCCTGCGTGGATGAGGTGCGGAACATCCTGTCACAGCGGCAGTTGCGATCGGTGATCGTCTGCGGCATCGAGGCGCACGTCTGTGTGCTGCAGACCTGTCTGGACCTGGCGGATATGGGCTATGTGCCGTTCCTGGCAGTGGATGCGATCGGTTCGCGTCGGCCGGGCGACCGGGACGCAGCCATCCAGCGGCTGATTCAGGCGGGCATCGTGCCCACCACGGTGGAATCGGCCTTGCTGGAGCTGGTTCACGAAGCCGGCACCCCCCGGTTCAAGGCAGTGCTGCCGGTGATTAAATAAGGTTGCGTCGCTCGTGGGCTTTGCCCATCGACGGCAAGGTGGTTAGCCTGTTGTCGCCGTCGGCGGACGGGCGTGTGGCTACCCGCTGAAGCGGGGCTGGTCCGGGGCCCGCGCTGGATTCGGCCCCCTGAGCGGGGTATTCGCAACGAGGAGATCAACATGCTGGAAACGTACGAGCAACTGAAGAATCTGGTTGCCGAAGTGGAAGAGGACGTGAAGAAGGCCGCCGGCGGCAACAAGGCGGCGGGCACCCGCGTCCGTAAGGCCATGCAGGAAATCAAGAACGCGGCCCAGGAGCTGCGCAAGCGGGTGCTGGAGACCCGTGACGGCAGCGAAGGCGGGGCGTAAAACCCCCGGCCGTCGGGCTGACGAGCCTGCGATCGGCCGCCGTCAGTCGCCCTGAATGACCACTTTCCGTCACGGCGCTGCCGCGTGGTGGCGGATTTGCCTCTGTAACCCACCCCTGATCAATCTTTTCGCATCGCGCCACACGCAATGGTTCCAGCTTTTCTTATTGATCTTTCGCGCATCGACCTGAACAGGACCATCTACGACGCTGCCGCCATTGAAGCGGTGAACCCTCACCGGGGGGTGATGCGGCTGCTGGATGGTGTCGTACACACCGACGAGCAGGCGCTGGAGGCGGTGGCGTACAAGGATGTGCGGGAGGATGAGTTCTGGGTGCCCGGCCACATCCCCGGTCGGCCAATCTTCCCGGGCGTGCTGATGATCGAGGCAGCGGCCCAGCTTGCCAGCTTCATGGCGCTGCGGATGTTCCCGGATATCCGATTCATGGGGTTCGCGGGGGTGGATGCGGTGAAGTTCCGCGGTCAGGTGACGCCGGGCGACCGTTTTTACGTCCTGGGCAAGGGGATCGACTTTCGTCGCCGCCGCTTCGTTTGCGCCGCTCAGGGGATGGTCAACGGCACGATGGTGTTCGAGGGCAAGGTGACGGGCATGCCGCTTTGAGCGGCTGTGGAATCGTGCTTTGCCACGTTTGACCCGTCCATGAGGCGCGGCTATCTTGGCCGCACTCAGTGGCACGGCCCGCGTCGCCGGGGCGATTCGGCCGCGAATCGGCCCGTAATCGCTGTCATGACGGGCAATTAACCACTGTCGAAGAGGATCTGCACCGGTGTCGATGCTTGCAGCCCAGATGTCCCAGATGCCTCCCTACGCCGTGGTGCTTTTCTTCGCCTTCGCGGCCCTGACCTGTATCAGCGCGTGGGCGGTGGTCATCAGCCAGAACATCGTGCGCATGGCCGTGTATCTGCTGCTGACGCTCGGGGGGGCGGCTGGACTCTATTTCATGCTCGAAGCAGAGTTTCTGGCGGCGATCCAGCTCATCGTCTACGCGGGGGGCACGCTGATCCTCATCATCTTCGGCGTGATGCTCACGAGTAAGAACCCGTTCATGCAGTTGAAGGCTGCCGGGTGGGAACGCCTGGTTGGCGCGCTGGTGGGCGGGCTGCTGGCAATCCTGCTGGTTTTCGCGATCACGGCGTCGCACCTGCATCGGCTGCCGGGCGGCACGGGTGAGGTGAATCAGGTGGAGCAGATCGGCCGGGGCCTGTTGTCGCAGTACCTGGTGCCGTTCGAGCTGGCGGCGGTGCTGCTGCTGGTGGTGATGATCGCCGCGGCTTATATGGCGCGTAAGCGAGCCAGGTAGCCACGAGACGCCGCACCAGGCCGTGGGCGGCCGACGCAAACTGGAATATCAACCGCAATCCGCAACATGAACACCGTCTTCAACATCGGCCTGCACCACTTCCTCTTCGTGTCGATCATCCTGGTCGGCGCGGGTGTGGCCACCATGCTGACCAAACGCAACGCGATCGGGATTCTGATCGGCGTGGAGCTGGTGCTCAATGCCGCGGGAATCAACCTCGTCGCGTTCAACAAGTTCTCGCATCCGCAGCGCATGGTGCGGCATCAACTGACCGCTGAGCAGGTAGCCCAGTGGCAGGAACTGCAGGCAGCCAACCCGGACACGCCCGGCGATGAACTGCTGTTGCGGGTGATCCGGCAGGTGAACCCCGATGCGGTTGAGGTGTCCAGCCAGTTGTGGGCGAATGTGACGCTGGCGGCTCAGGAGGATGGAACCGCGACCTCGCCCCGTCACGTGCTGACGGTGCATGAGGAGGCGCGCTACGCCGCGCTGCGGGCCGAAGAGCCTGAGGCTAGCCAGGAGGAAGTGCTCCTGCAGGTGGTGCGCGACAGCTATCCGACGGCGACGGCGGCAAGCTGGGCGTCGGGCGACATCGCCGCGGGCCAGTTCGTCAAGGTGCGTATGCGTGCGGTGGACGGGGTGGCCTTTGCCATCTTCGTCATCGTGCTGGCGGCGGCCGAAACCGCCGTCGCGCTGGCGATTTTCCTGAACTACTACAACAACTTCAGCTCGATCGACGTCGAAAAGAGCGCCGCGCTGAAGGGATAAGGGTGTGAGAGAGGTGAGAGGAGCGCGGTGAAAAAACCGCTCACCACTCACCACAACCCAGCCAAACTGAACCATGCACACGATTGAATGGCTCATCGTCATAGCGTCCCTGCTGCCGCTGGTCAGCAGCATGGTCAACATCTTCTTCGGGAAGAAGGTGTTGCGGCAGAACGCGGGCTGGTTCGCAGCCGGCGTGATGCTCGTGAGCTTCCTGCTTTCCTTCGTGGCGCTGGTGATGTGGATGGGCGGCGGCCACACCGAACCGCTGACCAACCTGCGGATCAACTGGATTCCCATCGGCCAGGGCAAGTACCTTCAACTGGGCGTGCTGGTGGACGGCCTGTGCGTGGGCATGGTGGCGATGGTCACCTTCATCTCCACGCTGGTCCACGTCTACAGCGTCGGCTACATGGCGGGCGACAAACGGTTCGAGCGCTTCTTCGCTTACCTGTCGCTGTTCACCTTCTCCATGCTGGGGATCGTGACCGCCAACTCGATCATGCAGCTTTTCGTCTTCTGGGAACTGGTGGGTCTGACCAGCTACCTGCTGATCGGCTTCTGGTTCGAGAAGCGCGGGCCGCAACTGGCATCCAAGAAGGCCTTCGTGATGAACCGCGTGGGGGACATGGGCTTCCTCATCGGGTTCGGCATCCTTTTCTACAAGCTCGGTGAGAGCATCCTGCTGCCGCCGGTCTCGGGCGGGGGGATGTTCGAGGCGATCGCGAAGCAGATCACCGCCGAGGGCTACAGCTTCACCAACCCGCCCATGTGGCTCACGGCTGCGGGAATCGGCCTGTTCTTCGGGGCGATCGGCAAGAGCGCTCAGTTCCCGCTGCATACCTGGCTGCCCGACGCGATGGAAGGCCCCACGCCAGTCTCCTCGATCGTGCACTCGGCCACCATGGTGGCGGCTGGCGTCTACCTGACCGCCCGCATCTACCCCATCCTCACCCCCGGGGCGCACCTGTTCATCGCGACCATCGGCCTGATCACGCTGGTCATGGCGGCGTGCATGGCGCTGGTCATGACCGACATCAAGAAGGTGCTGGCCTACTCCACGCTGTCGCAGCTGGGATACATGATCCTGGGCCTGGGCGCGGGGGCGTACTCCTTCGCCCTGTTCCACCTGATCACCCACGCCTTCTTCAAGTGCTGCCTCTTCCAGTGCTCCGGCTCGGTGATCCATGCGGCTCACCATCAGCAGGACATGCGGTACTACGGCGGGCTGAAGGACAAGCTGCCCGTGACCGCGGCGTGCTACTTCATCTGCACGCTCGCCATCGCTGGTGCGTCGATCCCCTTCACCAACATCGCGCTGAGCGGCTACTACTCGAAGGATGGCATCATCGCCGGTGCGGTGAACTACGGTGAGGCGCTGTCGAGCCTGGGCGCATGGGCGAATCTGTTCTGGATCGGCCCGCTGGTGATCGCGTATGTGACGCCGTTCTACATGGCCCGCAGCTTCGCGCTGACGTTCCTGGGCAGGCCGCGCGATCAGCACCTGTATGACAACGCGCATGAAGCGCCCTGGATGATGACGGTGCCGCAGGTCTGCCTGGCGTTCCTGGCGGTGTTCGCGGCGATCTTCCCGTTCCTGTCGCTCATCAATGAAACCCGCGAGTACATGGTCTCGCTCATGGGCACCTTCGCCCCGGGCGTGCAGGTCTGGGTGCAGCCGGGCACGGAAAGTGCGATGCATCACGGGTACCACCCGGTGCACGCGGGCCTGCTGCACGGCTTCGCGTGGATCCTGTGCATCGGCGCGGGTGTGTTGATGTACAAGGATGGCATGACGATCAGCTCCAGGATCGTCCGCCTGCCGGTCATCCATCAGCTTTACACCTGGGCGCATAACAAGTTCTACTTCGATGCGCTCTATGACGTGTGCTTCGTGAACGCGGGCAAGCTGCTGGCGGCCTTCGCGGCGGGCTTCGATCGCCTGTTCATCGACAAGCTGGTGAACCTGGCCGGCTCGATCACGGTGGTCGGCGCCATGGGCAGCGGCTGGGTCGATCGCAGGGTGGTGGACGGCATCGTCAACGGCCTGGCGCGATTCGCCCAGAACTGCGGTGCGCTGCTGCGGCTGGTGCAGGTCGGCCGGGTCCGAGCCTACGTCATGGTGATGTTTGCGACCGCTGTGGTGGTGACGCTGATCGTAATGGTGATCACGCTGGTACCCGGTGCCTCGGCAGCGCCCTGATCGGCGGCACGATGCGATCGCAGTGATGGAATGGATGGAGTGAACCACGCCCGAATGGGCCGGACGCATAGCAGGGACGACAGCCGCGACCGATGGATCAGACGCAGGGTTTGATGCGGGTTGATCCTGACGGGTGGCGGAATCAAACGGAATCGATGCAATGACCACGATGTTGAATCTGATGATCTTCCTGCCGCTGATCGCGGGGATCGCGGTTCTGGCGATGCCTTCGCGGGAGCAGGCCAAGTGGCTGACACTGGGCACCTCGATCGTGGTGCTGATCATGAGCCTGATCATCACCGCCGGGTACATCAGCGATGGCGCCAGCGGTCTGGCCTACTACAACGAGGTCACCTGGATCCAGGCGATCAACGTCAAGTACGCCACCGGCGTCGATGGTCTGAGCCTGCCGCTGGTCGTGCTCACCACCGCCCTGAGCGTGCTGATCGTGCTGGCGAGCTGGAACGTGGAAAAGGCGACCAAGGCGTTCCTGGCGCTGTACCTGTTCCTGATGACCGCCATGCTGGGCGTGTTCCTGGCGATGGACCTGTTCCTCTTTTATGTGTTCTTCGAGGTGTCGCTGCTGCCGATGTACTTCCTGATCGGCATCTGGGGCGGCCCCCGCAAGGAATACGCGGCAATCAAGTTCTTCATCTACACGCTGGCCGGCTCGATCTGCCTGCTCATCGTGATGCTGGGCCTGTTCTTCCTGACCCCGCAGCACACCGGCGGTGAGCCGCTGTGGCACATGATCGAGCTGCAGAACCTGCCCATCTTCGCCGAGGGTGGGGCGTACTACGGCTGGGCCAAAGTGTTCTTCTGGCTGACGCTGATCGCGTTCGCGGTGAAGATCCCCGCCGCGCCGCTGCACACCTGGCTGCCCGATGCGCACGTGGAAGCGCCGACGCCCATCTCGATGATCCTGGCGGGCGTGCTGCTGAAGATGGGTGGTTACGCGCTGATGCGTATCACCTATCCCTTCTTCCCCGATGCGGCACAGGCGTTCTGGCACATCGTCGCGGCACTGGGCGTGTTCGGCATCATCTACGGCGCGCTGTGCGCCATGGCGCAGAGCGACTGGAAGAAGCTGGTTGCCTACTCCTCGGTCAGCCACATGGGGTATGTGACGCTGGGCATCGCGGTGCTCACCACCGCGGGCTTCTACGGGGCGTACTTCCAGATGATCGCCCACGGCATCACCAGTGCCATGATGTTCTTCATGGTGGGCGTGGTGTATGAGCGGGCGCACCATCGCGAGATCAACCGCCTGGGCGGCATGTGGCTGAAGTGGCCGGGCTACGGCGGCTGGTCGCTGGTGTGCTTCTTTGCGGGTATGGGCCTGCCGGGCATGTGCGGCTTCATCGGCGAAATCATGGTGCTGCTGGGCACGTTCGAGGCGGCTGGGGCGGGGCAGGTTGGCGCCAATGCCGCGCCGACTGTCTACACGCTGGGCATCCTCGCTTCGTCGGGCGTGGTGCTGACGGCCGGTTACATCCTGTGGATGTTCCAGCGGGTGTACATGGGCCAGCCCCGGCCGGATTACGACCACTATGAGCCGGTCAACGCTCGCGAGTACGCCATCATGACGGTGCTGGGCATTGCCTGCTTCGTGTTCGGCATCATGCCCAAACTGGTGTTCAACCTGACGGAAGGTACGTTCGACCACCTGCTGAATGTCATCTGGCCGGTCGGTCAGGTGGCGACGGCGGCGCTGGGCGGCTGATGCTGCGGCGTGATGCGGCCTGGGAAGGTCGAACGCGGCGAAACCGGGCCGGTGTGACCTTGCAGCCGTTGTCATGACGCCTTCCCGCCGCGTCGTTCAAACTCCATGAATTGAACAGCATGTTTCCAACGCTCGACATTCTGAATGATCTGAAGCTCGTCGCGCCGGAGGTGATCCTCGTCGTGGCGATGTGTGCGGCGATCCTGGTGCCGTTCATCAACCGCCGCAACGTCACGCTGCCCACCATGGTGGCGATCATCGGCCTGGGCGCGGCACTGATCGCCGCCATCTTCACGACCGGCCAGCAGTCCAGCAGCCTGGTCTTCTCCGACATGCTGGCGATCGACTCGTTCAGCCAGTTCTTCAAGATCATCCTGATGCTGTTCACGCTGCTGGTCGTGATGCAGTGGGTGCTCACCTCGCGCGACCAGACGCACGCCTACGATGTGCCCGATTTCCTCTGCCTGCTCCTGGGGGCGACGGTGGGCATGTCGCTGATGGCCTCGGCGAACAACCTGCTGATGATCCTGGTGGCGACGGAGGCGGCCTCGCTGCCCAGCTTCGTGCTGGCGGGCTTCCGCAAGCGCACCGCCGCGGGATCGGAAAGCTCGCTCAAGTACGTCGTGTTCGGCGCAGCGGCCAGTTCGGTGTCGATCTACGGCATGTCGCTGGTCTACGGCGCGGTCGGATCGCTGGATCTGGCAGCCGTGGCGGAGGCGGGCCGTGACATGTCGCCGATGCTGGCGGTGGGGCTGATGGCGATGCTGGCCGGCTTCGCGTTCAAGCTCTCGGCGGTGCCCCTGCACTTCTGGTGCCCGGACGTGTTCGAAGCCGCTCCAACCGAGGTGACGACCTTCCTGTCCGTTGCCTCCAAGGGGGCTGCCATCTGCATGCTCACCCGGTTGCTGGTCAACTTCGGTGTGACCGATGGCTCCTTCCCCGCGCTGGTCACCGGTGTGGGCATCCTTGGGGCAGTCACCGCCACCTGGGGCAACCTCGCGGCCCTGCAGCAGAGCAACATCAAACGAATGCTCGCCTACAGCTCGATCGCTCACGCGGGCTACATGATCATGGGCGTGAGTGCCGCGGCGATGGGCGGGCTGAACGATGAGGCGATCCGCGTCGTTGCCGGGGCGGTGCTCTTCTACATCCTCGTGTATACCTTCATGAACCTGGGCGCCTTCACGGTCGCAGCGGTGATCGCTCGTCGCACCGGCTCGGAGAACCTCGAGGATTACGCGGGTCTGTCCAGCCGGTCGCCGGGTCTGGCAGCGCTGCTGGTGGTGTTTATGCTCAGCCTCTTTGGTATGCCGGGGCTGGGCGGGTTCCTGGGCAAGATCATGATCGGCGCGGCGATGTGGCAGGCCGGCTCGGGCGGTGTGGCGCTCATCGCCGTGCTCGTGCTCAACACGCTGATCAGCTTCTACTACTACGTGCGGCCGGTCTACTTCATGTACCTGCGGCCGGATACGCAGGGTCGGCCGGCGGTCACCATCGGGCCGGCAATCACGGCGATGCTCGTCCTCTGCGCCGTGGCGCTGGTCGCCACGGGCATCAGCAGGCCCGACATGACGCACGTGACGAAGGAATACGGCCGACTGGTCCGCAGCGCCACCTTCCGTGATGCCACCACCTCCACCGCCGCCACGACGGTGGAAGCGGGCGAACGGCTGGTCGAGCTGCCGTGACGAGCATCGACGGACCGAACGAAGTTCCCGATCGCAGAACCATGATGAACCTTCAAGGCCTTGCCGACGAACTGAACGATCTGCTGGCGTCCGAGACGCGCTCATTGGCGCGTCATCTGGACGAAGCGCAGCCGTACCTCACTCCCGCGACCTACCGCGCGTGGAATCAGATTCGGCACTTCGGCGAAGCCAGCGAGGAGCACGCGGCCCGGCTCAGTGCCCTGCAGGAGCGGCTGGACCTGGTCCCGCAGTCGCGGCCTTATCCGCCCGACGTGGCGAACTATCACTACATCAGTCTGGACGCGTTGCTGCCCCTGCTGATCAGGGAAAAGCAGCAACAGATCGCGCGCTACGAACGTGCGTTGCAACATGCCGCCAACCTTCCGGATGTGCAGGAGGAACTGGCGGATCTTCTTTCGGCGAATCGTGAGCAGTTGGCGGTGTTGCAGTCGCTGGTGAAATCGCCGGCTGCGACAACGGTGTGAATGGGGGGATTCCCGCGCGGAATCCGCACGATCAGAATCAGAGCAGGTGCGTGACCCGGCCATCGTCACATGCGGCCGGCGGTGACGTGCCAATTTCTCGGGAGCATGTCATGGCAGGTAAACCGTTGAATGTTGCATTGATCGGCTCCAAGTTCATGGGCCGGGCCCACTCCAATGCCTGGCTCAAGGTTGCCAAATTCTTCGATCTGCCCTTCACGCCGGTGATGCACACCGTCGCCGCACGCGATCCGGATGCACTCGCCGCGTTCGCCGACCGATGGGGCTGGCAGAACACCACGACCGACTGGCGTCTGGCGGTGGAGAACCCGGAAATCGATCTGGTGGATATCGGCACGCCCAACCACCTGCACCGGGAGCAGGCCATCGCCGCGCTGGAAGCGGGCAGGCACGTCGTGTGCGAGAAGCCGCTGGCCGGCACACTGGACGACGCCCGTGAAATGGTCGCCGCCGCGAAGAAGGCCAAGGGCAAAACCTTCGTCTGGTACAACTACCGTCGCTGCCCGGCTGTGGCGCTGGCGCATCAGATGGTGCGCGATGGCAAGCTCGGCCGCATCTACCATGTGCGCGCCGCTTACCTGCAGGACTGGGGCGGCCCCTCCACGCCGCTGTTGTGGCGCTTCCAGGGCAAGCTCGCCGGCTCCGGGGCGCACGGTGACCTCAACGCCCACATCATCGATATGGCCCGCTTCATCACCGGCGATGAAATCACCGAGATCGTCGGCGCCATCGAGGAAACATTCATCAAGGAACGTGACATCATCGAATCGGGCGGCGGGGAAATCTCCGGCAAGGGTGCAAAGAAGCAGACGAAGAAAGGCCGCAGCACCGTCGACGACGCCGTGCTCTTCCTGGCGCGCTTCAAGGGTGGCGCGGTCGCCAGCTTCGAAGCCTCTCGCCTCTCCACCGGCGACAAGAACCGCAACCGCATCGAGGTCCACGGCGAAAAGGGTGCCATCCGCTTCGACTTCGAACGCATGAACGAGCTGGAGTGGTACGACAACACCCTGGAGGGCAAGTACCAGGGCTGGTCGACCATCAACGTCACCCGCGGCAACGACGGCCATCCCTACGCGGGCAACTGGTGGCCCGATGCCCACATCCTGGGCTATGAGCACGGCTTCGTGAACATGGCCGCCGATGTCGTCAAGGCCATCGGCAAGCAGAAGCCCATCGTGCCGCTGCCCGACTTCGCCGACGCCTACGAAACGCAGAAGGTCCTCCACGCCGCGATCGAATCAGCCCGCAACCGCTGCCCGATCAAGCTGAAGGACATCAAGTAGGTTCTCGCCGACGAGCTTCTCGCTGAGTGAATGCGATAACCCCCTCTCCCTCCGGGAGAGGGGGAATGGCATCACAGCGCAGCGATCATCCTCCGCCTTCGCCGCGTCCTTCTGTTAACCCGCCCGCGCGTGTTCATGCCGCAACTGGCCACACGCCGCGGCGATGTCCCGTCCCCGGCTGGCACGGATGTGCGTGTTCACGCCCGCCTCACGCAGGATGCGCTGGAACGTGAGCACATCCTCGCTGGCCGGCCGACCGAAGGGCAGGCCCTTCACCTCGTTGTAGCGGATCAGGTTCACATTGCTGCGCAATGTGCGGGCGACGCGGGCCAGTTCCTTCGCGTGTTCAGGACGATCGTTCACCTCACGCAGCAGGATGTATTCGAGCGTGACCTCACGGCCGGTGCGCTCAAAGTAATACCGCCCGGCTTCGAGCAGTTGCTCGATCGTGACATAGTCCGCCCAGGGAATGAGCCTGCGGCGGATCGCATCGTTGGGCGCGTGCAGGCTGATCGCCAGCGTCACCGGCAGTTCCAGATCCGCCAGACGGCGAATCTGTGCGGGCAGGCCGACGGTGCTGATCGTGATGCGCCGGCCGGAGATGTTCAGGCCCCAGTCCGCCATCAGGTAACGCACCGCCCGCACGACTTCGTTGAAGTTTGCCAGCGGCTCGCCCATGCCCATAAAGACAATGTTGGTGACGCGGCCGACGCCGGGCAGTTGCTGCAGTTGCCACACCTGTTCGACGATCTGGCCCGCGGTGAGATTGCCATCCAGTCCGCCCAGCCCCGAAGCACAGAACGTGCAGCCGACGGGGCAGCCGATCTGCGAGGAGATGCAGGCCGTGCGGCGCGGGCGATGTTTGTCCTCAGCAGGGATGAGCACACATTCGGTTTCGCGCTCGGGGGCACGCTGGTCCGCGATGGGCAGCGAGAGGGGGGCGACGTTTATGCCGGAAGCGTCGTCGGGCGACCGCCATTGCAATAGCAGCTTCTGCACGCCATCGGTTGCCCGCTGATGCCGCACGACTCTGCCGGAAAGGAACATGAGGCGATCAGCGAGCAACTGCCGATCAGCCTTGCTGAGGTTGGTCATCTGCTGCGGCTCGACGATGCCGCGCTCATACACCCACTGCCGCACCTGCTCCGCCCGAAACGCGGGCATCCCCCACGCGACAAAACGCTCGCGCAGCGCGACGGGGTCCATATTGAAAAAGTGGGCGGGTGATTCGGTCGTCATAACCGTCATTCTAGCCGCGCCATCCCACGCCCGGAGGGCGTGGGCTTTCATGGGACGCGTCCCTTGATTTTAAAGCCCACGTCCTCCGGGCGTGGGAACCCCGCGTTACAATGACGCCATCATGTCGGCACTTCCGTGGCGGAACTGGTACCACTGCATGGGTAACACCTACGGCACGTGGCTGCCGGGCGATCCACGCGGGTTTCGCACACGTCACCATCGCGAACACGTTGAGGGCGATTATCGCTTCCCACCGCCACCCGGTTTCTATGACGACCTGTTTGAATCGAGCAAGGCACGTATGCGCCGCGACGCGATTTTTCTGCCGCAGGAGTTGCGCCCGACAGTGTGTCGGCTTTTTGCGGACGCGCTGCGCCATCATCGTGTGGAAGTCGTCGAGCTGTCGATGGGCGGGGTGCACTGGCATTTGCTGGCGCGGTTTGTGCCGGTGGGGGTGGACGCGTATGAGCATCTGGAAGCGCTGGGAGTGCGGATCACCCACGCGCGGCATGTCCCACCCGTGGGAGCGGGTGGGCATTGGGCGTATGATCGTGATCCCGCGCCACGACGCATTCTCGGACTCGTGCGCAGTTACATCACTCGACAAGTCAAACAGATGGGATACTTCACCGACGCGGTGGGTGGTCTGTGGGCCAAACGCCCCAAATGTGAACCGGTGACGGATCGCGCTCATCAACTCGCCGTCGTCGCGTATATCCGCCGCCATGCCTTTCAGCACGCCGCCGTCCTCTCGCAACTCGAACACCCCACCTGAAACCCCCACGCCCGGAGGGCGTGGGCTTTGGAATCAAGAAATCTTCGGGGGACGATTCGGCTGGGAGCCGCTAGAATGTTTCGCCCATGGTTCAGTCAACGCCTGTGCAGTCCGGTCCCAGTCTTGCCGTCGATCTGGCGGGGCTGTCGCTTGCCAACCCGATGATGACCGCCTCGGGCACGTGCGGGTATGGCTACGAATACGCCGACTTCGTCGATCTGTCGCGGCTGGGGGCGTTCGTGACCAAGTCGATCACCCCGGAGGTCCGCAAGGGCAATGAAGCGTACCGCATCGTGGAGACACGCGGCGGGATGCTCAACGCCATCGGACTGGCCAACGTGGGGCTGGAAGCGTTCCTGCGCGACAAGCTGCCACAACTGGTGCAGTTGCGTGAGTCGGGGCCGCGCATCATCGTGAATGTGGCTGGTCACAGCGTGGAGGATTACGTCACCGCCGCCGGCCGCATCGCTCAGGAACCGGTCGTCGACGCGATCGAGCTGAACGTCTCGTGTCCGAACGTGAAGGACGGGCTGACCTTCGGCACTGACGCGACGCTGCTGCGGCAGCTCGTGCGCGAGGTGCGGCAGGCGATGCGCAAGGACTGCAGGCTCATCGTCAAGCTCTCGCCCAACGTGCAGGACATCACCGTCACCGCGCGGGCAGCGGTCGAAGGCGGGGCGGACATCCTCAGCCTCATCAACACCTACACCGCGATGGTGATCGACATCCACAAGCGACGGCCAAGGCTGGCCAACGGCACGGGCGGGCTGTCCGGTCCGGCGGTGCGGCCGCTGGCGGTCTATCTGGTCAGCCGGGTCTATCGCGAGGTCGCCAAACCGGCTGGCGTGCCGATCATCGGCATGGGCGGCATCCAGTACTGGCCCGACGCCATCGAGTTCCTCCTCGCCGGGGCGACGGGCCTGGCGGTGGGCACCGCGCTGTTCGTCGACCCCGCGACTCCGATCACGGTCATGGAAGGCGTCGCCCGCTTCCTCGAGGAGCAGGGCTGCAAGTCGATCAACGAGATCATCGGCACGCTGCGCATGCCCGGTGATGCGCCGACCACGCCCTATCCCTGACCGTACCTTTCGCCTCATCGTTGCCATGCTTTCCGATCGCCAACGTGATGCCTTCGATGCCATCCTGGAGCGGGTGATCGCGGAGCTGCCCCCGGAACTGCAGGCGTTGCTGGAGGAGGTGCCGCTGATCGTGGACGATGAGCCGTCGGACAAGTTGCTGGCGGAGATGGGCATCGGGCCGGACGATGATCTGCTCGGCCTGCACTCGGGCATCCCGCTCACCGAACGCAGTGTGATGCACAGTGGCGAGGAACCGGAACACCTGATGATGTTCCGCGGCCCGATCCTGCGGATGGTTCGCTCCACCGGCGGCGATCGACGCGAACTGGAACGGCAGATCCGCATCACGCTCCTGCACGAAATGGGGCATCACTTCGGGCTGGACGAGGACGATCTGGAGCGCCTGGGGTATGGGTGATGGGGGGGACCCACGCCCGGAGGGCGTGGGCTTTCGTGGGCGCGCGAATCGTTGCGCTCAGGGGGTTCCACCATGTTTAGGGATCATTTTGGTTTGGTGCGCGGTGTGGCTGCGCTCGTGCTTGTGGCAGGCGCCGCGACTGGGTGTGAGAGTGTCGGTCTGCCGCTCACGCGGAACACCGCGCCGCTCTTTGACGGCATGGGTTCGCATCATCGAGCCGTCACAACCGAATCCAAAAAGGCGCAGCGCTACTTCGATCAGGGCCTGATCTGGACCTACTCGTTCAACTACGACGAGGCGACGCGCTCATTCCGTCAGGCAGCGGCGCTCGACCCCGAGTGTGCCATGGCGTACTGGGGTATCGCGCTGGCCAACGGGCCGCACATCAACCGCACGCAGATGACCGATGAGCAGTCCCGCATCGCGTGGGAGGCGATCAATCAGGCCCGCGTGCGTGCTCACACCGTGACGGAGATCGAGCGTGACCTGATCGAAGCGCTGGCGACCCGTTATGCCTGGCCACCCCCGGCTGACCGTACGGAGCTGGACCGCGCCTACGCCGCTGCGATGAAGGCGGTGTACGCGAAGTATCCCGACGATGCCGATGTGGCGACGCTGTATGCCGAATCGCTGATGGACCTTTGGCCGTGGGACCTGTGGAGCGTGCAGGGTGAGCCGCGGCCGGACACGCCCGAGATCGTGGCGGTGCTGGAACGCGCTCTGGAGATCGATCCGAACCATCCCGGAGCGAATCACCTGTACATCCACGCGGTGGAAGCCTCACCGAATCCGGAAAAGGGCGTCGCGGCTGCTGATCGGCTGCGTACCCTGGTGCCCATCTCGGGGCACATGGTGCACATGCCCGGTCACATCGATGCGCGGGTGGGGCGGTGGGATCTGGCGTCCGACGCCAACGTCGCTGCCATCAAGGCGGACCGGCGTTATCGCCGCATCTCGCCACGGCAGGACTTCTATCGCACCTACATGATGCACAACGATCACTTCCTGGCCTGGTCGTGCATGATGGAAGGCCGCAGCGCCGATGCGATTGCCGCCGCCCGTCGGATGGTCGCCGACGTGCCGGAGGATTACGCCCGCGAGAACGCCGCGATCGTCGATGCCTACACGCCGATCGTGGTGGAGGCGCTGATTCGCTTCGGCAAGTGGGATGAGATTCTCGCCGAGCCGGCACCGCCGCAGTATCTGCCCATTACCACCGCGTTCTGGCGGTTCGCCCGCGCGACGGCCTACAACGCCAAGGGGCAGATTGATGAAGCGGTCGCTGAGCAGCAGCGCTTCCGCGAGCTCGTGAAGAGCATTCCCTCTGATGCGCTGATGGCGATCAACCCCGCCCACGACATGCTCAAAATCGCCGATCTGGTGCTCGACGCCGAGATCGCCTACCGCAAGGGCGATGTGGAGTCGGCGGTGCAAAAGCTCACCGAGGCGGCGAAAATGGAGGATGTGCAGCTCTACATGGAGCCGCCCGACTGGCCGCAGCCGGTGCGTCATGCGCTGGGTGGCATCCTCATCGCCGAGAAGCGATACGCCGAGGCGGAACAGGTCTACCGCGACGACCTGAAGCGCTGGCCGGAGAACGGCTGGTCGCTGTTCGGCCTGGCGCAGGCGCTTCACGGTCAGGGCAAGGAGGAAGCCTACGCAGTCGAGGCCCGGTTTAAGAAAGCCTGGGCCCGGGCTGACGTGGTGCTTCGCATGACCTGCATGTGCCTGGAGGAATAATGGGCATCACTGCCCGAATTTGGGCATCGACAGCGCGGAAAGCGGCACACGGACGACCGTTTGCCTATCAAGTGGGCGGATGGGTGGCCGGACGGGCGATGGCACGGCAATTGCCCATCCTGCGTGCCTGCCAACCGTTTGCCCGGTAAGATGCTCCGGTATCCGCTGACGCCCGACCGCTGCTCCGATTCCATGATGCTGTGATGCTCAAGCTCGCCACGATCATCGATAACCCCGGTGAACCCCCCGTTGAGACGCGCTATCGCGACCCGCGGGTGTTGCGCGAGCTGGGGTACAACGGGCTGGTTGTCTATGAAACCACCGGCCTGTCGGGCATCGACTCGCCGCAGGTGGTCGCCGATGCCGATTTGCGCAACTATGTGCTGCAGCGGCTGGACCATGTGCGTCAGACGATCGACGCAGCCCGTGACGCCGGGCTGAACGTCTACGTTTCGTATGACGTGCTGGTGCTGGCGCGGGACGTGGTGCAGCAGCACGCCACGACGCTGTGCTGCCGCAATCGGATGCCTACGTTGTGTCCCGCCAGCGATGAGACGCTCAAGCGCAGCCGGGATGCCCTGCGTGCGCTGCTGGATCAACTGCCGCCGGTGGATGGCGTGGTGCTGCGCTTCGGCGACAACGATGCCGCCCGGCTGCCGTATCTGCTGGGCAATGACCTGTACACCCCGGCCTGTGCCCGCTGCACGCAGTTCGGCCGGGCCGACCGCATCGTCCGCGTGCTGGAGCAGTTCCACGATCTGGTGGTGAACCAGCTCGACAAGCGGCTGATCGTGCGGGCGTGGAACGTGCGACCGAACGGAATGCACGATTCGGTCGACCTGTGTCGCCGAATCGCCGAGCGATTGCCCGGCAGCCCCGATGACGATCGCTTCATCGTCTCGTTCAAGTTCACCGAAACCGATTTCTGGCGATATCAGCGGTGGAACCCGGCGAGCCTGACGCTGGGCCGGCGGCCGATCATTTATGAATTGCAGTGCCAGCGCGAGTTCGAGGGCAAGGGCGGCGTGCCCAACTGGCAGGCCGGCCTGTGGCGTGACGGCCCGCCGGAGCTGCAAGCCGACCCCGCTTCACGAAGCGACGGGGCTTCACGCGTTTCGGACGACACCCCCCAGGGGCTCGCCACCGTCTCGAAGAAGGTCAATCTGGCGGGCCTGTGGGCGTGGGTGCGCGGCGGCGGATGGGGCGGGCCCTTCGTCACCAACGAGAACTGGATCGACGCCAACGTCTACTGCGTGCCCCGGCTGGCGGACGATCCCGAGGCGGATCTGGATCAACTGGCCCTGGACTGGGTGCGAAACCGCCTCAACATCGACAACGAAGCCGATGCAGCGGTGATCGCCCAGGTGCTAAAACGCTCGCCACAGATCGTGCTGCAGAGCTTTTACATCGGCCCATATGCCCACAGCCTGAGCAACCCGTGGCACCCCAACGCCGACTGGATTCAGGACGATCAGGTCGACGCAGAGGCGGCCTGGCGCATCATTCAGCGGCTGCCCGATTCGGCCCTCGATGCGGTGCTGCGCGAGAAGTTCGATGCGGTGGAGAAGGCCTCGCTCGACCGTGCAGCCCTGCGTAACCTCGTGGACGAGCACAACCGCAAGATCCTGGAGCCGCTGGTCCACACGCTGATGTATGCCGAATCGTTCTACGCCTCGCTGCGGGACCTGCTGGCGGCCCTGGTCGCCTATCGCCGCTACCTGCAGACGCACGATCCGGCGCTGGCGAACGTCTGCCGACAGCGTATCTTCGATGCCCAGATGTACTGGAACCACCACGTGCAGCGGTACGCCTCGCTGCCGGGCTGCGCCACTGCGTTCCGCGAGCTGAACTTCTGGGACCTGACCCAGCGTATCCTGTCCGAGGTCGATGCGGTCGCCCGCAAAATGAACGCCGTGGGCGGGTGAAGGCTGTTCCGCCAGTTCTGCCAGACCATTCTGTTGCGTAATCCAATCATTTCCCGCTCGTCCTCGCGATTGGGGCTGGTTCGGGGAGCGGTAGTCTCTAGAATGAACCCCTTGCCGCCCGCCGCGTAGGGGGGACAGGGGCGACATGCGGCGGCAAACGGTCAACGTCCGTGGGCGCCGCAGCCGATGTTGTCTGCATCGACCTGCGAAAGGGAGCAGCCTTCATGATCCTGCGAATCTCCACCCGTTTCCGCACCGCCTTGATCCTGGGGCTTTGCGCTGTGCTGCTGTCAGGCACGGTGATGCCGCTGCACGGCGCTCAGGGCGTCGAGCGCGATTCGGTCGAGGCGTTGCTGGCGGACCGCTTCGCCACGCTGGCCATGCTCATGGTCGCGGGCAATGCCGACCTCAACGACGATCGGCTGACCGGCAGCCGCCTGCTGCTGGAGATGGCGCTGGAACTGTCGCCCCGGGACGCGGAACTGTGGCGGCTGCGACGCGAACTGGCCCAGCGCATGGGCGATCGCGAGGCTGAACGCAAGGCCCTGAGCACCTACTGCCGGTTGCGGCCGGATGACGACGTCGCTCAGGCGGACCTCATCCTCATGTCGCTGGACAGCCAGCAGCCCCAGACGCTGCAGCACAAGGCGGCGACGGTGGAGCGGCTGATCAATTCAGACCTGGGCAAGAGCCTCACACCCGCGCTGCGGTCGCGACTGGCGTCCTATGTGGCCGTCGCTGCCCAGGAGGTGGGCAATACGACGCTGCTGCACTCCTGGCTCAGGTACGCTCTGCGCACCGATCCGACCAACGTCGTGGCTGCCCGCATGACCTACAGCCTGGTCATGGAACGCAATGCCTCCCCCTTCGACATCGCGGTGGCGATCAATGGCCTGCTCCGCGCCAATCCGGTCGAAGCCTCCACGCATCAGCGACTCGGTGAGTTGTTGCTGACCTATGGCGTTTACGAACAGGCCGCCGAACAATTCCAGATCGCTCAGTCGCTGGCGCAGCAGCCCGGTTCGCCCGGTTTCTACCACAGTTGGGCGCTGGCGCTGACGGCGACCAATCGCACCAAGGATGCGCTGCAACTGCTGGAAGCGTATGAACAGGCGCTTGCGGCAGCGGCGAAACCGCAGACCGATCAACCCGCCGGCTCCGCTGCGGGACAACAGAACGCCACGACGGGCGATGCCGCGGCCGCCCAGGCCCAGCCTCGCCCATCGGTGGATGTCGCGCTGCCCGCTGAGATGCGAATGCTGCGTCTGACCATTCAGACCGGGCTGACCAACCCCGTCGGTGCGGAACTGCAGACGTTGCGTGACGAGATGCAGGCGCAGATTGACGCGGGCAGCCGCCTGGCCAAGGCGCAGTTGGCGTGGATGCTCGCCTGGTTCAACGCCGACCTCGAAACGGCTCAGCGCCTGACCGATGAGATGGCGGCGGAACACTCGGAGGAGGATGTCTCGGTGCGGCGACTGCGCGGCTGGCTGGCGCTGCACCGTGGTGAGCATGAGCGGGCTGCCAGCTACCTGCAGCCCCTGGCTGAGTTCGACGCCTTCGCCGCCTACGGCATGGCCCGGCTGACCAGCACCACCGATACGACCCGAGCGGTACGCTGGCGCCGTCGAACAGTGCAGCTTGAACCGGCGAGCTTCGCCGGGATGCTCGCTGCCCGCGAACTGGTGCAGGCTGGCGAACAACCTGAAATGACCGAAGTGAGCCAGGGCCTGTTGCAGATGATGCGAAACTGGCCCGTCACACTGCTGCGGCCCGATCCGGTGCGCCGGCCGTGGGTCGGCCTGACCATCACCACCGATGCCCAGCGCCCCAGCTACCTCGACCCGATCATCGCGAAGGTGTCGATCCGCAACATGACCGACATGCCGCTTTCCTTCGCGCCGGAAGGCGGGCTGCCCACGCAGTTGTTCGTTTATATTTCGACGCGCCAGGCCGGCCGACCGCTGGGGAGCCTGCCGCCGATCATCGTGGATGTGCATCGTCGGCTGCGGCTGGAGCCGAACGAATCGATCGAGATCGAGGTGCCATTGCATCGTGGGCCGTTTGGCGTAGCGCTGCGGCAGCTTGCCGGGCAGGCGCTGACGTTCAGCGCGACAGCGGTGCTCGATCCGCGTCAGTCGCCACGCGGGCATGTGATGAACGGCCCGCTGGGGGCGACGGCATCGCTGAACCTCGTCGAGGTGACGGGCGTCAATCCGTCGCTGCCGCAGATCGAACGCTGGCTGGCGGCACTGGATCAGGCGGATCGCGCGGCACGTGGTCATGCACTGGCGCACCTCGTGCAGGTGGCGGCTCCCCTCGCCAAGGCTGAGGGCGGCGCGGAAATCTCCCAGCGCATCGTTACGAAGGTGAACCAGTTGTTCCCGCAGCTCGACCCGGTCACGCAGGCCTGGGCGGTGATCTTCCTCCCGGGTGACCCGGACGGGCGGGCACTGTTCGACCGCATCCATCAGGTTGCTCAGCGCAGCGATGAGGCGGTCGTCCGCGTGGCCTACACGATGGCGCAGGTGACCGACCCGCAGTCGACACACATCAGCACCGACATGCGTCACGCCGACCCGCGCATCAGCATCTTTGCCCGCGTCAAACGCCAGCTCCTGCTCGAACAACAACAGCAGCAGACCCCCGCGAACCAGGACAAATAAACGCGGATGCAAAACAGGCACGAAGGGACAAAGTCACGCAGGGCGCTTTACGCGACGCGACTTGTCGCATGACGGACTTCGCGTATTGGCGCCGCATTCGCGGTTGAGCAACTCACCCGAATTGCCCTGTGATGTACGCCTCGGTGCATTCGTGCTTCGGGTTCGTGAACAAATTCTTCGTCGGGCCGAACTCGACCAGTTCACCCTGGTGGAAGAAGGCGGTGTAGTCCGATGCACGGGCGGCCTGCTGCATGTTATGCGTCACGATGATGATGGTGTAGTTGTTCCGCAGCGAGGCAATGAGGTTTTCGATGTGGGCGGTCGAGCGTGGATCGAGTGCCGAGCATGGCTCGTCCATCAGCAGCACCTCGGGGCCAACCGCAATAGCACGGGCGATGCACAGTCGCTGTTGTTGACCACCGGACAGGCCCAGCGCCGATTGACGCAGCCGGTCCTTTACTTCGTCCCACAATCCCGCTGCACGCAGCGAGGTTTCGACAATCTCGTCGCGATCGGTGCGTGACAGCTTCGCGTGCAGCTTCGGACCGAAGAGGATGTTCTCGTAGATTGACTTGGGGAAGGGATTGGGTTTCTGGAACACCATGCCCACGCGGCGGCGCAGGTCGACCACATCGGTGGTGCGACTGAGAAGGTCCAGGCCCTGCAGATCGAGCGTGCCGCGTGCCCAGGCGCCGGGTACGAGGTCGTTCATCCGGTTGATCCAGCGCAGGAAGGTGGTTTTGCCGCATCCGCTGGGGCCGATGCAGGCGGTGACCCTGTGCCGGGGAATGTCGCAGTTGATGTTACGCAGGGCATGGAAGTCGCCGTAGCCCGCGTGGAAATCCCGCACGCGCAGGGCTGTGGGCGGCGGGGGGACGCTGTTTGTGCCGTGATTCGCGGTGTGCGGTGCGACAGGCACGCGAAGAGCGCGGCTGGCCTGCACGTTTCGGGGCGGTTCAAGCAGTGTGTTCATGATTCAGCTCAGGGGTTTGTTGAACTTCTGGCGAATGAAGATCGCCAGCGCGTTAAAGGAAAGCAGCACCACCAACAGCACGATGATGCCCGCGGCTGCGACACCGTGAAACGCTTCCTGCGGGCGCGATGCCCAGTTGTAAATCTGCAGCGGCATGACGGTGAAGTCATCCATGAGGTTGGCGGGCAGGAAGCTGATATAGACGATGCCGCACAGAATGAGTACGGGCGCCGCTTCGCCGATGGCGCGGCTCATCGCCAGAATCGACCCGGTCATGATGCCCTGTACTGCGGCGGGCAGCGTCATCTTCCACACCATCTGCCAGCGCGTCGCCCCACATGCCAATGCACCTTCGCGCAGCGTGTTCGGTACCGCCCGCAAAGCTTCCTGCGTCACCGTGATGATGATCGGCAGCACCACCAGCATCAGTGTCAGTCCGCCCGCCAGCACGCCCCGACCAAAGGGAAGCTGCACGTAGTACCACGCCTTCTCGCTCACACGCTGTGGTTCGGCATCGGGAGACAGCACACCCGCGAGCTTTTGCCGCGATGGATCCTGTTCATCGTCATGAAGTGCGTCGATCGCCTCGATGGGCATTACACGAACCGTGATGGTTTCCTGCACACCCGTATCGGTGACCAGCGTCGCAGTCATGCCGTTGGTCACGACTGTGGCGGGGGCATCGCGGCGGTCCGTTCGCACCCGCAGCAGGTTGCCTGCCTCATCGTAAAACTCGTCGTACCAGGTGACACCCATCGCGTAACGGGGTGAAAGACTGGTGCCCAGCCCCGGGAACATGCTCATATTGGCGAAGATCGTCAGGCCGATGATGCCGTACACGATCGACGGCACGCCGGCGAGGTTGGTAATGTTCAACTGCACCAGCCGATGCAGTGCACGCATCACCCTGCCGCGAGGCGGGAACTCTTCCATCAGGATCGCCGCTCCCACGCCGATCGGGATCGCCACAACGGCGCAGATGATGAACAGGTAGATCGAGCCGACGATCGCCGGCTTCAATCCCGCTTCCGAAGCGCGGCGCGATGGCGCGTTGGTGAGCAGCCCGATCGTCAGATGATCCCACCCCTTGTAAAGCACCGCCCCCAGCAGCACGACCAGCACCACCGCTGCGACGCCAGTCGCGAGCACGCACACCACGACGAACAGACGATTCCGCAGCGAACGCATCACCGCTGAACGTGGGCGGGATTTAAAGCCAGGTCGATTCATCAGTCGTATTTCTCCCGGAACCTCACGCGCACGACATGCCCGAGCATGGTCAGGGCAAGCGTCATGAGAAAGAGTGTGGTGGCGACGGCGTAGCTGGAGTAGTACTCCGGGCCGTAGTTGCTCACATCGCCGAAGAAGATCATCACCATGTAGCCGGTCATCGTCTGCGTTTCGCGTGTGGGGTCGAGACCGGCGAGGATGCCCTCATGCAGGCGCGGCGCCATCGCCCCGGCTGCCAGCGCCACGATCATCGTTTCGCCGACCGCCCGTGCGATCGCCAGCAGAAACGCCGAAACAATGCCCGAAAGCGCCGCCGGCACAACCACTTTCACCGAAGCGTCGAACCGCGTGCCGCCCACCGCATACGCGCCTTCGCGTAATGAACGCGGCACCGCACGAAGGGCATCTTCCGAAAGCGAACAGACGATCGGAATGCACATGATGCCCACCGCGATGCCGGCACTTAGTGCGTTGTACGTGTTCAGTTCAAACAGCCAGCCAAGCCCCCAGCCCAGCGCCGGCGTGATGACCGTCAGCGCGAAGAACCCGAACACCACCGTTGGCACACCCGCCAGCACCTCCAGCGTCGGTTTGAGCACCGCTCGCAGTTTGGTGGGGGCGTACTCGCTAAGGAAGATCGCCGTGACCAGCCCCGTGGGCAGTGCCAGGAGCATGGCGATCGTGCTCACCACCAGCGTGCCGCAGATGAGCGGCCAGATGCCAAAGTGCTTTTCGTTGCCCAGCAGCGGATTCCACTGCAGGTCGGTAAGAAAATCCCACAGCCGCACCTCATCGAGCTGAAAGAAGTGGTATGTCTCGATTGACAGCGTCAGCACGATGACCAGCGTGACACCCAGCGAGAACAATCCGCACGCCACCAGCATCGCGAAGATGCAGCGTTCTCGCCACGTTCGCATCACACGCGATCGACGTCGGCCCCGCAATCGGGGGATCGACGTCGACGCGGTCGGCTGACTTGCCTGCAGTGTTGTCATGTCGCTGGTCCGGAGAACCCCGCGGAATTACTTGTATACCTCGGACACCGGCCCCTCGATCGGGTTGCCCGTTTCATCCAGGTAGTACGTGCCCGTTTTCATCTGGTCGAAGTTGCGCTCCGCACGGGCATAGACCTCGCTGGGCAGGCGCACGTAGCCCACCTCGTCCGCCAGTTTGGCTGCGTGCTTGAGGTAGAACGTCACGAACGCGCGAACCTGCGGCTTGCGGGCGCTGCGGGCGTTAACGTAGATGAAGAGCGGCCGACTCAGTGGGGCGTACGTGCCGTTCTCGATCGTTTCGGGGCTAGGCGCCACCGGCCCCTTGCCGCCGTCGATCGCCACCACGTTGAGCTTGTCCTTATTCTCGAAGTAGTACGCACAGCCGAAGAATCCGATCGCGCCGCGATCACCCGCCACCCCGGTCACCAGCACATTGTCATCCTCGGAAGGTGACATGTCCGAACGCACGTTGCCATCCCTGATCACGACTTCCCTGAAGTAATCAAACGTGCCTGAATCCGCGCCGGGGCCGTAGAGTTTGATCGGGATGTCCGGGTAGCTCGGGTCCAGGTCGCGCCAGCTCTTCACCGTTGAGCCTTCGATGTAAATGCTGCGAAGCTGCTCGATGGTCAGGCTCTTGCACCAAATGTTTTCCCTGTTTACGACGATGCTCAGACCGTCGTAAGCGATGGGCAACTCGATGAACGCGATGTTGTTCTCGTGCGTGGCGGCCAGTTCGGTTGCCTTAATTGGGCGTGAGGCGTTGGAAATGTCCGTCTCCCCGATGGCGAAGCGTTTGAACCCGCCACCGGTGCCTGAGATGCCGACCGTCACGCGGACGTTGGGCTGCTCCTTGCGGAACTCCTCCGCCACCGCTTCGGTGATCGGGTAGACCGTGCTGGAACCGTCCACCACCACGTTGCCACGCAGGTTCTGGGCGTATACGGTGTTGCCCGCCAGCGTCCCCAGCGCCACCACCGCAACTATGCTCAGCAGCTTCAACCTGCTTCGTTGTTCGCGAATCGTTCGCATGTTTCGTGCTCCTTTTTGAGGGTTTCGTTTCACCATGACATTGATAGGCGAACGATAAACCCGCCGCGCAAGCGAATGATGAGCACGCGGTGAGATTAGCGTCATCGGAACACGGTTATGTTTGAGGATGGTTAGTAATGCGCAAGTGAACCTGAGGCGACGCGACGTGCCGCGCCTGGATCACTGCGGACCGGCGAGGCTGATGAGCAGCAGAATCGTCGCCAGGCAGATGTAGCTTACCCGATCGGTGAGGGTGAACAGCAGCGGGTCATCGTGCATATCCCCGCGCCGCGCCAGCAGCCACACCCGGCTGATCCAGTAGAGGAACACGGGGCTGATGAGCATCAGCAGGTGTGGGTTGGCGTAAAGCCGGTGCGCTTCCTCAGACAGATTGAGATAGAGCGCGAAGACGAGCACCCACAGGTAGCCGCTGATCAACCCGACGTTGCCGATGACCTCCAGGTCGACCACGCGGTAGCCCCGGCCCGGTGCGTGCGTGTCGCTGTTGTTGCGCAGGCGCACCAGTTCGGCATACCGTTTGGCAAAGGCGAGGCTGAGGAAGAGAAACATCGAGAACTGCAGCAGCCATGGCGTGGGTGTGATGCCCACCGCCGCCCCGCCCGCCAGGATGCGCAGCGTGTAAAGCCCGGCCAGCACCACCGCATCCAGCAACACGATACGCTTGACGCTGATCGTGTACGCACAGGTCAGCACGAGGTAGATCGCCAGGATGCCGACGAACGCGGCCGGCAGGGTGAGCCAGGCGAGGATGAACGCGGCGGGCAGCAGCACGACCGTTGCCTTAAGTCCATCCGCGACGGTGACCCGTCCTGATGCGAAGGGGCGATGCCGCTTGACCGGATGCTGCCGATCGGAGTCCAGATCGAAAAGATCGTTGAGGATGTAGACAGCCGAGGCGCACAGGCTGAAGGCGATGAACGCCAGCCAGGCGTTCATGCGCAGTTCAGCGTTGAAAAGTTGATGGGCGGTGGCCAGCGGGACGAACAGCAGCGTGTTCTTGAGCCACTGGCGGGGTCGAACCGCAGCAAGGAGTCCGCCCAGCGCGCCGCCATCATTATGGGGGGCAAACACGTGGGCAGGCTGGCGGATCGCGGAAGCCCGGCGCAACAGCCCCGGCCGGGGGGCGACGATGAGCGTCTGCGTGGCGGCCTCCCAGACGGGCAGGTCCTGCCGGGAGTCGCCGATGTAGTCGAACCGGTCGTGGCCCAGATAGTCACGGATGGCACGGACCTTTTCCTGGCCGCGACGGTTGTGTCGGCCGTCACTGGCGATGACGCCATCGAAGAGGTTCAGGTGCCTGGCCACATCATGGGCGATGCGGGCGTCGGTGGCGGTGGCGAGCAGAACGGTTCGGCCCGCCTCCTTCTGCTGGCGGATGTACGCGAGCACGTCCGGTCGATACACCAGCCTGGCCGGGTCCAGCCGCACCCGCTGGGCCACCATGTGCTTGAAAAACGCTCGTCCGTGCAGCAACCACAGCGGAAACAGCAGCAGGAGCAGCGGTTGCGATCGCAGCAATCGGATCGTCGCTTCCGCCAGCGTGTCGCCGTAGATCAGCGTGCCGTCCAGATCAACGCACAGCGGCCGCTCGGTGTCGAGCGATGCGGCAGCGGGGCGGGATGCGGAAGCGAGCGATTGCGACAATGAACGAGCCTCACGAACAGTTTAGGAGCGTCGGTCGACCCGGGCGGGGTGTTATTCCACTTTATCGGCGAATCGGCCCCGGGCGTCGCGATCCGACGCGGGTTCCCCCTCCCGACCGGGGATGATGGTAGCGAATCCGTGCGGTCGCGAGCAGGGCGGGCGGCGACTCCTATCCATACGCAACAGCCCATCGGCTGGATTGCCCCGGGGTCGCGACAGCCACCGGCCGTGATCAGCCGATGGGAGAGGCAGAGGGCGGGTACACTGGGAGAGTCCGGCGACCTTTGGAGGCCGGACCGGCGTAGTGCTTGGGGCGGCGCAACGACGGAACGCATCGGTGACGGCAGATGAACAGCAACACGATGTGGGGGGAGGCACACCCGTGGCCATGCTCGCGGAGCGGCGAGGCGGTCGCGTGGCGCGGTGGGTGCTGATTGCCGTGGCGGTGGTCGGGCTGACGCAGCTCATCTGGCATAGCCAGGTGCTGGCGTTCGCTCCCGATGGCCTGCACGACCTTGCGGCGATCTATGGCCCGGCGAGGGCGTGGCTGGAAGGACTCGATCCCTATAGTGGTGAGGCAGTCGAGCAGGTGCTGCGCGAGGCGGGCTACGATGGCATCGTGCTTCGATACAAGCGGTCGATGCTGGGCGTCTACCCGCCGATCACCTACGCCGCGATGGCCCCGATCGCTGCGATGAACTGGCGGGCGGCAAGTATTACCTGGACCGCTCTGAGCCTTGCGGGTGTCGGTGTGCTCATCGCCCAGTGCGTCTGGCTGTTACGTCGGACAGCGGACATCACACAGAACCCGAACCCGCGCCTGCGTGAGCGGCTGCCGCTGGATGTCCTGGCGGTGGTGGCAGCGGTGCTGGCCCTGGCGCCCTTTCACACGAGCCTGCGGCTGGGGCAGACATCGATTGTCGCTCTCGTACTCACGCTCGGGGCGTTCATCGCGGTGCTCGGGGCGCGGCAGATGCTGGCGGGCGTGCTCGCCGGGCTGGCATTCGCACTGAAGCCGCAAATGGGTATCGTCGCGGGGGCGTACTTCGTCACCCGGATGCATGGTCGGGCGGTGGGATTCACGCTGCTGACCGCCGGAGCGTTGTACCTGGTGGGCTGGGCGCAGGTCGCCGCCAACGCCCCGCAATGGCAGGAACAACTCCAGCGGAATCTGCAGGTGTTCAACGAGGGCGGCTACGGCGACCCGACCATGGCCGGACGCTTCCGCCATCATCTGCTGAGCCTGCACGTCCTGCTGCACATGCTCATCGAGGATCGCAAGGCTGTGACCGTGCTGACCGTCGCTTTCGGGGCGGTGGTGACACTGCTGGCCATGGGGTGCATGGCCGGACGACGAACCTGCGCGCGGCAGGAACTGGCGTTCTTCAGTGTGCTGGCGGTGGCGTGCCTGCTGACCGCGCCGGGGCACCGCTTTTACAACGCCATGCTGCTCCTCGTCCCGATGGTGTACGGGCTGAGCCTGCTATGGCGCGGGATGGACGGCCGCACGGTGACCCGCGCCGATCGGCTGCGCGCCGCTGCGCTGTTAGCGCCCGTTGTGAGCTTCGTTGTGCCGACCAGCTCCGCGCTCTACGTTTTGGGTCTGCAGGGGTACATTCCCGCCGCGTTGATGGACAATATCGTCTGGCATGGCCTGTTAATGCCGCTGCACGTGTGGACGCTGCTGCTGCTGTTGGCGCTATTGTTGTGGTACATGAGGCTGCCGGATGGAATGGCGGTCGCGACGCCACAGGAGGATCAGACGGGTACGGCCGACCAATCTGTCTCGCCGTCTGTAGGAGGAACTCTGGAAACCGGGTCATGATGGAAGGCTAAGCTGATGCGACTGACACGATGGTTGGTTCCCGGGCTGGTGGTGGCAATGCTGGCGGTTAATGCCGGTGCGCAGCCACGCGACAACCGCATTCGTCCCAACCAGCCGTATCAGCAGCCACTGCCTCAGCCGCGTCAGCCCAGCCGCGTTCCTTCACGTCAGCCACAGCCCCAGCAGCAGCAACCTAAACCTGATCAGAAGCCCAGCGAACCCTGGTGGGCGCCGCGCTCGCGGCTGGGTATCGCCGCCATCGAAGCGACACTGCGTGCCCGCACACCTGTTGGCCGGGGCGTCACCGCCGCCCATGTCGAAGGTGCGCCCGGTTCCTACATGCCCAACCCACAGCAGATTCAGGGGGCACGCTTCGTCGGCAAGAGTGGCCCCAGCGACGCCAACGGCCACGCCCTGGCGACCGCACGCATCCTCTACGGCCGCGAAAGCCTGTCGCCGGGTATCACCGATGTGCATTGCTACGCCACCAACCACTGGCTGGGCGAGGGATTTTTGCGCACGGGCACACCCTTTCCGCCGCGCGAGGATGATCGCCGCATCTACAACCACAGTTGGATCGGTCAGGGCTCGCCCTTTGACGCACAGATTCTGCGGCGGGTCGACTGGGTGGTCGACACGCGCGATGTCATCATGGTCGTGGGGGTGAACAACGGGAAGGACACATCCGTGCCGGCCCTGCTCAGCAGCGCCTACAACGTCATCGCGGTGGGCAGCAATGCAAGCAGCGGCGGCTACACGCGTGTGGAGGGGCAGGGCCGGTGCAAACCGGACATCATCGCTCCGACGCCGCTGACGAGCTTCGCCACGCCGATGGTGGGGGCGATCGCAGCCCGCCTTCTGGAAATGGGCAACGCGATGGTCGCTGAGGCCCGGCCGCAGAATGGCGAACAGACCGATGAATCGAAGCTGCCGGTCAAGGCATTCGCGAACAAGAGCCAGGTCATCCGCGCGGTATTGTTCGCCGGAGCGCACAAGCCGGCTGGCTGGACGCAGGCTGAAGGCAGGCCGTTCGATGAGCACATGGGCGCGGGCCGTGTGCGCTTCGACCGCAGTTACTTCATCATGTCGAACCCGCTGGCATCGCCCGATTCGCCGATGGGCGAGCAGGGCTGGCACTACGGCCGACTCAAGGCGGGTGAAACGATCAACTACGAACTGAACGTGCCTCAGGGCGGTGGCGAATTGTCGATCGTGCTGGTCTGGAATCGCCGCATCGACGGCCGCACAATGCACGATCCGGTGACGCAGCAGCCGATGTGGATCGACCTGCCGCGCCTGGCTGACCTCGATCTGACCCTGCTGGATGCCGCCAACCCGAACCGCGTGGTCGCCGCCTCCACCAGCCGCGTCGACAATGTCGAACACATCTACCAGCGCCGCGCCACCCCCGGCCGCTACACCGTACGCATCAGCCGTCACGACAACGTGGATGAATCCTGGGACTACGCCCTTGCCTGGCGCCTCACCCGCGACGACCCTGGTTCATCCGAATCAGACGAACCAGACGAAGGCGGCACGAACGACAGCACGTCAGGATCATGAGATGCTGAACCTTAACCTCCTGTCCCTCCGGGAGAGGCAAGTGAGCGCGAACGTACGCAAGTCGCACGAAGGTCTCTAACCACTCACCACTAACCCTTTTCACCCCTCAGAACGTCAGCCGCAGGCCCAGGCTCAGGCCGGTGCTGCTGGTGTAGCCTGGGGCGTAATAGTCGTGGTAGTAGCTGATGCCGGCGCGGCGGTGGAAGTAGCCCAGGTGGAATCGGCTGAGCGGGGAGTGGAAGCCGTGGTAGTAGTAGGCCGGCGGGCAGTAGTACACAGGCCGATAGAAGTAGGCGGGCACGTGGTAGAACGGCGGGAAGTAGTGCGTTACCACCGTGCGGACCGTCCGCTTCTGGATGACGCTGTCCGAACTTTTCCGCTCGTAGTAGTAGACATCATCCTCATCATCGCGGTCGCGATAGACCGGCACGTACTCGGTCTGGTACACCGTCGTGTATGAGCTGCTGTAGGTGTACAGCGGCGGCGGCCAGAAGTAGGAACCGAACGACAGGAAGATGAACGTTCGCGTCTTCGGCCGGAACTTGTGGTGATGATGGTGGTGATGATCGTCCTTCACCCTGCGAACGGGCTTCTCCGTCGGGTGCGGATGGTCGGCGATGCGTTGCCTGTCATCGCGATTGCGATTGTTGCGCTGCCTGAGATCGGCGGAACGATTGGCACGATCAACGGAACGCTGTTGCGTCAGCTGGCGCGCTTCGCTTCGGACTTCGCGCTGATCCACGCGCGGTTGGTCCAGCGACGGACGCGGCGTGTCCTGAATTCGCAGTCGCCGTTCATTATCCGTCAGACGGAATCGCTGCTGCGGCGCGGTCTGCCGTTCAGTCGATCGCACGGCCGGCTGTTCGCGGTTGCGAAGCCGTTCGACGGCACGTTCACGCGCTTGGGCCGCTTCGTTTCGCCGTGCCTCGCTGATGGCGGGAGTGTTCGCCTCCGACTGTGGCGTGATTCGGGCCGCAGCGTTTAGCCTGCGTGTGCCGGAACTGTCGCCGAAGGAGGGGCGGGCTGGTTCAGTACGCTCACGCACCTGCGGCTCGCTGGTCATGCGCTGTTCAAGGGCCTGACGGGCACGCTGACGCACCGCAGCCGCTTCGGACGCCTGCTGCTGTTGCGTGACGGAGGATTCGGGCCGGGCAGGCGTGATACTGCGACGCTCAACGGCCGGGGCGGTGTTCGCCCGGTCAGCACGCTGCTGAACGGTACGCCCCCAGTCAGCCTGAGGCGCTGCGGCATCGCGATTGATCGTGCGGCTGGGCTGCTCGATGACGCGTCGCTGCGTGTTGTTGGGTGTGGCCTGCTGTCGTGGGGTTGGTGTGGTACGGCTGGGCTGAGCCTGGCGGACGGTGGCCTGCGGCGTGGATGCGCGGGGTGCAGCAGTCGCGCGGGGCGCTGGTTTGGGGGCGGGTGCTGCAACCCGGGGCTGGGGCGCTTGCGGAGCAGGTCGGGCGCCACCATCGCGTATCGCCTGACGAGCGGCGGCACGGGTACCGGCAGCATTTCGGCTTTCCGGAGCAGCCGAGGTTGTGACCGGCAGCGACATCACAAAAAGCCCCATTGCCACGACGATTATTTGCAATTTTCGGATCATGGTGGGGCCTCCGTGGGCAAATGGGGCGGTACCGTCCCTATATATTGTTGTCGCGCTGGCCGGGTCCGTCCACAACGATTGAAAATTGTGCGATCGACACTGCGGGGGGTATGGTGTCGGGTCGGTGTCTGGTCGCTGCCGCTTCTATTGTTTGACGCGACAGGGGCCGATCTGTTCCGCACCGGCCGCCTGCCTGTTGTGGGTGGCAATGACACACCCTTCACTGGGAGAACGTGCGACGATGAGCGATATTGCCCTGTATCCATTGAAGTTCCAGCCGATCTACAAGGAAAAGGTGTGGGGTGGTCGTGCGCTGGAAAAGCTGGGGCGCACGCTTCCGCAGGGGAAGATCGGTGAATCGTGGGAGGTGGCGGACCTGCCGGGTACCTCGCCGTCGGGTGGCGGGGGAGGGCAGGAGCGATCGGTCATCGCCAACGGGCCGCTGGCCGGTCAGACGCTGCACCAGATCATGCACCGCTACGGCCGGCAATTCATGGGTCGGCTGCAACCGACCGCGTCGGGTGATTTTCCCATCCTCATCAAATATCTCGATGCACGCGAGAATCTGTCTGTGCAGGTGCATCCCAGTCCGCAGTATGCCGCGGCCCATCCCGAGGCGCATCTGAAGCATGAGGCGTGGTACATCGTGGATGCCGAACCCGGCGCGGCGATTTACAAGGGGATCCGCGCCGGCGTGACGCCGGAACAGTTTCGCGAGGCGATTGAGAAAAATGATCGCCAGGCCGTGGAATCACTTTTGATTCGCGTGCCGGTGAAAGCGGGCGATTGTCACTATCTGCCCAGCGGCACGTGTCACGCGCTGGGAGCAGGCATCGTGGTGGCGGAGGTGCAGACGCCCAGTGACACGACTTTTCGTGTGTACGATTGGGGGCGCACTGATCGCGAGCTGCACATCGAGCAGGCGATGCAGTGCATCACGTTTGGTCCGCCCGATGTGCGTGAGTATGAGAAACGCTCGCATGTCGCGGGCATGTTCACCGCGATCACACGGCTGGTGCTGTGCGATTACTTCCGCATCGAAAAAGTGCGCATGTGCGAGGGTTTCGAGCAGCAGTTGCCCTACGATCAGCCATCGATCTGGATGGTGCAGTCCGGTCGGGGCACGATCATGCCGGGCAATGGTGCTGCCCCGGTCGATTTCGGTGCGGGTGAAACATTGCTGGTGCCGGCGAATCTCGATGATGCGATTGTGAAGCTGCACGAGGACACGGTGTGGCTGGAAGTGACATTCCCGCAGGCGATGGGGCAGCCGCTGGCGTGAGCGTCAGCGCAATGCGTTCATGAGATCATCGCGGCGCACTTCCACCGCGGCGGTGACCGTGTCGGCTGCGCCATAGTAGATCAGCAGCGTGTCATCGCGCTCGACAAGGCCCGTGGGGAAGACAACGTTGGGCACGAAGCCCGTCGTTTCAAAGGTCATCTGTGGTGCGAGAATAGGCTCGGGTGTGTGGGCGATGATGCGCCCCGGGTCATCGACATCGAGCAGCAGGGCGGCACCGAAGTAGCGGCCGACACCTGCAACGCCCACCTTCTTGTCGTTGCCGTGATAGAGCGTGAGCCAGCCTCGCTCGGTGCGGATGGGCGGTGTGCCGCCACCGACACGACCGGCCGCCCAGTCGCTGTCCGCGCCGAGGAAGCGTTCATGCCCGCCCCAGTGGATCAGGTCGGGCGAGCGCGCCAGCCACATTTCCGGCGGCGCGAAGTGTGTCGACGGGTTGGGCCGGTGCAGTGCGACATACTGGCCATCGATCTTCTCAGGAAAAAGGACGACGTCCTTATTTTCCGGCGGAAAAATGATGCCGTGCCGCTCGAAGGTGACGAAGTCGCGCGTGGATGCCAGTGCGGTGCACGCGCCGTGCATGGAGACAGCCACGTAGGTGATCCACCACGTGTCGCCGATCTTTGTGATGCGCGGGTCTTCCACGCCATAGGTTTCGTACATCGTGGCCGGCCGCAGGATGCCTTCCTCGACGCATTCAACCGTGCGGCCGTGCTTCAATCGCACCACGCGCAGGTGCGAGATGAACGTGAGCCGCGTCGCGCCGTTCTCGAGGATGACCACGCGCGGGTCGCTCAGCAGCCGTTCCTCCACGGGAAGTTCATCGATTACCAGCCCCTCATCGGGTGACCAGCGCGGCAGGGCGATGGTGCCCGGTTTGGTGTGCCTCGCCTTTTCCGCCACACGCACCAGCAGCAGCACATCGTCGCCCAGGTCCGCCACGCCGGGATTGAACACGCTCACGATTTCGAGCGACTCGTGCGAAGGCGTCAGGTCCTGCGGCCGAATCAGACACTCGCACCACAACCGTTCGAGCATCATGCTTCTCCGTGCGCCAGTCGATCGGCGTCAACCGCCATCTTCAGCGAATCGTAGCCGTTCTGCTCCGTGATCCTGCGGGGATGATTGGGGTCGCGAATCCATGCGATCTGGTCGCGCAGCATGGCACGCAGCAGCTCGCCATAGCGATGCATCTTCGCGTGGCCCAGCCCCCAGGTAAGCTGAATTGTCTGGTAGATGTCCACATCACGGAATCGGCCGCGTGCCTGACGGTCCTTGCCACTGTAGGTGGCGGTCACATCGAGCTGGGCTGACTGGAAAATCTCCATGAGCTGACGCGTCTGCGCTTCATCCACCGCGGCGCGGATGCGCGCCACCGTCGGAATCCATTCATAAAGCGTGATGTCACCGCGCTCGAAGACGATGCGCAGTTCCTGCCGGTCCATGCGGCCGAGCTGCGTGAACCCGTGATAGAAGTTGACCAGCACATCCTCGCAGTAGAGCGCGGTGCAGTTGACCTGGTCCTCGACGCCCGATTCCGGTCGCCTGACCGCCTGTGCTGCGACAACCCTGCCCGGCCCAAACCAGCCGGTGAACATGTCGAAAAAGTGGACGCCGTGTTCGATGAAAATGCCGCCGCTTTTCTCGCGATCCCAGAACCAGTGTTCGGGGGACAGGCCCTCATCGGCCGCGTAGTTCTCAAAGTAACCGTGCAGCGGCGCACCCAGCACCTCCGACACGATGAGCTGGCTCACCATGTCATACAGCGGGTTGTAGCGCTGCATCAGGTTCGTCGTCAGAATCAGATGATTCTGGCGCGCCAGTTCGATCATTTCGTTTGCCTGTTCGAGGTTGATCGCCAGCGGCTTTTCGCAGATGACATGCTTGCCCGCCCGCAGCGCGAGCATGGCCTGCTCATAGTGCAGAAAAGGCGGGGTGGCAAGGTAGATGATGTCGATGTCATCCTGTTCGACCAGGGCTTCGACCTCGACGATGTCCGGCACGCCGAAGCGCTTGGCCGCCGCAATCGCTGCGGGGCGATGCGTGCCCGCCATGCCTGCCAGTTTCACCCCCTCGACCTGGGTGAAATGCTGAAGTGCGAACAGGCCGAACGACCCACAACCAATTACGCCGATGTTGAAGCTGTCGTTGGGCATGGACGTTCTCCAGGGAAACAAGGGACTCAGGGATAAGGGCTAAAGGACAACACATGTGGCGACCTGGGGGATTGGATACCTTCGTCCCTCAGTCCCTCGGTCCTCAGTCCCTTCATTCCTTATCTCTTTGTATCCAACACTTCACTGAAGAACCGCAGCCAGTTGCCGTGCAGGATTGATGCCAGATCCTCGTCGCTGTAGCCACGCGAGCGCAGGATGGGGGCGAGCCTGCCCAGATCGGCAATGGTGTCCAGATCATGCGGACAGCTTTCGACGCCGAACCCGCCATCCAGGTCCGACCCGATCGCCGCATGGCGTGCATTGCCGGTGATCTGGCAGATGTGGTCGATCTGGTCTGCCACGTGCGTCAGCGCGACCACCTCGCGCGGCATCCTGCCACGCTGCCAGCCCTGCACGAGGAAGTTGTTGAACGCCACCACACCGATGACGCCGTCGCGCTGCACGATGAGGCGAATCTGTTCATCGGTCAGGTGACGGTTGCCCGACACAAACCGACGGGCGTTGTTGTGCGTGGCTGCCACGCGACCTTCAAAGCGATCGAGCACTTCAAAGAAGCTCGTATCGGACAGATGGCTCAGGTCGACCGCCATGCCGATGCGTTCGAACTCCTTGAGCAGCAGTCGGCCGGCCTCGGTGAGCGGGCCTTCCTCGCCCGTGCCCACGGCATAGGCGTTCGCCCCGCCGTGCACCAGGCTCACCATCCGCACGCCAAGGTCGTACCACATCCGGGCCTGCTGCGGCGTTACGATCGCGTCCGCGCCTTCCATCATGACGATGCAGCCCACCGGCGGCTGAGTTTCCTTCAGACGCTGCTCCGGCAGGACGTGTCGCTGCCACAGCCGTGTCAGTTCCTCGGCCGTCTGGATGATCGACAGCTCGCCCATCGCTTCGAGCATGCGGTAGTAGGCGAGCTGCCCACGGGCCGCAGCATGCGCCTGGGCGGGGGAGCTGTAATCGTCCGATGCCCGCGAGGCTGCCTCACGCGGATCGTGTGGTGCCCGGCTTCGCACGTACAGCGTGCCCACGCACACCGCCACGTTACCCTCGCGCATCGCCGGAAGACTCACCGTTGCGCTGCCGCCGGCGCCGTCACGCCCACCCGGTTTCTCCCGGCGGCGCAGCTCCGCCACGGGCAGGGTCTGATCACGATCATGCGCCAGCGCGTTGTACGCGATGTCCAAATGACCATCGAAAATCGGCATCATGCGCGAAATTGTATCACTCAATCGCCGCGCAGATGTCGTCGCAGGAACGCCAGGCAGAGTTGCGTCCAGGTCGACACGTCGGGGCGATCCGGCGCCAGGCCCAGTCCGTGCCGCCCTGATTCATACACGTGCAGTTCCACCGGCACGCGGTGTTTGCGACACGCCGCGGCAAACTGAAGGCTGTTTTCCATCGCCACAACCGCATCATCAGCAGTGTGCCACAGGAATGTCGGTGGCGTCTGCGGTGAAACGTGTCGATGCGTGCTGAGCAGGTCCAGCAGTTGCGCATCGGGTTCCGGCCCCAGCAGGTTCTCGCGTGAGCCCCGGTGCGTGAACTCGCCTGCCATGTCGATGACGGGGTAGCACAGCACCGCCGCGTCCGGTCGGGCCGAGTGAACACCCGCCAGGTCATCCTTGTCACTGATGAAGCGGTCGAAGTGGACTGCGGCTGTGGACGCCAGATGCCCGCCCGCGGAAAAGCCCAGGATCGCGACCTTGTCGGTGCTCAGGTTCCACATGCGCACGTGGTCGCGCACCAGGCGGATGGCACGCTGGGCATCCTGAATCGGGACGGGATGTCGGTGGGGCGCACGCCGATAGCGCAACACCGCTGCGTTGAAGCCGTTCGCATTGAGCCACTGGGCGATGGCTGGCCCCTCATGGGCGGCCAGGTTCTGATATCCGCCGCCAGGGCAGACCACCACTGTTCCGAATGGGCTTCGTTCATCGAGCAGGAAAGGCGTCAGCGTCGGCATTTCCCCCGCATCACCCTGCCCGTCCGCCGGCCACAGTGGGATCGCTTCCGACATGTGCTTACTCCATTAACGTGATGACATGGACTGGAATGGGGCCTTACGACACACTGGCCATCTGCGGCACAAGCTCGCCAAAAAGTGCCAGCGGTGCCGAGCGCGTGATCCGCACGTCCACGATCGATCCGATCAGCGACTCATCTGCCTCGAACATGACGATCAGGTCGCCATCGGTCCGGCCGGCAAGCTGCGTTACCTCGGCGGGCCGCTCCCAGCCCAGCGTCACCGATGCGTCCGCCGTATTGCGCGACTTCTGCGTGCGCTGGCTGACCGATTCGACGAACACGCGCACCGTGCGGCCGACATACGCCGCGTGGACCTCGGCGCTGATCTGGCTCTGAATCGCAAGCAGCTCGTTGTTGCGTCGGCGCTTGACTTCCTCGGGCACATCATCGGGGAAGCGCTCGATCGCAGCCGTACCCGGTCGCGGCGAATACTTGAAGATGAAGCTGTTCTTGAACCGCCCGAAGCGCAGCAGTTCCGCCGTCGCCTGGTGGTCCTCCTCCGTCTCCGTCGGGAAGCCGCAGATGATGTCGGTGGCGATCTCGCAGTCGGGCAGGTAGTGCCGCACGCGCTCGATGAGGTCGCGATACATCTCGACCGTATAGTCGCGGTTCATCAGCTTGAGGATGCGGTTGGAACCGGACTGCACAGGCAGATGCAGATAGCGGCAGATGCGCGGCGAGTCGCGCATCACCTGGAGGATGTCATCGCCGAAGTCGCGCGGGAAGTTGGTGACGAAGCGCAGCCGCTGCAGGTCGGGGATTTCATCGTGAATGCGCTTGAGCAGTTGCGCGAAGGTCGTCACGTGGCGGGCGTTGGTTCCGCCGTTCGCTGTACCCCGCACGATCGCGCCCACCTGTGGCTGTTCGATGCCGTTGATTGTCACCGCGACGCTGTGGTCGTAGTGGTAGTGGTTGACCGTCTGGCCCAGCAGGGTGATTTCACGCACGCCCGCCTCGACGAGCTTGCGACACTCCTGGACGATCGCGTTGGGAGAGCGGTGTACCTCGCGCCCGCGCGTGTTGGGCACCACGCAGTAGGTGCAGAACTTGTTGCACCCGCGTGTGATACGCACGTAGGCGGCACCCTGGAACTCCTCGGGCGAGAAGCTGCGGGAAAGGTCCAGCATCTCAAGCTGGTCCTCTGCCGCGGCCAGTGTGGTCGACCGCCGATGGGTGTTGCCCTGCAGCGCGATCCTGGCCGCCCGCACGCCGCCCCGCGCCTCCAGCGAGGTCTTGACGACGTTGTCGATGAGCAGCGGTACCTTGTCCAGCTCGCCCGGGCCACACAGCAGATCCACGTGCGGGAATCGGCGGATCATGTCCGACCCCTCGCGCTCCGCCATGCAGCCCAGCACGCCCACGACAACATCGGGCCGGGCCTCCCGCTTGTGAATCGCCACCTCGCCCAGTCGGCTGTAGACCTTCTGCTCGGCGTGCTCCCGCACCGAGCAGGTGTTGTAGAGCACCACGTCCGCTTCCCGCCAGTCGTCGATGAAGCGGTAGCCCAGCGCCTGGAGCTGGCCCCGCACGAGCTGCGAGTCCAGCACGTTCATCTGGCAGCCGAACGTTTCCAGGTAAACCGATCTGTGCGAGCCGTGAGACATCGGCAACATCATAGTCGCTTGTCCGGCGACGGGGGGAGGCGGCGGGTAGACTATCCCCGTGCCACTGAACCATGGACTGATCGAGAGCGTCGACGTCACGCTGGCGGCACTGCCGCTTGCGCTGGAGGGGCTGCGCATTGCCCACGTGACCGATCTGCACATCCGCCGGCCCGGCCGGGCACGCTTCGAGCGCGTCATCCGCCAGCTGGCGGGGCTGCGGCTGGACCTGGTCGTCATGACCGGCGATTTCACCGCTGACCCGGGTTACGAGGCAGCCGCTGTCGAATGGCTGGCGTCGCTGTGCCGGCAGGTCCGGCCCGCCCACGGCTTCTTCGCCGTGACCGGTAACCACGATGAGGTCGACCTCATCGAGCGAGCCGGGCACCTGCCCATCCGCTGGCTCACGAACGAAACCCACCGGCTGGAGGGGCTGCCCATCGAAATGATGGGGTTCCTCCACACCGCCACCCGCGAGCCGGACAGTGTGGCGACGCTGCTGCACCGCGGCCTGCCGGAACGGCCCCAGTCCGATGCGCCAAACCTCCCCCAACCACAGAAGGGGCCGCAGGTCATCTCCAGTTCCGCCAGCCAGTTCGACGAGGAGGGCGGCGCATCAGCGCCCACCGTTGTGCCTGCGAATCGGCCGGCCGCCACACCGCCATCCGAGCGGACCGTTCGCATGCTGCTTGCCCACGCGGCCGTCATGCTGCCCACCGCGGCCGACATGGGCGTCGACCTGGTGTTCTGCGGCCACTCCCATGGCGGACAGATCCGCATTCCGCCCGGCTGGCCCGTCGTCAACTCCAGCGACCTGCCGCTGCGACTGACCAGCGGCATCCTTCGACACCGCGACACCATCTGTCTCGTCTCACGCGGCCTCGGTGAAAACGGTCTGCCCCTGCGCTTCTGGTGCCCACCGCATGTGCCTGTCTACACGCTGCACGATGGCCCCACGCCGGGCCAGTGGACGCAGGGCGTTGAGAATGTGCGGCCTTGGTGAGGGATTGAATTGTGGTTAGTGGTGCGCGCCGACTTCAATAACCACTCACAACTCACTCACCTCACCCATCCAGCAATGCCGGAAACTCGCGCCGATAGGCGATCAACTCCGCCAGATTGATCTCCGCAGTGAGAATCGCTTCCTCATCCTTCAGTTCATCCAGCACCTTGCCGCGCGGGTCGAGAATCACCGAGTGGCCGATGTAGCTCAGCTTGGGGTCGTCTCCCGTGCGGTTGACGCCGATGAGGTAGGCCTGGTTTTCGATCGCGCGGGCACGCAGCAGGGCGGACCAGTGATCGGTGCGCTCACGCGGCCAGTTGGCGATCACGGCGAAAAGATGCGCGCCCGCTGCCGGATCGCGCTGTCGGGCGACCGGGGCGGTCAGCTCGCGAAACAGTTCGGGAAAGCGCAGCTCGTAACAGATGAGCGGGGCGACCGTCACACCCTGCCAGTCGAACGTCACGGCCTGGGTGCCGGCCACGTAGTGTTTGGGCTCGCCGCCATAGGTGAAAGGCTTGCGTTTGCAATAGCGGGCGATTTCTCTGCCCTGCGGGTCGTAGACCACTGCTTCGTTGCGGCCGCGACCGTCGGCGTCGCGTGTCACCACGCCGCCCAGCACGTACGCCTGATACGCCACCGCCGACTCCGCCATGAACGACTGCGTCGCCTCATCATCGTCGGCGATGCGGTCCACGTGCATCGTGAAACCGGTGGCGAACATCTCGGGAAGGACTATGAGCGCGCCCGGGCGAATGAGTGCGTTGTCCAGCAGCCGTCGCACCCGCGTGTGGGTGGCGGTGCGGTCCTCCCAGACGGTGTTGACCTGGACGCCGATGATTTGCATTGCTCGATTTTAGGGCTTCGCGACCGTGTCGGCCCGCTTCGTGCGCCAGTCAGCGAGGCAGGCGATCAGCCGATCCACATCCGCATCCTCCAGATCGGCCCGCAGGGTGATACGTACGCGGCTGGCGTTGGGAGAGACCGTGGGGGGACGGATCGCCGGGGCGTAGAAGCCGTGGGCTTCCAGATGGGCCGCCAGCGCCTGGGCGGCGGGGGCGGGGCCTTCGATGATGGGGATGATCGGCGTGATGATTTCGCTCTGCAGCCCGGGCAGGCCCAGCGATTCGCGCAGACGGCGGGCCAGCTCGATCACGCGATGGCGTCGCCACGGTTCATCGCGCAGCACATTCAAAGCCGCGTCGATCGCCGCGACTTGCGCAGGGGGGGCTGCGGTGGTGAAGATGAACGGCCGGGCGCGGTTGATGATCGTTTCGATGACGATGCGCGGCCCGGTGATGATTCCGCCCAGTCCGCCCAGTGCCTTGCTCGCTGTCGAAACCACGACATGTACGCGCTCGGCGACGCCCTGAGCTTCCGCCAGCCCGGCCCCCGTGTCGCCCAGTACGCCCGTGCCGTGCGCCTCATCCACGATCAGCATTGCGTCGTAACGCTCTGCCAGATCGCATAATGCAGGCAGGTCAGCCGGGTCGCCATCCATGGAAAAGATGCTGTCGGTGACGATGAAAGCGCGCGGCCGGTCGCCTGTCTGGCTGCCCGCCGTCGCGTCAGCATGTTGGCGCAACAATCGTTCGAGCTTCTCCAGCCCGCCGTGTGGGTAGACACGCACGGTGGCCCCGGATGCTCGTCCTGCATCGATGAGGCTGGCGTGGTTGAGCTTATCCATGCAGACCAGGTCGCCCGGCCGGGCCAGCGCGGTCAGCACTGCCAGATTCGCCATGTACCCGGTGGGCAGGATGAGGGCTGCCTCGGCATGTTTGAACGCGGCGAACCGCGCCTCGACTACTTCGTGCAGCGGGGTGTGGCCCGTGATGAGCCGGGCAGCGCCCGCCCCGACGCCGTGCGTGCGGATTGCCTCGATCGCCGCCTCCCGCAGGTGGGGGTGGCTGGCCAGCCCGAGGTAGTCGTTGGCTGCCAGATTGATGAGCGATCGGCCGTGCAGGTCGATCACGCGGCTGCGCGGGCTGACCGGGCGCAATCGTCGCCGTAACGCCTGATCTTCCAGGGCGTTGAGTTCATCCTGCAGCACGTCGAGCCAGGAGGGCGGGGCGAGAGGTGGCATCTGAGCCGCGAACGAGGGCGAGATGGATGAGTCAGCCGCCAAGGGATTTCCGCGCCGCCACAGCACGACGCCGCGTGTCGTGACACGCGGCCCGGCGTGGGATCAGTGACCGTCAGCGCTGACGCCCGTCGCCTTGGCGACGGCGGCCTTGGCCTTGGCCGTCGCATCCTCGACCTCCGCCGCGGACTCCGTCAGCGTCTGCTTCATCAGCCGACCAACCTTGAACTTCACCGTCCGCTTGGGCGGCACGTGAACCCGGTCCAGCGTCTTGGGGTTCTGCGCCATTCGGGCGCGGCGCTGCTTCACTTCGAACACCCCGAAGTCGCGAAACTCCAGGCGATTACCCTTGCCCAGCTCCACGATGATGGTGTCCAGGAAGCTCTGCACGATCTTCTTGACCACCACGCGCTTCACGTTGGTCGCGACGGCAATCTGGTCGATCAACTCTTTCTTGGTGATGGTGGCCATACCTTCAGAACCCTCTTAGTTAAGTGCTGAAAGGACGATCCGTACCTCCCCCGAACTTGGCGCAGGATCGCTTGTCCGAGTTGGCCGGTCCGAAGACGTCTAAATCCTGCACTGACCGATCCTAGTATGACAATCCAGTGCGCCGGGGTCAAGGATATCGCCCGGTGCCGCGACGGGTTGTTGTCACGTGGCCAGCCAAATCGTTTCGCGCACCTTGCTCCTGATCCTGTCCGGATTTGCGAAATGAGGGGTGGAGCAGGGTGACAGTGACACGCCGATTTTTCTGGGTGATGGGCGAACCGGGGAGGATTGGGGGGGAATTGGGTGATCTGGCGATTTGGTGATTTGGTCACGCATGGGAAGCCATCGAACTGACTCATCAACCCGCCCCCAACCGTTCGCATGACCGGGCAAAATCACTATCATCGTTGCCTTAAACCGTTAGAAGGAGTTGCACCTCATGCCCATCACGATCACCATGCCCCGCCTCTCGGACACGATGGAGGAGGGCACGCTCAACAAGTGGCATGTCAAGGTTGGAGACAAGGTTCGTTCGGGCGATCACCTGGCGGACGTCGAGACCGACAAGGCGACGATGGAGCTGCAAAGCTATGATGAGGGGACAGTTGCGCGCATCGTCGTGGAGGAGGGCGCCACGGTCGCGGTGGGTAAGGCGATCGTGATTCTGGCTGCCGAGGGCGAAAGCGTCGAGGAGGCCGCCAAGGCCCCGATCGAGGAAACGCAGGCGAGCCCGGCCAAAGAAGTGGTGGAGGAGGAGGCTGCCCCGGCCCCCGCGCCGCAGCCGACCAGGCCCGCCGCCGCTCCGGCTCCGCGTCCCGTTGCTGCACCCGCCCCGGCTCCCGCCCCTGCGCCGACCGCCAGCCGGATCGTTGCCAGCCCGCTGGCACGCAAGATGGCGCTGGAGCATGGCCTGGACCTGTCGCTCATCCCCGGTTCCGGACCCAACGGCCGTGTCATCAAGCGCGATATCCTCGCCGCCCTGGAGAAGGGCATCGGCAAGCCGGCGCCCGCCGCTGCAGCCAGGCCTGAGCGTAAGGTCCCCTCGCTCATGATCGACCCGGGCATGTTGCGGGGCATGTCGCTCAAGCTCACCAACATGCGCAAGACCATCGCCCGCCGGCTGGTCGAATCCAAGACGCAGATTCCGCACTTCACCGTCACCGTCACGGTCGACATGGACCCGCTGATGGGGCCGCGCGGCGTCAAGGCGCAGCTCGAAACGCGCGGCATCAAGCTTTCGGTCAACGATTTCATCGTGCGGGCGTGCGTGCTGGCGCTTATTCGCCATCAGGATCTGAACTCGACCTGGGCGGGCGAAACGATCGAACAGCACGACACGATCAATATCGGCGTCGCGGTCGCGCTGCCGGCGGAACGCGGCGGCGGGCTGGTCGTGCCCACGCTTTACAACACACACCTGATGGACCTGCCCACGATCAGCAGCGAAACACGCCGCCTGGCGAAGAAGGCGCGCGAACAGGGACTGACGCTCGAGGAAATGTCCAACGGCACCTTCACGGTGAGCAACCTGGGCATGTACGGCGTCGAGCATTTCGAAGCGATCATCAACCCCCCACAGGCTGCGATCCTCGCCGTCGGTGCGACGCTGGAGAAGCCGGTGGTGCGCGATGGTCAGATCGTCATCGGCCGGGAAATGGCGCTGACGCTCAGTGCCGACCATCGCGTTGTCGATGGCGCGACGGCAGCCGAGTTCATGCAGACGCTGCGACAGTTGCTGGAAAACCCGGTGGCGCTGCTGGTGTGATGTGGTAGGGGGGCGGTCGTTGACCGCACACACGTTATTCATTCCGATCGCGCAACGATCATTCTTCGTTCTGGGAGAACCTCGATGTTCCGTTGGACCGCGCTGTCGTGCATCCTTGGCGGCCTGTTGACGCTGGGCGGTTGTGCCTTCAATCAGCAGACGCCCGCTGCCGACTCGTCCGTCAACATCAACGTGCTGTCGTACAACATCCACATCGCCATCGGCATGGATGGTCAGCGCGACCTGGACCGCATCGCCCGCATCATCACCGAAAGTCAGGCAGACCTCGTCGCGCTGCAGGAAGTCGATCGCGGCACGCAGCGATCGATCGGGCAGGATCAGGCCCAGGAACTGGCCCAGCGCACCGGGATGCACGTCGTCTTCGGCAAGACGATCAACCTGCAGGGCGGGGAGTATGGCATCGCGGTGCTGTCACGCCATCCGATCCTGGAGAGCAAAACCTACCTGCTGCCCTCGCAGGGGACGGAGCAGCGCGTCGCGCTGGAGACACGTATTCGGCTGGAACCGAGCGGCCGCGAGGTGACCTTCATCTGCACGCATCTGGATCACACGGGCAAGACCCGGCCCCAGCAGGCGGAGGAGATCAACCGGCTCTTCCTCGAACGTGAGGGGACGCCGATCATCCTCGCCGGCGATTTCAACGCCCGTCCCAACGAGGAAACGATCGCCATCCTGTCACCGCACTGGCACAACACCAATGATGGTCAGGAGCTTTACACCTTCCAGGCGGACCAGCCTGATCGGCAGATCGACTACATCTTCATCCGCCCGGCTGACCGCTTCGAGGTGCAGTGGGTGCGCGTGCTGGATGAAGCGGTGGCAAGCGACCATCGCCCGATCCAGGCGCTGCTGAAGCTGCGCTGAATGCAGCGACGGTCAGCTTTTCATCCGATCTTCATTGCGATCGCGCCTTCGCGGCGTGAACGACGAGTTCCGCGACGAGTGAGGCGTTGAACGGGCCGGGGCCGCCACGCTCGGGGTGCCACTGCACGCCCACATAGAACGGCCGATTCGGGTCATCGATCGCTTCGATTACGCCATCGGGGCTGTGTGCGATGACACGCAGCGTGCCGGGGTCGGCAACAGCCTGCTGATGGTGCGACACGACCGTCAGATCCACCTTGCGAACGGTGCGGCCCTGCGGGGCGAGCCGGCTCAACACGCTGTCTGCATCGGTCAGCACCAGCCCGTGCCGCTTGCGGTCCTTATGAGCATCCGCGGTGGGCAGGGTATCGGGCAGATACTGGTTGAGTTTGCCCCCGCGAAACAGGGCCATGAGCTGCATCCCCAGGCAGATGCCTAGTACCGGCTTGGCGGGGTGTTCCTCCAGCGCGGCATAGAGCGCCAGCTCGAACGCCTGCCGCCGGGGATCGATCGGCCGGGCTTTGGGGTGTGTCGGTTCGCCGAACGGCTCGGTGACCGGATCCACCCCGCCGGTGAAAATGAAGCCGTCGAACAGGGTGGCGTAGCGCGGTGCCAGCTCCGGCTCGTGCGGCAGCAGCACAGGCACGCCGCCCACCTGTGCCACCAGGCGGCTGTAGCTGATCGTCGATTCATAAATGTTCGACGTGGCGGTGTTGTCGCGATTGTCGACCGTGATGGCGATGACCGGCTTCATGCGGTGGATTGTGCGGGGGCCGGGCGATGGTGTCCAGCGGTGGGGCGGAATCTCCCATCATCGCGCTTCCCCGAGCTGAACAATCTAGAATCGCATCCATGGAAGACTGGCTGCTCGAGGAAACCCGTCAGCTTGCAGCGTCGTGGATGAAGCACGACCAGGCCATGCTGCGTGACTATCTGGTCGAGGATGTCGAGGACCCCCGCATCAACGTGCAGTCGATCCTCACGCGACACTTCCTCATCGATCAGCTCTTCCCGGGCGATTTTCACGAATTGATGGAGCATGAGCTGCGTTTCAGCGTCATCCTCAACTGGGGGCTCACGCTGCACAAGAAGTCGATTCGTCCCGAGACGCTGCAGGCCCTGCTCAATGCGCTTCTGATGGATGAGCAGGAGATCGATGGTCTGCGAGTGCCCGATTTCGTGCGTGACGCCTTCGCCACGCTGCCCGCGGATGTGCAGGGCCTGACCGTGCCGGACTACCTCAGCGACCTGCTGCTCAGCCCTTCGCCGCACCCGACCGTGGACAGTCTGCCCGAGTCGCTCATGCGAACGTTCGCCCGGCTGTGGTCGCAGGCGCTTGTCTCGCGCACAACGCCGCCGTGCCGTGTGCTTGAACCGGCGTGCGGTTCCGCCAACGATTACCGCTTCATCGATGCATTCGGCATCGGCAGGCTCATCGACTACACCGGCTTTGACCTGTGCGACAAGAACATTGCCAACGCGAAGCGGATGTTCCCCAATGTCGACTTCCGTGTGGGCAATGTGCTCGCCATCGAGTTGCCCGACAAATCGTGCGATCTGTTGATCGCCCACGATCTTTTTGAGCATCTTTCCATCGAGGCGATGCGTGTCGCGGTGGGGGAGGTCTGCCGCATCACCCGCCGGGCGATGTGCATCGGCTTCTTCAACCTGCACGACGGTCCCGACCACCAGGTGAAGCGGGTCGATGCGTATCACTGGAACCGCCTGAGCGTGCCGCAACTGACGGAACTGTTCGCTCAGCACGGCGGCCGGGCCACCTTCACCCACATCGACACGATGCTGCGTGAACGCTTCAACTACCCGCACACGCACAACAAGGGCGCGTACACGGCTGTCATCACGTTCGACTGATCGCGGGTTTGCGCATCATCGCATCGTGGCTACTGTCATGACGTCTGCACCCTTACGGCTGCATCCGGCGCCGCCGCCAGCTCCAGCGGCTTGCGCGGCACAAACACATGGAAGATGCCCGCCAGCAGCACGAACGCGCCCATCGCGCCCAGTCCCCAGTAGCCCGCCTTGGACCAGATGCTCCACAGCGACGCAACCAGAACGACCGATGCGGCACTCGCCATCAGCACGTTCCACAGCACCCGCTTGCCGCCGCGCGGTATGTCCTGGCCAAGCAGCGACCGCTGATTCATCAGAATCGCGAACGTGATGTATGCCACCGGCAGCAGTGAGAAGTTGAACACACTGGTGGGCACCGCCATCCAGAATGAAGCCTTGCTCCAGAAGAAGGGCCCGAGCATCCCCGAGCACGCTGCGATCAGCGCACCGATGCGGTGCAGTGTGACGTTGCCCGGCCTGTCGCACATCTCGCACAGCACGAACCCGTTGATGAGCATCAGCATGATGATGGTTGACAGCGCCATGCTCATCACACCAACGCCGAACACCAGATGCGCGATGGCCTTGCCCGTCAGCGGTGTCAGCGTGTTGGCAAGGTCGTTGGCATCGCGCGTCACCAGTGTCGCAGCCATCAGCCGCTCCGAGGCCGGCACCATGCGCAGCTTCTGCTCCTGCGGAATCTGGCTCACCAGCGCACGCCCCGCGAATGGCGCCAGCTCCGATTCCGAAAGCGCCATCGCCCGATGACGACGCTCCGGCTCCGAAAGCGCCTCGTACGTCTTTTCCCCAAGCTTTTGTCGCAGTGCATAGTCCGCCACCACCATGCGTTCGCCCTGCGAGACGTTCGGCCAGCGCTTCTGGTGTTCCTCCGCCAGACGCACATCAATCAGTGCGAAATAGTCCTTTCGGATGCGATCGCTCACCGCCGGCGCATTCCCATCGGTGGCTGCGGGTGCTTCGATCATCTCGATCAGCCCCGGCGCCGGCTGCGTGTGGAACTGCGACGCACTGGCGATCACCACGCAACCCGTCGCCAGCACGAAGGGAATCAGCAGCCCCGTCGAAAGGTCGAAGATCGCCAGCCCACGAAACTCACGATCCCACCCGCGGGCCAGCATCGAGTAGGGCAGGAAGAAGGTCATGTTGATACCCACTGCCGTCGCCACCACCGTGATCATCACATCACGCTGGCTGGAAACGATGCGGTTCTCCCAGAGCGCGCGATAGGCGGTATCGATGTTGTCCAGCAGTGGTGTCCATGTGGCGGCGGGC
>CALKHT010000037.1 GCA_937988825.1 uncultured Phycisphaeraceae bacterium
AATCAAAACGTACGCAGTCGGCATACTCCGCCAGCCGCCGATCGATATCCTCCCGCGAAATCTCCATCAGGCGTTGCAGGCTGAACGCTTCGATGGTGTAGCTCGCCGTGATCGTGCCATAGGCCAGTGCCCGCTTGATCGCCGGCAGATCGATTCGCTCAGCCTGGGCGAGATAGCCCATCATCGCACCGGCAAAGGAGTCGCCCGCACCGGTCGGGTCGACCACGTTCATCGCCGGGTAGGCGTGCATCACGCCGATACCGTCTGTGTGGTTGAGCATGCAGCCATGTTCACCCTTCTTGATGACGACGAACTTCGGCCCCATCTCGATGATTTTCTGCGATGCGACGACCATGTTGGTTTCGCCGGTGAGCAGTCGCGCCTCCGAATCGTTGAGCACCAGCCCATCGATCTGCTGCAACAACGTCTTCAGCTCATAAAGCGCGGTGTTGATCCACAGGTCCATCGTATCGGCGACGACGAGCTGAGCCTGTGGGAACTGCTTGCGCAGCGCTATCTGGCCCGCGGGATGCGTGTTGGCCAGGAAAACGAACCGGCTGTCGCTGAACTGGGGCGGCACGGCCGGCAGCGGCTCCGCCAGCACATTGGGCTGCACATCCAGCGTATCGCGATCGTTCATGTTCGCGTGATATTCACCCGTCCAGCGAAATGTTTTGGATCCCGCACGCCGTTCCAGACCGGCCGCATCCACCTTGAAGTGATCGAACACCTTCATGTGCTCATCGGGGAAATCATCACCCACCGCCGCGACAATGCGAACGGGCGCGAAAAAGCTCGCCGCCGCACTGAAATAAGTGCAGGATCCGCCCAGAACGTTCTCTGCCCTGCCCAGCGGCGTGATGATGTTGTCGATGCCGATACTGCCGGTGACGATCAGACTCATGGGTCAACTCGTGGATCTTGTCAATAATCGGGCCTCTTCCGCAGCGGGAGGCCGCCCTTTCTGAATGTAGCAGTTGAGAGTCGATGGTGCGAATGGAGGGAACCGGCAATGCCGCTACGTCGTCGCATCCAGCCGTTCCCGTCCACAACGCCAGCAGACATCGAAATGCTCATCCACCTCGGCCCGGCAGTGCGGACAAATCCATGAACCCGCCGGTACCGACCGCTGACGGGCATAGAACGCCTCGGCGATCCGAACCGCCCGTTCGTAATCCTCTTCTCGAACCCAGACCTGCGGCAGCGTCTGGTGCGTCAGCGGTAACTCGCCCCGGGCCGTCCCCAGCGTCTGTCCCTGAATGAACGACACAATCCCTTCCTCGCGCAGATCCGCCTGCAGGAGGTTGGCTTCCAGTTCGTTTGCCGCGGTGGTCACGAGGCGCATCGTGGCATTCTATGCTATGCGGGAAGGACCTCGGACACGCAACGCCTAATCGCCAGTTCACCGTTCCTGATCAGCGTCCCCGGCGCCCGTGGGCACCAGCGCCTCGAAATCCGGCCGATCGCGAACTTCCCCCGGCAAACGGAACTCTCGCGGCACGTCCGCGAAGGCCTTCGCATAGCGTGCAAACCAAAGAGATATCCGACGACGGCCAGGATTTTCATGACGGTTCCCCCAAGCGAAATGTCCTAACCGGGAGAGAGCCGATCCCTTCGCCTGCTCTGGATTATACCGCCAGCCGCCGCGCTTCTTCTGCGCGCCAATAATGTCATATAAGGAGCGCGATCATGAGCAAGCAGAAAGACAAGTCCGAATCCACCCCGCAAAAGGATAAACCCGCGCGCAGTATGCATGAGGACGTGCCCGTCTGGTGTGACTGCTGCACCTGCGAGCCGGAGCCTCGCTGGCAGCAGGTCGAGGAGGAAATGGAACGCGAAGCCGAAGAGGCACGCAGGAAGCGCGAATGAACGCGAATAGGTTGATGTCTCGCAAAAAACATCAACCTATTGGGTGTGCTGTATGATGGCACAGTTCCGTTTACGCCACGGTCGCGTTGGTTCGTCGCAGTGCACGGTCGAGCTGACGCAGAGCCTGGCGGATGCGCTGTTCGTTTTCGACAAGCGCCAGGCGGACGTAACCTTCTCCGCCCTCGCCGAAGGCCGCGCCGGGGGTCATGGCGACTTCCGCCTGATCGACCATGGCCATGCACAGATCAACACTGGAATTGTTGAAGCGTGCCATGTGTTCGGGGCTGATCCTGGCCCAGACGAACATGGTCGCGCGAGGTGATTCCACTTCCCAGCCGAGTCTGCGCAGCCCGGCGACCAACACATCGCGCCGATGCTGGTAGATGGCGGCCTGCCGTTCCACGTGCTCGTCACCGGTGCGCATGGCAATGATGGCGGCAATCTGAATCGCCTGGAAGATGCCGTAGTCGTAATAGCCCTTGATCGTCGACAGGGCCTTGATCATCTCCGGGTGACCGCAGCAGAAACCAATGCGCCAGCCCGCCATGTTGTAGGGCTTGCTCAGCGTGGTGAACTCGACACCGAACGACTTGGCGCCATCCGCCTGGAGATAGCTGGGCGCCTTGTAACCGTCAAAGCACGTCTCGCCGTAGGCGAAATCGTGCAGGATCATGACCTGGTGCTTGTCCGCCATGCGCACGACCTGGTCGAAGAACGCAGGCTCGACCGTCATGGCCGTGGGATTGTGCGGGTAATTGAGGATCACGCACTTGGGCTTGGGCGTGAGCATCTCCAGCACACGGTCAATGCGATCGAGGAAGGCCTGATCGTTGCCCAGCGGGACCGAAACGGTGCTCGCTCCCGCCAGCACCACCGCGTAGGTATGAATCTGGAACGCCGGGTCAGCCACGACGGCGATATCCCCCGGCCCCAGCAACGCCAGGCACATATGGCTGAACCCTTCCTTGGAGCCGATGGTCGCAATAACCTCGGTGTCCGGGTCCAGTTCCACTCCCCACCGCCGGCGGTACTTCAGTGCCATCTCCCGGCGCAGGTTGAAGACGCCCGCCGAGACCGAATACCGGCTGTTGCGCGGGTCCAGTGCTGCCTCGCGAATTTTCTCGACGACCGGGTCAGGCGGGGCATCGGTGGGATTGCCCATGTTCAGATCGATTACATCCGCCCCAGCCTTGCGCCGCTCGTAAATGAGCTGTTTCAGCCGGCCAAGGATATAGGGAGGTAGACGATCAAGACGACTGGCGGGACGGATCTTCATAAAGCTTCAACGTACGATGTTCACGGGCAAGGTTTCGGGTACGGCCATGTGGCGGCCTGACCCGGTGTGGGTTCAGGGTTGGTTCTGCTGCTTCCAGGATTTCCAGCTCTGATTCAGAGCGGGGTCCAGAATGACGATGTCGGCTTCCTCGAGCAACGCGGCCCGGGTCTGACGCATGAGCATGTCTTCCACCCGTCGACGGACGACCAGAGCCATGCGATCCTTTACATCGTCAAATCTTACCGGGTCGGCTGGTATTTTCCTTTCCAGCTTCAAAATCGCAAAGCCCTGATCCAGCGCGATCGGGTCGCTGATCTGCTGTTCTTTCATGCGTGACAAGGTCTTGCGCACGACGTCGGGGAAGGTGGCATCCAGTGGGTTGATCTCGGGCAGCAGCCCGCCCTGGGCCCGGCTGGCGTCGGTACTGTGGGCGATCGCCAGGTCGATGAACGACTCACCCGCCCGCGCCCGGCGAACCAGTTGCGACGCCTCGGCCAGAGTTTCGGTGACGATCAGCCGCGCCTCAAATCGTTCGCCGTGCGCCAGTTGGAACGCCTGCTGGACGGCTGCATCGCTCACCTCCACCTGATCCTGCACGAGCAGGCGCAGGGCGGCGGAGCGGTGCAGCAGTTGCCTGAACCGCTCTTCCCCCAATCCCCGCCGTTCACGTAACTGGGCGATGAGCCGCTGGGCCTCATCCGGGTCGTCGGAGAGCATCTGGGCGAGAATCTGCCGCTCAGTCTCAATGTGGGCCGGCTCGACACGAAGCTGGCGACGCACCAGTTGTCGGGCAATCTGCCGATCCAGCACCATTTCGGCAAGAGTCTGGCCCCCCGCCGCTTCCAGCAGCAGAGCGCGCATGTCGACGAGGGTGACCGGCTGACCGTCAACATAGGCGAGCGGCTGAGCGGCGACCTGTGGATTTACGGGGGCGGTCGCGTTAGATTGGGGCGCAGCACGACCAGCGGCGGAGGGCCTGGCCGGGCCGACCTGACAACCGGCCAGCGCGAACGCTAAGGCCAGCAACAGATAGCTGTTGTGTCGCATGGCGGTTCAAGCTACGACCGGCTGAAGAGACTGTCAACGCGGCGAGGCAACAGCTCGGGCAACTCCGGCCTGAGAGATCGCCCGCCGTCCCCTGCCGGGAGCATCCATGGCCGAGAAGCAAAAGATCGTGATCTGCCCCTACTGCGGCAACGCCCAGCACGCGACCGATCGGTGCGAGGTATGTCGCGGGTTGTTCGAGCCACTAAGCCGCCGAGCGACGCAAATCTCAATGGGCCCGTGGTATGTGCGGGGGGGCAACCCCTATCTGCCCGGGTGCAGCTTCGAGATGATCAAGCGTCAGATCGCCGCCGGCCGGATCAAGCCAAACACGATCATGCGGGGGCCGACCACGCGGCAGTTCTGGACGGTGGCGCGCAAAGTACCCGGAGTGGCGGTGCTGCTGGGCTACTGCGATGCGTGCAACGCGCGGGTGGAGACGACCGCCCGGCGATGCCGCTCCTGTGGCAATTTCCTGACGCCACAGCACGATCGGGACGGGCTGGGATTGCAGTATCCGACAGATGCCGCGGCCGAGCAGGCGCAACGGCAACTGGATGCCAAGCTTCGGGAGATCGCGGCGGGAACAGCCTCGCCCGCAAACGCGACGAAGCCCACGGCGCGTGGGACCACAGCGGGCGCGGGTGCTGATGTGGGAATAACGGCACCGACACCCTCGGCTGCGAAATCCCAGCCGGGTAAAGCTGCGCCGGGCGTGGGGGCGAATCTGCTGGATGAGATTTTCGAGGACGATGCTCCCCAACACTCGTCACACGGCAGGGAGCCTCGGCACCGAACGCTGAATCTGGATTCCGGAGCCGACGTCGCCCCGGCGATCGCCGCCGACAACGAGGATGAGGCGTTTTTCGATCAGGATGCCGGGCGAGCGCCACGCCGATACAGTCGGCGATCGCGCTCCTCGCCGGCAATGGGCCTGCTCATCGCGACGAACCTTTTCATGCTGATGGCCGTGGTGGTGCTGGCGGTGGTGCTGATGCGGGGAGATGGCCAGCCGCAGCTCCCCTCCTTTGGCACCCCAACGCCCCCGCAACGGACGAATACCCCCGGCGACACGACCCGGCGATCGTCCCCTGCCCGTTCTGATGCGACACCGCCTCCACTGCCAGCTGAACCGGCGCGGATTCGCAATGATGTGCCAGCCCAACCGCCGGTGGTAGATGACACTGCGACGCGAACACCTCCGCCCGCCCCCACCCGGCGCGTGATTCCTGAAATCGAAGAAGCCCGCCGACTGGCAGAAGCGAAGAAGTTCAACGAAGCGGTGGCCGTGCTGGAACGCTATCAGCGAGAAACGCCCGTTGAAGCTCAACCGTATGATCTGGCGGACCTGATCGCTCACCTGAAGGAACAGGCCCGTCTGTCGGAGATCGAGGAAACGGGGTTTTTCGACCGGTGAGATCGGGCGAAATGGAGTAACAACAGGGTGAAGCCTCGCCCCTGACCCGGCCTGCGGGAGATTGGTAAACACGGATGTCTCGACGGATTTACATGGACAACGCGGCCACGAGCTTTCCCAAGCCGGCCGCGGTGCATGAAGCGATGATGCGGTTCGCCACGGAACTGGGCGCTTCGCCCGGGCGCGGTGCGTATGCCGAAGCGCGCGAGGCAGGCCGACTGATGTATGAATGCCGCCAGCGCATCTGTCAGCTCATCAACGGCGAAAAACCCGAACACGTCATCTTCACGCTCAACACCAGCGATGCACTGAACATCGGGATTCGCGGCGTTGTACAGTTCGCACGCACGTCCCAGAACAAGCGTCCGCACGTCATCACGACCTGGATGGATCACAACTCCGTGCTGCGCCCGCTCAACGCGCTGGCACAACGGGGCGAGGTGGAACAGACGCGCGTGCCCTGTGACCCGCGGACCGGCCTTGTCGATCCCGATGACATCCGCAAGGCGATTCAACCCAACACCTGTCTCATTGCCGTGGTGCATGGCTCCAATGTCACTGGCACGCTTCAACCGATCCGTGAAATCGGCCAGATCGCACGGGCGCACGATATTCCCCTGCTCGTTGATGCGGCACAGACCGTCGGCCACGTCCCTGTGGATGTACAGGCCGACGCGATCGACCTGCTTGCGTTCCCCGGCCACAAGGGGCTGCTCGGCCCCCTCGGTACCGGCGCGCTTTACATTCGACCGGGCATCGAATCACGCATGCTCACCACGCGCGAAGGCGGCACCGGCTCCATCAGTGAACTGGATGTCCAGCCCGAATTCATGCCCGACCGCTTCGAGCCTGGCTCGCACAACGCCATCGGCATCATCGGCCTGTCCGAGGGCGTCAAGTGGATCCTCGATCAGGGTGTCGAAAAACTCTGGGCCCACGAGCAATCGCTCATCAGGACCATGCTCGAAGGTCTCAGTGACCTCGATGGTGTGACGGGACTCACACTCTATGGCCCGTCCGGCATCAAGCACCGCTGCGGCGTCTTTTCACTGCGCATCGACGGCATACCTGCGGCGCAAACGCTTTCAGACATCCTCGAAAAGGAGTACGGCATCCTTACGCGATCGGGCATCCACTGTGCACCGCTGGCGCATGAGACAATCGGCACGCACCAGCTCAACGGGGCCACACGCCTGAGCTTCGGTCCATTCCTGACCACGCAGGACGTCCGATATGCCTGCGATGCGTTGAGCGATATCTGCCTTCGCCACGCATGCGAAAGAACGACGGTCACCCGCTGATCGGTCTTTGCGCGTTCAAGCTCGTTTCCGTTTATGCCGATGAGGCCGGTCGTACGGAGCGAGCGCATGCTGCCGAATTTCATCGGCGTTGGCACTCAACGAGCAGCCACCACGTGGCTGCATCACTGTCTGGCGGAGCATCCGCAGGTGTTCGTGCCGGATGCCAAGGAACTGCACTATTTTTCCAACCGATTCGACCGTGGCCAGGCCTGGTACGAATCTCATTTCACACCCGCGCCAGAGCACAAAGCCGTCGGGGAAATCACACCGAACTATCTGCACCATTCTGATGCGATCCGGCGGATCGCGGAGGTAATTCCCGATGCGAAACTGATCGTGGTGCTTCGCGAGCCGATCAGTCGGGCATACTCCGCCTATCAACTGTTCCGCCAGCGGCATTACACGGATCAAACGTTCACCGAGGCGTGCATCCCGGGTAGCGACCTGGTCCACCACAGCATCTACAGCCAGGCGATGTATCGCCTTTACACCCTCTTCGATCGACGTCAGGTCCGCGTCTATCTCTACGACGATGTTCAGACGAATGGATTGGCCGTGTTGCGCGACCTTTTCGCATTCCTGGAGATTGACGTCACATTTGTGCCCGCGTCACTGAGCCAACGCGTCAATGTGACGGTGCTGCCGCGTACTCAAAAGGTTTTGCGTTGGCTGGGGGCCGGTTCGCTGATTGATGCGGTCCGAGGTACGCCGGCGGGCGATTGGATCAAACGGCGCTTCGCCGTCACCGGCCAACGCGCCCAGTGCGATGATGCCCTGCCGCCCGATGCCCGCCATCGCCTGCAAAGCCTTTTCCGCGAGGATGTCATGCGGTTACAGGACCTCATCCGTCGCGACCTTTCTCACTGGCTCGTGAGCTGATCGAATCCTCATAACGATCGTCACAGTCTCCGCTGCGCGATCGACGTGCTCAAGTCGGACTATGGTTCCGCCGAAGTTTCGTTTGTATGGGTTGTGCCGTTTGCGCAGCCTGGAGCGGGGAGCGTTGTTCTCGGACGGAGCCTCGACTTGCGTTGCAACCCACCGATCGCACCAGAGTGTCGCCACTACCTCGGTGACCGCCCCTGCGTGTATCGACGGGCCTGCCAGGGGTGCGACCACTACGCTCCTTACTCCCATCGCATCTGCATCATCAAGCTCGGTGCGCTGGGTGATGTGGTTCGCACGCTGTGTATCTTGCCCGAGCTGCGACGCCGTTACCCGGACGGGCACATCACCTGGGTAAGTCTGCCTAATGGCTGTCGCATGATCCGCGAGCACTCCATGATCAATCGGGTCATGCCCTTCGACGCGATGAGCGCCATGATGCTGCAGCAGGAGCAGTTCGATCTGGTCATTTGTCTCGATAAGGAGCCGGCTCCCTGCGCCCTGGCGATGGCAATTCGCGCAAAACAAAAGCTGGGGATCGGTTTAAGTCGGCATGGCACACCCATTCCGTTGAACCGCGAATGTGAACCCTATTTCCATCTGGGATTGAACGACGATCTGAAGTTCCGGCAGAACACGCGAAGCTATCCGCACCTGATCTACGAAGCTCTCGGGTGGCGTTACAACAGTGAACGCTACGAACTGCCGCTCAACGAGAAGGCAGCGGATCAGATGCGTCTACATCTCATGTCCGAAGGCTGGCGTCCGGGGGACGCGACTATCGGTATCTTCGTCGGTGCGGGCCGCGTCTTTGCCAACAAGATGTGGCCGGCTGAGACGAGTATCGAGGTGATCCGCCATCTTCGTCGCGGCGCGCCACAGGCGAAGATTGTCCTGCTTGGTGGGCCGGATGAACGATCCGCCATCGATCACATCCTCTACGAACTGCGTCGCAGCGGCGAAAGCGAGAACATCATCGACAGCGGCACTGAACACGACGAACCCTCCTTCGTCGCACTGGTGGATGCGTGTGATGTGCTGCTCTCAGGCGATACGATGGCGATGCACGTTGCTCTGGCGCGTGGCAAGCGCGTGGTGGTGTATTTCGGTCCGACGTGCGAACAGGAAATCGATCTCTTCGGCCAGGGTGAGAAGCTGATCGCACACGTGCCGTGTGGCCCATGCTACAAGCGGGTGTGTGATCAGGGAGATGTGTGCGTGAAGGCGATCGTACCCGAGGATGCCGCGGCAGCGGTGCTGCGTCAGCTCGCACAGTGCAACTCACCAGCCACGCTTCCGTTGCGGGTGCTGCCACTTCGGAGGACCGGCTGACCTGTCGCGACCCGCGGAGCCTGCACGATGAAGCAGTTACTTCTGCTCGTGGCAATGACGGTCGCCGGCGGCATCGCCGCACCGTATCACCCCTTCTGGGGGCTGTTGCTTTATTACGCGCTGGCGGTGTTGCGACCGCAACACCTGTGGGCCTGGGCACTTCCGGTTGAATGGCGATGGTCGCTCTTTGCCGCAGTCATCATCTTCGTCAGCGTACTCCTGAACATCCACCGCCTGATTTTCAAAGGCCGACTCACCGCCATCACTCTGCTGATGATGGCGTACGGGTTGACGTTGCTGATCAGCTGCCTCATGGCGGACAATCCGATGTTGGCGGCTCACTGGGGCCAGGAACACGCCAAGATCATCATTATTGCGATCATCGCCACGCTGTGCCTCGACCAGTTGTGGCAACTGCGCATCCTGACGGTGATGATCCTGCTGATGGTGGGATACATCGCCTGGGAAGTGAACTACATGTACCTGTTCAAGAGCCGCCTGGACGTTTTCCATTACGGCTATGGCGGGCTGGACAACAACGGGGCGGGTCTGCTTATGGCAATGGGCGCGCCGCTGGCGTACACGTTCGGTGTCGCGGCGGAGAAACGCTGGCAACGGATGGCCGCATGGGGTGTGGCGCTGGTCATCCTGCACGCGGTGATGATGACCTACTCACGCGGGGCGATGTTGGCCACACTCGTGGGAACAATCTGGCTGTTCATCCAGCATCGGCATCGCAAACAGACAATCGTGATCGCTGTTGCGGCCTGCCTCGCGGTGTCAGTGCTGGCGGGTAAGGAAATCCGCGAGCGATTCCTTTCCACGCGTCAGTATCAGGAAGACCGCAGCGCCATGTCGCGCATGGAAAGCTGGAAGGCCGCCTGGACCATGGCGTGGGAGCGACCACTGACGGGCCACGGCATCCGCAACGCGAACCTCTACAGCGCCAACTACGGCGCGGACCGTCAGGGCCGCACGATTCACAGTGTGTATCTGCAGATCGCAGCCGACTCAGGCATCCCATCCATGCTGCTCTACTCCGGCATGATGGGTCTGGCGCTGGCGTCGTTCGGGCGATGTCGTCGCATGTGCAGCAGGGCCCGCTCGGATTGCCAGGACATCGGCCCACCACAATCTCAGCAGCTTGCGATCCTGGAGCAATACGAGCACATCGCACTGGGATTGCAGGGCAGCCTCATCATCTTCGCGTTCGGCGGGCTTTTCCTGTCGCTCGAAGTGTTCGAGCTATCGTGGCTCCTCATGGTGATGGCGGCTGTAATGCCCGTGCTGCTGCAGGAGCACATCGCGTCACTCACCAATGCTCAGACTTCGCAGGAACCGGCGGAAGAGGCGAAGCCGCGTCGCCGTGCTCATGGCGTGCGAAAGCGGCCGTTACCAGCGCTGCCGCCCGAAAGCCTCGATGATTTGCTGCATTCACACCCGAAAGGATGGGTCCATCCGTGAGCACCCTCCAGCTTCAACTTGATCGTACACTCGCCCAGACGGTCGCTCTGACCGAACGGCTCAAACAGCATCCTTTCCGTTTCCGATGGCTCACCCAGGCGGCCGCAGCGGTCGATTTTCTGGCACGCGGTGTCTACCACGTCTGGCGCAATCGGCGCTATCTCACAACAATCAAGCTGGCCAACATCGCGCTGGTCAACCTTCAGTACAAACTAAAGCGAGAATATGTCTTTGGTCGGCCCTACAACATGAAGATCGAGTCGACCAACATCTGCAACACAAAGTGCCAGCTCTGTCCGACGGGATTGGGTCTGCAGGGCCGTCCCAAGGGCAAAATGTCACTCGATCGGTTCAAAGCACTGATCGACAGCATGAAATGGCACCTGGTGGCGGTGGACCTTTCCATGTGGGGCGATCCGCTCATCGTGCCCGAAATCTTCGACATGATCCGCCATGCCCACGATCGGCGAGTCTGGACCTACATCAGCTCCAACCTTCACGCATTCAAACCCGAGAAGGATCATGCCCGAAAGCTCGTTGAGAGCGGGCTGGACATGCTCACGTGCTCGCTTCACGGCGCTTCGCAGGAAACCTATGCCATCTACCAGCCGGGCAAGGATTTCACGACGGCGGTGGAGAAGGTGCGGAACATCATCGAAACGCGTAACCGCATGGGCAGCGCCACGCCCGTGGTGCAACTCAATTTTGTGGTGACGCGCCACAACGAACACGAGCGGGCAGCGTTCGCAAAACTCGCGGAGGAACTGGGCTGCAAAGCGGTATTCTCGACAGCATCGATGAATATTCGCTTCCTCGGTCAGGACAAGAACCTCACGCCACTGGGCCTTGCCCCGGACATTCAGAAGAAACGGGTGAAGGATCACCTGAACGCCTGGCTTCCGTCGGATCGTGATTATGTGCTGGAACCTTATCGCCGTATCGCCGAATCGGGCGAGGACGTCAACGATTACAACGGTCACAAGCTTTTCGATTGTTCCTGGCCCTGGCGCATGAGCGTGATCAACTGGGACGGCGCGGTTTCCACATGCTGCGGCTCCTTCGATCCGAAGGAAGACATGGGCAATATCTTCGAGCAGTCATTCACGAAAATATGGAACGGTCCGAAGTATCGCATGGCCCGCCGCAGCTTCCGACACAAACTGACCGATGAACCGGGCAGCGACAATCCGTGCACCCGATGCCCGGGATTCATGCTCTGAGCCGATGACGGGAGACCTGGCCATGAGCGTTGAGAAGGGACTATCGCTGCGATGGCGTACGCCGACGCCGATGGTGCTGCACGCGCGCGTGGTGTCCAATCAGGGCGGCGGACCGGACAAGACCATTTTTCGCTCGGCCCGCTATGCCGCGAAGGTCGGCCTGCGCATGGCTGCGATGGTGATCCATCCCCGCCGTAGTACCGGCATCGCAACACTGCGGACACAGGCTCAACAATGGAACATGCCACTTTTCGAGGTGCCTGAATCGGGTGCACTGGATGTCGGGACCATCCGGGCGGCAACGCAACTGTGCAGAAAGCACCGCGTGACGATCTGGCACGGCCACGATTACAAAACCGATGTGCTGGGCCTGATCGTCCGCAGGTTCTGGCCCATGAAGCTGGTCACAACCGTCCATGGCTTCACACGTGAGTCGCTTCGCACGCGTTTCTACGCCCACCTGGACAACATGGCCCTGCGCGCTTACGACCATGTCATCGCGGTCAGCCCTCAGCTCGTTCAGCACTGTTATCAACAGGGGGTCTCACCCGAACGACTGACCTATATCCCCAACGCTATCGAGCTGGATGAATACCAGCGTACGATGTCAAGGGCCGATCGCCGGGCGGAACTGGGCATCGAGCAGGATCGGCTCGTCCTCGGTGTGGTCGGCAGACTCAGCATTGAAAAAGGCGTCGACCGCGCGCTGCGGATGCTGGCCTACCTCAAACACGGCTACCCGACGCTGCAACTGCACATCGTGGGCGATGGTCCGCAGCGCTCCACCCTGGAGAAGCTGGCGCAGTCCCTGGGTGTTCGAGCGATGGTTCGCTTCTGGGGGTGGCAGGAACAGATTCAACCGTACCTCGAAGCGATGGACGTGCTGCTCCTGCCCAGCCGCCGCGAGGGAATGCCCAACGTGGTGCTCGAGGCGATGGCGCTGGGAGTGCCGGTTGCTGCAACCAACGTTGGCGGAGTGCGTGATCTTCTGGCCTGGGGTGCGTGCGGCATCGTGCTCGATGATGATGAATCAGCCTGGCCCAGCCAGTTGGCATCGCTTCTGACCAGCCCCGAAAAGCGAAACGAACTGGCCCGACATGCCCGACTGCGCGTCGAGCAACATTACACTTTCGAACGCCGTATGGCCAGGGTGTTCGCCGTCTACAACAAGGTGCTGCGCATCGCCTCGGACGCCCGCCCAACCTGGCAGGTGCCGACCCGCAAGGCCGCATGACTGGCATCATTCTCACCAATCAATCTTTTCCACCATCGCACCACGATGGTGTGATCTGATATCATGGCAGTTGTTGATACCATCCCATGCTTCGGCCGCCACCCGACGCCGCAGCGAAGTGGAGACAGGTACGATGACTGGGTCCGCACGTATCGCGGCGCGACGAATGGGGTTGAGATGCACTTCGATGCTGGCGCGGCTACGCGGTCAGCAGTGCATCCACCTGCTGCACATCCGCAAGACCGGCGGCACCGCGGTCAAGCATGCCCTGAAGGATCATCCGACCAACCACCGGTACCGGATCTTCCTGCACCCGCACGCCATTACGCTCAGCGACATCCCACGTGGCCAGGGTGTCATCTTCTTCCTGCGCGATCCGATCGCACGCTTCATCAGTGGTTTCAACAGCAGGAAACGACAGGGGCGGCCTACATACTACGTTCCCTGGGGGCCAGAGGAACGCATCGCATTCGAAAACTTTGACACGCCCAACGCGCTGGCAATGGCGCTCTATTGTGACGACCCGGAACAGCGTGCCAAGGCCGAGTTCGCAATGAACAATATCCGCCACGTGCGGCACACCTACCTCACCTGGTTCAAAAAGCGAGGAATACTTTCTTTCGCGCCTGAACGACATCACCTTCATCGGTTTTCAGGAGAGCCTGGCCGAAGACTTTGAGCTGTTGAAGCGCAAGCTGGATCTACCGGCTCACCTGGTTTTACCAACCGATGAGGTGCGTGCACATCGCACACCAGGTCACTTCGACCAGACACTTGAGCCGGCCGCGCAGTCAAACCTTCGCCGATGGTTCGATCGCGACTACCAGTTTTTGGAGCTTTGCAGGCAGCACGCGCCGCGGATCAACCAGATGGGGCTACAGGCTGTGTGACCACACGGGAGGCCGCACGAGGGCGAACCTCAGTCGCGATACTTCGTGTGACATTCCTTGCAGGACTGCGTGATCGCCCGCAGGCTGGCGCTGAGTTGATCGGGACTGGCCGTGCCCTGCACGATCGCCTCTTCCAGTTCCGACGCTTTGGCGGCATCCCGTCGCAGCATGACGGTGAAGTCATCCGGCAAGGTCTTCACCTGCGCATCATCCTGCAGATTGCGCAACAGGTCGGCGAGCTTGCCCGCCTCAGCCGCAGGCACAAGGTCCGGGTGCGACGACGGAACCTTCCACCCCGCCTTCTCGATCGCGCGAAGATGCTCCATCGTCTCGTCGATCGCGACCATCGAATCGACCAGGCCGCTGGGCTGCGTCACTTCCGGGAACGCATTGGATGCGGAGCGAAGCTGATCCTCGGTCGCCGCCGTCGCGGTAGCCACACAGTTGTACAACCCCTTATAGCTGGGCGATGTGCCCGACACTTTCATCCGTGCGATCGCCTCGTCGGGGGTCAGCTTGCCCAGTAGCACCGCTGCTGAAGCCGCGGCCCCGGCGCTGCGATGTTTGCCGTGGTGACAGTGAACGTAGAACGGCCCTTCCAGGTCGCGGATTGCCCGGGCAATCTCCCGCTGACGCTCCGGCTCGATGCCGCCGTAACTGATGGGCAGGTGTACATACCGCAGGCCGTGAGCGCGCGCCCGTTCCACATCCGGCACCGCGCCATCGACGGAAATGATCGTCTTCACGCCCATTCGCGCCAGCGTCTCAAAACCGGCATCGCCTTCCGGTACCGACCCACTGTAGACGCCCGGCACAAACGTCACAACGTTGTGGATGCCGTCGTAATCAACCGGCTCCTGCGCCTGCGCGCTCGGTGGCGCGATCGGCTCGGCGCGCTTGCCGATTGAAACGTTACCGCCGTGACAGCTCACGATGGCAAAGGTGGAGAACAGAACCGATCCCAAAATGATGTGTTTCATCGATTTGCTCCCTGCTGCACCGACAATGAGCCTGTCGAGCAGGCCCGGAACGCGGCTCAAACTACCGCAGCAGGGCAAACAATGCAACGATGAAATGATCAGCCATCGCACCTGTGCCGTGTGCACTTCGTGCGACCGTGTCAGATCGTGCTCTCCGTGACGCGCAACACCTCGTCCACGGTGGTAAGCCCGCGTGCCACCTTGCGGAACCCATCCTCGCGCAGCGTGACCATACCTTTTTCGATGCAGATTCGACGGAACTCGGTCACGTTCGGGTTGCTGGCGATTCGGTCGCGCAGCACATCGTCCAGCACCAGCAGCTCGTACAACCCGACGCGGCCGGAATATCCCGTGTTGCGGCAGCGGTCGCACCCCTCGCCCACCCACAGGTCCGACATGTCGATGCCATGCATCGCCAGATGCTGGAGCACGCGTTCCTCAGCAGGCTTCTGTACCCGGCAATGCGGGCAAATACGACGCACCAGTCGCTGTGCCAGACACGCGTTCAGCGCGCTGCCAATCAGATAAGGTTCGACGCCGATGTTGATCAGTCGTGTCACTGAGCTGGGGGCATCGTTCGTGTGCAGCGTCGAAAGCACCAGGTGCCCGGTCAGCGATGCCTGAATAGCGATGCGGGCCGTTTCACTGTCGCGGATTTCGCCCACCATGATGACGTCCGGGTCCTGACGCAACAGCGCCCGCAGGGCCGCAGCAAACGTCATGTTGATCTTTTCGTGTGTCTGCACCTGATTAATGCCGTTGAGGTGGTACTCCACCGGGTCCTCAACCGTGGAAATGTTGAGCTGATTGCGGTCCATCTGCCCCAGCGAGGCGTACAGTGTCGTCGTTTTACCGCTGCCCGTCGGCCCGGTGACGAGAATGATGCCGTGTGGCTGCGAAATCTGATGCTTCCACATCAACAGCGCGTCCTCATCCATACCCAGGTCGTCCAGTTTCACCTGAATCGACCGCGTGTCGAGGATACGCATGACCGCCTTTTCCCCCTGAGCGGTGGGCAGCGTTGAAAGACGCAGATCGAGCTTGCGTCCATGCACCATGGCGCGGATGCGGCCGTCCTGCGGCAGACGTCGCTCCGAGATGTCCAGGTTCGCCATGATCTTCAGACGCGATATGATCGCCGCGTGCATGTGTGCGGGCGGGTTCATCGCTTCGAACAGCACGCCGTCGATGCGGAAGCGAATCTGAAGCTTCTTTTCCTGCGGCTCGATGTGAATGTCGCTGGCACCCTCCTTCACCGCCGTAAAGATCAGGTAGTTCACGAAGCGGATGACCGGCGATTCACCGGCCATCTTCTCGAGGTCGACCTGCTCCTCCTGCGTCTCGACAACTTCAACGTCGTCTTCGTCGATGCCCGCGATGATCTCATCGACCGCAATCGTCTCGCCTTCGCTTTCCTCCTCGTGAAGCGTTTCGAGTGCTGCGGCGATGTCGCTGCGACACACCAGCACCGGCTTCAGCGAAACGCCCAGCTTATGCCGCACTTCATTAAGCACCGTCAGCCGATCGGCATGGGTCATGCCCAGCAACGGCCGCGGCCCCTCGCTTACGAGCGGAATCACACCGTTGGTCTTGCAGTAGTCGCGCCCCAGCCGCTCCACGTAACGCAGGTCAACATCCACTGCGGTGAACCGCTGGAAGGCAATACCGGTCGTGCGTGAAATGGCCGACTGAATCGCAGCCTCATCCACGCCCATCTCAAAGAGGATGTCCGGAAGCGTGCGGCCGGGTGATTTTTCCACAACCTTCCGCGCGCTGGTGAGCATGGCGGCACTGATCGCGCCCTCGCTGAGCAGCACCTGCCCCACATCGGTCACAAGCGCCGTTTCCGCATTGCCGCCGTCATCCTCCGGCGACCACAGATCGCTCAGCGACGAAGCCGAGCGAAACGGTTCCAGCGTCTCGATAGACTCTTCATCCACGCTGTTGTCGCGAAAGAATTCGAACGCCATGACCTCTCGTCCTCCCGCCTGCCGTCACCGTCTTAGCGCCGACGTCGGCTGCCACGATCCGCTCCCGTGTCCATCTCGAGCTTGAACGTTTCACCGTCCACCGTCAGTTCGACCGAAAGACTGTCGATCCTGCCGACCTTGAAACTCCCCAGTTGCTGGCCAGACTGAACAAGCTGGCCATTGATGATCGCTACAGGGTTACGCCCCTGCATTACCGTCTGTAACTCATAGGAAGCGGCCTCCATCTGCAACTGTCGCCGACGCGCCTCGGCCGCACGTTCCGCCGCGGAGGGGTTCGTCGTCGGCTTTTCCACCTTCTTCTGCTCCAACAACGGATTAGCGAACGGGTTCTTTTTCACATATTCGATAGGGACCTGTTGACGTGTGGGATCGTCCGCGAACATCGCCACAATCGCATCGGTGTCGCCGAAAAGACTTTTCAGCGCCTCCTGCCCCAGCGGGTTTGAACCGTCACGGTCCGGCTTGCCGAGCTTTGCCAACACCTGGTCGATGCGTTTCTCCACATCCTTGGTCACTACGCCCATATCACTCTGTGTCAGCCTCATGCCGTACAGCGTGCCCGCGGCAATCAATGTGACCAGCAGCAGCAACACAGTGGTCTGGCCCAGAATCCCCCCACCGTGATCGGCAGTAACCTCGGCGGCTTCCGCCTCGTTCGGCTCCACGCCCGCCACACCGCCCAGCAGCGATAGCGTGCGTGCTTCTTCCGAACCACCCGCGGTTTCCACGTGATCTGTTTCCGTCCCGAATCGACTCATGATCTACTCCCAGCCTGCTGCATCGTTTTCCCCGATCGCCTTACGTTTCAGGCGGGACGGTTACCGCTTGGCCGCATGAGGATCACGCGGGTCGAAGTAGATGCTCAGCACCACTTCCGCTTCCATGCTGCCCTCTTCCCCTGTCAACTTCTTAAGTTTCATCTGGGGCATGCGCGTGATCCGGCGCAACCGCTCCAGATCGAGCAGAAAGCTGTAGAATCCATCGAAGTTGCCCACGATGACCATCTTGATGGGCATCTCGGCGTACTGCGCGTTGGTCACCGTCTTGTCCGTCCGCACGCTGCGCGGCTTCAGGTCATGCCGTTCAGCGAGGTTCCACACTTCCTTCAGGATGACCTCGACTTCCTGCTCGGCAGGCAGCTTCTGTTCAAACACCTCCACCGCTTCCGCCAGCTTCACGATCTCCAGGTCCAGGTCGGGAATCGTGCGTGTCGCAGCCTCAAGCTGCGCCAGCTTCGCCGCCTTCTCGTTGATCTCCGCCTGAGCCTGGGCAATCTGCTGGTTGCGAGGCTCAAAGACGAAAAAGTAGGCAGCCACCGGCATGCCCAGCAGCAGCAGGATGAAGATGAACTCTCGCAGTCCGAAACGCATGTTCCAACTCCTTTTTCAGGAAATCCGATCCGTGGTGACCACCGATCGCCGTACGACATCCGGTCAAGGCGTTTCGTACGGATTCGCGACCGGTGCCGCCACTGTCTCGGGCTGCTCCAGCACGTCGTGCTCGAACTCCACTGTGTTGGCCATCGGGTTATGCATCAGCCCGCGGCGCACACGCTTGGGGCTGAGCGACCGCATGTCCACATCCTGATTCAACTTCAGGTCGACGCGGAACCGCCGCATCTCCTGACGTTCCACGGTGATCTGCTCACTGAAGATCAGCGTGACGTCCTTGAAAAGCGGTGAGGCGCCAAGTGATGTCATGAACTGGGCCACCTGAACGTCGGTCGGGGCAAGACCGACCAGCTTGAAGATGATCTCCGTGGGCTTGATCTCGATTGCTTCAAGCGCGTCCTGTTCCTTCGCATTCTTGTTCTTGTTTTTGTTCTTGGATTCGTTGGCGCGCTCGAGGGCTGTCTTGGCGGTCGACGGTGTGTGGATCACCTTCGTGTCCATCTCAAACTCGAGCAGGCTCAGCGCCGTGGGCATGTTGTTGATGAGTTCAGCCAGGATGACACTGCGAGGCACAGTCTCAATCAGCGCCGAGGTCACCTTCGCCTTACGAATCATCTGCTGCTTGCGCTGGTGCAGTTGTTCAAGCTGCTCGATGCGTTTGGCTTCATGGACAAAACGTTCCTGCTGTTCCTTGAGCAGTTGGCGCACGCGGGTGCGCTCGCGGTCGGTCACGAAGAACGCCGCCGCCACGAAGCCCATGACCAGCACAAACAGTGTCAGACAGATGAAGTTGGTCCGCCTCTGGATTCGCTTTTCCAGGTAATCCTCGGGCAGAAAGCTCATGTTGTTGGGCATGACGACCGTCCTTCGTTCTCACGTGTTTCCGATGCGACGCCGCCCCTCGTCACAGATTCGCCTCGCTGAGGCACAATCCCAGCGGCACCGCCCAGCCGGGCTGAGGCTGACGCAGGTCCACCCCCGTCGGTTCAACCACCTGGCCCAACCGAACCATGCGTGCCAAAGGATCGCCCAACTGCGCCCCAATGCGCAGCGCCCGTGCGATCGTCTGACAGTGCTTCACGTGATGTGCCTCGCCCCCCACGAAAACCAGCTTCTCGATTCGGCGATTGGGGAAAAGGCTCTGGTGGTAACGCACGCAGAGCTGAAGTTCATCAATAATGCACTGGATCGCATCTTCGGCGGTGGGCGCAGTGGTAACCGGCCGCACACCCGTGGCAACGCTCGGTTCCGCAGCAAGTGCCGCTCCCACACCGCGCAGCCGCGATGTCGCCATCAACGGCACATCCTCCGACGCATCAGACGTCGGTGACGCCCCCCCGGCACGACCCGCTGCGACCGCACGAATGCGCAGCAGCCGCGCTTCATCAAAGCTCACTTTCCGATCACGCGCCAGTTCCTGTGTGATCTGGTCGCCCCCGGCGTGGATCGTCCGGGCGAATACCATCGTCTGGCCGTGCGCAATCACCACCTTGGTCGTCGCCGCCCCGATGTCAATGAAGCAGGTCGTCCGTTGAGCGTCATCAGCCCGTCGATACAGATGCCCAAACGCCCGCAGCACCGCCACAGGCTCCGCGTGCATCCCGATCACATCCAGCTTCGCCCGACGAGCCGCGTCGATATACCGCATGACCGCGTCCCGGCCGATCGCCAGCGCGATCACCTCCTGTCGGCTCGCTCCTTCGCGCACCGCCTCATGGACAGGGAAACCGCGCACGACCATGCGCAGTGGTTCGATGTTCAGTCGTTCACGCAGCTCCTCGCCCACCTGCTGGTCCAGGTCCACACCATCGGCCCGGACGAGGTCGAACTGGTGCAGGATCATCTGCCACGCGGGAATCGAGCAGATGACCTTGCGTCCCTTGAAAGGTTGAGTGCGGGTCAGGTCGCGAAGTGCATCAGCGACGAAGGCATACCGCGCTGCCGGGTCGTTACGAACCGCTTCAGGAACACTCACCGCCCCGGCGGCCACGAACTGCGGCGGATCGGTGGGGACGATCTGCAGCAGCTTGATCGAATCGACGCCGAAATCGACGCCAATCGGCGAGTAACGCTTACTGGACAAACCAAAAGCCATGTTTTCTCCGCCACCGTCGCGAACACCCACAGGGCGTCCGCCTTCCGCCGTGGTCCACACGGACAGCCGTTCCCCGTGCACATCGACGAAATCAAATGGGGGATTTAGTCCGATACGTGCGAAGCTGATCGGGCCGCGCCTTTTGTAACGACCACGTCGATCGCAGGGGTTTGCAGGTTATTCCGGACCTGATTTCCCCCAGCAGTCGCCCCGCCCTGATCAGCATCCAATCGCACCAGGAGGTTGGCCACAGTATCCGTCCTGCCGCTACCATACGCGCATGCGTGAAATGACCCCCCGGCAGATTGTTGAGGAACTGGACCGTTACATCATCGGGCAGAACGCCGCCAAGCGTGCCGTCGCCGTCGCCATTCGCAATCGTTGGCGCCGCAGACGTTTACCCGACGAAATGGCGCGCGAGGTCTACCCGAAGAACATCATCATGATCGGACCCACCGGCGTGGGCAAAACCGAAATCGCCCGACGCCTGGCCAAGCTCACCGGCGCTCCCTTCGTCAAGGTTGAAGCCAGCAAGTTCACCGAGGTGGGCTACCACGGCCGGGACGTCGAATCGATGGTGCGTGACCTGCTGGACGCAGCCCTGTCGATGGTGCGGACCGAGCAGGCCGAGCAGGTCCGGGAAAAAGCCGCCGCCAACGCGGAGGAACGGCTGCTGGATCTGCTGCTGCCCGGCTCTTCGGATGTATCAGGGCCACGCACTGTCGAAGACGACCTGGCAGCCGACCGCCGTGCCCAGACACGACAGCGCCTGCGCGAACAGCTCCAGGCCGGCGCATTGGAGGATCGCGAAGTCGAAACCGTCGTCACCCGCCGCCCCGCCGTCTCCTTCATGTTCGCCAACATGGGCCTGAACCAGATGGACCCGGACATGGCCAACATGTTCGAGAAGATCCTGCCTGAACAAACCAAGCGCCGCCGCATGACCGTCGCCGAGGCGCGCGAAATGTTCATCGAGGAGGAGACCGATAAGCTCATCGATCAGGACAAGCTTACCGGCGAGGCGATCGAACGCACCGAGCAGAGCGGCATCATTTTCATCGACGAGATCGACAAGATCGCCACGCCCTCAGGGGAAGGCTCACGCAGCGGTGGGCCGGACGTCTCGCGCCAGGGTGTGCAGCGCGACCTGCTGCCCATCGTTGAAGGGTCAGCCGTCAACACACGTTACGGCATCGTTCACACCGACCACATCCTCTTCATCGCGGCTGGGGCCTTCCACAGCGCCTCAGTGAGCGACCTGATGCCCGAACTGCAGGGCCGCTTTCCCATCCGCGTGGAGCTGTCGCCGCTGACGCGCGATGACTTTGTGCGCATCCTCACCGAGCCGGGCAACGCCCTGACACGTCAGCAGCAGGCCCTGCTGGGCGTCGAGGGGCTGGAGGTCGTTTTCGAGGACGGTGCCATTGCCGCCATCGCCGACTTCGCCGCCCAGGCCAACGCCCGGCTGGAAAACATCGGCGCCCGCCGCCTAATGACCATCGTGGAAAAGGTTTTCGAGCAGGTGAACTTCGACGCCCCCGAGCGCGTCGCCGCTGGCGAAACCCGCTTCGTCGTCACCCCCCAGTTCGTCGAGGAACAGGTCGCCGCCATCGTGAAGGACGAAGACCTGAGCAGGTTTGTGTTGTGACTTGGAGGGTCACCCCGGGGACGTGCGGCCCCACAAATCAGACCGCAGCCGGTTCGTCGATGGTGCTGGGGTAGCTCAGTTGCTCGGCGATGGCGTTCTTTTCATCCACCACCACGACCTGGGCAACGTGGTCGTCCAGTCGCTGTTCGTCGAGCAGGCCGTAGGCCACGATGATGACCTTGTGGCCTTTTTCGACCAGGTGGGCCGCCGCGCCGTTGACTCCGATGACGCCGGAGCCTGGCTCGCCGCGGATGACGTAAGTTTCGAACCGGGCACCGTTATCGATATCCAGGACGTGTACCGCCTCGTTCGGGCGAATCCCCGAAGCACGCAGCAGATCCGCGTCGATCGTGATCGAACCGACGTAATTCAGATCACAATAAGTGATCGTCGCGCGGTGAATCTTGCCTCGCAGGACTTTACGGAACATCGGTCAACTCATTGATTGGCCCCGGGACACGCCCGACGCGGCTGGCGATTATACGCCTGCCAACCATGCGGGACAAAATGAGCCTGTCAGGGCAGCGGCGCATTCATCTGCGGCGAAATGACTTGGCGGGACACCTGTCCCGCCGGCCACAGAATGCGACAACACCCGACTCAGTCGGCCTTCTGACTCTGCTGACTGGCGGTCAGTTCGGATGCGGCCTGCTCAGCAGGTGGTTCGGCCGGGGCAACGGCGTGTCGGCCCTCGCGGAACTCAGAGATGATCCGCTGCACCAGCGGCACCGGCAGGGCGTACGACTCCGTCCGGCCGGAACGGGCAATATTCAGCCCCACCGCCTTGCCATCCAGGTTCACCAGTGGCCCACCGCAATCGCTGGGCCGGAGCACCGTATCGTGCTGGAATGCCCGTTCGAAGCCGTAGTTGCGCTCTGAAAGTTCACCGCCAAGCTGGTTCTGGATCCGGCTGCGCTGCCGCATCGGCCGGGGACTGAGAATTACCTCAACCTCGACCGGTTCTCCGCCTCGCAACAGGTTGACTCGCACCGCATCGCCCGGGCGGAACTCCTGAATGTAGTTGATCAGTTCATCGCCATTGCGCACCGGGCGGTCTGCGATCATCGTGATGATGTCGTTGGGCTGCAGCCCCGCCTTCGCCGCCCCGGTGTCGGGGAACACCGCCTGCACCCGGGCGGCATCATCGGTACGGCTGAGCTGGATACCCAGCACCGCCGGCTCAGGCACCCGTCGCTCCTTCACACTCACGATCCCCACCGCAACCGGGTCCGCCCCAGCGCCAACGGTCACCGCCCACTGCCCCACCTCCACCGGCTCGTCAGCCCATTCGATGACCGGCAGGCCGGTCGCTTCCACCTTCAGCATCGCCACGTCGTCCCGGTCATACCGCCCCACCAACCGCGCGGGATAGACCCGGCCGTCCGCCAGATGAGCCGTGAGGGTTTCCTTGATCTCACTCACCTCACTGGCCTTGGTCAGAATCAAGCCATCCGAGGCGACGATCACCCCCAGGGCCACGTCGTCCTTGCCCTTGCGGATACGCACGGTCGCCTGCGAGGCCTTTTCCACCACGGGACGGAAGGCACGCAGCATTTCCTCGCCGCTCTTGTGCAGTCGTCGATCCAGCCGGGCGGGCTGAGCGTAAGCCTCGACGCCCGCGAAGCTAAGCACCAGCGCGACAAGTATCGCCGTCCACATCGCACGATGCTGGGAAACGAGACCGACCTGTTGCGGTTTATGGATGGAGCGATGGTTCATCGTCGTCAGTCGTCCTGAGTATTGATTCGTTGTTGCTCCGCCGCGTCCCGACCACGTCACGGCCGCGCCCCCACCACGACCGGCACCATGGCAGTACCGCTGCCGCGCTCGATCTGAACGTTGAGCGTATCACCCGGTTGCAGCATGGCGATCATCTCGACAAACGCCGCATACCCCTCCACCGGCTTGCCGTTGGCACGCACAATCACGTCCCCCGCCCGCAGCCCCGCCTTGTGAGCCGGGGCATCCTCCATCACATAGGTAAGCTGGCATCCCTTGGGATGATCCCCACCAGTCACGCCCAGATACGGGTCGCCCGGCGCCGGCCGCCCCCAGTTGTCGCCACGAGTCAACCGGTCCCACGTCAGGTGATAGGTATCGATCGGCACATGGAAGTTTGCAGCCGTCGGATTGCCGATTCGGCTGTGGATGCCGATCACCCGGCCATCCATGTCAAACAGTGGCCCGCCCGAATCGCCCCCGACCAGCGTACAGTCGGTCTGGATGACGCCCGAATCGCTGCGGATGATGCGTCCCAGCCGCACCACGCCCGGCCGATTCGGATCGAACCCGCCGGGATGCCCGGTCGCCAGGCACCAGGCCCCCGGTTTCAGGCGAAACGCGTCTGCCATTTCCACATAGGGCCACTCGCCCTCTTCGGTGATCTGCACCAGACCGCTGTCGATCCGTGCGTTGACACCCAGCGTGATGCCTCGCACATGCCGACCATCGGGAAAGGTCACCAGCACCTGCCGTCCCGGAGCGCCACACACGTGAGCTGCAGTCAGGACATAGCCATCCTTGGACACGATCACGCCGCTGCCTGAGGCGCTGCCCACCTGGATCGACACCGTCGCGGGAAGTACCCGCTGAGATAGCTCGCGAACCCGTCGCTCGATGATGCGAAGATCATCCAGGCTCTCGGGGACCGGCTTGTTCAGAACCCGAGCCAGCCGGGTGTCGGTCTGGGCCTCGGCCGTGCGCGGGGCGGGGACGATCCCCGGGGCGACCAGCCCCAGCAGCAGGATCGCCAGCAACGCCAGCCCCGCCGATGTCAATTGTCGTAACTGACACCTGGAGCCATCCGAACGGGAAGGATGAGGCTGACCCATCGAAAATCCTCGCGATCGCAAGAAGTCCACACGGGCTGGTCAGGTATCGCCCGCATACGGGAATAACGCACAGGGCGAGAGGCTATTTCAACGGCTACCGCCCCGGACTTGCCGCACCATCTTTCATACGCGCCGGACGCCCTGGCGGGTTCGGTGCAACCCCGATGCTGCCATGGGGAGATGTCTTATTTTGTAAGCGTGCGGCGGGGTGGAGGCAAGGGAATAATTGATTGAGCGATGGCAATTTGTTGATCTGGTGATTGCGAGCCTGACTTAAGCTCGTCCGACGCCTGAGGATGCCCGCGGCAAGGCGAAAGCTGCCCTTCGGTAATGGAGCATTGTGTCACTGAACAAACTCGTCGGAAAATGCTGCCAACCGTGCCGTGGCGGTGTAGTCGCGGACACCGGACCAGCCGCCCAGGGCGGTGATGCAGCAGGCGGCGGTGGCAGCGCCGAGGCGGCCGGCCTGTTCAACTGAGAGGCCACGGAGCAGCCCTGCCAGCAGGCCGGCATAGAAGCTGTCGCCCGCACCGGTGGTGTCGATCACCTCGCCCGGCGGCTGAACGACGGGCACATGGATGTATTCACCCGCCGCCGGACTCAGCAGCACGCCTTGTCTGCCCAGCTTCACCCCCAGCAGGCCGGGTGCGCCGCAGTCGCGGTACATCTCGATCATTCGCTGCGGATCGCTCAGCCCCGTCTGATGTTGCGCCTCAGCCAGCGATGGCACGTACACATCCAGATTCGGCAGGATCCGATCCAGCGGCTGCATCGTGCCGCCCCGCCCCGCAGCATCCAGGGCCGTTCGGCAGCCCACCTCGCGAATCCGGGCGAACACGTCTGCCAGATCGTTTTCCAGGTTCGGCATCAGGCTGTAGTAGCCCAGCAGTAACATTCGGCTGCGACTGAAAAGATCGAGATTGTCGAGAAACGCCGCCGCGTTGAGCAGCTTCGGCGCGCCAACGCAGTGAAAGAAGCTGCGCTCACCGGATGGATCGATCGCCACCACCGTTGTGCTGGTGGCGCCGGTCGGATGGGTCAAAAGCGGTCGATCATCCACGCCCTCGTCGCGCAGAAGCTGTCGCAGCACGGTGCCCCACCGGTCGTTGCCCACGTAGCTGAACGCACCGACGCGCATACCCAGCCGAGCGAGGCTGATGCCGCTGTTGCTCACGATGCCGCCGGCGGTCAGTTCCACAGGGTCGGTGGCGTGCAGCACGCCAGCACCAATCGGTTCGTTCAGCGAGATCGGTCGACACAGCAGGTCCACCACGCAGGAACCCGCCACGATGCAGTCATAGGAGATGTGGTCAGAGGATGATGCCGCCATGGGGGAGATGATAGCAGCGCGAAGACGCAAGCGTTGGTCGGAAGCGAGATACCGAACGATGTGCGTTCAACTTTGAACTGAACTTTGTACTCGCTCAGGGCGATTCGAGCCATCGCACGCGTGCCCGACCACCACCGCCCCCGCTACCGGTCATGCGTCGGACGTCTTCGGCAGTCAGCACTCGTTCGTAAATCGCAAGTTCGTGCAGCGTCCCCAACCAGGGGGCGTGATGGTTCACCTCGTTGGCGAGACTCAGCCACGCATCGACGTCCCAATGGCTCAGTTCGCCGTAGCGTGGCTCCGCCACTTCAAGCTTGCCGTTGCGATAGATGCGCAGCTCCTCGCCATCGTAGGTCACCACCACAGTCTGCACCGTGCTGGCTCTCAGCACATCATCGGTGACAACCTCAGGTGTGCCGCCGCTTCCTGTGGAGCTAGTGCGCAGTCGCATCCCCAGACGGGACAGCGACTGACTGAGCATGACGTTCCGCTGAGTCGCATCCAGCCCGTAACTCACCACCGGAGCGGACTGCGTCACATTTTCAGGTGTGAACCGTGCCACGATGGAGAACTCGCCCGACTGCTTCAGCCGATCGTACAGCTTCGTTGCCGGGGTCAACGATATGAGTCGTGTCTCATCCAGCAGGCGCAAACCGCCGCCCTCCTGCCACGTCACGCGCGGCAGATCAGCGATCAGGAGATCGACCGCAGGCGCAACCTCGCTGACATCACGCACCACATCCGCAATACTCTCACTTGTGCCGGGCGATTCGTTCTGATACACGCGCAAAGCCTGTGCTTCATCCACTGTCTGGTCATAGATGCGAATGTCGTCGATTCGTCCCTTGAAAAAGTGGCTCAGCGGCGTCGCTCCGTGAACCAAACTGTTGGAAGCATTCGCGCCGATGATGATCGGCTCACGATTGGCCTCGCCGCCCGGCGTGCGTGAAAGTCCGCCGGTGAATGGACCGCTCGCCACCAGCGAACCATTGCGGTACAGCAGCATCCCAGCTGGGCCCCATGCGAAGATGACGTGATACCACTGATTGGCCTGCAGCATGCCCGCGTCGCTGATGATGTAATCCACCCCATCCTGCTGCAATCGCGCAAAGAGGCGCGAACCCTGCAGGTAGACATACAAATGCCCGTTTTCACCGTAGCCGGCTGCATCCTTGGATATCAGCCCCTGTTCACCAGTGAGCGATTCGGGGCGAATCCAGAAGGCGATCGCGCCGCGGTGCAGGTGGTAGTCCTCGTGGTCGGGGATGACCAGGTGACTGTCCACGCCGTTGAACGCGGCGGCTGTGCCATATCGACCCGCTTCACCAAGCGTCACACTGTGATACGCACCGGGGTTGGGTGCGATATCGTTCTCCGCGATCGCCCCACTGCCACCGCTCCAGGACGATGCCATCGTCATATCCACATGAAGGAGCGCCCCTTCCCACAGCAGAAACTTGTCGCGAGCGCGGAACGTCCCGAAAAGCTGCCCTGCACCTTTCATCTGCAGGGTGCCGGAAAGATCGAGCAGGCCACACACAATCGCGCTGTTGTCGATGCTGGTGACGGTGTTGCCAAGACCATAGATAGTCAGCTTGCCGGGTGTGGCGGAGTCGTTGTGAACGCGCGCGTTGTCGAGGAACCGGATGTTCCTGCCCACCCAGACCGTCAGCGACGCGTTGGGCGCAATGACCAGACGACCTGCGTTGCGTATCTCAAAGTTATCGCTGATCCACAGCCGCACATGTCCAGTGATGTTAAGCTGGCCGTCATCGCGGATGTCAAGGTTGCGGAAACTCGCATCGGCACTGAGGGTGTGTGAAGTCTTTACGGTCAGGTCCGTCGTCGCGGGCGGCAGATCGTTTGGCGGCACGATGGGCGACATATCGACATTCGTTTCCTGCGCGACCCGATCGCCGGTGATGACCGCCCCGCCAGTAATGCGGATGACATTGGAAGGGTTACCTCCCGCGCCGACGAGGGCGGTGCCGTTGAGGCGTGCGCCCTCCATGACGCTGAAGGCGTTGGCGCTGGTGGCGTTGGTCGACAGCACCGCGTGCTGGCTCACGTTGCTGCCACCATATGCACCACGCGACGATTCGTAGGCGTCGACAATGGTGCCGCCCTTCATTTCGATTTGTCCCGCGACGGCTGCACCACCCGCTGCACCGCCACCCCCCAGATCATCCAGACGCCAGTGCCCCACCAGTCGCGGCTCGATCGACTGCGGTTCAAATGTGTAACGGGCGATGCAATGGGCATCCTCATCCAGGGGCTGATTTGCAGCCGCCCAGATGAGCGACTGCCGAATCAGTGTGCGTCCGTTTTCATTCAGCGCGGTGATGTCGAACCCACCGCCACCGAAAGGCAAAGCCACCCTGCGACCGGGCGCTTCGCCATTCAGGAGCGCTTCGCCACGATCCACCGCCCACATCACCGAATGCGGTGCGCCCTTGCGTTTGGCGAGAAGCACAGCACCAGGCGCGAGACTGCTGTCCGCCCGCACCATCCGCACGGTGCTGTCCGCGATAGACACCTCGCCCAGCGTAAAGCCCGCGGTGATCGGGTGATCGTCGTTAAGAATCTCGATCGTGTTGCCGTTGTTGCTCTTGCCGCTCGCCGCCAGGCCCAGCGTGTTCCACAACTGCTCGTTCTCGCAGACCAGCCCTATCGATTGCAACGTGAGCTTGTTGCTCAGTGTCCCGGGGGATATCGAATCGGGAATGTAGACGACTCGTGCATCAGCGCACGCTGCGTTGAACGCGCTGGCCGATGCATTCTGTGCGAGGGTAACCACCATCCAGCCCCAGGATCGAAAGACGCCGATGCGCGCCTGTTCATCCTCATCCGGCGTTTGCATCGCGGTCACGAAAAGCAATCGTCCAGGTGTGGACGACACCGTCGTGATGCGTGCGCTGACGATATGGGTGACGCCACGAAAATAGCCCGTCACTGTCAGCGTGACGGGGTCGGCGGGGTTGTTCGTCAGGTCACCATCGTCATCCTCGCCGCGCAGCGTGAAGCTGCCCTCCAGCAGCGGTGCCTGCTCGATCCACACGCCGTTGGGAAACGTGGTGCGCCAACTGTTGTCTTGCTGTACGAGGTGGATCGCCATCGCCAGCGCCGATTCGGCGATGTGCCGCGCCACGGCGTGACGATCGACGTTCTGGGCCACTCCCGTGGCGGTGGTCTGGGCGTGCAGGTATGCGGCCGCGAGTATCGTCGCGGTCACCACCGCCACCAGTGTGAGCAGCAGTGCGATGCCCGAAGCGGAAGGCAGCTTTCGCCTGTGGCGAAATGACAGACAAGACGCCTGTCCCACCGAAGCCGTCGGCGTTCGCATGGGCATTTTCATGCTCCCGCCCCCGTGGTGCGCAGGGCCGCCGCATTGATCACTGGTTCATGTGTATTGCCGATGCGGATCGTGACCCGATAGCTTACGAGACGCGCCACCTGAACATCGGCATCGTTGAGCTTCACCGACCACGCCTCGACACCTGTCGCCCATGTTTCTGATGGAAAGCTTGCTGTTCCTCGCAGGTTGCGCGTCAGAGCATCCCAGTCGCTGGCCAGATCCCACGCATGGTCGTTCTGCGCGGGCAGATCATCCGGCGCGCGGCAGGATCGCAACTCCCCTTCCACCAGTTCAATGCGGCGAATCTCCGAAAGATTCGGTTTGCCATCGTCGTTGAAATCATCGATCCACAGCACCAGTGCATCATCACTGAGCGCCAGCACCATCGTTGAGCCGCGAATTGCCGCTCCCAGTCGTGCATCGATCAGCTTCGCCTGCACCACCAGTGCACGCAGGTCGCGGTCGTGCTCGGTACCTCGACCGATCGCAAAGAGCATGGTGACCACCGCGGCGCCAACGAACCCCGTCCCCGCCAGGGCCATCATCAGCTCGACGAGCGTCATGCCCGTGTATCGATACCGTCGCACGCCCCACCACCTCATGACGTCGGTTCCTGGGGATCGGCGACGAATCGTCGCAACGTCCAGGTCATGCCGCGATCGTCCGTGACCGTCACGGTGATCCAAACGCCGGCGATTGTTTTGTCCACACCGGGCATCACCTGCGTCGCCGGCTCGACGGTCACGCTGCGGCTGAAGCGATCGAACGCAGTACCGTATGGCTCACCCGCCGCATCCACCACTGTGCCGAACGGTTCGATATAACCGTTGTAATCGTCAATGTCGTCAAAATTGCTGCGATCGGATTCTCCCGCATCGGGGCCGGGTGAATCGGCTCCCTCTGGGTCGCGGAACGGCAGAGCGAGCATCTCATCCAGCATCGCTTCGGCAAGCGACTGACCGCGGCGATGATGCAGCGCTTCCAGACTGTGCGTCTGGCCCACGGTGACCATCTGCGTGATCGAGATCACCGCGAACGCCAGAATCGCCGATGCCACCATGACTTCGGTGAGCGTGAAGCCGGTTTGTGCCTTTTTTCCGCCCATGGATCCCAATCGGAAAAAGGCGACAATCTTTTGTCGCGTGAGGGATTTATCGGCAAAGCGGGAAGGCGAATTCGCCGATAAGCCGCTGCAGATGCGTTCAATCCCATCCACCCCGTACATGCGGCCGCGCGCGGCGCGGGACGGCGGCTTCTCGCTCATCGAGGTGCTGATGGTGGTGCTCGTGCTCGCCATTGCCGCGGCGATCGCCGTGCCGATGTTCGCCAACACCCATGCCTCCCGGCTGCGGGCTGCGGCGGAGATGCTGGCGGCCGACCTGGCCTACGCCCAGGTTGAGTCCATGACCCATGCCGATGACCTGCGTCTGGTGCGGTTCGATGCCGTCAGCCATCGCTACGCCATCGTCGCGATGTCGAATCCGAATGAACCGATCCACAACCCCATCGCCGATCAGCCTTACGAGGTAACGTTCGGACAGGGGCGGGCGTCACCGTTCCATGGCGTGACCATCCTGCACTTCAATCTGGGCGGCGACAACACGCTGCTCTTTGGCCAGTACGGACAGCTGGATCAGACCACCCCTGCCACCATCACCCTGGCCTGCCGTGACCGAACCATCACACTCACGGTCGACCCCGTACTTGGGCAGGTATCCATCGGGCCGATTGAATAACAGGGAATCATCAGACCAATTCACACATCGCGTATAAGCGATAACGAATTGGCGATGTGATATTGACGATCACTGCACGGGGTTGGTCAGTTCGCCGATGCCTTCGACCTGGATCGTGACCACGTCACCGTGCTGCAGCCACACAGGTGGTTTGCGGGCAAAGCCCACGCCCGGCGGTGTGCCCGTGAGAATGATAGTCCCCGGCAATAGTGTGGTGTCGCGGCTGATGAAGGCGATCAGCTCCGCCACCGGGAAGATCATGTCGCTGGTGTGCCCCTGCTGCATCACCTGCCCGTTGAGCGTGGTCGACAGGCGCAGGTTCTGCGGGTTGGGGATTTCATCAGCCGTGACAAGTTCCGGTCCCAGCGGACAGAAAGTGTCAAAGCTCTTGCCGCGGATCCACTGTCCCCCGCCACCATGCCGCTGCCAGTGCCGGGCGGATACATCGTTGGCGCAGGTGTAGCCCAGCACGTACTCCAAAGCCTGATCGACGGGGATGTCGCGGCCCATCCTGCCGATCACCACCGCCAGTTCGCACTCGTAATCGACCTGCGGCACATCGGCGCACGCGGCGGGCAGGCGAATCGGCTCGCCCGGGCCAATGACCGCCGTGGTCGGCTTCATGAAAATGACCGGGTTAGTGGGGATGGGCTGGCCACCTTCTTTGGCGTGCTCCCCATAGTTCAGACCGATACAAAAGATATTGACCGGCTGGATGGGCGCCAGAAGCCGCTTCACAGGCGCCTTTTCGTCGGTAAGAACCAGGCTTTCGGGGCTAAATATGTTTCCTGCAAGGATTTGCGCTCGACCATCCCCGGTGGGACAGCCCACACGTTCGATCTGCTGGTCGTCCAGAAAACGGATGATTCGCATGGGCCGCTTTTCTCCGGTTGTGCCGAATTGGGTATAATCGTACACCGTCGTCGGGACCCGGCCGTTCCGACACACGACGCAGGGGTTTTGACAATACCACAATCACCGGCCGCAGAGTAATCACGCCTTGGCACGCACAGTGTCTTCCACCATGGCCGAAACCCAACCATCCACTACCACGGGGCTGCCTCGCACCTGGCAGCAGGTCTCTGAAGCCAATAATCGCCGCAGCGAGGTACCCGCCGGCCTGTGGCTGCGCTGCCCCGGCTGCGCCAGACTGCTCTACAAGCGCACCGTCGAGCAGAACCTGCAGGTCTGCCCCGAGTGCGACTACCACTTCCGCCTCGGCGCCGATGAACGGGCTGCCCAACTGTGCGACCCGGGCAGCTTCGAACCGATGTGGGAGAACGTTGGGCCGGTCGATGCGCTGCAGTTCGTCGACATCAAGCCCTATCACGAACGTCTGCGGGCTGAGCAGCAGAAGACCGGCCACAAGGATGCGATCATCTGCGGCAAGGGCTTCATCAAGGGCCGCGGCGTCGTGCTCGCCTGCATGGACAGCCGATTCATGATGGGGTCGATGGGCTGCGTGGTCGGCGAAAAGCTCACTCGGGCAATCGAACTGGCAACCGAAACCAATCTGCCGCTGATCGTCGTCTCCTGCTCCGGTGGGGCGCGCATGCAGGAAAGCGCCCTGAGCCTGATGCAGATGGCCAAGACCAGCGCCGCCCTGGCGCGGTTCGACGACGCGGGAGGCCTCTTTATCAGCGTTCTGACGGACCCGACCACCGGCGGTGTCACCGCCAGCTTCGCCATGCTCGGCGATGTCATCCTCGCTGAACCCAAGGCGCTGATCTGTTTCGCCGGCCCGCGCGTCATCGCCAACACCGTCCGCGAGGAACTGCCCGAGGGCTTCCAGCGCAGCGAGCACCTGCTGCAAAAAGGTTTCGTCGACCGCGTGGTCCATCGCCGCGACCTGCGCAGCGAAATCAGTCGCATCATCGACTACGCCGGCAAGTGATCGCCGCGACACGGCAGTCCGGGGCAGGGCGATCCACGCCTCACATGTCGCCGCCGCTGAGGTTAACCGAGATTTTCAGGGCGACACGAATCGATGACCAGCGCGTGCGCGCCATGGTCGATGCCGAACGGTTCGAGCATTATCAGGCGATCAAGCGTCGCATTGGCATGGCGTGAGATTGCCGTGCCTCACCGCACATCATCCGGGACTTCACGAGCAGCGGCGCGGGCGGCTTCGGCGTCCATGGCGGCGGCGCGACGGATTTCGTCGATCAACTGTTCGGCTGGCCCCCCCTTGGTGACATAGGCGACCGCACCGGCGTCGAACATCGCGGCCGCCATCTCATCGCGGGCGTGCATCGACATGCCAATCACCCGCACCGAGGGCGCCTGCTCGCGTAGGGCGCGCGTTGCCTCGATGCCGTTGAGCCGCGGCATGGCCACATCCATGACCACGACATCCGGCCGCAGTGCCAGGCCCATTTCCACCGCTTCCTGACCGTCACCCGCCTGACCGACGATCTCCAGGTCATCGTGTCCATCCAGCAGGCCGGCCAACCCTTCACGCAGCATCTGGTGATCATCCGCCAGAAGGATTCGGATTCGGCCGGTGTTGCCGCGCGTCGATCGGCTGGAAGCCCGGGTTGTCGTCTCGCGCGGTGTCTGAGCCACGGCCGAATCACGCACCAGATCGACTGTGGACGGACCATCCAGTCGCGTCTGACTAGCGTCGAGTGGGACAACAATCTCCACACGCGTGCCGTTGCCCGGCGAACTTTGCACCTTCACGTAGCCGCCCAGCAGGGCCGCCCGTTCGCGTACGCTGAACAGGCCGAAACTTTCGCCTGCCCGGGCGCGCATCTGCGCCTCGTTGAGTTGAAAACCGCAGCCCTGGTCGGTGACGATCGTGTGTAACTGGCCCTTGTCCACTTTTACCTCAACGGAAGCCCTGGAAACATTGGCGTGCTTGACCACGTTGAACAAACACTCACCCACTGCGGTGAAGAGAAAGACACGCCAGTCATCATTCGGCGGTTCAGCCCCAGGCTGACAGCGCACCTCCACATCAAGGTTCTGCTGCTGCTTCATCCGGCGGGCCAGCCACAGCAGCGATGCTTCAAAGCGTTCCTCGAACAAAATCGGCGGACTTAGTTCTGTCGTGATGGAGCGCGACAGATCGATCGCCTGTTCCAGCAGCGATTCAACCTGCACTTTCCACGCGCCATCCGGCACGCTGGCCGCATTGAGCCTCATGCGCACCGCGACCAGCAGTTGCTGCAGTTCATCGTGCAGTACCTGTGCGATGCGACGCCGTTCGCGATGTTCCGCCGTGGCAAGCTGCGAGGCGAGCATGCGCAACTCGATCGTGCGTGCTTCCAGCTCCGCGGTACGCATCTCGACTTTCTGTTCCAGTGACTCATTGAGCGCCTGCATGGCGCTGCGCAGGCGTACGGTCTCCCAGGCCTGTCCGCACTGAGCAGCAAGCCAGTTGAGCAGCGACGCCTGCTGATCCGTCCAGTCGCGTGGCTCGACGCTGTAAACCTCCAGCGCCCCGAGAATCTTGCCGCCGCAACGTACCGGCGCGGCGAGCACCGATCGCATCACGCGACCATCGGAAGGCTGTGGCGACTGAAGGTCGGGCCGAAGGTCGCGATCGCGCAGGTGAGCCGGCCCACCACTCTCCACCGCCATCCGTGCGAGCGTCACGTTCACAGGCAGTTCGCAGGGTGACGGTCCTTTCGGGCAGAAGCCCGCATGTGCGCGGACGACGAACTGGTCATCCACCTGTTTAAAAAGGCACGCCGCAGCACCATTGAGCAGTTCCATCGCTGAACGGCACACACCCGGCAACACCTCGTCATCATTTGCAGCGGGGCTGGACAGGTGCAGCAGCGTTTCGAGTGTGCTTTCCCGCGCAGCCAGCTCCTCGTTGGCCAGCCGCACTTCCTCGCCCTGAGCCTGCAGCTCCTCGGACTGCTGCTGCATCTCCTCGGCCTGCACCTGCAATTCTTCGTTCTGACGGGAAATCTCCTCCTCGCGTGCGGCCAGTTCCTCGTTGGCGGCCTGCAACTCTTCGTTAGCCTGGACCAGTGATATGTTGGCGCGTTCGACAGAATTGCGGTAGTTCACTGCAAGATGAACCACCGTTGCCGCGATGATGACATCCCCTGCCTTCATGACAAAGAACGTCACAAACTGGCCGACGTGCTCGAAGCGTGCAGCGTCCATCAGCATCATCAGTTTGTAGGCCGATGCGCCGATGAGCATGCCTGCCAACACCCAGAGCAATCTTTTATCGCGATGCCACAGCGCTAAAAGCAGAGGCAACGCATCGGCGATTGGCACGATGTTCTCTGGGTAGATGAACACACGCAGCAGTCCAAAGGCGACCGCCAACACAAGCGTCAGCGTGAGTGAAAGCCAGAATGGCGGTGGACGCCAGGGTGTCAGTTCACGTGAACCCATCAGCTTTCCTTACAGTAAAGACAGCTTGCCATGCGACACAGCCTCGCGACGCCACTGGGTTGTTCCGCATGTCCGGTCATCAACACGCCGCCCGGCCGCAGCGCGGCGCACAGCTTGCGCCACAGGCCAGAGGCGGCTGCACCATCCAGATAAATCCCCATGTTCCGACACAGAATCAGATCAAAGCTGCCCACCGGCGGCGGATCGTCCAGCACATCCGCCACCTGCCAGCGCGTCGCACGCCGAATGGGATCGATCGGCTGCACATGTGTCGCATTTTTCGTTCGCAAGTAAGGCAGCAGCGACTCGGGCAGATGCCGGATCAGGCCGCGATGGTAGACACCTCGCTCGGCCCGCGCGATCGCTTCGGCCCGACAGTCACTACCCACCAGCTCCGCATCACGCAGGGCGTCCATGTGGTGCAGCAGCATCGCCACCGTGTACAGCTCCGCCCCATCGGAGCAGCCCACGCTCCAGACACGCCACGGTCGCGTCATGCGACGGTTCTCGTGTTCGAGCCAGTCCTCCAGCATTTCGAACGCCGGTGGATCGCGATAAAACTCCGTCACACCGATCAACAGTGTGTTGACCGCAGTGTGGAGTGCTACGGTATCGCGGGCGATCAGCTCGCGTGCCTCCTCAATTGATTTCAGCCGCAACGCTCGCAGACAGGCTGAAACCCGACGCACCAGCGGCTGTCGCCGATACGCATTGTCTTTCAGTCCCGCACGTGCCAGGACGTAGCGAGCAAAAGCCTCTGCTGCATCAGGTTTCTCCTGATGACGTTTTAGGGGTTTCGCTGAGTGTGATGAGCGGCGGATAGGTCGGGACGTCAAAGACAAGGACGACGCCGAAGGCGCGTGGAAGACGATGTGCTCCGTGTTAAGCACCATCACCGGGAATCATAGCGTCTTACCCTGAGGAAATTCCTTTAGCTGCAGACTTTTTCGTGCTGAAAATCCTGACGCGCTAAACCCGATATGGTTCGCTTCACATGCATTGGCGCATTCGCGCATCCGACCCCTAAAGAAAGACAGAATCACAGCTTACTGCTTGATCAGCAGCTTCTCACCCTGTTTGACGGTGTCAAACTCGAAACTGGGACGGGTGAGATAGCCTGGCCGGCGTGAGCCGAAGTTAATCACCAGCCCCATCATGGCGAAGGTGCTGATCAGACTCGATCCGCCGTAGGACACGAAAGGCAGATTGATGCCGGTGATCGGCAGCAGGCCAAGCGTCATGCCGATGTTGATCGTCGCCTGACTGAATGTCAGGCCCGCGAACCCCACACACGCCAGGCGCGCGAAGGGATCCTTCGATTTCGCTGCGACGAGTACGAACGACAACACCACCACCAGGTAAAGCCCCAGCGTGACCACCCCACCAATCATGCCCCAGCGGTTGACGATGACCGCAAAGATCATGTCATTGTACGTTTCGGGCAATCGGTTGAAACGAATGACGGTGGCGGCCCGTTCCTCGCCGTAGCCAGTCAATTGCCCCGCACCGATGAGCGTCATGGCCTTGTGCTGCTGATATGCCAGGTCCTGGATATAGCGATCCTCGCCCTTGACCAGACTGATCATCGACTTGATACGCGCCACCTGATGGGACTTAAGGAACGGATGCGGCTGATCAGGGGGCAATACGTAAATGAGCGATACGTTCAACGCGATCGCCAGAACCCCCAGCCCAATCAGCGTGCCCAGATGCCGCAGTTTCGCGCCCGCTGCCACGAGCATGGCGAAAAGCGTGGGAGGATAGAGCAGCGCCAGCCCGAGGTCCGGCTGCTTCAACAGCAAACCCACTGGTGCGAGCATCATGCCGAACGGCACCAGCAGACCACGCAACGTGCGATAGGTATCGCGGTAACGCAGATACCATGCCAGCGCGAGGACGAACACGACCTTCGCCATCTCAGCCGGCTGGAACATCATGAAGTGCAGATTGATCCAGCAGGTCGCACCGTTGCGCACGGGCACAATCGAGCGGGGCATACCCGGCACGATGGTGATGACCAACAGCAGCAGGCTCACCGCCATGAGCGGGTAGCTGACCATGCCGATCACGCGCGGGTGCGGGATCATGCACATGAGCATGAAGACGATGGCAATGGGCAGCCACCGCATCTGGGCAGCGGCACGGGAGGCATCGACGGTGGCGATCGCTTCCATGCCGATCCACGTGAGTATGATCGCCGCCAGCAGGCCGTACCAGGCGGCCTGAGGTCTGAACATCACGCGAATCTGCTCGGGCAGTTGCACTTACAGATACCCCTGAGCGCGCATGGCGTAGAGAATCTGGTTGACGATCGGGCCGGCCACCTTGCCGCCGCTGCCTGCATATTCCACGACCACGGCGACGACGTACTGCGGTCGCGGTGCATCATCGCGCTGCACGATCGCGATCAGCCAGGCGTGATCGCCCTTGCGCAGCACTTCGCCCCAGCGGTCGGGCAGACCGTCGCCGTTGTCATCGATCGGCTCGCGCAGCGGCGCCGCCTCAGCCGTGCCCGACTTGCCGTAAACCTTCACCCCCGAAATGTTGATGTTCAGCTCGCGCTGACCGTCGATCGTGATGTGGTGGCCAGTTCCCAGGCGATGGTTGATCGCATCGTAAAGACCATCCATCGTCAGCTTCACGCCCGCAGGATTGAGTCGCAGGTCATGTGGATGCGGTCGCTCCGCCGGGCGATCGCCGTCGAGCAGAATGGTCGGAGGGATCACCCTTCCGCCGCGAGCGATCGTCGCATAGGCATTGACCGCCTGAATGGGTGTCCAGCGCACGGGGCCCTGTCCGATCGCCATGAAGATGGCATCGTGCTCCTGAAACCCGGGCGTACCGGCAGTGATGGGCCGGGTCAGATCAGGCAGGTCACCGCCATTCTCATCGGCCAGTCCACACCAGGTCGGCTCGCCCAGTCCAAAGCGGTAATACCACTCGACGAGCCGCCGCGCACCAAGGCGTCTGCCGAGCGTGTAGAAGAAGATGTTGCAACTCTGGCACAGCGCCGCGTCGCCGCGCAACGGGCCATGCTGATGGTTGTACTGCTTATGAATCCAGCAGCGGTACATGTTGGGGTTGCCCGGCGGATCGAGATAGCCGATGCAGTTGATCGTGCCATCGACGGAGATTGCACCATCGGTGACCGCCGCCGCCATCACCAGCGCCTTGAGCGTGGAGCCTGGTTCGTAGGGCATGCTGACCGCACGGTTGATGCCGGGGCGGTACAGGTAGTCCTTCCAGATCGCGTCGGGATTGGTTTGCAGCAGGTCGCTGCTGAAGGTGGGGACGGTCACCGCCGCCAGGATCTCGCCCGAGGCAATGTCAAGCACCACCGCGGCGCCGCACAACGGCTCGCCTTCGGGGCCGACCGGATCCTTCTCATGCCAGGGCTGACGCGCCATCAGTCCCAGCTCGGGCTGCAGGATCGCGGCGATGTGTGCCTGCAACATCGCGTCGATCGTGAGTGTCACATCCCGGCCGGGCGTCGGCTCCACAAACTGTTCGCTCCGCGAGTCGAGCTGCACGATTCGCTTGCCACGCAACCCACGCAGGCGACGTTCCTGAGCGCGCTCAATGCCCCATCGGCCGGTCGTGTCACCCGGCAGGTAGCCGCCCAGATCGACCACAGTCTGACCGTCCACCGTGCGGCTGAAGGGACGTTCCTCCACATCCTCGCGCCAGATCCGCCGCATCGTGCCCACAATGTGCAGCAGAGGTCCATCCACCGTCAGCGTGACGGGCTTGTCCGACCGCAGCGGACCCGGGAAGCTGGAACGGTCCACCGTCACCGTGACCTGGTCCATCGGGTAGACGCGCCGCGTGGCCGGTTCGATCTTCACGTGCTGCCAGACCGCCAGATTCGGCTCCACCTCTGCTTCCGCGATGAAGCTGCGGATGTGCGCCAAGGCGCTGGTGGAAATGTCGTTGACCAACACGTGGGCCATGCGCTGCTCACGGATCGGCTGAGCGACGTCAGACAGCGAGACCGGCTCATCCAGCAGCTCCTGGCGCTGACGCAGCCAGTCGGCGTACAGATGCGTCGCCATGCCCGTTACCCAGGCGATGATCGTCGCCCGTCGCTGATCCAGTTCTGCGCGATCCTCTCCCGTGAGGTCCGAGAGGGTCTGCCACATCTGGTCCAACTGGCGTTCATACTGAGGCAGGAGTTCGAGAATAGCCCGCTCGCGTGCATGCGGCGACAGCTCCGCCCAGCGGTTCGCGTTGGCCTTGCGGGCCTCACTGGCTGCCTTGCTGAACGCCCACTCACCGGTGATGACCTCATAGCTGATGGCGACGTCATAGCCCGGTCGATCCTCCGCCAGGACGAGGCCGCGACGGTCCAGAATCCGCCCGCGGATGGTGGGGATGAGCTGGGTCTGCTGCAGGGCGGCTTCCGCCTGGCGCCGTCGCTCCGCCCCGTGGACCAGCGTCAGCCGGGCCATCTGCAGCGCCAGCACGACGGCCACAGCGACCGCGATCCCCGACAGCAGCAGCAGCCGCCGGTAAAACATGCTGGGCAAAACTCTGCGAAGCGCTCGCCACATTGGAGGCTTTTCGGCGTGAATGCTTCTTTCAGGTGAGCGCAGATTATAAGACCACACGGTCACCCGCGCTGGGGTGTGTTATCGGTCGATCGCATCGTACGGCTGGAGAAGTCGTCCAACGGCACGGCTATGACGCAATCGCCACATGCCAATCGGTTTGCGTATTCATACCGCCGAGGCCGATTCAGCAACCAACCAGCCGCAATTCCGCGAAAGCGGGTCCGTCAGAGGTTCAGGTTGATTTCGGGCAGGTTGACGAAGTATTTGAGGTGCATCGTCCAGCGCAGCACCATCTTCAGCGGCAGCATGGCCATGACGACCAGATGGATCGCCATCACGTAGAACCGCACGGAGCCCAGCTGCTCGTACATCTTCCGCATGACGGTGCGTGCCAGAGCGTAGGGCAGCACGCAGATCCACAGGAAGACGAAGACGATGCCCACAATCTCCCGCACGTAGGGGTTCGCCGGTAGCGGTCGATCCAGCAAATCGCCCCAAAACAGCTCGCTGAGGTTGACGTTGGTCAACGGAACCTGCAGGTGAGCGTCCCAGTACTGGAACGGACCGAAGAAGTTCCAGTTGGGGCCGCGAAGGAAGGTACCGAAGACGATCAGTACCACCCACAGGATGAGGAAGCCAAAGAGCCAGACGGTGATGGCGAACTTTCGCTGCGCGAAGGTGTAGTAGCCGTTGCCCTTGGGGTTGGTGTCGATGTAGGGCATGGCGATCAGACCGGTGATGATCATGCCCGGCAGAACGACACCCGCCATCCAGGGGTCGAAGTAGACGAGCATTTCCTGCAGGCCCAGGAAGTACCAGGGCGCCTTGGAGGGGTTGGGCGGGCCGGCGGGGTTGGCCGGACTTTCCAGTGGCGCGGGCAGCAGCACCGACCAGACGATCAGCACCGTCGCCGCGATCACCATGCAGATCAGCTCGGTGTAGACCAGGTCGGGCCACACCAGCACCTTGTCATCCTTGTCCTCCTCGATGAGCGGCTGGCCCGCCTTGATCCGTTCATCGTTGATCGCCGCCTGGCGGAAGCCCCACCAGAGGCAGAATCCCACCCCCAGCAGCATCATGGTGATGGGCACGTTGTCCGGCTTCATCACGATCGCGCGATAGTTCTCGTCGATCGCCATGCTGCCGAAGTAAAAGACGCAGAACAGCACCAGCAGCGTGCCGGCAAAGAGCGGACGTGTCCAGACCTTATACGCCACCAGCAACAACACGAACAGCGGCAGGAAGAACAGCGGCAGGCTGATCTCCGGCACACTGAAACGGTTCACAAGTTCCTTGAACCATTCCAGGTTGGATGAACCCGCGGCGGCAGCCAATGTAATCATGCTCGACAACATACGCGTCTCGTTCCGAAGAAAACCAGCCAGCACTCAGGAAGGCCGATCAGGCGGCGGGTCTGGTTTCAAGCGCCACCGGCGAAACTTTTTCGCAGCTTCCGTGCAGCGCGATGTTCCGTGTCCTCGTGCATCCTTTGCGGGAGGTAAATCACAGCGGCCCACTGATACCGCCGTCCTTGCGGATGCGCCAGAAGTGCACCGCAATGAGCGTCGCCGCCGCCAGCGGCAGCGCGATGCAGTGCAGCACATAGAAGCGCATCAGCGTGTTCTCACCCACGCTGGTGTTGGCCAGCAGCAGGTACGCGGCGTCAGAACGGGCCGTAACCAGCGGCACGCCGCCGATGGCCAGCATGTCGCTCAACGGCCCGCCAGTACCCAGGAACGGCGTGGCCTTACCCATGTTCGAACCGACGGTGATCGCCCAGATCGCCAACTGGTCCCAAGGCAGCAGGTAGCCCGTGAAGGACAGCAGCATGGTGATAACCAGCAGGATCACGCCCACCCCCCAGTTGAACTCGCGCGGCGGCTTGTACGAGCCGGTCAGGAACACACGCATCATGTGCAGCCAGATGGCGATGATCATCGCGTGAGCACCCCAGCGGTGAATCTCACGCAACAGCCCCAGCGTGACGTATGAACGCAGTGCCTGGATGTCCGCGTAGGCGTATTCCACCACCGGGCGGTAGTAGAACATCAGCAGCACGCCGCTGATCGCTTCGGCGAGGAAAAGGAAAAAGGTCAGCCCGCCCATGCACCAGGTGAACGACAGGCGAATGCCGCTCTTGCGCACCGCGACGGGGTGCAGGTGCAGGAAGACGTTGCTCATGACCGCCATGACACGCGTGCGTCGATCGCGCGGAATGCCATGGCGGAAAATCGAGTTCCAGACCTGCGTCGAGCGAATGTAATTCAGTAGGGGCGAAATCATCAAATCCATCCGAAGATTGGTCGCCGCGCCAGGAATGTTCCGGTCGCGGGTAGATCGTAGCGTTTGACGGTGCGTCCGCAACTAATGCTGCCCGGGGGCCGGGTGCCACCTGCAGCAACGTAGCCGCGATATCGCTTTACACCATCAGTTCCGAGCCCGGCAGACCCCACTGGTTCAGTTCAGCACGGTACTTGACCGCCTTGTCCACCACGATCGTGTCGCCTTCGAGGCTGATCTTGAAGCGTTCCAGCGGTCGGGGGGCCGGGCCTTCGAAGTTCACGCCGTCCATATAGAAGCCCGAGCCGTGGCACGGGCACTTGAACTTCGCATCAGCCGCCATCCAGTTGGGGATGCAGCCCAGGTGCGTGCAGATGGTGGACAGGGCAAAGAGCCTGCCCTTCTGCCGCACGATCCACACCTGCTGCGAGCCCTTGAACTGCTCGTAGACACCGTCATCGGGATAGTCGCTGATCTTCCCGGCCTTGAAGGAGGACGGCGGTTCCTTGGTCAGTTTGGGCACGAGGTATGACTGTAGCGCCCCGCCCATGGTCGCCAGCGTCGCGGCCACGCTGCCCCAGGCAATGGTGAGCAGCGCCGCGGTGCCGGCTGCCACGCTGGTGGCTTCACGTCGGGTAAGGCCCGCCCGCTCGCGGATGCGCTGGGCCACGCTGCCTCCGGGCCGGATGTAACCGGTGCCGACCATCGCGGCGACCTTGGCATCGGGAGGGGCGTCTCCGGGCAGGGCTGAGGCGATGATCTCGGCCGACACCTTTGCCACAGGTACCGTCCGCACGGCCGGTCCTCCCCCCGATCGACTGCCGCTGACCCGGGCGGTCGAGAGCAGCCCGGCCCACTTCGGATCGGGCGGCCCTTCGGGAATGACGGGACCAGCCTTCTTCGCCGCCCCACCTCCACCGCCGCCACCTGCGGCAGGCGCCGCTGCGGCCGCCGCTTCTTCCTGGCCGGCCCACGGCTCGGGACCTTCAACCTCGATCGTCTCGTACTTGATCACCTCGACCGGGCAGCCTTCCGCCGCCGCGATGATGGCCGGCGTCAGCGGACGGGTGAACTCCGCCTTCATCGCCTCCGGGCGGATGACGCAGGTTTCTTCCTGCACGTCAAACACTTCCGGACATTCGCCTTCGCAGGCGTCACAGACGATGCAGCCCGGGGCGATCCAGACCTTGACGATTTCCTGATGGGTTTCAGCCATGTGTGCTACTCTACGACATTCCTGTCGATGCACGCCGGCGCGGCGTCAAGATCGCCGTCCGGATCGATTCCGTCCCGTGTTGTTCCCCCGACCCGGCATTCACTTGCCGGTCTGACCACGCCGTTCCAGCAGCGCGGCGGCTATGCGGCGGACCTCACGGCTGGGGTCCTTCTCCGCCAGCTCAGCGATCTTATCCCATATCGCGGGATCCTTCATGTGGATGGTGTGCGTCGTGCCATCGCTGCTCATCACGTTGCCCAGCGTGTGCACCATCACCCGGTCCTGCAGCCCCACGCTCATCAGTTCCGCTGCCTGGGGCCCGGTCTCGCCGGCGGGCAGTTTCGCCAGCGCCTCACGGTTGAGCAGCAGCCCCGTCACCATCGCTACGCCGCGCGGATCACCCAGCTTCGCCAGGGCGACCCCCGCGTTCCATGCCACTTCCCGGCCTTCGCTGCCCACCACGTTCAGTGCCTGCGCCAGCGCCGCAATCGCTGCTTCATCATGAGGTTGGGCCAGTTTGCCCAATGCTGCGGCGGCCTGCACGCGCACCGTAACATCACCCTGATTGAGCACACGAATGAGGTCGGGCACCGCCTGGCGGGCGGCCTCGACGTCCGGCCACACCAGCACACCCCCCACCGCCGCCTCGACCAGTCGCGACTCATCGGATCGCAGGCGGTCAAGCACTACCTCCAGCCCGCCATCCTCACCCAGAAGTCCAATCGCCAGGAGCAGGTAGGTCTGCAACTCCAGGTCCGTCCCCGGGTTGACCTGCTGGTTCAGGATGTTGATGAGCGTTTCGTTGACCGTCGCCCGCTCCTGCGGGTCGGTCAGCCCGGGAATCCGCGTCGCCAGTGTCTGGGCGGCACGGCATCGATCCAGATAACGCGGATCCTGCAGCCCCATCTGGGTGCGTCCAAGCCCACTGGGCTGTTCCAGACGCTTCAGAAGGTGTTCCAGTGAATCGGGCGTGCGAACCAGCGACCCCAGAAGAGTCACCACACCAATGGAGATGAGGACGATTACCGCCGGAATGACCACCAGTTGCGCCATTTGCCTGCCGAAGCTCGGCGGTGCTTCGATAGTGGTCACGGAACGGCTGGCCGCAGCATCAGCGGCATCCAGCGTCGTGCCCACGGGCTTGGCGAGCGGCATGGGCGGCGCTTCCGCAGCAGCACGCGCCGGCGTGGTCGAAAACGGGGCGTTGGATTGGTCACTCGTACGGTTCACCGGACCGCCTGTCTCATTCAGTCATCCCCGCGCGACATGGTAAGGAATCCCTCCGCTGACGCAACCTGGCCCGACACACGGAAACCACGATTGGCGCAACATCTGTTGAACCATGCTGTACCTTCTGCTAGTCTTGCGCCTACACTGCCACAACTGGTGCCAAATAAACGGCGCAAGATGAGGAGCCCAGCGAACCGACGCGTGGGAGAACGGAAAAACCGCGCAGAGGTTCATGACGAGGGTGGATACGGATGAGCAATATTGGCCTAACTGACGTTGATGTTAACGCCCAACAGGTCAAGCGCGTGGGGCCTGTGGTTCCCACGTCCCCATCCCCTGTCGGCCGCGATGCACCGGCTGGCCTGATCGATCGTGCCCGCCGAACGCTCAAAGCCGCAGTCGCCAATCTGCTCGCCCAGCAAAAGCCCGAGGGCTACTGGTGTGCCGAGCTGGAAGGCGACTCGATCCTCGAAAGCGAATACATCCTGCTGAAGTGGATCATCAATCAGGAGAACGACCCGCGTCTGCCGCGGATCGCCAACTTCCTGCGCGAGCAGCAGCAGCCCAACGGCGCGTGGGTGCAGTACCCCGGCGCCAAGCCCGACCTCAGCGCCACCGTCAAGGGCTACTTCGCCCTCAAACTCATGGGCGATGACATCAACGCTCCGCACATGTCCAAGGCCCGCGAGATCATCCGCGGGCTGGGCGGTGCCGAGCGGTGCAACAGCTTCACAAAGTTTTATCTGGCGGCCCTTGGACAGATCCGCTACGACGCGGTGCCCTCCATTCCGCCGGAAATCATCTTCCTGCCCAAGTGGTTCTACTTCAATCTGGACAAGGTCAGCGCGTGGACACGCACGATGATCACGCCGCTGTCCATCGTCACCAGCCACCGCCCAGTGCGTCGGCTGCCGCCAGAAAAGGGCATCGATGAGCTTTACGTCGACCAGCGGGCCCGCCACCGGCTGTTGCCCAATGGCGATGCACACCGCACCTGGTCCAAGATCTTCATTTCACTGGACAAGGTGCTCAAGCTCGTTGACCGGGCGGGTATGACGCCGTTGCGGCGCCGGGCTTTGCAGAACATTGAGGACTGGATCGTCGAGCACACGGAGCGGTCGGACGGTCTGGGCGCGATCTTCCCGCCCATGGTCTACATCCTCATCGCGTTCCGCTGCCTGGGCTATAAGGAGGATCACCCACTGCTCGTCGAGGCGCACAAGCATCTGGACGACCTGCTGATCGTGGACGAGGAGCGTGACCATATCCGCATCCAGCCCTGTTTCAGCCCGATCTGGGATACGGGTATCGCCGCCTACGCACTGACCGAGGCGGGACTCGATCAGTACGAGGAACACACCCGCAAGTGCGCCGAATGGCTGGTGAGCAAGGAGTGCCGCCACGCGGGCGACTGGGTCGCCAACGTGCGTCGGCCGGTCGAGCCCAGCGGCTGGTATTTCGAGTTCAACAACGGCTACTACCCCGACGTCGACGACACGGCGATGGTGTCGATGGCACTCAAGCGCATCGGCGGCGAAGCGGCAGAAGCGGCGGCGAAACGCGGCGTCGAATGGGTGCTGGCCATGCAGAACGACGACGGCGGCTGGGCGGCGTTCGACCGTACGAAGGATCGGCCGCTGCTCGAGCACGTCCCCTTCGCCGACCACAACGCCATTCAGGATCCCTCCTGCCCGGACATCACTGGCCGGACGCTCGAATGCCTGGGCCACCACGGCTACATGCCCGACCACCCGGCGGTGCAGCGGGCCATCCGCTTCATCATCAGCCGCCAGGAGCCTGAAGGCTGCTGGTTCGGCCGCTGGGGCGTGAACTACATCTACGGCACGTGGCAGGTGGTGTGCGGCCTCAAAACGGTCGGTCAGGACATGAGCGTCGCCTGGGTGCAGAAGGCCGGCCGCTGGCTCAAGAGCGTCCAGAAGGAGGATGGCTCCTTCGGCGAGTCCTGCGACACCTACGAGGACCGCAGCCTCATGGGCACCGGCCCCTCCACCCCCAGCCAGACCGCCTGGGGTACCATGGCGCTCATGGCGATCTACGGCCCACAAGATCCGGACGTCCAGCGCGGCATTCGATGGCTGGTCGAGAACCAGCTCCCGTCGGGTACCTGGGATGAACCCTGGTTCACCGGCACCGGCTTCCCGCGCGTGTTCTACCTGCGCTACCACCTGTACCGGCTCTACTTCCCAATCATGTGCATCGGCAGGTGGCTCAACGGGATGGGAGCAGCAAAGAAGCCGTGAAAGAAGCTCCCGGATGAAATTGCGAATGCGGCCCGCCTCTCCCGGCGGGTCGTTTTTTTTACGCGACAAGTCGCGTCGCTACATAGAGAAAATCGGGAGAAATTCAGGGCCGGTGGAGGTGATCCATGAGCCGCCGCACCGTGGGCGGAGCGTGGGGGTTTTGCCTATAATAGTTGTTCTGAAATCGACTTCTCCAACGAGGCAACGATCCGCATGACTGATACGCCGCACGACACCCCCTCGCCCGAGGAAGGGCTGCCCTCTACCGGGCCGACCGGCCGCATCCTCGACCTGGCGATCGAGCAGGAACTGAGCGAAAGCTACCTGACCTATGCGATGAGCACGATCGTCGATCGTGCCCTGCCGGACGTGCGCGACGGCCTCAAGCCCTCGCAGCGCCGCATCCTGGTGGCGATGAACGACCTGAACCTCTCGCCCGGCCGCAAGCACAGCAAGTGCGCCGGCATCGTCGGCGAGACCATGAAAAAGTACCACCCGCATGGCGACGGGGCGATCTACCCCACCCTCGTCAACATGGCGCAGGAGTGGAAGATCCGCTATCCGCTGGTGGACAAGCAGGGCAACTTCGGGTCGATCGATCCCGATCCCCCCGCAGCCATGCGTTACACCGAGGCTCGCCTGCATCGCCACGCAATGGAGATGCTCGAGGACCTCAAGCTCGATACGGTCGACTGGCAGCCCAACTTCGACGAATCGGAACAGGAACCCAAGTACCTGCCGGCCAAGTTCCCCAACCTGCTGGTGAACGGTTCGACGGGCATCGCGGTGGGCATGGCCTGCTCGATGCCCCCGCACAACCTGGGTGAGATCTGCGACGCGATCGTCGCAATGATCGATAACCCCGACATCAGCCTGCCGGAGCTGATGAAGATCGTGCCGGGACCGGATTTCCCGACCGGCGGCATCATCTGCGGGCGGCGTGGCATCGCCGAAGCCTACGCCACCGGTCGAGGCCGGCTCACCGTGCGTGCCAAAATCGAGCACGAGGAAACATCCAACGGTCGCAACCTGCTGGTGATTCGTGAGATTCCCTATCAGGTCTCGAAGAACGACGCGATCATTCAGAAGATCATCGAGTGCCGCAAGACCGAGCGCATCACCGACATTGCCGATGTGGTGGACCAGTCCAGCAATCGCACGGGGATGCGGCTGGTGGTCGAACTGAAGCGCGGGGCGGATCCGCATGTGGTGGAGAACCAGCTCTACCAGATGACGCCGCTGCAGACGACCTTCAGCATCATCAACATTGCGCTGGTGAACGGTCAGCCGCGCACGCTGGGGCTGCTGGAACTGATTCGGCTGTACATCGAGCACCGCAAGGATGTGATCCGGCGGCGCACCGCGTACAAGCTCCGTCAGGCGCAACAGGAAGCCCACCGCATCGAGGGCCTGATCTACGCCGTCTGCGACATCGAGGAAGTGATCAAGCTCATCCGTGAATCGCAGACGCGTGAGGAAGCGATTGAGAAACTCATGGCTCGCGGCTTCCGCATTCCGCCGAGCCATCCCTACGCGCCGAAGATTCCCGATCGGCTCAAGGCAGTCAGCGCCGAGAAGGATGTGCGCCTGTCGCGTGTGCAGGCTGAGGCGATCGGTCGGCTGCAGCTTATCCAGCTCGTCGGACTGGAAATCGACCGGCTGGTTGGTGACTACGCCAAGCTGCTCGCTCAAATCGAGGAATACGAGGCGATTCTCGCCAGCGAGCAGCGTGTGCTGGAGTTGATCAAGGCCGACGCGATCGAGCTGAAGGCCAAGTACGCGGACGACCGCCGCACGCAGATTTCCGAGGCGGTGGGCGATCTGGACATTGCCGACCTGACGCCGGTGGAGCAGGTGGTGGTGACGATCACGCACGCAGGCTATGTGAAGCGGCTGCCGGTGGATGCCTACCGCACGCAGGGTCGCGGCGGGCGCGGCGTCATCGGTGCGGCGGCGAAGGAGGACGATTTCACCGAACAGGTGTTCGTCGCTTCCACGCACGATGACCTGCTTTGCTTCACCAACACCGGTCGCGTATTCAAGATCAAGGTCTATGAGATTCCCGAAGCGCCGCGCACCAGTCGCGGACGGGCGATCGTGAACCTGCTGGAGCTGCGTGAAGGCGAGCGGGTCTGCGAATACATGCCCATCGAGGACTTCGAAAAGGACGAATACTACCTCGTCTTTGCCACTGCCAACGGCGTGGTAAAGCGCACCGCGCTGAAGGACTACCGCAATGTCCATCGGGCGGGCATCATCGCGATCAACCTGCGCGAGGACGACTCACTCATCGGTGTGACGTGGACCAGCGGTGATGACCATATCCTGCTGGGCACCGCCTCAGGCATGGCGATCCGCTTCCATGAGGATGATGTCCGCGCGATGGGCCGCAACGCCAGCGGCGTCAAGGGCATCGAGTTGGCCGAAGGCGACCGTGTCGTCGGCCTGGTGCGCTGCGAGGCCAACGACCAGCGCGACCTGCTCACCGTCACCGCCAACGGCTACGGTAAGCGCACCCCACTGCACGAGTACCTCGTGAAGATGGAGGATGGCTCGATGCGCGTGCAGAGCCGTGGCGGCAAGGGCCGACGCGACATCGCCACTAGCGAGCGCAACGGGCCGGCTGTGGGCCTGCTGGCAGTCAGCCCCGAGGATGACCTGATGCTCATCACCACGCGGGGCATGATCGTGCGCATCAACGCGGGCACCATCCGCCAGACCGGTCGGGCCGCCCAGGGTGTGCGTGTGATCAACCTGCTGGATGGCGACACGCTCGCCAGCGTCGCCCGCATCGCGGAAAACGGCAACGACGAGAACGGCAACGACAACGGCGGCGAATAAGCAACGCAGCCACAAAATACATCTGAGCGGCGTTCATCGCTCATGCCCGCGCGGTAAACGGCCGAAAGCACTTTCGGGGAAAGCAAATCGCGGGGCGCGATGCGTGTGTGTCACCGCGCCGGTCGCCAGCTTCTGTTTCACCGTGGTGCCGCCGATGTCGTGTTCCGTTTCACCAGCCACCGTCCGGGTGAGAACCGTCATGCCGATCCAGCAGTGGTCCGAGCACATCTGGGTATTGCAACTGGGCGACGAGCCGGGCTTCTCCGACACGCTGGCGGCAGTCGATGAGCAGGCCCGTCAGATGCAGTTCATGCCCGATGTGGTCATCGACCTCAGAGATGTGCGACATATCAACAGTTCGCAACTGTCCGCTCTGCTGCGCCTGCGCAAATGCGCGATCGACCATGAATCACAACTCCGCCTGGCGCAACCCACGGATGGGGTGTGGGCAGTGTTCCTCGCAACCGGACTGGATAAGGTCTTTTCGTTTGCGCCGGATGTGGCAACGGCGCTGGCGGAATTGCAGATGCGGCGTTGAAGGCGGGGGCATCGATGTGCCGTCGCCAGGTGCACGGGCCGCGAATAAGCAATACGCAATAGGCAGTGGTTTAATTCAGATCGGCTGTGTAAGCGCAACCATTACCACTAACCAAAATCTCAATTACTCCCAATCGCCTTCACCAGTTCCGCCGCATCATCCTTGTCGAGCTTGCCGGCCGGCCAGGTAAAATCGAACGTATCGCCCGCCCAGCGTGGGATGATGTGGAAGTGGACGTGATCGACCGCCTGATGGGCGACGCGGCCGTTGTTCTGCAGAAGGTTCCACCCCGTGCAGCCCGTGGCGGCAATGACCCGACGGCTCAGCATCGTCGCCACCGACGCGCACGCCCCGGCCAGGTCCTCAGGCATCTCCTCCAGCCGGGCGAAATGCTGTTTCGGAATCACCAGTGTATGCCCGCGCGCCAGTGGCTGAATGTCCAGAAACGCAAGCACACGCTCATCCTCGTACACCCTGTAGCAGGGAAGCTCACCCGCGACGATCTTGCAGAAGATGCAGTTCATCTGACTTGTCATGACTGATCGCTGAAGCGTCGATGCCGCGGCCGCTCGCCGGACCGACCGCTTCCCACCTCATACACACTCTGCCTCACGTCGATGGAGCGGAATGTCGGCAACCGCCCCATCGACATCCGATTCACGCACATCGTAACGCGCCCGGTGCATCACTTCACTTCCAGCCGTCCAAGCTCCTGGGCGAAGGAGTTCTCATCCACAAGGTTCGACCGATCGAACACGAAGAAGAACCGCATCGACTCGACCGGCCCTTCCCCGCCGTTCCTGAAGTCTCCGACCGGGTAACCATGAATAAGCACGTACGCCACGAAACGATCCGACCGCGTGGTGCAGGTCTGCAGCAGCCAGTTGAGCAGCAGGATTTCCTGCTCACGATCACCGCGGATGTCGTCATTCGTCGAATTGCTGGGGTTGGCGGTGAAGTCGACGCGCACACCCCCGATCGTTGAAACATCGGTACCGGCATAGGGAGCATCATCGCGCAGCAGCGGAACGATTTCCTCCCACAACTCCGTGACGTAGGCGATGCCGCCAAGCGACTTGCGCGACGGGTCGGTATCGCGCCAGGGCTGGCGTGGGTCGCGTGTCGTTCGATCGCGATAGTCGACAATGCGCCGGGCGACTCGCTCGCGCAGAATCTGGTCGGGGATTGGCAGCACGCGCACCAGCGTGTCATAAGGCACGGTGTTGAGGTTGATCACGCCCGGGATGAACGTTTCCTCATCGTTATCGATGCGGCCGTCGCCATCGTTGTCCTCGTTGTCATCGAACGGACTCATGGTGGTGAGCCGTTCGAGCAGGAACAGCGCGTGATTGATCCGCAGGTTGGGTGCATAGTTGGGGTCGGAAAGATCGGTATCATGCGCCGTGGGATCGACCCAGTCGTCGGAATTGTTGCGTCCGGCATCAAACATGAAGCGATCCGCGCCGTTCGCATTGCCCCACGCATCAGCGATCGTCGACGCCTGATTCCCGCCAATATCCAGCGGCCCAATCACCGCGATCTGCAACAGTTCGCCAATGTGGACGATCGGCCCCACCGAGCCACCGGCAAATTCACCGCGGTCCGCGATGATGATCTGATCCGTCTCCGGGTTGACCCGGTCGGCAGGCCCATTCTTGTCCTCATCGCCCAGCTTATCGAGCGTTTCATCGCGAAGCTGATTCGGATCGGCGGGGTGTGGATTCGGGTCTGCGGAATGGACGTTGAACTCGCCCGGCGCAACGGTCAGCACGTTCAGACCACGACCGTTGCCATGATAGGAGCGCTGCCGGTAACCGAACGCACCTGACGGGTCGGGTTCAACCACCGGCCCCGGATGATCGAACGTTTCGGGCATCTCCTCCGCCTCAACAGCGCAGTAGGCCCAGTCGAAAATCGCACCCGGGTCGGAGGTGCCATCCGGCAGCGTCTCCTTGGCGCGCAGTTCCACATCGACCGGCCCTGTCGTGGGCCAGTCAAACGGCACGTTCCGCGACGCCAGATTCACCCTAATGACATTACCCGCATTCACGATCAGTGAGTCGATCTCGTCATCATCCTCAGTACCGTTGTTGGAGTCACGGTAAAGCACCAGCACTTCGTCGACACCCAGTTCGTTTCGCCCGCTGATCACTGCCAGATCATCCGGTGCATCGGGATTTTCCGTGCTCGTGCGAACACGGCTGCCACCGATGTAGAGGTACACGTTCTTCAACGAGATCGGCCGGCGGAACGGGTTACGAATCTCGATCGCATAGCCTGCATCCCCCACCGCATCCCATCGCACGGTGAACGTCGGCGGCACGGTCGGCGGATTCACCGGCGTGGCAGTCGCCTGATAGCGACGCTGCACGTACACCTCCGCGATGAACGGCAGCGCCTCCATGCCATAGTAACGACGCTGGCCCGTCACCGGCTCGAACACGCGAATCAGGTTGTCCTCGTCGCCGTAGTCGTGAATGTTCACCGCCATCTGATTGGCGAAGAACTCGCGGCCTTCCGCCGAATCGGGATCGATGCCCAGCCGCGTGAGATACGTCCGCACGCCCAGCGGCATGGTGAACGTGCCGCGCTCGATGACCTTGCGAATCTCCATCGACAGTTCGAGCATCGTCAGTCGGTTCACATCCTCCTTCAGGACGCGGCGACGATCATTCTCGATCGGCTGGTCGTTGTGCACCCCACCGGCCAGGTTGGGCAGCCGCGGGGCGTAAATCGATGCGCCGCTGAGCACGGTGAACTGGTTACGCGGCTCATAGCGGTGGTAGTTGTAATAACTCCGGTAAGCCGGATTGATGCCCATGTTCTCCATCGCCTGATACCAGGCCAGCTCGGGCTGAGCGGGCGCATTGCGCAGGAAGCCGGGCATCTGCTGCTCGATATTGGAGGAATCCGAATCGGGACGCTTCAGGCCTTCACGCCATCGCAGCGCCAGTTCATCGGCGACGCTCAGCTTCAGGGCATCGATGCTGCCGTAAGGCGAGGAGGGATTGCCGTACATCGATGCACCGTGAACCCAGAAGTGCCCGCGCTGGCCCGGTGAGCCGAAGGGCGAAGCGCCCCAGGGTGTAATCGAAGCGTTGGTCAGACCACGGTAAACCAGCAGCGATCGCAGCTCGTTCATCGCTACCGTGGTGTTGGGGAAACTGCCTCCCGAGGAAATACCTGCCACCGCATCGGCGATGTCAAACACCTGGCCGCCCAGGTCCAGTTCCGACGGGAACCACCAGCGTGGCGCGTTGAGATTGGGGTCATAGTTGCCCGCATTGTCGATCATGCTCAGCGCCACGGCGGCGTTCGCCTTGGCGCTCAGGTCAACAATGCGCACCGCCATCACGTAGGCGATGCCGTTGACCTGCGGCAGCGGCGCCCAGGTCCAGCGGCTGTCCAGAATGCCGTTGCCCGTCGCGTCCACACCGTAGGGCAGCCACGCGCTGCTGTTGTTGTACCGGGTTGCCAGTCCTCTGTTCGAAACATCGTCGATGTAGATGTTGGTCCCGAGAAACTCGCCATTACCTGTCACACGGGCCGGCACCTCAAGTGGCAGTGGTTCCGTGCCATTGATCGGATCGGGCAGAATCAGCCAGTAGCCGTTCAGGTTGGTGATATGCTCCCAGCGTTGCGTGGAATTGTCCGCGGTGTTGTCAGCAATCGGCGCGGTGCTCGACAACCACATGTCGTCGAAGATGCCGGGGTAAACCTGCAGTTCGTTGCCCAGCGGGGTCCGCACCACACGCCACCCGGGAACGTTCGGGTTCGTCCAGGGATAGTCGTAAGGCTCGTCGTAGCCGGTTTCGATGCCGTCCTCGATGTTGCTGCCCTGATTGAAGAAGACGCCATCCTTGTCCATGACGTCGCGGGTGGCGGCACTGAGGATCTGGTAGATGATCGCATCGCGCACGGCTGCGATGTCGCCCACCGCGCGCGGCAGGTCGGCACGCTGGGCACGCACCACCTGCACGTACGAGATGCCCAGGATGGCCAGCAGCACGGTCGCCACCACCACCAGTACCATCACGCTGCCACGCTCACGTTTGGATTGCTTCAACAACATTGCCAATCCTTTCGGTGTTCGACCACAGCTCCACAGCTCGGTCACAGCGGTCGCCCGCACGTTCGACACATCCGGTTCCGCATGGCTGATGCGAAGTCGTCTCTCACTCAGCCACACACCACCTTTGATTCTCGCCTCGGGGCGATCCTTTGCCCGTGCTCCTGGCAATTCATGCTCACGGCCGGGGCACACGCACAATCTGTTCAAACCACATGCCGTGCTGCTGGTTGCCCTGTTTCAGTTCGCCGCGCTTGTCGTGCATGCGGAAGCGAATCCGCAGCAGGTAGGGCCAGTTACTGGTGTTTGAACCGAGCGAACTGTGATACCCCGGAATGTTCGCGCTGGTGCCTTTGCCATTCTTGTCATCGTGGCGGAACACGAACGTTCCGTCCGCAGCACGGTATGGCCCCCATGAATCGGGCGGCTCATAAACAACCGGAAAGTCCGGATTGAACTCGCCGATCTGGATGTTGCCGTTCGCATCCATGAAGCGACGCTGATTCCTGTCCGGATCGTTGAACCAGAATCCGTACCAGCGAATGTTGCCGCCGACATAGCCGCGGGCAGGCACATCGCGATCAATATCGATCAGCCCGTCAGGTTTGGGCGTATTTGTCCACTCATTCCCCGTGTGGATGTCGGCGGCGAATTCCACAATGAAGTCACTGACGTGTTCCATCAGGAACGGATGCGCCTGGGCAACCCGCCAGCTTGTCCAGCTTTGCGGGGCGGGGTTGACGTGCAGACGCCGATTATCGCCGGTACCCGGCCGCGGATATGTGTAATAGAAGACCGCGCGGTCGTGATAATCCGCCCGATTCAGCGATGCCGCAAGACGCAGGTTCGCTGGATCATTCGTGGTATCCGCACCGACCAGGCAGCCATTCAGGTGGTTGGGATTCCTGAAGCTGAAGAAGGCGTAATCGACCGTCCCCATGCACAGAGCGTTGGGCTCACCACTATCACGACCAGCGATTTCCGCGAAGAAGTGCGCGCCCACCGCAAATCGTTTCGGGTGCGATGGTGCGAGCTGGCCGGGATACGCCGGGTCCTCCTCACCAAGGAACAGCGCCTGACGCGCCAGAATCCAGTCGGTCGCCCGCTGGTCTGCCCCTGCTCCCAGTTCTTCGTTGGGGAAGGTGCCATCGGGGTTGGTACGCTTGGCGTGGCAGTACACCACCTTCTGAACCGCCGCCAGACCGCCATCGTCCCCCGCCGTGAACGAATCGTTCGTGCCGGGTGTCAGCGACTGTTCACCATTCACCGCCCGAATAAACACGAGCTGGTCGCTTCGCACCGGACGGAAGATTGCATCAGAGGACTGGCTGGGCCGATACTCATCCACGTTGTCCGGCCCATGGGGCTTGGCCAGCTCAACTTCCGGAATCATGTAGTTGCAGATGATGAGCACGCCACCGGCGGTATCATCGGGCGGCACGGCAAAGGTGTCGCTGCCCATCGGCCCAAGCATCGTCGCGAAATCACGCGCCAGCCGTTCGCTGATCGCACGCGAACCGTCGATGCTGTCCGCCACCGCGATACCACGGCTGACCGCCTGCGTCGTGTCGAAGAACAACCGGTTCGCCAACACCAGCAGAAGCAGCGTGATCGTGGTGGCGACCAGCAGCTCCATCAAAGTGAACGCACGATCGGCGCGAAAACACGTCATTGCGTTTCTACCTTCTGCATGATGATCCGCCAGCACGGGCTGGCCCCGGTGCTGCCCGGCGGCGCGTACCACAGATGCGTAATCGGGTTGCTCTGATCAATAAAACCATCAACCTGCACCCACTGCGTGGTCGCCTGGTACACGCGATAGATGGTGCCGTTGGAATCGAGGAACCAGTTACCCGGTTTCAGTTCCAGGTTGTTCTGGTTGCCGTTATTGATGCGGAACGCCTCCCGCACCTCCCCATCAATCTCAACCTCGCCGATCTGGAGCACATCGATGCGCCCGACCTGCGGCATCCCCAGTGCGGCATCATGTTCGTTGGCGGAAACAAACGTACCGTTCGCGCTCTGGTAAGTGGCCCGCTGCTGCCTCTTCAGAATGAACGCGTAAATGCGCCAGGACTTGTTCGAGCTGCTCGGATCCGTATCCATAATCAACGGAACCCACACCAGTTCCGCCATCTGCGGAGAAACCGACAGCGGATAAGTGCGGTCCTGCAGCCCCCAGTTGCCGAGCATCGGGTTGTCGACCGATTCCGAGATATCGGAGATGAAGCGATGCACCCTGCCCGACACATCGGGGTCGCCATCGTCATTTTCAATCAGGCCCAGCGCCGACTGCGTACGGAGCATCAGTTCATTGTTGAAATACCGCCTGGCGCTGAGCATTGCGGAGATTGAGTGTGCCGCCTGATCCACGCGGATTTCTGTCACCGTTTCCTTCTGCATTACAGCCGCCGCGGGAAACAGCGCCGCAACGAAGATCACGCCCAGCAGGAAGATCGCCATCGCGATGAGCACTTCCGTCAGCGTGAAGCCGGATTGTCGGGGCGTTGCATTCATCATTCACTTCCAGCGTTCAGGCACGGCAACGAATCTCCGTACCCCATCGCACACCACATCAGTCATTGCGAATCACGCGACCGGTCGCGCGGTTGAAGAACAGTGGCTTGGCGTTGTCGGGGTTCAACAGCCATTGCGTCGCCTCATCGTTAATGAATCTGTTGTTCGCCCGAAGATCCAGATCCGAGTCGTACAGAGCTTCCTTATCAAAGACGATCACACCCAACACCGCCTCTATCAGCTCGAATTCCATGACGTGCTTATTGACGAGCTGGCCGTTTGCGTCACGCTTGAAATTCGCCGGGTTATAGCGGGGAGACTCGGGGTCGTACGGCGCAGGGTCATAATTCGAGTCGCGACGATCAAGACGGTAACGACCGTCGTAATTGCCGTCGTACACCACCATGCGATCCTCCCGGTCGTGGGAAGCCACAATCTGACCGTACTGGTTGAACCGCACGACAAAGGGTGGTGCGATCAGTCGAATGTCGTCGGAATCATCGCCGGTACGAACGATGCCGACCACGCCACAGCCCCGCGGCATCTGGATGTAATCGCGCTGAAGATCACGATAACCGTAACGCTTGGCCAGCGGATCCGATCCCAAACCATCGGGCAGCAACTGCAACGCCCTGCCACTCGGATCAAACGCCGCCTGCGTCGACTCGATGATGCGCAGTTCATTTGACGGAGTGAAAAGGACTGCGGTCCCGGTGTACTCCCCCTTCTGAACTCCCGCCGCATTGGGGTTCAGATCCATCTCAAAGGTGATGTCACGGGTGGCGTAGCGACGCGCAACGCTGGCACCGATCGAGACGGTTTGTTCAGCCGCCTGGATACGGGTGTACTGCGACATGCCAACCATGGGCACGATCATGCCCACCACCGCGGCGATGATGGCCATCACCACGAGCAGTTCCATGAGCGTGAAGCCGTGCGAGCCTGTCATGCCGCGTGTCCGCACTGCAGGTGCGAACATTCGACCATCGGCGCACGAACCTGGACGCTTGTTGTTTGTCTGGTACATCATGGCCGATCACTTGATCTCGTAACTGCGGATGTCGTCATCGGTGCCGAACGCCTTGTCCGGGCCGGCCGACACGATGAAGGGCATGGGCTGGCTGGGCGAACCGCGGCGAGGGAACTCATAGCGTGCGCCCGCCCCCGCCCGCGGCGCTTCGATCGTCGAGTTCGGATTCGCATCGGCAGGTGTCAGCTTGTCACCGTCGTGCCACAGCCGATACTGCAACGGCGTGCCCCAGGCGTCCTTGATCCAGTCCGGTTCGCCATCGGGAATGTTCGTCGCGTTGTTATCGTTAACACGCCGATCATCCACCAGCAGTTCACGATCGATCGTTTTCAACATCGCCAGCGCGGTTGGCACCTGACGGATACGGCTCACGAAGTAGAGCATCGAATCCTCGGGCCGGTTGGAAGGCGTCTGGCCCGTGTAGCTGATGTAGCGGGAGGTGACCGTGTTGTATTCGGTCATGGCGAGCATGGCCTGGTGGATCGCCACGCGTGTCCGCTTCTCATCGTTGGACTGGAACGCCATCGTGAACCCCGCGACGCCAAGCCCCACCAGCAGCGCGATGATCGCCACCACCACCAGCAGTTCGATCGTGGAGAAGCCTCGCGCGTGAGTCGCACGTCGTTGAGGCGAGGCGGGGTTCATCATTTGTTCATGGCTCGTCATCATCGCGGTCGTTCCGTATCGGCCCCGTAGAGGTTGTCCATGGCGGCGCTGCGCTGACGCGGGTCGGTTGAGCGGCTGTCGCCGAAGCGGCCATCCGGCCCTGCGGAAACGAAGTCGCCTTCACTGCGATCTTCCGACACGGGCAGATACACCACCGCCCGCCCAAAACCATCCAGCACCGTCAGTCCCTCGCTCGTGCGCGTCACCGTCAGCCCCTCGATCAGCTCCATCGTGGCCCGCTCCGACAGCAACGCTTCGAGCACCTCATGTGTGGAACCGCGTGGCCAGTCGCCGTGCGTCTCGCGATAGAGCACCAGCGCTTCGCGAAGCGTGCGCAGCGTCGCTCGCGTCTGCTGCTCGGCGGTGTCGTTCCGCAGCGATGCGCTCACCAGCGACAGCGCCCCCATGACCGCCACCGCCAGCACCGAGCAGAGCATCAGCTCCGTCAGCGTCATGCCCAGGCATCGCATTGTTCGGCGCTTCTTCATGAACGAGTCACACGTCTGTCAACGGATCGCCGTGCGGTTCCGTGCATTCCATGCGGGGGTTGGCGCATTGTCCGCGCGCACGGTCTCTGGTCGGGGCGGCCAAAGCCCCTGCCGATCAGTTGCTCGTCAGCGAGGTAATCAGCTTGACCAGCGGCATGAACAGCGCCACCACGATGAAGCCGACGATGCCGCCCAGCACCACCACCATGACCGGTTCGAGCAGCGACACCAGCGAGGCCACCATCGTGTCCACTTCGTCGTCGTAGTTGTCCGCGATCTTCAGAAGCATTTTGTCCAGATCGCCCGTTTCCTCACCGACGTCGATCATGTTGATCACCAGCGCATCGCACACCTTCGTCTGGCGCAGCGGCTCGGAGAAGCTTTCACCCTGACGCACCGAGTCGTGCACGCGTTCCAGTGCCCGCTGGTAGATGTAATTGCCCGTCGTGTCGCGTGTGATGATGATGCCATCGAGGATCGGCACGCCCGCGCTGATCAGCGTGCCCATCGTTCGCGTGAACTTGGCAATGGTCGTCTTGGCGACCAGTGGGCCAACGACCGGAATCTTCAGCAGCGCCGCGTCCAGGATCGCCTTGCCCGTTTTGCTGCGACGCGCCAGCTTGATCAGGAACATCAGCAGGAACGGAACGCCGAAGAGGTAGATTGCACCCGGAATCACCTGATCGTCATAGAGCGTACCGCCCATCCACCGACTGGCGTTGATCAGCAGCGTGGTCAGGAACGGCAGCTCGGTGTCAAAGTCGTTGAAGATGCCTTCGAACTGCGGCACGATGAAGATCATGATGCCGGTCACGATCAGCGCTGCCACCGAGAGCACCACCGCCGGGTAGATCATCGCGCCGATGATCTTTCGCTTCAGTCGGGCTGCCTTTTCCAGAAAGTCCGCCAGGCGCTGCAGGATGATGTCCAGCACACCGCCGACTTCACCGGCCGCGACCATCTTCGCGTACAGCGTGTCAAACGCCTTGGGATGCTTGGCCATCGCGTCCGACAGCGTGGCACCGCCCGAGACGTCGTCATGAATGCTCGCCAGGATGTTCTTGAACAGACCGGGCTTTTGCTGCTGTTCAAGAATCGCCAGCGAGCGCAGAATCGGAAGGCCCGCGTCCTGCAGCGTCGAAAGCTGGCGGGTGAACGTGGTGAGCGTCTTGCGGCTCACACCACCAATGTTGATGGTGATCTCGCCCTTCTTTTTCGTCTTGGATGTGGTTCGGGCGGCGGCGCCGGCGCTCTTGCCCGCCTTCTTCACCTTCTGCTCCCGCACCGATGTCGGGAAGAAGCCCTGGCTGCGAATCCGCGCGATCGCCTCATCACTGCTGGCTGCCGTGATCGTGCCCTTCTGAGGCTTACCCGCTTCATTCAGTGCTTCGTACTGGAACGTTGGCATGGATCGCTCCCTTTCATCGGTGCCGCTTATGCCGTTTGTTACGGGACCGCCGGCTTATTCATCGCCGCGCCAGATCCCGTCATTCATCATCCGTTGCTTCCAACCGCAAACGAATCAGTCTTCGATCACCGTCTCGCGAACGACCTCGTCGATCGTCGTCAGACCATCGTAGATCGCCAGCAGACCGCTTTGACGAAGCGTCCGCATGCCGCGCTTGCGCGCCTCGGCACGCAGCACCTGCGTCGAGGCGTGCTGCATCACCAGCTCGCGCAGATCGTCATCGAACACCATGATTTCGAACAGCGCCATACGGCCCTTGTAGCCCGAGCCGTTGCACGCCTCGCAGCCGCGACCGCGATAGAACACCTTGCCGGCCACGTCGTCAGGTGTGAGCTGCAGTTCCATCAACTGCTCTTCCGTCGGCTCGTACGACTCCTTACACCGCATGCAGATGCGACGCACCAGACGCTGCGCCACGATGCCTTCGATCGTCGCGGTGACGAGGAACGGCTCCAGCCCCAGGTCCACCAGACGCGCGATCGAACTGGGCGCATCGTTGGTGTGCAGCGTGGTGAACACCAGGTGGCCCGTCAGCGACGCCTGCACCGCGATCTGCGCGGTTTCAAGGTCGCGCGTCTCACCGACCAGAATGATGTCCGGGTCCTGACGCAGGAAGCTTCGCAGCGCCCGTGCGAAGGTCAGCCCCACATCGGGGTTCACCTGCACCTGCAACAGGCCGTCGATGTCGTATTCGACCGGGTCCTCGGCCGTGAGAATCTTGCGCTCGACATCGTTCAGTTCGTTCAGGGCGGCGTAGAGCGTGGTTGTCTTGCCCGAGCCGGTCGGCCCCGTCACGATCACGATGCCGTTGGGCTTGTGAATGAGCTGGCGGAACAGGTCCAGATCGTCCGGCCGCAGCCCGATGCGTTCCAGATCCAGCTCCACGTTCGAGCGGTCCAGCACACGCATCACGACCGACTCACCGAACATCGTCGGGAGCACCGAGATACGAAGGTCCACCGGGTTGCCGTTGACCGTCAGCTCGATGCGGCCGTCCTGCGGCAGACGGCGCTCGGCGATATCCAGATTCGCCATGACCTTGATGCGGCTGACGATGGGCAACGCCAGATGCTTGGGCGGCGGCACCATCTCATACAGCACGCCGTCGATGCGATAACGCATCTTGAACTCATCTTCGAACGGCTCGAAGTGGATGTCCGAAGCCTTGTCCTTGATCGCCTGCAGCAGCACCAGGTTCAGCAGACGCTTGACCTTGTTGTCATCCGCCGCCTCGATGAGCGTTTCGAGGTCCACCGACTGGTTGCCCGTGCCGATGTCCTCCAGGTTCTTGTCGGACGCCAGGTCGTCCATGAGGGCCGCCAGCGACTCCTCATCCTGGCCGTAGAACTTGTTCATCAGGCGGTCGACCTGCGCCGCGGGCGCCACCACCGCCTTGACGTCGAAGTTCATCAGCAGCTTCAGGTCGTCCAGCGCTCGAAAGTTGTTGGCGTCCTTCAGCGCCACCACGAGCGTTTTCGTCGACGCGTCGTAGCTCACCGGGATGCACTGGTAGCTCTTGGCCGCTTCCGCCGGAAGCATCTTCACGACGTCGGAGGGGATGTCGATCTTCTCCAGATCGAGCGATTCCATGCCCTGCTGGGCTGCCAGCGCCTCGTTGACGTCCTCCTGGGTGACGTAGCCCAGTTCGACAAGCAACTGCCCCAGCGGCACGCGACGCTGCTTCTGCATGTCCAGGGCTTCGTGGACCTGCTCGCGCGTCACCTTGCCCAGCCGCGTCAGAATGCGACCGATGCGCCGCCCCTTGAGTTCACGAATGTCTGGCTTGCCGGTCAGGGACTTCTCTGCCATGCTTCCATCCTTTGGATCGAGCCTTCAGGGGGGCCAACTCGGCGGTGTCTTCCGCCCGTCGCAACGGCTCCAACCCGGGTGTGGTGCTGGTCGCTCACGCCGATCCAGGATTCAACCCGGGGGCCACTTCTTTCTGGTGGGAGGTTCGCTCAGTAGGAAGTCTCACATCCTTCCTTTTTCCCGCACCCGATCCGCCACGCATCAGGCGGAAGCGAGCCGGGGCAACACGACGGCTGCCGTTCCGACTGTTTTCACGGCTGCCTGACGGTCTCCAGCGACAGATCAACCACTCATCTGACCGCCTGGGTGACCCTCTGGCAGCATTTCCCCTCGGAAGTCCCCGGAATAGCCGCTTATGATTATCGCCGAATCCAAACTGTACAAATCGCAAGACTCGTTTTCTAAGCTGCTTTGGAGTGTGCGTTCGGCTCGGCGCTGATCGTCAGGAGGAATGACTCTCTTCGGAAGGCTTCAAGGTCTGAGCAACGACAAGGTCCATCATAACATCGGTTGTGCACCACACAACCCCTTAATTCTTCAAACAATCAATTGGACACTTGGAAAACGGTGCAAATCAGGACGCTTGCCAGCTCACTTATCCGGCCCTTTACCCCCCCAATCCGCCCCATCCCACAGCCACCTCACCTCACGTCGAAACAACGGTCATTACCACGTGCCGGGCAGGATCGTGACAACCCAGGCAATCGCAAGGCTGAGCGCCGTGGCGAGGACGGCCATACCCATGGTCACCTTCCACGCCGTCGAGCGGACCTGATCGATGAGCATCTCGTCCAGTGATGAGCCGAGCATCCGGCGGATTTTCACCGGGTCGATGCCGCCCTCCGGTGAGCGGCATTTGCGCAGCAACTGGACCAGCGTCATCCGCGCGATGACCAGACCGAGCAACCGGGCCAGCCAACGCACGGGCAGCGGCGTCTGCTCCGCCAGGTATGCCGCCAGAGCACGCCCACGGTCGCGCAGCGTGTCCCGTACCAGCGCCACCGTCAGTAACTGCGAACCGCGTTTGATCAGCGGCTCGACCAACATGCCAACGATTTTGTCGCCGAGCGACACCTGTTGCAGCATCCGCGCGACCGTACGAGCGACGGCGAAGGCGGCAGAAGCCCCGACCCCCACAACGGCGCAGATCATCAGCGTCACAATCACCGCCAGGGTTGTGCGAAAGGCCGACACGTCCGCCGTGAACCACACCACCGCCGCGACCAGCATGCCGCCAAGCAGGAGGATAAACAGCCCCTCAACCAGTGCGAAGGTGAACAACCCCCGGCCGATTTCACCGACAGCGCTACCGACCCCGCCTCGAGTGTCGGGCGTCGTCGCAGATGTCGAACTTGTCGTTTTCTGAAGATCCATGCAGACTCCCCCCGAAAGCACGCATGAAGGGTGCTCCAGTATGGAGTCGTGAGCATGAATTTTCCAATGATTTCGCCGCAGGCATGGTTCGAAAACGAACCGGGGGCCGAACCTCACCGTGTGACGACTGCGGCGTCGTTGAGCTGCGATTCGGTGCGGCCGCACTGGGGGCAGCCGCGCATTTCCTGCAGCTTCTCCATATAGCGCACCAATGTGGCGACCACCGTCGCGTGGCTCCAGGTCAGCGGCGACACCGACAGCGGTGCGTTGGTCATCGGATGGACCTGCTCGGCGAGGATGTCCGAAGGCAGGGCGTGATCGGCCACCCAGTCCAGGATGGGCACTGCCTCACGCAACTGCTCCTCGTTCCGAGCCTTGGCGATCAGCCAGTCCGCCAGCCAGAGCGTGCAGATAAACCAGGGGTTACCCGGCACGGTGCGGATGTCATCGCTCACACGGTGATAGTAGTCATCCTCGTATCGGGCGATGCCCCCCACCTCGGTCTTCACCCACAGTCGCTCGCGGATCGCCTGCATCGTGCGTTCGACCCGTTCATCGTGCACATCGAGCATCCCCATGGCGAAAATGGCGTAGAGCGAACTGTCGATGATCGGATCCAGCTCGAAATGCGGCTCGTAGCTGTGGTGGGCTGAGCCGTTGTGTCCGTTGGTATGTCCGTTGGCATGTCCGTTGCTGTGTCCATTGCCGTTGCGCATGGGCGCCGGGAGCTGGACAAAGTGGCGAGTGGCTTCGGACTGGGGTGTGCGGCCAGCCATCACCTCCGCCATCAGCCGGGCGGTGCGATCGTGGTCCAGCGGTACCACGCGGCGCAGGAAGTGGCCGTGTTCTTCCGACCAGAACCACTTGCAGAACGCCTGGCGCGTTTCGTCCGCTGCCTTGCGATAGGCTTCCGCCCGGCGATGGTCGCCGAAACATTCAGCGAAGCGATAGGCCGCCTCCAGCCCGCCGTACACCGTCGCCACGGTGAACGCATGCACGCCCCAGCGCTCTTCCCACAGGTCGTAGCTGGGCAGGGGCAGCAGCGTATCCGGATCGCGGAAGCGCAGAAGGAAGTCACCCGCCGAGCGGATCAGCCCGACCCACAACTGCCGGACGAACTCGATATCGCGGTAGCGTTCGTAATGCCGCCACAACGCCCAGATGACCAGGGCGGTTTCGTCTTCCTGAATGGGCAACTGCGGCTGGCCGTTGCTCACCCACGGGTGCCAGCTCGATGCGAGGCTGCCATCGGGGTTGTACTTGTGCAGCAGGTATCCCTGCTCGCTGATGATGCGCGAACAGAAGGAGAAGAATCCGCGTCCGATGTCGGGGAAGCCCGCCGCGTCCATGGCATCGGCAACCAGAGCGCCGTCGCGCGGCCACATGTAGCTGTAGGTGTCGCGCGCGTACTGCATGATGTCCGAGTCGTTGGCAGCGATGATCGCCCCGCCGTTGTCGATCTGCGTGCGCACCACCAGCAGCGAGCGCTTGAAGAGGTCCACCAGGCGGTTGGACAGGCCTGCATTTTCCGGGTCGCCAAAGTCGATGTGCGACGCCTTCAGCCACAGCCGCCAGTATGCGTTGGTACGGTCGATGACGCCCTGCGGCCCCTCACGGTGAAGGAAACGGTGCAGCTCCTCCATGTCCTGATAGTTATGACCCGCCCCCAGCACCATATAGACCGTGCGCGAGCCATTCGCGGGCAGGCGCACCTGCAGCATCATGGTCGAGTCGACCGCCCCCTGCGCGATGGGGTTGTTGCCCAGGTGCCCGTCCTCCGCGTCACGCCAGGTACCCTCGGCCCCGCGGAAACCGGCGGTGCCCGTGGCGTACTCGTGCATCTGCTGATCGCCATCCGCGTAGAAGCAGCTCATCAGGTAACGCTGCTTGCGGTAATGGATGAGGCAGCGAAGCTGCGGGTCGTAGTAGGCGGTGTCACCCACCTTGGTGCCATACATGTTGAAGTCGTGGTGGTGGAACAGGTGCACGTCGCGGTCGACGCTGGCGAGGTTCACCACCTCGATGCGGCGAACCAGCACGGGGCGGTGAAAGTCCACCACGTCACAACAGCGCAGCTCCACCTGCAGGTGCGGGTGATGCATGCGTACATCGGTCGCCAGGGTTTCGGGCTGATAGCCGAGCTGAATGTCCCAGCCCTGATTGGACCAGTAGAGCCGCTGGCGGCGTCGGTCTGTGCCGGCGGGCAGATCGCCCCAGACGCCAAACCGGCACGGCCCACCCCCCGCATGGTTCTCCTGTCCCACGTGCGGGAAATAGACGTCACGCACCTGGTAGTCGTGATCGAAGGTCACGAGCATCTGGCCATTACCAACAGGGATATCACGAGGCATGTCGGCTCCGGTTATCGGCCCGGGGAAACAGTCCAGCCACATACGGTGCGGCAACCGATCGTCGTGGCAGGCGCGCAGTCACATCCTGTCGAGGCGGCGTCGGGCAATCGTCGCCCCGTGGCGGTATCATCGTCCAGATGACCGCCCCCAATCCAACTGGATTGATGCGCCACTTGTGCTAGGATGCTCCGGGCGCCAGGTCCGCGTCGCCGGTCGTATCCCGCGACGCCTGCGGAAGTTGACGATGCCAAAGATTACCATTGACGGTCACGAAGTGGAATTTGAGGGTAAGCCCATGATCCTCCAGGTCGCCCTGGAGCATGGCCTTGCCATCCCGCACTACTGCTATCACCCGGGCCTGTCCATCGTGGCGAGCTGCCGCATCTGCCTCGCTGAGGTCGCCCAGCCCAACCCTCGCAATGACAACAAGCTGGAGCTGCTGCCCAAGCTCGTGCCCACCTGTCAGACCGTCGCCACCGACGGCATGGTGGTCCACACCAAAAGCCCCAAGGCAGTCGCGAACCAGAAAGCGGTGATGGAATACCTGCTGCTCAATCACCCGCTGGACTGCCCCGTCTGCGACCAGGCCGGCGAATGCTACCTGCAGGACTACAGCTACGAATACGGCCGCAGCGAGTCGCGCTTCCAGGAAGACAAGATCAAACAACCGAAAAAGGACGTTGGTCCGCACGTCTACCTATACTCCGATCGCTGCATCATGTGTTCGCGCTGCGTGCGCTTCACCCGGGAGGTCACGGGCACGGGCGAACTGAGCGTCTTCGGCCGGGGCGCGACCGAACAGATCGATGTCTTCCCGGGCAAGCCACTGGACAACGAACTTTCGGGCAACGTGGTGGACATCTGCCCGGTGGGCGCGCTGCTGGACAAGGATTTCCTTTTCTCCCAGCGTGTCTGGTTCATGAGCAAGACGCCCTCGATCGACGGGATCACCGCGTCGGGGGACAACATCAGCGTCGAGTACAACGAGGGGCGGATCTACCGCGTCAAGCCTCGCACCAACCTCGAGGTGAACAAGTGGTGGATCAGCGATGAGATTCGCTACGGCTGGAAGTTCGTGCATAGCGATGATCGACTGCGGATGCCGCGGCGACAGCAGTATGGTGCGCCGGTCGACTGTGACTGGGCCAAAGCCTACGACATCGCCGTCGAGGGTCTGAAGCAGGCGGCGGACGGTGGCCGCATCGCTCTGCTGGTCAGCCCCATGCTGCCCTGTGAGGAGGCCTTCCTGCTGGGCAAGCTGGCGCGTGGGCTGGACCCCAACGCGATCCTGGGCATCGGCCCCGTGCCGTTTGTCGGCGAGAACAAGACCTTCCCGGGCGGGTACACCATCTATGCGGAAAAAGCGCCCAACGCGCGCGGCGTGCGGCGGGCGCTGGAGCTGCTGAGCAGCGAGGTGCTGGACTTCGATGCGTTCGTCAAGAAGGTGGGCGAAGCGCATGCCGTGATCGTGACGGGCAATTACCCCAGCGCCTGGGCCCCGCGCAACCTGATCGATGCGCTGAAGAAAAAGTTCGTCGTGCTGATCGACACGCTGCCCAACGAGCTGACGGCACAGGTCGATGTGCTGCTGCCCGGCGCGACATGGACGGAAAAGAGCGGCAGCTTCGAGAACGTGAACAACCGCCTGCAATCGTTCCAGCAGGCGATCCCGGCGATCGAGTTCGCCAAACCGGAGGGTCAGATCGCGCTGGATCTGGCTGCCCAATGCGGACTGGGCGACAACGCGGTATACGATGCCGCCGCGGTGCGTGAGCAGATGGGCGGGGTGTTCGTGACCGACGTGCATCATCCGTCGCGTCAGTCCCGCCGGACCAGCGACATGGAACTGGTGGTGCTCTGAGCCGCGCGAAATGGGTACAACGCTTCAACAACTTGCCGAGCAGATCGGCGCTGAAGTTCGCGGAGATGGCTCCATTGAAGTGGAGGGCTGTGCCGGGCTGGAGCAGGCGGGCCCGCGTGATGTGAGCTTCCTGGCGAACCCCCGATACGCCCGATTCGCGTCCACGACGAAGGCGGCCGCGATCATCTGCTCGCCGCGCGAAGCGGAACAGCTCGACGGTCGCACGCTGCTGGTCGCCAAGGATGCCTACTTCGCGTTTCGGCAGGCGGTGGTCGCACTGCACGGCTGGCGCAGGCATCCCGCGCCGGGCATCAGCGAACTGGCATGCATCGACCCCACCGCAACGATCGGCGAGGACTGCACGATCCAGCCTTTTGTCTACATTGCGGCCGGCGCCCGCATTGGCAAGCGATGTGTGATCTACCCGCACTGCTACATCGGTGAGAACGCGGTCATCGGCGACGACTGCATCCTCTTTCCCAGCGTGACCGTGTACGACAAATGCGTGCTGGGCAACCGTGTGACGCTGCACGCTGGCTGTGTCATCGGGCAGGATGGCTTCGGTTACGCGACGCACAAGGGTGTCCACGAGAAAATCCCACAGGTCGGCAACGCGATTGTCGAGGACGATGTGGAGATGGGCGCGCTGTGTGCCGTGGACCGGGCGACGGTCGGCTCAACAGTGATCGGCCGGGGCAGCAAGTTCTCCGACGCGGTGACGATCGGCCACGGGGCGAAGATCGGCGAGCGGAATCTGCTGGTCGCGCAGGTGGGAATCGCCGGCTCCGCTCAGACGGGCAAATACGTCGTCATGGGCGGACAGGTCGGCGTCGCGGGGCATCTGAACATCGGCGATGGCGTGCAGATCGCCGCCAAGAGCGGTGTCATGGACGATCTGGAAGCAGGCGGACAATACGGCGGCCTGCCTGCCCTGCCGCTGCGACAGGCCAAACGCAACTTCCTCTTTTCACTCAAACTCGGCGACATGATCAACGAGTTCAAGAAGCTGCAGGACCGCGTTGCTGAGTTGGAAAAGAAGGTGAGTAATCAGTAATCAATTCAAAACTCCGCATGTCGCCCTCCCATCACGCCCGGCGACCTGCCTGAAATTGACAACTGATATTGCTTACTGATTGTTGATCACCGCTTCTTCCGCGCCGGCGGTTACGTTCACCGATGACACGCCTGCCAGCGCTGACTCGCGGATATGGGAATAGGACGGCTCGATGATGAGCAGTGCCGGCCGGTCCACACTGCAGCCCGTTGCGACCCAGGCCATTGCGATGGCACAAACGATCCAGATGCGAGCCATGAGCGCTCCTCGCGTTCGACTCCGAAACTTGCCTCCATGCGTTCTGTCGACGCACCGTGGACTGCATCGACCATGAAATGCTGTGTCCTGCAGCCGGGGTCGACATGGTCCTTATCGGTCTACCCAGCCGCGCGGTTTAGTTGGCCCGGATAATTTTTTCAGGACTCGGGGCCAGGAGCATTATAGCTGATGGTCCCATAATTTCCCGCCCTATCGCATCCAAAATGCGAATTGTGTGTTGACGGACAGGCTGTCGATGCCGAGGATACTGCCATCGCTGTCGGAGACACGGATGTCCACATCGTCCGAACCTCAGTTTCGTGCCGGGTTTATCGGACAAGGCCCGCATGAGGCGGCAGACTTCGCGGTGGGCGCGCCCATCACTGGTTCACTCCAGCCGCTCAGCATCGCGACGCCCGCCGATGCCGGTTTCACGTCAACAAGCCAGCCCACCCGACCGCAGCTTCGCGTCTGCGTGCTGGGCAGCGGCTCGGGCGGCAACTCGACTGTCATCATGCTCGGCGAGCGCGGGATGCTCATCGACGCCGGCTTCGGGCCGCGTACTACGCGGCATCGCCTGCTGTCCGCGCGAGTGCCCCTCGACGCCATCGAGGCGATCTGTGTCACCCATTTCGACCGTGACCACTTCCGCCCCACCTGGATCAGCACGATGCTGCAACAGCGCATCCGCCTGCTGGTGCACGCCTGGCACGAGGATGAGCTTTACCATGTGCCGGGTGGCACACGGCTGATCGACGCGGGGCTGGTCACGATCATCGGTTCCGACGGCTGCGAGCCATTGCCGGGCATCAGCGCCACGTGCATCCGCCTGCCGCACGACCACAAGGGCACCACCGCGTTTCACCTGGAAAGCGAATTCGGTTCGATCGGCTTCGCCACCGATCTGGGCTGCGTGCCGCCGGCACTCATCGAGCGGTTCATCGGTGTCGATCTGCTGGCGATCGAGTGCAATTACGATCCGGAGATGCAGCGACGCAGCTCGCGCCCGTTGTCGCTCAAACGCCGCATCATGGGCAAGGCCGGTCACCTTTCCAATCGTCAGGCGTTCGAAGCGGTGCGCCAGATCGTGGACCGCAGCCCACCCGGTCAGCCCCAGAAGATCGTGCTCCTGCACCGCTCGCGTCAGTGCAACTGTCCGCATCTGGTGCAGTCGGTCTTCGATGAGGACCCGCGCATCGGCCCCTACGTCATCCAGACCGACCAGCGCCGCCGTACCCCCTGGATTACCGTCACCCCCGGCGCACGCCCGATGAAACAGCTCGGCCTGTTTTGACGCGCTTCAAACTTTGCACTTTGCAATTTGAACTCGGCCTACAGCCGCAGTACCTGTTCTTCCGCGTGGTAGCTCGATCGCACCAGCGGGCCGGATTCGACGTGGCGGAAGCCCAGTGATTCGCCCAGCTCCTTATATGCACGGAACTGCGCGGGTGTTACCCAGCGGGTGATGGGCAGGTGGTTGCGCGTGGGCTGCAGATACTGGCCGATGGTGAGAATGTCGCAGGCATCGGAGGGCTGTGTGCCGTCAGGCAGGCCATTGCCTTCAACTGCACGATTCGTGCTCACGCGGGTGCCCGCCAGCACATCGCGCATCAACTGTTCGATTTCGTGTTCCTCTTCACCGATGCCGACCATGATGCCGGTCTTGGCGACCAGCCCCGCTTCCTTCGCCCGGCGAAGCAGCTCGATCGAACGCTCATACTTGGCCTGCGGCCGCACCACCCGGTACATCCGCTTCACCGTTTCCATGTTGTGATTCAGGATGTCCGGCCGCTCATCCAGCACGAGCTGCAGTGCATCCCAGTTACCCTCAAAGTCGGGGATGAGTACCTCGACACTGGTGCCGGGCGACTGCTTGCGCACCTCACGGATCGTTTCCGCCCAGATCGACGCCCCACCGTCGTCCAGCTCATCGCGATTGACGCTGGTGATGACCAGATGCCGCAGCCCCAGCAGCGCCGCTGCCTCGCCGACGCGTCGCGGCTCATCCAGATCGAGCACCGGCGGCCGGCCCGTCTTGATGTGGCAGAACCCGCACGACCGCGTGCACACATCACCCAGAATCATGATTGTCGCAGTGCCGCGGCCCCAGCATTCGCCCATGTTCGGGCACTTGGCCGACTCGCAGACGGTGTGCAGCTTGTGCTGGTCGATGATCGCCCGCAGCCGTTCATATCCCGGCCCGCCGGGCAGCTTCGCCCGCAGCCAGTCCGGCTTCTTCCGGCGAATGAACTCGTGCCCGGCGTTGTCCAGAATGCGATCACTGAGGCTGACGGAAATCATATCGCTGGCATTGTAGCGAGCCGGGCGGGACGGCGTGGGGGAAGCATCCGGACTATCGAAACGACGGACGGGTCCCCATCTCACCGAGTCCTGATCATCACTGCGGGCCGGTGGCATCGTACAGCAGCCGCACCTGCGCAGGGGATTTGCCGTGCTCCTCGAACAGGATGAGCGTGTTCGGCTCGTCCAGATGTAACCACGGTTCAGGCAGGTAGTAACGCTTCTGCGGGCCGACACTCTTGCCGGAGGCGGTCGCGTGGAAGTAGCGGCCGACATTGTGGCCGTTGAGGAAAATCTGCCCCTTGCTCAGCCCGCGCGGCTCCAGCCACAGCGGCACGTTCGTATGACTGACGTTGAACTGACACCGGTAGAAGACCGGCAGGCCCGCGCTGGAGCCGCGATCGCCTCGGATCGGCGCGAAGGCGTCCGTGTCCGGCAACTCCCACCGCGCAAACGCCCATTCCGCCTTCGCCGTCGCGTTTCCTGTCGCCTGATAAACGGTGAACGTTTTGGAGACGTCGAGCTGTTTCGTGCCTTCGACCACCTCGAAAAGCGCAAGCGTGATTTCGTTCGCCCCGGCAGTCAGTTCCCGCCCCACGTGAAGTGTGAAACGAGTGAATCGACCGCTCCAGTTGGGGTCATACGCCCCCACCGCGACACCGTTGACCAGCAGCACCGCCCGCCAGGACACACTGATGTCAACGATCAGCGGGTTCTGCCCGACTGGCTTGACCGACCAGGTCAGCCGCGTGCCGTTGGGCCGATCGTGAACCCGGGCGTGTTCGAAGAAACCGCGGATTTCAAAAAGGTCCGGGGCCTGCTCGACCGTCACGCGGGGTTTGCCCAGCCGCAGCGTCTTGACGGTGTAGAAGTGGTCCGCGACGCCCTTGGGTTCGCCCAGCTGCCAGCCCACGCTGAATCGACCGAGATTATCCGCCAGAATCACGGTCGAGCTGTCGAACTTCAGCGAAACGGGGCCGGCCTTCGCCTCGGGCCCCACGCCGACCACCGCCACCGGCTTGCCCTGCTGGAACACGTGCAGGCGATCGCCGCCCTGTGGCATGAACACCTGCTCCGCTCTGCCACCCCTGGCCGCGATGCGGTACCAGCCGTAGCCATAGTCGCAGCCCAGTGCCTCCAGGCTCGCCGGACCTTCGATCGGCTCAAACCGGTCCGATATGCCCCGCACCAGATCATCGACAGTCGCCACCTGCCACCGCCCCAGTCGCGGCTGGGTCAGGCGCGGCGGCGCTTTGACCTGCGTGGTCGTCACCTCCCCATCCCCCTCGATCGTGTAGACCGTCCGCCAGCCGGGCATGGGTACGGGCTGATCGTCCTCATCCAGTGCCGCGGCTCCGACCACCACACTCTCACGCGTCACGCAGGCGGCATCAACCTGCTCGTGGTTCAGGACGACGATGGTCAGATCCTCGTGCTGCACGACCAGCGGCGTTCTGCCCGTGGGTGGCGTCACCTGCAGCGGTGCACCGTCGATCGCGACGATGCCCTCCGACCCTGCTGGACCAAACAAAACGAGGATGGAGCGATCCACGAACGCCCACGGCCGCAGGTTGGTATAGGTCAGCTCCGCCACGCCCCCCAGCCGGGCGTTGAGCACCAGCCAGGCGACACGATCTTTGCCCATCGGCACGGCCAGCAATTGCCCGTTGGGCAACAGCACGGGAACCGTGACGCTGCGATCGGAATGATCGCGCATCAGGACGACCAGATCTCCCTGTGAGCCGCGCTGGTGGATCACGCTCACGCCCACGGGTGATTCCGGGGCGACGACCACCGGGCGGTAGTCGCCGTCCAGATGGGCCATCAGATTGCCGAAGTGGCTGGCAAACGTACAAATGCGTTTGGTGGCGTAATACTTTTCGCTTCGGCCGCCCCCCTCCCGCAGCGGCGCATCACAGTCGTAGCTGGTGGTAACGAAGCCGCCCGACTCGCCAACCGCCCGGCCACCGAAGAAACCCAGATTCGTCCCGCCATGGAGGGGGTGGATGTTGAATTGCGCCCCCGCAGCGATGATGCTCGCCAGTCCGGCCTCATAGGTCGCCGGGTCGATCACCGGCCGGCGCGGCTCGCCCCAGTGGTCTGCTCCCATGCTGCTCCAGTATTCACTGACGAACGGCGGCGCTTGGGGCTGCACGTGTCGCAACTGCCGAAGGTTCGCCAGCAGATGGCGATTGCCCGTCCATGCGGAAAAGGCGCCTTCCACCTGCGTCCAGAGGTTGTTGCCATCGTAAATCGGCACGGAAGCCCCGTTCTCGCGCAGATACCGCAGCAACTCGGCCAGGTAACGCTCTGACTGGTCCGGGTTGTCGCACAACCACTGGTGTTCCAACTGGATCAGGATGATCGGTCCGCCGCCTCCGCCGGGCATCCGGGCCGCCACCTTCGCCGGGGCCGGCGCATTGACCTGCAGCGAGCGCACCTGCTCCATCACAGCCGTGAGATACCGGGCACATGCTTCGAGAAACGGACCGCTCGCCTCGCGCAGGCGGATGTCGGAGATGCGATTCAGCCACGCGGGCAGACCGCCAAAGTCCCAGTCGCTGTCGATGAAGGGGCCCGGCCGCAGGATGCAGAACATGCCCTCCTCGGCCACCAGTTCGATGAAGTGGCGTAAGTCCTGCTCGCCGGAGAAGTTGAACTCGCCCGGGGCAGGCTCGTGCACATTCCAGAAGACCGGCGTGGCGATGCAGTTGAGCCCCGCCTGCCGGGCGGCCCGGAGCCGGTCACGCCAGAGCTGCCGGGGCACGCGGGCATAATCGATCGAGCCGCTGACCAGCCAGACACGACGGCCGTCGACACTCAGGCTTTGTCCATCGTAACTGACGGTCGGCATAAGGCTCCGCTTTCCGCAAAATCAGCACCGAGCACACGATAAACCCTGCCGCAGCCTGCCGCAACGATTCAGCTGTTCTTTCCCAGGGCATGGGAAACTAACCTTCAGCGGGGCAATCGCCGTTCCTCGGCCCGCCTTGACTCGATCGGCCCAATCTGCAACAATTCGCGGCTCGCCGCTGCCCGACCGGCACGGCCTAACCTACTGAATCAGAGAGTGATTGCCATGAGCGACATCGCGCCCGGTAGCCGAATCAACGTGACGATCGTGAAGGACCCGACCAGTCAGGCGGCCACCAAGACACTGGTGCGGCTGCTCAGCAAGGACGCCCGGGTTCAGGCTGAAAACGATCGCCAGCGCAAGATCCGCAAGCGGCTGTACAACCCCAAGCCCCGCGGCGGTCGGTTCTACGGCGGGCACGTGGTCAAGCAGCACCCGCTCAAGGGCCGTCGCGGCGAGTCGGGTACCATCACTGCCACGCTCGATGTCCTGCGCGATCTGGAAAGCGTGAAGCGCTTCGTCGAAATCACCCCGGCGAAGTAAACCACTTTCATTGCCGATATCACGCAGCCGCACCCGCCAACGGTGCGGCTGTTTTCATTTACGGGAGCGTGCCAACTGATCCAGCAACTTCGCCACCAGCGCCGACCAGCCGGTCTGATGGCTGGCGCCAAGTCCCCGACCGTTGTCGCCGTGGTAGTACTCGTAGAAGAGCAACTGTTCACTGAACGCCGGATCGTTCTCAAAAAGCGGGCAGCCGCGGTACATCGGTCGCCGGCCATTCTCATCCGGCAGGAACAGTTGCGTCATCCGCCGGGCGATTTCCATCGCCACCTCGTTGAGTGTGAGCATGTTGCCCGAGCCGGTGGGACACTCGATGCGGAACTGATCGCCAAAGAAACGATCGTAGACGCGCAGCGCCGTGATGAGCATGAACGTCGTGGGGAACCAGATCGGTCCGCGCCAGTTGCTGTTGCCGCCGAAAAGGCGGTTGGTCGATTCACCCGGCTCGTAGCGCACGGTCAGTTCCTCACCCGCGATGCGCAGCGTGTACGGATGCTCCAGGTGATAGCGCGACAATGCCCGCACACCGTAAGGCGCGAGAAACTCCGTTTCATCGAGCGTGCGCTGAAGGATCCGCTTCAGCCGATGGTAGTTGACGATGCTCAGCAGGCAGCGGGTGCCATCTTCCGCCCAGATGCAGGCCAGTCCCGCGCCCAGATCCGGCCGATGGCGCGTCACCCACTCATACCGCTTGCGGAAGTTGGGCAGGTGCTCGAACCAACTGTGCTTGAGCACCATCGCGGCGAAAAGCGGGATCAGGCCCACCTGTGAACGCACGCGCAGTTGCAGTCCCGGGCCTTCATCGCCGTTGACGCCGTGGACGACGTCGTAGTACCAGCCATCTTCCTCATTCCACAGTGACAGCCCGGGGCTGATTTCCTGATTGATCGCGGCCGCGATCGCCAGGAAGTGCTCGAAGAACTTCATCGCCAGATGCTCGTAGTTGGGCCGATGCTGTGCCAGCTCCAGCCCAATCGAGAGCATGTTCAGCGCATAAAGCCCCATCCAGCCGGTGGCGTCCGCCTGTTCCAGCCGCCTGCCGCCCGGTAACGGTCGTGATCGGTCGAACACCGAAATGTTGTCCAGCCCGAGGAACCCGCCCTGAAAGATGTTGCGGCCTGCGGCGTCCTTGCGGTTCACCCACCACGTGAAGTTCAGCAGCAGCTTGTGATAGCAGCGCTCCAGGAAATCCAGATCGCCCTGCTCGCCGTGCGCGTGCTTCTCGATGTTGTAGACACGCCACACCGCCCATGCCTGCACCGGTGGGTTCACATCTGAAAACGCCCATTCATAGGCGGGAATCTGACCGTTGGGGTGCAACAGCTTCTCGCTGAGCATCAGTTCGAGCTGCCGCTTGGCATAGGCTGGGTCGATCATCGCCAGCGGTATCACATGAAAGGCCCAGTCCCACGCGGCAAACCATGGATACTCCCACTTGTCCGGCATGACGATCACGTTCGCAATCGACAGATGCCGCCAATCATGGTTGCGGCCATGCTTGCGAGACGCGGGCGGAGGCGCCTGGGGATTGTCGCCATCGAGCCATCGCTGCATGTCCAGCGCGTAGAACTGCTGCGACCAGATCATCCCCGCCAGCGCGCGGCGCTGCACCATCCGCTCCTCAGCGGTCAGTTTCGGGTGATGAATCGTGTCATAGAACGCATCCGTCTCGGCGATGCGCTGCTGGATGATCGCATCGAAATCGTCGAAAAGGTCCGGCTTGATCACATCGGCGAAGACCAGGTCAACCTGCCGCGATTCACCGGCGGGCACATCGAATACGTAATGCAGCCCCGCCTTGGTGCCGCGAGGCTGAGGCGATACTGCATCGTGCCGGCCGTGCACGATGTAATCGTCGAAGGCGTCCTTGTAGTAATCCGGCGCTCCGGGAAGGCGATGGCCGTACAGCCGAGGTGCGTTGGTCTCGTTGCAGGTGAACAGCACCTTTGGCGATGCGCTGCCCGGTCGGACCGCCAGTCGCCATACGCCCAGGGTCTCGTGCCGCGCGACCAGCACTGGATGCGGGCCACCCTGCTCCAGTTCGATCACCGGCTCGCGCCTGCGCCTGGGCCCCCACGCCCAATCGTTGCGGAACCACAACTGCGGCAGCAGATGCAGTGGCGCCGCTTCCGGCCCGCGATTCACCGCCATGATGCGAATCAGAATCTCATTCGGCGAACGCCGGGCGTACTCGATGAACACATCGAAGTAACGCGATTCTGCGAACACGCCCGTATCCGCAAGTTCATACTCAGGCTCCAGGGCCGAACGTTCACGATTGACGCGCCGCAGCTCCTCATAGGGAAATGCGGCCTGCGGATAGCGATACAGATACTTCAGATAGGAGTGCGTCGGCGTGGCATCGAGGTGGTAGTAGACTTCCTTGACATCCTCACCGTGGTTGCCTTCCGGATTGCCCAGCCCGAAAAGTCGCTCCTTGAGAATCGCATCCTTCCCGTTCCAGAATGCCGGGGCGAAACACAGAATCTGCCTGCGATCGCTCAGCCCTGCGATGCCATCCTCACCCCAGCGGTATGCCTTGCGATGCGCCTGATCAAACGGCAGGTAATTCCACGCGGATCCATCCGGTGAGTAATCCTCACGTACGGTACCCCAGGCGCGTTCGCTGACATAGGGCCCCCACTGTTTCCAGTCCGTCACTTCCGTGCGATGTTCCTGAAGCCTTCGCGCTTCAACGCTATCCATGCGATTGGCCATGGCCGGATTGTAATGAAGAGGTGGGCGTCCAGACACAACCTCGCGGTGCCGCAGGTTATCGCCGCCAGGTCAGCACATAGGCGGGCGGGATGTTTCGCAGGACCGGTTTCGATCGTTCGTGCCGGCCGAACAGCTCCGCCATGCGTCGGCGAAACCGCACCGCCGTGGGCAGGCCATAAGCGTGCACATACTGAAACGTCCGGAACATGCAGCCCGGCGGCAGGAGCTGGTCCAGTGCCTCGACAATGCCATCCTGCACCGAAGGCGGCAGCGACGCGAAGGGAAGCCCGCAGATCACCGCGTGGACCGGTCCCAGCCCCGATTCGGCATGCAGCGACACCGCATCTGCCGCCGAGGCATTCACGAACCGCATATCCGGGAAGCGGCGCATCAGCATGTCGACGAACTGCGGCTCGCGTTCGATGCCCAGATAGCCGTCACGCCCGGTCACCCGCCGCAGCTCGGCAGTGAAAGGCCCCGTGCCCGGCCCGAACTCCAGCACGCAACGGCCCGGCGGAACCTCAAGGCCACGCACCATCTCCCGCGCCAGATACGGCGAGCTGGGCGCAATCGCCCCCACACGCGCCGGATGACGCAAAAACGCCCTGAGAAATTGACCTGCTTCGTTCGCCATTCCGGGTTCAGCTTTTTCGATCACGGATAGCTCAGCTGATCGAACGCCCCCATGTGCTGTGCCGGCGGCGAATCCTCACCCACAGCGGGCGATGAATGGGGCCGCGGACGAATCTGTGATTCATGTGTCAGCACGATGATCTGCCACACATCCAGTAAACGCAACTTGAAACGGTACTCCACGTGCAGCTCGGTGCCCGGCAGGATCGATTCCAGTGAAAGATCGCTGCGCCAGCCAAGCTTCACAAACAGCGGATTGAGCACCTTCTCCAGCCAGGCGATCACCGGCTGTGTGGACAGAAAATGATTCAGCACCACGATGCGTCCGCCGGGCTTGACCAACCGTCCCGCCAGCTTCAGCAGCCGTGCCGGATCGCTCACCACGCTGATCGTGTGCGAAATGATGACATGATCGAACGACTGCTCCTCAAACGGCGGTGCCATCGCATCGGCACGCACCAGATGGCAGTGGCTGAGTTGCAACTCCTGGCATCGCCGTCGCGCCTTGTCGAGCATCCCGGCCGAGAGGTCCAGCCCCACCACCGTCACGTCGCGCGGGAAGTACTGCAGCATGATCCCCGTGCCGACGCCGATATCCAGCACCCGGTCGCCCGGTTTTAATCGCGTCCTGAGCTGTTCGACCGCCCGTGACTGGCCCCGGTGAAGCAAAGCGCCGAACGTATGGTCGTACACCTTGGCCCACACATCGTAGGTGCGATTCGTCGTCCGCTCGTCCATCTGTCGTGTCACGAGCCGTTGCTCCTGGAATCGCCCATGGCCTGCTTGCCACGCGCATCACAGACACGAACACCTTGCGCCAGGCCGACAAACGAACACCGGCCTTCGCCAACACGCAGGGATACGACCTCCTCAGAATAACCCGCGTGCTAAAACCATGCCAACCAATTCCACTTTTGTCATCCCCTGCGTCGGAACATCGCCAGTGAAAAAAGCGATTTGCGAGACCTTGACCCACCCTCTTGGCCGGAAACAATCCGAAAACGACGGCCCTCCCCGGCCCGGGCCACATGATCCGCCATCGCATCCGCTCAGCCGTCGCGTTAAGATGACGCCATGCGTGTTTTTGTGAATGGTGAGCCGACCGAGCTGCCCGCCGACCAGACTGTCGCCGAACTGGTGGCGCATCTGGGGCTGACGGGCAAGGCCGTGGCTGTCGAGGTCAACCGTCAGGTCGTCCCGCGCCGGCTTCACGAGGCCACACCGCTGCGCGAGGGCGACCGCATCGAGGTTGTCACCCTCGTTGGAGGCGGCTGATCTGCCGCTGTCGCCATCGTCGGTCCTCCCCTTTGATTGAATCGAGTCGAATCATGACCGCCGTCAACACCCCCATCACGGACGCCCCGCTGATCGTCGCCGGCCGCACCATCGCCTCGCGACTGATCGTGGGCACGGGCAAATACGCCGACTACACCACCATGCAGCAGGCGCTGGACGCCAGCGGCGCCACGGTCATCACCGTGGCAGTGCGGCGCGAGCGGCTGATCGACAAGGATGGCAAGTCGTTGCTGGACTACATCGATACCGACCGCTACACGATTCTGCCCAACACGGCCGGCTGCTTCAACGCGGAGGATGCGGTGCGTGTCGCCCGGCTGGGACGCGAAATCCTCGACCAGCTCGACAACCCGGGCAAAGACTGGGTCAAGCTGGAGGTGCTGGGCGATAAGAAGACGCTGCTGCCCGACCCCGTGGGCACGCTCGAAGCCTGCCGCCAGCTCGTCGCCGATGGCTTCCATGTGCTGTGCTACACCAGCGACGACCCGATCATGGCTCTGCGCATCAAGGAGGCGGGGGCTGCGTCGGTCATGCCCGCCGGATCGCCCATCGGCTCAGGTCAGGGTGTCCTCAACCCCAACAACATCCGCATCATCCTGGAGATGCTCAAGGACGGTGACCCGGACTATCCCGTCATCGTCGATGCCGGGGTGGGTACCGCCAGCGACGTCACCATTGCGATGGAGCTGGGGGCTGACGGCGTGCTGCTGAACACCGGCATCGCCCACGCGAAGGATCCGGTCCGCATGGCCCATGCGATGCGCCACGCTTTGGAGGCCGGCCGCCATGCCTACCTCGCCGGCCGCATCCCCAAACGCCTCTACGCCACCGCCAGCAGCCCCTGGTCCGGCGTGATCTCCTACATCCCGGGCGAATAATTGCGATGGGACAGAGAAAAAAGATGTTCAGGTAGGACAAGACGTCTGTGCTCGCCATGCGACAGATGGACACCACGTTGTGAGAGCTGACCGCCGGATCGAACATCGCCCGGCATCACCCGCCCTGCGCGAAATGATGCTGCCCGAAGCGAAAGTCAGGGCGCTACTGCCGGAATGAGTGTTTGACACGGCAATCCACGGCAGGACACCTTTCCCACAACTGTCGACACCCCTCATCCCGCCGCATCACGCGTTCGAACAGTTTCATAAGGGATTCCACCCCCGGCACGGTAGAATGGTGGCCGCGGGCTTCCGTTGCCCCCACGCCCCCCCACCCGCCCGTGTGAGGCATTCCATGACTGAGTCCATCCGGTGGTTCAGCCGATGCCTGCTCGTCCTCACAGCAGTGGCGATTGCCTGTCCCGCGCCCGCCCACGATGCCCCTGCCACCGCCCCGGATGACGAGGCGATATCAACAATCGCCCCGGCCCTTTTCCCCGCCACGCGCTCAACACCGGTCAAAGTCACCACGCGCGACGGTCGCCGATTGATCGGCACGGTGCTGGCCTACGACCTGGAGGGGTTCGTTCTGGAAAAAGACGGTCAGCCCCCGCAGGTCGTGCCGTGGGCCGACCTCAGCGCGACCAATGTGGTCGTGGTATTCGGCGGGTTCATGCAGGCCGACTCGGCGCAGGAGAACTTCCGACTGGCGACGATCCTGTCGCGACTGGAGGATGGTGCCGACCTTGCGCATCGCATTTTCCGCAACACGGTCCGACTCGACCCCAGCTACCAGGATCAGTTCCATTCGCTGCGCATTGCCGGCGATGCCCCGGCGGTTAATCCCCCCCTCCCCAGCGAACCTGACACCCCTGTCACCCAGCCGCCACGCATCCGTGCATCGGACTACACCTGGCAGACGCTCAGCGAAGAGGAAATCGCCGCCTTCGTCGCGCGGGAGAAGGAGTTCGTTGCCTCGGTGCTCGACTACCTGCAGGTCGAGATGCGGCTGATCGAGACGGAGCACTACCTTTTCTACACCGATGCCGAACCGCGCGAAGTCACGCGCATGTCCATCCTGCTGGAGAATATGTATCGTCGGCTGTCGCAGATGCTCGACATCCCGCCGCAGGTGAACATCTGGAAGGGTAAGGCTTTGATCTTCCTCTGTTCCGAGGAGGAGCTTTATCACCGCATCGAACGCGACATCTTCAAAAACCCCAACTCCAGGGGGACGGCTGGCGTCTGCCATTCGTTTGCCACAGGTGAGGTACGCATCGTCTTCACCATGATGCAGGACCGCTGGAACCTGCAACACCTGCTCGTCCACGAGACCACCCACGGCTTCCTGCATCGTTATCGCTCAGCCCGGCCCATCCCCAACTGGCTCAACGAGGGTATCGCGGAGTATCTGGCTACACGACTGGTCGTTCAGTCCGACTTCAACCGCTACCGCCGGTCGCAGGGGATGCAGGAACTGGCCAAACGCGGCAGCTTCGAAGGTGCGCTGCACGCCCGCAACATCCCCTTCTGGTTCTACGGTGTGAGCCTGCACCTGGTGGAGATGCTCATGCAGAAGGACCGCGAGGCTGTCTTCGCCATGCTGCGTGACATCAAGGACGGCGTCCATTGGGAGCAATCGCTGCTGGACCGCTTCAACCTGACGCCCCAGGGGCTGGCGGATGAACTACAAAAGTACCTGCGCCTGAAGGAGCCGATCACGCTCGAATGAGGGTAACGGGGGCTGGAATGCGGGGGGCGGGCGATTGGCTATAATGGACCGACTGACCTGACCCGACATTAAACGGAAAGCCGCGATCATGAGTTGGATTGAGAACCGTTTTGAAGAGGGGCTGATCGTCACGAGTCTGGACTGGGCCATCAACTGGGCCCGCAAGAGCAGCTTGTGGCCGATGACCTTCGGTCTGGCGTGCTGCGCGATCGAAATGATGGCGGTGGGCGCTTCCCGGTATGACCTGGACCGCTTCGGCGCCGGCGCCTTCCGCGCCACACCCCGGCAGGCGGACCTCATGATCGTCGCGGGCACCGTCACCTATAAGATGGCCTCCCGCGTCAAGCGGCTCTACAACCAGATGCCCGACCCCAAGTACGTCATCGCCATGGGCGCCTGCACCGTCGGCGGCGGGCCTTACTTCAAGTACGGCTACCACGTGGTCAAGGGCGTGGACATGGTCGTGCCCGTTGACGTCTACATCCCGGGCTGCCCCCCTCGGCCGGAAACCCTCATCGAAGGCATCATGCGTCTGCAGGACAAGATCGCCAACCAGACCATCGGCCTGCCCAAGGGCGCCAAACAGGCCGCCGAGCAATACGACATCCCCGTCCCCACCCCGGCGGTGGTGTGAGCGATCAATTGCCTTGATTCTGGCTGTCGCCGGTCGATACTGACAGGATAGCCAGGAAGTACACCATCAGCGATGGCAAACTCGTCCTCATGCTCGAACCGGCGAAGTGGGGTTGGTACGTGGTGACCCCGCCGATGAATCCGGGGATCACAACTCAAGCGTGAAGTATCCCCGGGGCTTTTGAAATGGCTCGCGATGCAATGTTCATCGAAGCTCGCCCCGGCCGCGCGGGCGACCTCGTTGCGGCGGTAGAGGCGGTTCGAGTTGCGATCGTAGCCGTGCTTGATCCGCACGCGGTCCTCGGAGTCGCCGTAGTCGAACCATTGCAGGTCGACGACGCGGTTGAAGCGGTCGAGGCCGGTGTAGCTTCCGGCGGTGCCGCCCCACAGGTCGAGGCGCACCTGCGGCTCGGTGTAGTCGACACGCACGACGGTGCCCATGCCCAGGTGCGAGTAGGCGGCGAGGGTGGTGAAACCATCCTTGATCGCTTGGAGCCGGTTGAGTTTGTCGTCCATTCCCCCGGAAGTTCCATAGCTGTAGTCGATCACACGGCCGTTGGGGTAGGTGAGCGACGTGGGCCGGATCTGATTCGAACCGCCGGCACCGCTGGCGTAGCCGTACTGGACATCGAGCGAGGCACCGGTGACGGGGCCGTCGTGCTGCTGGGCATCGCTGATGAGCTGGCCGAAGTCGTTGTAGGTGAAGGCGACCTCGTTGAGGACGCTTCCGGGGGTGCCGGTGCCGGCATCGTTATAGCTGGTGATGGTGCTGACCATGCCGCGCACCTCGTAGGTCGTAGCGATCCGCCGGACGGCCGCGTCAACGCCGCTGCCGAGTGTTGTCACGCGGTCCTGCGTGCGGCGGCCCAGTCCATCATACTCGTACAGGTGCACGGTCCCAAGCTGATCTTTGCGTGCGACGAGTTCACCCTGGCGGTTGTAGGACATCTCGACCCGGTCACTGGGGCCCGTGGAGTCGGGGTA